>PBAL01000044.1 GCA_002715965.1 Verrucomicrobiales bacterium | reverse complement strand
GCAGGGAGGGCGAAGCCCGACCGGAGACCACTGCCAACGATGGCGCGACCGCTGAACTCCGCCGGGGTCTGATAACCCAAGGAGCTGTGTGGTCGCTGCTCGTTATAGTGGAGGCGCCATTGTTCGATGACAACCCGGGCCTCCTTCAGGTTGCCAAAGATCTCGCGGTTCAGACATTCGTCGCGCAGCTTGTCATGGAAGCTTTCGATCACTTTGCGGATGGTCGGGTATTGGATTTTCACGGTGGCCGTTTCGCCTTTCTTCGTTTTCGCGCGATGAACCTGTCTGAGCGATGCTGCCGCAAAGGGTTCGGGATCAAATTCTCTGAACAGCTCTTCCGGATTCTTGCCCAGCGAATTGCGAAATTGCGTGCGCATGGGCGTCGGATGCATCGACGGGGCCTGCATCTGAAGCGCGGCCAACTCGTCGATCACCTCAGGCGGAAGCGCGTCGCTCTGCATGCTGAGCATCTGGCCAAGCTTCATCACCGGACCGCGCAGATGTTGCAGTTCCTCTAGAATCTTCGCTGACGCCTGTTGATTGAGCCCCTCGCGTTTCTGCTCGCTGGTTTCCTGATCGAGGTAAAGATTCTGAATCCGGTAACCGATGTAACTGCCGGCAATGCCCGCGCTCAGGTTGCCGAGGCGAAAGGCGCGTTTCGTCGATCCTTTTTCGCTGTCTACCATTCCCAGCCTCCTTTCTTGCCGAAGGACGTTCCCAATTGAAGCGAACGATCGAGGAAAGCCAGCGTGCGTCCTTTGCCCGGCGAAATGTCGTTGAGCCAGTAAGTGATGATGCCGAGGTAAAACAGCCCGATCACATACGGCCCCATTTGTCCCGTCGAGGGGTTTCTCCGTTCTCCTCGGCCTCTTTGAGAATCGTCTGGAAGAAACGCAGATACCGGAGCGCTCCTGCGAATCAAGACTGAGCGGATGCAGCTTGGAGCACGGCTGAAGCGCACGGAAGTAAACCGCACCGGTGAAGTCCTCGCACGGCGCAATCTGCACCAGGTGCCGGTTGATCAGCGCGAACAGTTTTTCCGCGACCGGCGCGTCCTTCAAAGGTTTTTCGTCCTGATACCAGCTCATCACCTGGTCCGCCTCCTGATCGAAGAAATAGAGCGTGAGATCTTCCGGGTTGGCCGCGATCCTAGACTGGCTCAAATGAGACTTTGAAGACACGCCCTAGAATCCGGGGCGGTGGTTGAACAGATCGGAAGCGTGTTGGCACGCGACGAAGCGGAGCTTCGAAACGAGGTTTTTGGGGTGGACGGAACGGTGTTCCTTTTCAGACCAAGGGGGCTTGTTCGGGGGCGGAGTCGTCGCCTTCGGTGTCTTGGTCGGATTCGTTTTCGTCTTCGGAGATTACCGGGGCGATGGCTTGCAGTTTGTCTTTGCCGGTGAGGTCGATGAGTTTGACGCCTTGGGTGTTGCGGCCGGTGGTGCGGATGTCGGCGATCTTGGTGCGGACCATGATGCCCTTGGTGGTGATGAGCATGAGTTCGTCGTTGTCACGAACGCTCAGGGCACCAACGACGTTTCCAGTCTTGTCGGTGGTTTTCATGGTGATGATGCCTTTGCCGCCGCGGGATTGTACGCGGTATTCGTCGAAGACGGTGCGTTTGCCGATGCCGTTTTCGGCTGCGACGAGGAGGGTGTGGTCGCTTTCGACGATGGCCAGTGAGACGACGCGGTCGTCAGCGCCGACTTTGATGCCGCGGACGCCGGCGGTGTTCCGGCCTTGGGAGCGGACGTTGTCTTCGTTGAAGCGGATGCTGAGTCCCTTGTGCGTGATGAGGACGACTTCGTCGTGTCCGTCGGTGAGTTTGACGTCGATGAGGTCGTCGCCTTCGTTGATCTTGATGGCGATGATGCCGCCTTTACGAACGTTGGCGAAGTCGCTGAGGGTGGTCTTTTTGACGGTGCCGATTTGGGTGGCAAAGAAGATGTTTTTGTCGTCCTGCTTGAGGGTCACGTCGTTCTTCTGGTCGTCGTATTTGCCTTCGATGCGTTTCATCGCCGCGACTTTTTCGCCGGATTGCATTTCGAGGACGTTGGCGATGCTTTTGCCTTTGGAGGTGCGTCCGAGGTCCGGGATTTCGTGGACGCGCTCGACGTAGACCCGACCGGTGTTCGTGAAGAACATGAGGTAGTCGTGGGTGCTGGCGGTGAAAAGGTGTTCGATGAAGTCGTTGTCGCTGCCTTCGACGCTGGTTTTTTGCCTGGTTTCCATGCCGCGCACGCCTTTGCCGCCGCGTCGTTGGGCGCGGTATGAGCTGATGTTGGTGCGCTTGATGAGTCCGTTGTGAGTGAGGGTGATGATGACGGGCTCGTTGGCGATGAGGTCTTCGATGGCCATCTCGCCTTCGTCGGGGACGATGTCGGTGCGTCGCGGGGTGGCGTATTTTTCGCGGATGACGGTGAGTTCTTCCTTGATGATGGTGAGAACTCGTTCTTCGCGGGCGATGATGTCGAGGAGGTCTTTGATGGTCTCGAGGAGTTCGCTGTATTCTTTGCGGACCTTGTCGATTTCGAGTCCGGTGAGTTGGTAAAGGCGGAGTTCGAGGATGGCGTTGACCTGCCGTTCGGAGAGGGCGTATTGGCCGGTCTCGTCGATGTTGGCGTTGTCGCGGAGGAAGACGCCCCAGGTTTCAACCTGTTGTTTGTTCCACTCGAAGGCGAGGAGCTTGATCTTGGCTTCTTCGCGGTTGTTGGAGTTGCGGATGATGTCAATGAAGGTGTCTAGGTTCTGGAGGGCGATGATGTAGCCTTCCAGGGTTTCGGCGCGGTCTTCGGCTTTCTTGAGCAGGTATTTGGTGCGGCGCAGGACGACTTCGCGCCGGTGCTCGATGTAGCAGTTGATGAGTTCCTTGAGGTTCAGGGTCTTGGGCCGGCCGTGATCGATGGCGAGGGCGTTGACCGAGAAGCTGGTTTCAAGGGAGGTGTTCTTATAAAGGTTGTTGATGATGACCTTGGGGATGCCATCGCGTTTGAGTTCGACGACGACGCGGGTGCGTTCGTCGGATTCGTCGCGGACGCCGGAGATGTCGGTGAAGCCGGGGGTCTTTTCGTTGACGAGTTCGGCGATGCGGGAGACGAGGGTGGCGCGGTTGACGTTGAAGGGGATCTCGGTGATGACGAGTTGTTCCTTGTTGCCCTTGAGGGTCTCGACGCCGACGCGTCCGCGGACTTTGACGCTGCCGCGGCCGGTGTTGAAGTATTTGCCGATGCCTTCCATGCCGCAGATGACGCAGCCGGTGGGGAAGTCGGGTCCCTTGATGTGGGTGCGGAGTTCGTCGATGGTGATCTGCGGGTTGTCGATCTGGGTGCAGATGCCGTCGATGACTTCGCCGAGGTTGTGGGGGGCCATGTTGGTGGCCATGCCGACAGCGATGCCGGTGCCGCCATTGACGAGGAGTTGCGGAAAGGCACTGGGGAGGACGACCGGTTCCTGGCTGGCTTCGTCGTAGGTGGGGACAAAGTCAACGGTGTCCTTGTCCATGTCGTCCATCATGATGGACCCGAGGTGCGTGAGACGCGCCTCGGTGTAACGCATGGCAGCGGGGGGATCGTTCTCGACGGATCCGAAGTTGCCCTGGCCGTCGACGAGGGTGTCGCGCATGGCCCAGGGTTGCGCCATGTGGACGAGGGTCGGGTAGATGGCCTGGTCACCGTGCGGGTGATAGTTGCCCATGCATTCGCCGACGATCTTGGCGCACTTGAGGTGCTTCTTGCTCGGGGTGATGCCGAGCTGGTTCATGGAGTAGAGGAGCCGGCGTTGGGAGGGTTTTAAGCCGTCGCGCGCGTCGGGCAGAGCGCGGGAGATGATGACGGACATCGAGTAGTCCAGGAAGGAGTTCTTGATCTCGTCGGCGACGTTGATCTTCTGGACGTTTTCGTTCGCGGCAAAGAGGGGGGTGTTGGTCACCGGCAACTGGTTGGGTTGCTTGGGTGCTTCCTTGGTTTCGCCGGACCCGGGCGCGTCGGTTGACTCAGGGGTATCCGAGGATTCGGGAGTGGCGCCGTGTTCGGGCGTTGAGGTTTCCTTTTTCTCGGGGTTTTCGGGTTCGTTTTCGTCGGCCATGTGTGGAGTCGTTTAACAGGAGGGAACGGGGATGATGGAGGGGGTCCGTTCGTGGTTGGGTTGAAGACCCAGAAAGGTGTTTTGGAGAAGACAAAGGAATGGGGACATGGGAATTGGTGTTTGAGAATTTCTTTGTCTCCATTCCTTTGTCTGGGTTTTCTGGCAACGCTTCAGGGTGCGGTTGAATTGTTGCTGGTTGCCGGACGGGAATCGGACGCCTCTCTCTGATGTAACCGATCTGTGTGAATCTGTGTGCATCTGTGGTTTCATCGAGACTCAGACGTCGAGATTTCGGACGTTGAGGGCGTTGTCTTCGATGAACTGACGCCGGGGCTCGACTTCGCTGCCCATGAGGCGGGTGAACATTTCCTCGGCTTCGACGGCGTCGGCAAGGTCGACGCGGAGGAGTTTGCGGGAGTTGGGATCCATGGTCGTACCGAAGAGTTCCTTCGGGTTCATTTCGCCCAGTCCTTTGAAGCGTTTCAGTTGAATGCCGCTCTTGCCGCACTCCTTGATGCCTTCGAGGATTTCAGGGATGGAAAACAAGGGAGTGGTCTTGGCCTTTTCGCCTTCGCCTTCGATGAGTTCGAAGAGTGGTTTGTCCTGCGCGGAATAGTGTTCGACGTCGAGTCCCTTGCGGGATAGCTGGCCAAGGAGGGTTTGGATGGCTTTGCTCTCGTGGAGTTCGACGTGGCGTGCGCGTCGGGTCGGGCCTTCGCGTTTTGCGCCCGGTTTGGCGTTTGTAGTGGCTTCCTCGGCTTGCTCGTCCTCCTCTTCTTCTTCCTTTTCGAACAAATCGAGATCGTCGTTCTCTTCGCCAAACTTGCTGAACTCAGCGTCGGTGCGGAAGTAATGAACTTTCTCCTCGTTGCCTTCGCGAACCACCACTAAATGACGCGGCAATTCGTAGGTGTTCGGATTGCGATGGGTGAGGAAGTCCTCGAAATCGCCACCGTGGCGACGGACGGCCGCGGCAAATTTGTCGAGGGATTCGAGGAGTTCGAGAATCTCGGCGAGTTTCTTCGAGGGGATCTCGGCGTCGCTCGCGAGGTCGTGAAGTTTCACGTCTTCGGTGCCGAGTTCGATGAGGATCTTGTTCAGTGAGGGATCGTCGTCAACGTATTCGACGCGTTTGCGCCGGGAGATCTGGTAGAGCGGTGGGCAGGCGATGTAGACGTTCCCGTTCTTGATGAGGTCGGGCATCTGCCGATAGAAGAAGGTCAGCAGCAAGGTGCGGATGTGGGAGCCGTCCACGTCCGCGTCCGTCATGATGATGATCTTGTGGTAACGGAGCTTTTCGATGTTGAACGCGCCTTCGCCTTCGCCGGCACCGATACCCGTGCCGACCGCGGTGATCATGGTGCGGATTTCGTTGTTTTGAAGGACCTTGTCGAGGCGGGCTTTCTCGACGTTGATGAGCTTACCGCGGATGGGGAGGATCGCCTGGAATTTCCGATCGCGTCCCTGCTTGGCGGAGCCACCTGCAGAATCTCCCTCAACAATGTAGAGTTCCGTGTTGTTCGGATCTCGATCGGAACAGTCGGCGAGTTTGCCAGGGAGGCCACCACCGGCCATGGCTGTCTTACGAACGGTCTCGCGAGCTTTGCGCGCGGCCTCGCGGGCACGGGCTGCGTTCACGGATTTTTCAACGATCTTTTTGCCAATCGAGGGATTGGCGTCGAAGTAGGTCATGAATCCCTCGTAGGCGCTCTGGCTGACGATCTTTTCAACTTCGGGTGAGATGAGTTTCACCTTGGTCTGGGATTCGAATTTCGGATCGCTGTGTTTGACGGAGATGACGGCGGTCAGACCCTCGCGGATGTCATCGCCAGTGAGTTGGGGATCCTTGTCCTTCAGGAGGCTGTTGGCCTTGGCGTATTGGTTGATGGCGCGCGTGAGAGCCGCTTTGAAACCGGAGAGGTGGGTTCCGCCATCGGGGTTATGAATTGTGTTGGTGTAGCAGAGAACCTGGTCGTTGTAGCTGTCGTTGTATTGCAACACGACGTCGATGTGGATCTGCACGTTCTTGCCGTCGGTTTCAACAACGTCCTCGCGACGAATGCTGATCGTTTTTGGGAAGAGGACGGTTTTGCTTTGATTGAGCTGTTTGACGAACTCGGAGATCCCGTCCTTGTAGAGGTAGGTCTCCTTTCCGCCTTCTTCCCGGCGTTCGTCGTGAAAGACGATTTCCAGTCCGCTGTTGATGAAGGCCAATTCGCGGAGACGTTTGGAGATCATCTCAAACTGGAACTCGGTGGTCTCCTTGAAGATTTGCGGATCGGGCATGAAGGTGATCAAGGTGCCGGTTCCTTTCGCGGAGCCGATCACCTCAAGTTTTTTACAGGTTTCGCCCCGTTCAAATTCCATGCGATGGACTTTGCCATCACGAGTGACTTCCACTTCGAACCATTCGCTGACCGCGTTCACACACTTCGCTCCCACGCCGTGGGTGCCACCGGAGAAGGTGTAATTGCCCTGACCATATTTACCGCCGGAATGCAGGGTGGTGAGGACGAGTTCGACGGCAGGAATTCCGTGTTCGGGATGAATGTCCACCGGGATGCCACGCCCATCGTCCTTGATGGAGATCGAACCGTCGGCGTGGATGGAAACATCAATTCGCTTGCAATGACCGGCGAGATGCTCGTCCACGGAGTTGTCGAGCACCTCGGAAACGCAGTGATGGAGGGCGCGCTCATCGGTGCCCCCGATGTACATGCCCGGTTTTTCGCGGACGGCTTCGAGTCCTTCAAGGGTCCCGATGTCTGACGCGGTATATTCTGTTTTGTCGTCTGCTTCAGCCATAATCGGAGGGTGCAGAAGCGCTTTCTAAGAGCGCCACAATGCCACATTTTCCGTGGTTTGAGTGGTATCTGAAAGGCGGCCTGGGAAGGGCCCGAATGGGGCGGCTAAACAGCCTACCTCTTAGACCTGAAGATCCTATCGGATTGACAATTCCGACACAAACTTTAATTGGGGGTATTGAAGGGAAAATCACAGTATTTGTGGGAATCTAACCATATTTCTTCCACATATTGTGTTTGGATAAGTCGGTGAATAAGTCCTTGTGATAGAGTCCTTGTGATAGCGCTCGATGCTAAGGTGATTCTTTGAGCGTCACCTCGATCCGGCTGGGGAATTCGACTTCGCCAAACCAACCGGAAAACTCGTAACCGAAACGGTCCGGTCCGTCACCGATTTCCTTGCCGGCCCACTCCACACTGTTGCCGAAGGAAATCATTCCGTAGGAGAGAATTGCTGCCGCTGAGACGATGGCAATTGAGAGCGATTTGGAGGAGTTCTTGTTTTCCACGAGGTGAATGTTGGCAGAAGGCAGCAGGGCAGGGGGATGGGGATTTGGTGTGAGGATTGGAAGATCGATCAGAGGCAATGCCGATTGTCAGACCAGTCAGTCTGATCGTACCTTGAGACGGAACGAGTGGCGAATTATCGGAGCGAGCTGAGGTGCACAACCCCGCTGCGGTCAGTGCCGAGGAAGTAGCCGGAGCGCCAGCCGGATTTCTGAACGGTGATGCCTCGGAATTCGACATTCTTGCCGGTGTCGGGATGGAGGAACGTTCCGCTCATGATTCCGGTGGTCGCGTCCATCTTGACCGGCACCTGAAGTTTCAGGGGCTTGTTCAGGCCGCCTCCGCGGAGGTGGACGGATACTTCGCCGGCATTGGGCTGCGCGTTGGGATCGTAGTAGGAACCAAAGGCGAATCGGCGGGAGGTGAACCCGTTGGGATAGTACGTGTCGGCCGGGTCGGGGGGGGTGATCCAGCGGAGGTCGCCGTGGATGTCCATCTGTTCGTCCTGAGTGATAACGACCCATCCGGTGAGCACGCCCTTGCCTCCATAAAGCGGGATGTGCATGGGCCAGATGCCGGATCGGGAGACGTAAGATTTCTGCTTGATGATCGTGCCATCGGGAAGCTCGCCGTTGAAGCTGAGCACTCCGGTGGGTGCGATGTTGATCTCGCCAAAACCGTCACCGAGAGGGCTGTTCCAAGTGTTGGTGGGGCTGGGGAGGATCATGGTGTATTTGCCGGCCCGGATGCCGGAGGAAAGACCGGAGAGTTCGCTGCGGAAACCGCCGAGGTAGATGCGGTTGCCGTCGGCTTCCAGGCTGCCGGCGATCCGGTCGCTGTTGCCGGTGGGATCGATCTGAAAGTTCAGGATGAGCGGAGTCTCGCCGGGGCGTTCGAAGATCTGCCGGCCCTGACCCCAGGCATCGATCTGGCCACCGAGAGGAGCACTAGCCGCGCCGATGCTGAGCATGCCGTTGAAGGCGCCGGACTGCTGAACGTTCAGTTCGAAGTATCCGCTTCGCTGGGGGGCGATGACGTCCTCGGAATGAATCAGACCGGCGTAACGGCCGGCAACGATTCCGATTTCGCCGGGCTTGGGTTGGAAGACGGCGACGAGGGCCTTGCTCTCGTTCATAATGAAGCGGATTTCCGTTGCGGTGGAATTGATGCCACGCCAACCGACGAATTCGTAGCCGGGTTCGGGTTCGGCCTTGAGCACAACCGGGGAGCCGGGCTCAACCGCGCGGCCGTTGAGATCGGGGGTGATGCGTCCCTGACCTTTTGTGCTGAGCGTGAGAATCGTTCCCCCTTCGGAATAGAGGTATTGATGCACGACCACAGCGGATGCCTTGCCCGTGGCATTCAGGGCCTGTGCGCGGACGATGTTCACGCCGGCTTTGAGAAGCGCGGAGTGTTGCCAAGAGGTCTTGCCGCTGGCCGCGACGAAGGATTCGTTTCCAACGCGGACCATCACCTGCGAAACGTTCCCACTGGCGGTGCCACGAAGATCGAGTACGGGATTGGCGAGCGTGGAGCCATCGGGTGGCGAAATGATCTGCACGCTCAACGCGTTGGCCGGGGTGATTACCGTGACGCTTTCCTTGACCTCGATGCGTTGCAGGCCTTCGGGAGCCGCACGATCTGGATTCATCTGCCGCGTTGGAAGCGGGGCGACAGCGACGGGCGATTTGGGGAATCCAGGCAGCTTGGCCTCGGGAGTCACGCCGGGCACCACTGCCGGCACACCGCCTGGGGCGAAGAACGATCCGCCTCCGGTGAAGGCAACGCGGGGAAAATTGGTCGACACACTTCCGTCGGGGCGAACTGTTCCCGCGGCACTTACGCTCGCGCTGGGAACGGTGGTGGGCAGATTTCGAGGTCTCGCCTGCGCAACTTGAGCGGCGTTTGCGACCGACGTGACATTGCCAGATGAAACAACAGTCGTTTCTTCTTCTTCGGCTGATTTGCGACCAAACATCCGGCCGAAGGTGCGGGCAAAGAAACCCGGCTTCTTCTTCCGCGTGACGACTCTCACTGCAGACTCTTCCTCGGCGGCAATCCCGGGCGCGCTCGCGGCCTGAGGCACGGCAGGGGTGGGTGCGGGGACGTTGAGGTTCGGATCGGGATTCACGGAGTTAAGTTCGCGGAGATCTTCAGCAAGCCATTCAGGTTGGCTGGCAACGGCAGTCGGACCGGTCGCCGGAACGCCCGGGGTCTGCCCGGATTGAGCGGCGAGCTTACGGTCGGGTTCCGCCCAGTAGCCGGTGTTGCCAGACTGGGGGGGCGCAGCCCTGGGTGTGGGACGCTGCGCACGCGGGACGATGGTGGTCCCTGCTGAAGGACTACTTTCGAGGGCATCAGCAAGTGTCTGTTGCATGCGGGCTCGCTCAACGCGGGCACTGGCCAATTCCTCATTCAGCGAAATCAAAGTCGATTGCAGGCTGGAACGTTTGCGCCCGTAAAGACGTTCGAGACAGCGCTCGAGTTCGGCATCGCTCGCACCGCTGGAAACAACGGGTGGGCTCCTTGTTTCCTTTGTTTCCGCTGGTGATGCGCTGGTGGTGACGACCTTTTCGTAATCGCTAGTGGTGGCCTTTTTGACGTTCTCCTTGAGGGCATCGCGCTCGGCGCGCGTGCGGGCAAGTTCTTCGCGCATCTTCTTCATGCGCTGTTCCATGTCATCGATGCGAGAAGCAAACTCCGACCGCGGTTGAGACTGGGCGATGATCTCGCTCGCCTGCGTTTCGTTCGAAGTGGTAACGGTCTCGTTGGTCGTTATTTCGGTGACGCCGGGAGTGATGGTCCGCATCTCAGATGACCCGGGCATGGAATTGAAATCAACATGAGAGTGACCGGCGGACTCGGTGATGACGCTGGTGGTCACAGGTTGGGCGGCTGAAATCGTCGACGTGGCAACGCGGGTGGATTCCAGTTGCGAGACCTTTGCGTTGAGATTGGCGATTTGGGATTCAAGACCGGCGATACGTTGCTGGTATTCCAGCTCCCTGGTGGATGGCACCTCGGTGATGATTGTCCGGGGCGTGGGTGCAGGAACTGGACCGGGCGCAGAAACAACGGGCGTTTCGATCGCGGCTGTTGCCGTCGCGGCCGGTTGATCCAGGGAATCGCTGGAAGCAATCCAAGTCACGTTCCTCGGCTGGGTCATTTCTGGGACGGTCGTCGTGGATGCGACCTGAATGGTCGTGGCCGCAGTCGTTCCCAGGTAGGCGCTCTGTGCGAGGTTGCCTCGGAACTTGGCCCACACACCGGGAGCGAGCACGGAATCACCTTGGACTGCATAGAAGCGTTTGTTCCATGATCCGAAGAAGATTGTTCCATCCACGCCAATTGCCGGTGAAGCGGTCACAAGATTGTCGGTGACGAATTCCCAACGTTTGTTACCCGAAGGGTTCAGCGCATAAACGCTGTGATCGTATGAACCAAAGATGATCGTTCCATCCACCGTGATTGCCGGCGTGGACCGAATCTTTTCGCGCGCGGCAAAGGTCCATTTCTTGAAGCCGTCGGAAGCGAGGGCGTAGAGCATCTTGTCATCCGATCCGAAATAGATCGTGCCATCCGATCCGATGGCGGGAGAGCCTCGGACCGGTGCTTCGGTTGCATAAGTCCAACGCTTCTGGCCGCCACTTGTGAGCGCGTAGAGATGACCATCGAAGCAACCGAAATAAATCGTTCCGTCGTGTCCGATGGCGGGCGATGAGATGATCATCTTGGGCGCCTTGAAAGTCCAACGGCTGTTTCCGTCCGGCGCGAAAGCGTGAAGCTTTCCATTGCGCTCCGGAACGTAAATGGTCCCATCCCGGCCCACTGCGGGCGAACCCACCACGGCATCGTCGAGCGACACGTCCCACCACTTTGTTCCATCGGGACGCACCGCAAAGAAGCGACCGTTTTTGGTGCCGAAATAAAGGACGCCTCCCGCACCCACTGCGGGCGATGCCAAGACTGCGCCATCGGCATTGAAGCGCCATCGCTCGACCCCGCTCGGCTCGATGGCGTAGATGTGCGAATCCGATGATCCGATGTAGACGATCCCATCCGGACCGATGGCCGGTGACGATACGATCGGGCCTTGCGTTGGGAATTCCCACTTGCCTTCGCCGTTCGAATAGAAGGAGTAAAGTTTTCCCGCATCCGTGCCGAAGTACACAATTCCATTGTGTGCCACGGCCGCCGAAGACTGGATGGGGGTACCCGCGTAAAAGTCCCAAAGCTTGGTCCCCGCCGGCTGGTCAAACGCACTCAGCCCGGCGAACGCCAGAAGCGCCACGCCGAGCACCGCAAGTTTACGGGCATGGCGGAGGATGAACGAACGTGGAAATTGAGTTCTGGATTGCACCGAATCGGCATCTATTACTCAAGGAAAGTGCCTGCAATTCAAGTATTTAAAGGCGTTTTACGGGTATGGGGAGGAGAGAATCGGCGGCCGGACGTGAGCGTAAAAACTCTTCCGGAAGCTCCAAGCGCCAGATTCCAATTAGAATTTCCAACGGCTTTGACTGAAGCTTGGAGCTTGAAGCTTATTTGAGGCTTGGGTTTTGGAGCATGGAGTTTTTGCCGTCACGTCTGGCTGCTTGTCTCGGATGACTCACCCCGCAGCCGGATCAGTAATTCCAAACTGTAGCTTCGGCTCGTTGGCGACGTTCACATTGCCCCACCACATGCGAATCAGTTGGCGCACCTGTCGGAAGCCCGTCCCCTCGGCAAGTGCCATTCCAGCCTTGTTCGAATCGGGCAAATCCCAGAACGAGCGTCCGCGAACCCGTTCGAGGATTTTTCGCGTGATCAACAGCCCACCCGCTTCGTCCTGCGCCACGATCGGTCCGACGTAATTCGCGCGCATGCCTTCGCGCGCCATTCCAAAGGCCACGGGTTGGCGCCGGTCGTCCAGTTCCACGCTGACGATCGCGGAGCGTTCCGCCAGTCGGTTCCGCCAGGCGTCACGATTTGCGCCGAAGATCTCGGCATCGAAGGGGACGCTTTCGGGAAATGGATCACGCAAGAATTCCAGATCGGCGTCCATGTCCGGGTCGCGTTCCCATCGATGAAGTTCCCACTCGTCGGCAAAACCCAGACGTTCGTAGACCAAGCGGCCTTCCGGTGTCGCATCCAGTTTGATGCATTTGACGCCTTCGTTTTCCAGATACCGCATGGCATGTTCCATCAATGCAGTGGCAATGCCGCGCCGACGATAATCGGGATCCACCAACATCATTCCGATCCAGGCCAGGTCCGTTCCGTATGAAGTCGTGGTGATCGTGCCCACCACCTTGCCGTCCCACTCCGCGACGAAGCATCCGGAAGGTTCGTATTCCATGAAGCGTATCCAATCCGTGCGGGTCTGGTTCCAGCCGGCAAGATTGCGAAGCCGATCGGCGTGAACCAGGTCGGCCGTCTGCAACAGGCGGATTTGCAATTGGCCCGGCACTCCTTTGCTGCTTTGATCCATGCCCGTTCATCATGGCCTATCACATCGAATCCATCGAGGTCTTTGTCCGCGAAACGCCTCCGGGCCGCATGGCGTTCCTCATTGGCAAGCAGGAGGGAAACAAGCCACCACCGAAACGCCGGCCTCGCGGCATACTCATCTGCCGGATGAATATTACCGACGACCGGGGCCGCAAGAGCTGGGGTGCATCCGGCGATCGACCTTCGTTTGGCTGGCTCGACAAACGAAAGAAATACGGCAGCGAACAAAAACTCGCCCGCCTCTTCGCCCTGGTAAACTCCGCCCGCAAGGTCTGGCTGGACAGTCCGAAGTTCGAAACGCCCTTTGCGCAATGGAAGAAGTGCCATGCCGAAATCCAAGGCATCGGCAAAACGACCGATCACGAAAGCCTCAGCTCAAGTTATGCCTCGGCACTGTTCGAACGCGCGATGATCGACGCCGTTTGTCGGCTGCATGGGGAATCGGTGTTCGAATTCCTCAAGCGCGACCGGCTGGGTTTGCCGGTTGAGACTCTGTTTCCGAAGTTGCGCGGCACGCGACATCCGCGCCTGCTTCCGCGCCGTTCCCGGACGTCCTTCTTCATTCGCCATGCCGTGGGTCTGGGTGACCCGATCATCGCCTCGGATCAACCCGCCGAGAAACGCATCAACGATGGCGAACCGGAAACCCTTGAGGAGTACGTCCGCCATGATGGCCTTCGTTACTTCAAGGTGAAGATAGCCGGCGATCCCGATGCAGATATCGAACGTTTGGATCGAATCTGGGACGCCGTGGTCAAAGCCGAAGACCCGGTTGTGACCCTCGATGGCAATGAAAGTTCCGCAGACATCGACGCGTTCGCGAAATTCGTCGAGCGCTTTGAAAGAGAGCTGCCCGGTCTTTTCCAACACACCGCGTTCATCGAGCAACCCCTCACCCGCGCACTGACGCACGACCCTTCAACCGCGGGAACGATCAAGCGGCTCGCGAGGAAGAAACCCCTGGTCATCGATGAGGCGGACGGAAACAGGATGGCATTTCCGAATGCGGTTCAGATCGGCTACGCGGGTGTTTCCCACAAAAACTGCAAGGGCTTCATCAAGTCGATGCTGAACAGTATCTTCTGCCGCATCCGATCAAACGAAGGTCGTCCCTTGTTTCAAACCGGAGAAGATCTTTCGCTGATGCCTCTGGTCCCGATCCAGCAGGACTATGCGGCCCTCGGCGCGCTCGACATCGCTCATGCCGAACGCAACGGTCACCATTACAGTTTCGGAAACGGACACCTGACCAAGGAAGAAAAACGCCTCGCACTCAAGCATCATCCCGACATGTACGTGGAACGCCGCGATGAGGTCTTCCTGAACATCCGCGATGGCCGAATCAATTGTGAGACCCTCCAAGGCCCCGGCTTCGGTGTGCGATTTGAACCGGACTGGTCGAGCATGACCCCGCTCGATAAGTGGACGCCCGTCTGGTGAGGGACGAATCAGTATCGGGTGACCACTTGATAGCGGGGTTTCAGGGTGGGATTGAAGAATCGGCTCAATTCTACACATGCCGCAACAGCGCCGCGGTAGCGTCTTGGACTACCACTCTTCAGATTATAGGAGATGGACTTACACCCGGCGCGGCGAATCCGTTGCGCAGACTTGATCCAAGCCCCAGATGTCTTCACCGAGTGAACCAGAAGCCCTGAGTGCGAACGGCAACATGCTGGTTTACACCACGGAACGGACCGGTGCGGGTTGGAAACGCCGGATGTTCGGACGGCTCCCTGTTCCGCTGAATCTCGGACATGTCCCGGCGAACAGCCAGCGGGACGAGTTCTGGGTGTTGAGCACGACCAACGCGGATCATCGCATTCCGGTTGCGCTGGTGCGCGTGGCCGACCCGGACAAATGGGGACGCGGAAGCTATCAGAGTCCGAAGGGAACACGCGTCAAGATGAGCGACCTATTGGAACAACGGACATTTCGCGGACCGGCCGCGCAAGGACCGGTGGTGATCAACATCGATTCGTCCTCCGCAATCCGAGTGGACAAAGACCGGCACAATTTCGTGTCGTGGCTCGATGAAGAACACCTTGTAACCCTGAACGCAAGCAAGGATCTGATGGTGTGGGATATCGACACCGACACGGTCAGCACGGTCGTTTCGACAGCGGACATGCATGACTTTATGAAGACCAACAAGTTGACGCATGAGGGTTGATACTTCGGAGGTAACACCATCGGAACCAACGCAGTCGTCTTGTCCTCCTGCGAACTGGTGCCTGCAAAACCAGGTGGAAACCGGATGCACTGTTACAACTGGATGGCCGCTTTTCACTTTGGAACCAGCAACCTCATGCTGCTGGCGACAAACCTGCCCAGCAGGATGAACGAGCTGATCAACAAGCGATTGACTCATCTGCTGTTTGTCGAAGAAAGAGGCCCTGTGCGGACTTATGAGTTCGCCACGGGGAAGACGATCCTGATCCTCGATCCGTCCCCACACTGGTTTGGGGCTTCGAAGATCATCGACGACCGGGTGGTATTCGTGGAAACGAATACCTTGTGCTCAACGAAGTTGGATGGAACGGATCGGAAGAAGTTGTTTCCTCCAGATTGAGACGGTCCGCAGAAGCTCCAAACTCCAGTCCGAAGCGATGGCCCGGTCATTCGATCTGATCAATGCCAAAGCGAATCAATGCAACGGGGCTCAGATTGAATCCTGGAGCCTGAAGCTTATTTGAGGCTTGGAGTTTGAATTCTGGGAGTTCAATCGAACGCCCGATCCTCAAGGAACGCTGCATGAACGGCCTTCAATGCGCGTTCGGAATCGTCGAGGTTGATGACGACGGAGATCTTGATTTCGCTGGTGGAGATCATGCCGATGTTCACGTTCTCGCTGGCGAGGGTTTCGAACATCTTGGAAGCGATGCCGGAATGGCTGCGCATGCCGACACCGACGATGGAGAGCTTGGCGACGTTTTCGTCGGTGGCGACTTCATTGAAGCCGATGTCGGATTGCAGGCCTTCGAAGAGTTGCTGGGCCTTCTTCAGGTCCGCCTTCTCGACGGTGAACGAAACGTCGGTCGACGCCTCGTCCGCATGGCTCGTGTTCTGCACGATCATGTCGATGTTCACCGCGGCATCGGCGAGTTCCTTGAATATCCGCGCGGCCATGCCGGGATGGTCGGGCACGGCGACGAGGGTGACTTTGGCCTGATTCTTGTCGAGTGAGGCTCCGCGTACGACGACACCTTCCATATCTGTGGTTTCCTCTTTTATGATGGTTCCGGGATTGTCATTGAGACTGGAGCGGACTTCGAAGACGACTCCAAATTTCTTGGCGAATTCCACCGAGCGGGACTGCATGACCTTCGCGCCGAGGCTGGCGAGTTCCAGCATTTCGTCGTAGGCGATTTCTGTCAGCTTGCGCGCATCGGGAACGACGCGGGGATCGGTCGTGTAGACGCCATCCACGTCGGTGTAAATCTGGCAGAGGTCGGCCTTGATTGCCGCGGCAAGCGCGATGGCTGATAGATCCGACCCCCCACGGCCGAGGGTGGTTATGTTTCCTTCGGGGGTCTGGCCTTGGAAGCCGGCGACGATGACGACATTGCCGGCATCGAGCGCCTCGTGAATCTGCGCGGGTGAGATGTCCTGGATCTTGGCCTTGGTGTGGACGGCATCGGTCTTGATACCGGCTTGGGCGCCGGTGAAGGACACGGCTTCGATGTCCATGGCGTGCAGGGCCATGGCGGTGAGTGCAATGGTGGTTTGTTCGCCGGTGGCGAGCAGCATGTCCATCTCGCGCTCGGTGGGAATGGGCATGATGTCGTAGGCAAGGCCGATGAGATTGTCGGTCACGCCCTTCATGGCGGAAACGACGACCACGACCTGGTCGCCCTGATCCCGGTACTCCTTGATGCGCCGGGCGACGTTTTTGATGCGATCCGTATCCGCGACGGATGAACCGCCGTACTTTTGAACGATCAGTGCCATCCCCTACAGTCCGATCACCTTCATTACCGCTTCGCGGGTGGCTTCGACGACGGTGGGTTCGAAACCGGCGTTCTTGATGGCGTTGTCCGGATCCTTGAGGCCATGCCCGGACATGGTGGCGGTGACGACGCTGCCATCGGGAATCATTCCCTCGGCGTTCGCCTTGATGACACCGGCAAGTGATGCCGCGCTGGCAGGTTCGACGATGACGCCGTCACTGGTGGCGACGCGCTTGTACGCAGCGAGGATTTCTTCGTCGGTCACCTTGTTGATGTGTCCGTTGGATTCCGCGATGGCCGCCTGGGCGCCGTCCCAACTGGCGGGGTTTCCAATGCGGATTGCGGTCGCGACAGTGTTTGGCTGCTCGACCGGTGCGCCGTCCACAATCGGGGCTGCGCCGGCGGCCTGGTATCCGAACATACGGGGAAGACGATCGGAGAGCTTCACGGAGAAATACTCCTTATAGCCCTTCCAGTACGCGGTGATATTTCCGGCATTGCCAACGGGAAGGAAGTGGAAGTCAGGCGCGCGTCCGAGTTGGTCGCAAATTTCGAAGGAGGCGGTTTTTTGTCCTTCGATGCGGAACGGATTGATGCTGTTGACGACCTCAACTTTTCCAGTTTCGCCGAGTTCACGAACGATGCGGAGGGCTTCGTCGAAGTTCCCTTCGATGGCAACGGTCGTTGATCCATAGAGAAGAGCCTGCGCAAGTTTGCCGACGGCGATGTTGCCGTTGGGAATCAGCACCACGCACTGCATCTTGGCGCGTGCGGCATAGGCGGCAGCAGCAGCAGAGGTGTTGCCCGTGCTGGCGCAGATGACGACCTCGGCTCCGTTTTCCTTGGCCTTGCTGATGGCCATGGTCATGCCGCGATCCTTGAAGGAGCAGGTGGGGTTCAGGCCTTCGTACTTGAGGTGAAGCTCGAACTTGCCGCCGATGGACTCGACGAAATTGTGCGCGGGAACGAGCGGGGTGTTGCCCTCGCCGAGCGTGACAATGGGCGTATCCTCAGTCACCGGGAGGTGCCGTTGATACTGCCGGATGACTCCCGGCCAATTCTGCAATTTGTCAGCGCTCATCTGTCGAATTGTTCCACCCTGATCATCGCCGGCGGGCCTTTTACGGAGTTCAATCCGGCGATTTTCCTCAGGGCGGCCTTCATAGCACGATTGGGGGCGTCGTGAATCATCAAAATTACCGGAACGGTATCTCCTTCGTGGCCCTCCGGTTGCATGATGGAGGAGATGCCGATGTTGGCCTTGGCGAGGATGCCGGAGATCTTCGAAAACACGCCCGGGCGATCGACGACGTTCAGGCGCACATAGTACTGGGAAATGATATCGTCCGTGTCCGCGACCTCACCGTCGGCCTCGTGGGGGACGAACGAAGGAACACGATTTGCCGAGCCGCATTTCAGATCCAACGCAGCATCCGCGATGTCACTCAGCACCGCGCTTGCGGTTGCATCCTGGCCGGCGCCGTGTCCGCAATAGAGTGTGTCACCAACGATGTCGCCCTGCACGAATACGGCGTTGAAGACGTCATGGATGTTGGCAAGCACGTGGTCCTTGGGAACCAATGCCGGATAGACGGCCGCCTGGATCGGGACGAATCCCTTCTTCTTGCCCGGCTTCTTGTTCGTGTGCGCCGGTTGGCGGACCACGCCGAGCAGCTTGATCACGTAACCGAGTTTTTCAGCAAACTGAATGTCCAGTTGCGAAATGTCCCGGATGCCTTCGACGTGGACTTTCTTTTCATCCACCCAGAAACCGTAGGCGAGCGATGCGAGGATGCCCGTCTTGTGCGCCGCGTCATGTCCATCGACATCCAGAGACGGTTCGGCTTCGGCGTAACCGAGGCGCTGGGCATCGGCGAGCACGGGTTCGTAGTCGATGCCCTCGCGGCTCATGCGGGTGAGCATGTAATTGCAGGTCCCGTTCATGATGCCGTAGAGGCTGGTGATGCGATTGCCGATGAGGGCTTCGCGGAGGACCTTGATGATGGGGATGCCCCCGGCCACGCTGGCTTCGTAGTAGAGGTTGACGCCGTGTTTGTGGGCTTCCTCAAAGAGTTCTTCGCCGTGGGCGGAGAGCAGCGCCTTGTTGGCGGTGACCACGGACTTGCCGTTTCGCAGAGCTTCGAGAACAACGGCGCGGGCGGTCTTCACTCCGCCCATGAGCTCCACGACGAGATTGATCTTTTTGTCGGTGGTGACTTCGCTGCGGTCGGTGGTGAGAATGGACGCGGGAATCTTCACCGCGCGGGCCTTCTTGAGCTTCCGCACGGCGACCTTGGCAATGCGCAGCTTCACACCCAGCCGGGACGCCATGAGCTCGCCATTTTTTCGGATGGCCTGATAAACGCCCCCGCCGACTGTGCCGCCACCGATCAATCCGAGCGTCACCTTCTGCATAAAGGAGCGGGGAGAGTGCCCAAAGAGGTATGGTCACTCAACAAAATTGATGGGTTTTTGGGCGAAGCACCCGGCGGGTCCGGGGAGGGCAAATTGAAATGGCTGTGCGGCGCATTTGGGAGCTTCCTGCACAGGAGCATTATCCTCCCTGATTCAGCGAGATTTCGCCAGTTATCTTGACGTTTTTGGAATTGGCAAATCGGCCAAATCGCGTCTCGTCACCGGCACTTCGTGAGCGTATTGGTGTTGCCGGTCTGATGCCTCGCATAAGCATCTACATTCGAATCATCCTGTTCTCCTCGATCCTGGTGTTCCTGCCGGTCTTCGTGTCTTCGCTTTTGAATTATCAGGCGGCCAAGACGCGTTTGGAGCAGGATGAAACGCTGCAACTTCGTGAGATCGTTACGGAAACTGTTTCTATGGCAAACGCTATGCAGCCTTCACCGAACATCGCCGTGCCTTTGCGGGCAGCACCGAGGTGACCGGGATTTTTGAAGATGATTTCGGCACCTGGATTGCCGCGATTGCCCCGATCTACAACTCGCAGGACAAGGTGGTGGGCGTGGCCCAGGTGAGCCGTACGGTTACGGAACGATACGACAAGATTCGGGAACAGGCATGGAGCGAAATCCGTCACGCGTTCATCACCTTGCTGGTCTGTATCATCCCGGCGACCTGGATGGCGCGCCGTCTGCTCAAACCCATCCGTCAACTGGGTGGCGATCCAGGCCGACATCACGGAACGCTGGTGCGCGGCCGCCGAGCAGAAGAAAGCGAAAGAGGAGGCTGAAGCCGCCAACCGCGCCAAGTTCATCGAGGATGCCGCTGAGAAGGGTGAGTTGGAGAAAGCCCGATCCGGCACCAAAGAAATTGAACACGAATTCGATCTGGCGCACGCTGCCCTTGAGCGGGCAGTCTTTCAGCTGAAGGAATAGCTCGTCGGTAATTGAACTCCCGTTGAGGGAAGCGGGATTGGAACACATTTGTGGAGGCACTTACCCCGTCCCTCGGCTGGCATGAAAAAGCCAAGAATCAAATTGATCGCGATCGCCGGAGGAAGCGGCAGCGGGAAGACTTCCCTTGCCGACGACCTGGCACGACGCCTTGGCCCGCACGTGGGACGGATTTCCATCGACGATTACTATCTCGATCGTTCCCACCTCAGCCTTCGCCAACGTGAGAAGGTGAACTTCGACCATCCCCGCTCTATCGAGTGGGAACTTCTTACCGAACATCTGGAGAAACTGAAGAAAGGCAAAACGATCGAGACGCCGACCTACGATTACGGCGGCCACGTGCGCCTGGACAAGACCCGGCCGATCAAGCCGTCGCAGTTTGTTCTGGTGGATGGGTTGTGGCCGTTTCGCTCGCGCGCGATGAGCCTGCTCTTCGACCTCAAGGTCTACGTTCGCTGCCCGATGAAAGAACGGCTCGCACGCCGATTGCGCCGCGACCAGGCGGATCGCGGACGCAGTGTCCGATCGATCGAACAGCAATACAAGGCGCACGTGCTTCCCATGCACGATCGGTTTGTCGCACCTCAAAAAAATCGGGCAGACCTCAGCGTCCAATCGCCCGTCAGCCGGGCGGACATGGAATTATTGGTCGATACCATTCGCGGGCTGGAATAGATTCGGCCCGGCGTTCGTGACCGAATCCGAACTGTAGGAACAGTTGACCGACCGCTTTTCCGCGGCCCAGACACCGTTTGGCCGTTGGCGGCTTGGGCTTTACGTGAAGTGGAAACGTCCGGCCAACGCTGCACCGTCGCCCCCCCCCTGGATCCCGCCGACATTGTTCTCTGCCGCGTTCGCGGCACTGACTACCTCCACCTCGTGAAAGCCATCGACGGTCAAGGATTCCAGATCGGAAACAACCGCTCGTCCACAACTTTTGGACATACCTCTTCCTTCGCGTGTGATGGAGGCCTTCGGTCTTGTTCAATGGCTCGGTCTGAGACCGGCCGTAGCGTTTTCGCTCGCGCTTCTCAATGGTCTACACCCACACCAGTCGTTTCGATCACCGAAGACTCCAGGTCAGATCCAGATTCAATCCGCTCGGCAGTGGTGTGACGTTTCCATCCGCCGTCTCCAGCACTTCAGTTTTGCAAGGACTTCGCTCCAAACCAAAGCGTTCAGTCGAAGCGGGGAAGCCGTAGAACGCCGGACCGTTGAGGCAGAGAAAGCGTTCGAACGATTCGCGGCCGCTTTTTGATGACAGATCGATCCTGCTTTCCTCGAAGGCCATCGCGTAGAGTTGCGGGGCGCATCCACCAGTGAAGCAACCGGCCGCGCATCCGCATTCGGTGGCCTTGGTGGTGTGCGGGGCGCTGTCTGTTCCCGCGAAGAACTTGCTTTGTCCCGCTGAAGTCGCGGCATCGCGAAGGAAGTCGCGGTCGTCGTCGAATTTCACAACGGGCAGACAATAGAGATGGTATTTCAATCCTTGGATCAGGTGGCCCAGCGTGTAGAGCAGATGCTGCGGGGTGATGGTGGCGCCGACGCGATCCGGCGCTTTCCGAACAAAGCGGGCGGCTTCCGCGGTGGTGATGTGTTCGCAGACGATTCGGAGATTCGGATGCGCTTCCAAAAGACGGGGCATCGTCTCGCGATAGAAGATGGCTTCAGCGTTCCGATTGGCCGCAAGGTAATCCTCGCCCGGCAAGGCATGCTGTTCGCCGTGGATGCAGAGGACGAGGTTGTTCTCCTCCATCGCACGCAGGATGTCCCCATCGAGAAATTCCTTCATTGGAACGCCGTGCTCGGAATTCGTGGTGCCGTGGGGCGGATAGTATTTGCAGGCGCGCAGGAGTCCTGACTCGGCGCCATCGGCGATCATCGCCGGGGTGGTGTTGCGGGTGAGATAGAGGGGAACGATCACCTGCTCGAAGACGTCGGCTCCGTTGGCCTTCAGTTCGTTCAGGTATCGTTCGATCGTCCAGCTCTCGGCATCGGGTTCGCCGGTGACGCGGGCGATCGGCGGCTTGGTGTTCGGCATGGCCAGCACTCCCGCGCAACCCATGTCGATGTGCGCCTGGATGTAGGCCGGCACAGCAGGTCCCTGGCGAAAGTGGGTGTGGAGGTCGAACCACTTGGGCAGGTCGAGTTGCATGGGCTCACTTCGTGTTCTGATAGCGTTTCTGCAGCAGGAATCCCTCCGGGCCTTCGGTGTAGGGGAAGGTCTTTGGAAGATGCTTGGGGGGGATGTTGGTGCGAATGCTGTCGCAAGTGTCCTGCTGGTATTTGTACGTATTGAGGGCGGGTGGAAATGTGTCACATGAATCGAATGCTTCCTTGTATTTCTCTTCCTCGGCCAGCTTCACGATGTCCCCGGTGGTGATCATGATGTTGTCCGGCTTGATGTCGCGATGAATGATGTCCTTGTCCAGCGCGGCATTGAGAGCGCTCGCAACACAGCTGATGATCTGCAGGGCCTCGTTCACGGGAAAGCGACCGGTGCGCTTGAGGCGTTGGGCGAGATTCTCACCCTCGATGTACTCCATCAGGAAGTAGTGCAGACCCTTTTCGGATTCACCGATATCATGAACCTGAACCAGGTTTGGGTGATTGACCGCGGCAGCTGTGCGCGCCTCACGTTTGAAGCGCTTGAGGAATTCCTTGTCGGCCGATAATCTGGGAGCGAGCACCTTCACTGCGACGCGCCGGTCGAGTCTGACTTGAACGGCTTCATAGACCGCGCCCATTCCGCCTTCACCGATCTTGCGGATCATCTTCAGGCCGGCACCCAGGTCCGGTGTGTTTTCGTTGCTTTGCTTGGAATCGCCCATGCTTACGTCGCCGAACCGGGATTCCCCGGCCCGCCAGCAGCCGATTCGAAACTGGAGTAGAAACGGTGCAAAATCAAATTGAAAGGGGTGATCACCCTATGGTGGAAACCGCAGCCCAAGTGGAGTAAGACCCTGCTTGACCACAACGCGTGCGGTCCGTTGTCGTCGGGTCTCCCGACCCGATCACAGGAGATCTTCGGTCCGGCTTGTGAAGCACTCACGAGACCGCGCCACAACGTTCATTTTCCGATTGGCAAAGGAGTCAATGGTCCGAAGAGTATCGTCTCGCTCGACCCCAGCTGATGGTGCGGGCGCACCCATGCCGGCGTTTGCACTGACCATTTTTATTGGGGCGTTCCTTTTGTTCCAGGTTCAGCCCCTGATCGGGAAATTCATTCTTCCGTGGTTTGGCGGCACACCGGCCGTGTGGACGACATGCATGCTTTTCTTCCAGGTCTTGCTCCTCGGCGGCTATGCCTACGCGCATTGGCTGACGACCTGGGTGCGGCCGCAAAAGCAGGCAATCGTACACCTTTTGCTGTTGATCGCGGCTTTCTTGACGCTGCCGATCATACCGGCAGAGGCATGGAAACCCGAACCAGGCGCTGAACCCACCCTGCACATTCTGTTGCTTCTGACCGCGACGATTGGGCTTCCTTACTTCGTTCTATCAAGCACCGGACCGCTGATGCAGAAGTGGTTCTCGTGGCTGCATCCCGGCAAATCGCCGTATTGGTTGTACGCCTTGTCGAACGTGGGCTCGCTGCTGGCATTGTTGAGCTTTCCCATCTACTTCGAGTCGCAATTCACGCGGCAGGGGCAAAGCGGGTTTTGGTCGATCGGACTGCTGGTGTTCGTCATCGTTTGTGCGTGGTGCTCTGCCAGGATCTGGATGTGGGGCCGGACGCACGCGGAGGTTCGGGGATTGTCCGAACATGCGGATCCGAATGTTTCACCGGTGACGCGCCGGGAACTTGCGTTCTGGCTTCTGCTCCCGGCCTCGGCCTCGGCGCTGTTGCTCGCGACGACCAACAAGCTGACCCAGGACGTCGCGGTGATCCCGTTTCTCTGGGTGCTGCCGTTGGCGATTTATCTGCTGACTTTCATTTTCTGTTTCGCCGAGATCAAATTTTACTGGCGTCGCATATTCATCCCGCTCCTGGTCGCCGGAATCGCCTGGATCATTTATGTGATCGAAAGGATCGATAAGCTGAACGTGTACTGGCAGGTGGGTTCGTTTTCCCTGGTGCTGTTCGTTGCCTGCATGGTCTGCCATGGCGAACTTATTCGGTTAAAACCTCACCCGGGTCACCTGACCCGATTCTATCTCATGATATCCGTGGGCGGTGCACTCGGCGGGTTGTTCGTCGCTGTTCTGGCACCCTTGCTGTTCGTGACCTTCGTCGAAATGCACTGGTCGCTGGGGGTGGTTGCAGTGTTGGCGTGGGTTGCTCTGCGTCCGAGATTGGATGCACCCACATTCAAAGTCTGGCATTTGAAGGCATGGTATTGCGGTGCGCTTACGGTTATTGCGGTTTCCGTTGGACTCTATAGCCAGGCCGATGAGGATGACGACAACGTCATCGAGGCTGTGAGAAACTTCTATGGATCGATGCACATCCTTGAGTACGAGGACACGGGCGAAGAACGCACGCCCTACTTGTTGCTTCGACATGGACGAATCACCCATGGCTTCCAGGTCATGGCGGAAGACAAGAAGACCTACGCGACCTCATACTACGGGGTGGACAGCGGGGTGGGAATTGCCATCGACTATCTGCCCGACGCCAATCGGAGGGTGGGTGTGGTTGGTTTGGGTGCGGGCACGCTGGCTGTTTATGGCCGAGATGGAGACGTTTACCGCTTTTATGAAATCAACCCGGAAGTCATCCGCCTGGCTGAGACGCATTTCTCCTTCCTCGAAGATTCCCTGGCGAACGTCGAGATGTCTCTGGGTGACGCGCGCTTGAACATGGAACGCGAGGAACCTCAGGAGCTGGACCTGTTGGCACTGGATGCCTTCAGCAGTGATGCGATCCCGGTTCATTTGCTCACGAAGGAGGCGTTTGCCGAATACGAACGCCACCTCCGGCCCAAGGGCGTGCTGGCCATCCACATCAGCAATCGTTACCTCGATCTCGAACCGGTGGTGCGCAATGCCGCAAAGGAATACAACTATCACGTCGCAGTCGTGTCCGACGACAATCCAGTGGGTGATCCCTGGGTCTATGAATCCACCTGGATGATTCTTTGCCGCGATCCCATCTTCGTCGAAATCGTTCGAACGGCAGTGACGACCGAGGAACCCGAGCCCTCAGAGAGAGAAGTGGCGCTGTGGACGGACGACTATACTAGTCTGTTCCCGATCCTCTTCTCGGAAACCGCAGAGTAAGGCACATCCGCGAAAACCGAACTTGTTTCCATTGCGCATTGAATGTCCAGGATCGGTCCGGTTTCAATTCCTGCAGTCATTCCAATGAAGAAAGCCCTCAACGCAATTGTGCTGTCAGCCTTCCTGTTGGCCGTCACATCGATCGGCGCGGCAGAGCACAGGCCCAACATCGTATTCGTCCTGGCCGACGATCTCGGTTGGGCAGATCTGGGCTGCTATGGCGACACCTTCAACGAAACTCCCAACCTTGACCGCATGGCACGCGAGGGCATGCGTTTCACCCAGGCCTACGCAGCCGCGCCGGTATGTTCCCCTTATCGCGCCGCTTTCCTGACCGGATTCCATCCTGCCCGGCTAGGCATCATGGATTACCTGCGGCCCAATTCCGCCAACCGCCTGCCCACGGAACTGACGACGCTTTCGGAACAACTGCAGAATCATGGCTACACCACCGGCATGATCGGCAAATGGCACCTGACTGGATACGCCTTTCATGAAGCGGAGTTCGAAACGCGTCCCGCGGATCACGGCTTTGATTGGAATATCGGCAGTGAAGTCAAGAGCGTCGGCAATGGAGCGAACACCTGGCCTTACGTCTTCCGCACCCAGCCCATTCGCTGGATCGACATCCCGGCACAGCGCCTTGGGGAAGAGGAGAATCTGACTGATCGATTGAATCTCGAAGCGGTGGAATTCATTGAGCGGAACAAACAGAAGCCGTTCTTCCTTTACCTCGCGCATTACGCTCCGCACACGATCCTCAACGGACGGCCCGACCTCGTGGAAAAGTATCGGAAGAAGCACAAGCCCGGCAAATCCGGCCGCGCCAACTGCTACATCTGCGAAGACGCCGGCCTGGGCAAGGGCGACCCGCTCAATCACTGGGCCATCGATCACAACCCACACCTCGCCGCGATGCTGGAAGGAATCGACGACGGCATCGGAAAGATCCGCGCCAAGCTCACCGAGCTGGACCTGCTTGAAAACACCATCTTCATCTTCACCAGTGACAACGGTGGAGAATCCAACATCACCTCCAACGCCCCGCTCCGTGGCGGCAAGAGTGAACTCTACGAAGGGGGCATCCGTGTTCCACTGATCGTTCAATGGCCGGCGAAGATCAAGGCTGGTCGCGTGAACAAACAGGCAACCATGAACACAGATTTCCACCCCACCTTGCTTGAGGCGGCTGGCGTGGCAGGCACTCAACAGCGGGACGGGGTTTCAATCCTTCCGCAGTGGACCGGGAGCAGGCAATCAAACGCGCGCACCCTCTATTGGCATTACCCACTCGACCGGCCGCATTTTCTTGGCGGCTTCAGCGGGGGTGCCATCCGCGACGGCGATTGGAAACTCATCGAGCGCTTCGAGGAGGGGAAAATCGAGTTGTACTCACTTGCCAAGGATCCTTCCGAAGAATCCGACCTGTCCGAACAACAACCGGCCAAAGTGCGTGAACTGAAAACCAAGCTCCTTCAATGGCGCGAACAGATCTCCGCCCGCACACCGTCAGCTCCCTTGCTTTGCGAACCTCGCCAACTCTACTTTGCCGATCACTTCTCCGGCCAAGCCAGCGAGCGCCTCTGGTACAACGGAGATTGGACCGCCGAACGCGGAATCCTTCAACGCGTCGACAGCGGCACGGAGAACACCCGGATCTTCCTCCGCAAACCCAGCTACAAGGACGTCCTCATCCGCTTCGATTTTCAGCTGCAGCAATCCCGCGACATCCGCCTCGTGACAGGCAGCCACGGACATTACAACGCGGTCGTTCACATTCGACCCGATCACTTTTATATTCAGACCGCCAAGGATCAATCCGGCCCCTACTTTTCCTACCGCCACGGTGAATGCGCCTACGAGTTCCAACCAGACCGTTGGTACACCATGACCGTCGAGTTTATCGGCAACCAGATGATCGCCCATGTGGATCGCGAACACCTCGCGCACGCAACGCACCCGATTCTGGACAAGGAACGCACCTATTTCGCATTCCAAGTGGACGACCAACCCGCGGCCTTCGACAACATCCAGATCCTGAACGCCGGCAAACACCGCGCACAGTCCGCCAACGTCGCCCACGTCAAATCGATTGCCGGCAAGTATCCGGTGGAGAAGTCTCCGGAAGACGAATACCAGATTCGCAGGGTAAACGCGCACGAGTGGCTCTATCAGCGTCATCCCGAATACCGCGCACTCGTTCAGAAGGTGGATGAACTCGATGCGTTGAAGAAAAAGCAGTTCCCGGCCGCATTCAGCTCGAACAAGGACCGGAAGAAAAAGATCCAGACGCTTCGCAGAAAGTACCATCAGGAGGATCCGAATTTCAAACAGTTGCTCCAGGCAACACACCGTGCCAGCCGTGCGTTGGACGCCTATCTCATCGGGCAATCGCCGGAGATTGACAATTATCCGAACAGCCGAAAGAAGGCCGCGCTCGAGCGCCTCCGACGCCAACATCAGGACAACAAGGCTTATCGCGATTTAGAGGCTGCGCGCCAAGCCGCCCAACAGAAACTGGAATCCGCATATCCCCGGCTCTTCGTTTCTGATGAAGCCTTGAACCAGTCCAGGAAAGAGCAGCAACGAAAACTCAAGGACAATCCCGATTACAAGAAACTGCAGGCGCAGCGTGCTGAATCCCACCGCGCTCGCGAGGCGTATCTGTTTGCAAACGACAATCGGCTGGCCGAATTGAAGAAACTCATCGACGAGAAATAGTGTCCCATCAGCCAAGCCCTTGAAGTAATCCGGCCTCACGACCTGCGCTGACCATTGTTCGAGGGCTTCCCAACGATGCTGTCAAAAACGCGATCACAGGAAACATCCGAAACGGTTTTCTGAGCTGGCGTGGCAATACGCGCCCGAGGATTGCCATCTGCGCCTGGTGCAAGCGCATCGAGAAGGACGAGAATTGGCTGACGCTGGAGCAACACATGACGGCCGAGATCGGGAAGAAGCCTTCACATGGTATCTGTCCGGAATGCGCGAAGAACCTGGAGGTGAAATTCAACAGTGAAGGCGGGACCGGAGCGTAGCAGCAGCCATTCGTTCTGTTACCAGATCCTCAGTGTGCCGGGTTTTCAAATTGTTTCCACCCGCCACGTCGGCTAAATCCCTCGCATGAATCCCTTGGTGCTCGCGCTGCTGGCGTTTCTCCCGATCGCGGTGGTTGCTTTGTTTCTGGTGATCCTGCGCTGGCCGGCGAGTCGGGCAATGCCCTTGTCGTACCTGACGGTGGCGATCTTGGGATTGGCGGTTTGGAAGGTGCCCGGCGTTCAGGTGGCCGCAGCGAGCATTCACGGACTCATCGTTGCCGCCTCGCTGCTCTACATCATTTTCGGCGCCATCCTGTTGCTGAATACACTGCAGGAGAGCGGGGCGATCCGGGTGATCCGCAAGGGCTTCACGGATATTTCAGCGGATCGTCGCGTGCAGGTGATCATCATTGCGTGGCTGTTTGGTTCGTTCATCGAGGGTTCGGCCGGATTCGGGACGCCGGCGGCCGTGGCGGTTCCGTTGATGGTGGGACTGGGCTTTCCGGCGATGGCCGCTGTGGTGTCTGGAATGGTCATACAGTCTACCCCGGTTTCCTTTGGTGCGTTGGGCACGCCGATCCTTGTGGGTGTGAACACCGGTTTGAGTTCCGATGCGGATGTGAAGGCTTACGCGGCCGAGCAGGGATTCGAGCAATGGTCGGATTTCCTCGCGCACATCGCGGCAAAGGTTGCCCTGCTTCATGCGGTCGCCGGTGTGTTGATCCCATTGTTCGTCGTTTGTCTGATGACGCGCTTCTTCGGGCCGTCACGTTCTTTCGTGGACGGATTGAAGGTCTGGAAGTTTGCCGTTTTTGCGTCGTTGTCGATGACCGTGCCCTATCTGGTCGTGGCGCGGACGTTGGGTCCGGAGTTTCCATCGATCCTTGGCGGATTGATCGGACTGGCGATCGTGGTTCCGGGCGCCAAGGCTGGTTTCCTGGTGCCGAAGAAGGAAGACATCTGGGATTTTGAGCCGAAGGAGAAATGGGAAGCAGATTGGATGGGATCGATCGAGATCAAGGATGCGGAAAACGGCGCACCTGCCATGGGATTGTTTCGTGCTTGGGCGCCGTATTTATTCGTCGCAGCGCTGCTGATCGTGACGCGCGTGCCGGAGTTGGGCGTGAAACGCCTGTTGACCGGCGAAGCCGTGACCATCTTGTGGAAGGGCGTCCTGGGCACGGAGATCGATTCCAAAGTTCAACTCCTTTACCTGCCGGGCACCATTTTCGTGCTGGTTTCGGTGCTCACGTATTTGCTGCACGGGATGAATGGCGCGTCCTATTTACGTGCCTGGGCGACCTCCGGGCGAACGCTTCTCCGGGCCTCGGTCGCGTTGATTTTCACGGTGCCAATGGTGCAGGTGTTCATTAATTCAGGCGGGGGTGCAGCAGAATTCGAAAAGATGCCGATTGCCTTGGCGGAGGGCGTGGCATCCGTCGCCGGACCGGCCTGGCCGATATTTGCACCGCTCATTGGAGGATTCGGCGCTTTCGTTGCGGGCAGCAATACGGTGAGCAAGATATTGATTCGTATTTGCAATTTGAATATTCTGCCTCCATGCAGAATTCAAAACCGATTGCTTACTCCTACTCCCGCCTAAGCACCAAGAAGCAGCTTGAGGGTCATGGAGCAAAACGACAAAGAGACTATGCCGTCGAGTATTGTGCCAAGAATGGTCT
>PBAL01000043.1 GCA_002715965.1 Verrucomicrobiales bacterium | reverse complement strand
GCCCCTCCCTCCACCGAACTATGAACAACAAGAACCCAAACAAAATCTCTCATAGCGTTTGGACCAAAGAATGGGGGCACTCCACTGCCATTTTCACTCATTGGCGCGCTTGCTGTGCAAGGGACTTTCTCGCGCCGTTCCCGGAAGCGGATTCAAGTGCAATCCGGCCAGCGCATCGGAGCCCAGGCGTGAACTGTTCTTCGCGTTCGAATTACCCGGTCCATAATCGGGATCGGCGAATATCTTGATCGTGTTTCTCCATTCGGGGAGATCTACGGTCTGGGGCGCGTCGTTCTTTCAGAAAATGTGAAAAATTTTTCAGACGTGATGTGCGTGTCGAATCGGCAGCCTAGTCGGTCACCGGATGAGTCGCCTTCTGAACTTGGTAGCGGCGCGCGCGCTGGATCAGTTGCTTCAGGCTGGGGGGGGAGAATTTTCGTTGGCGGTTCTGGGCGCCGATCTTGAAAACGATTCGCCATTGACGAAACAAGGTGGAATAGGCTCTCCAAAGCGAGTTTCGCGGGTCGTAGATGGAGGTGGCTTCGGATGCGAATCCGTTGACCTCGAGGATCTTGAAGTTCTTGCCGTCCTTGAGATCTTCGTCCTTTTCGTAACGGATATCAAAGCGGCCGAAGTAGAATTCGTTCAGACCCTTGGCAACTTGGTCCATGGATTCTGTGAGTTCGTCTGAGGCGAGGTGCCAGCCGTCGTAAAAGATGCAGCCTTGCGCGTGATTGCCGGCTTGAACGAGTTGCCAATCTTCGCCTTTTGCGGGAATGGTATTGAGATCTGCGGCGAAGCGCTCCAGGTATTTGTCCGCAATGATGTAGGCGCGTTTGTCGTTCCAGATCAGCTGCTCCAAGGTGCTCTTTCCATCACCGGTTACCTTCGGGAAGATCTTTTCGGTGATGGCAAATAGCTGCCCTCTGTCTTGAGTGGGATAGCGGTAATAGAACACGCCGGCTTCCTTTGGACCGGGCACGTAGCGTTGCATAATCACAGGTGCTTGGATTTTGCGCAGATAGTCAACGGCCTCTTCGTTATTGTGAATCACCTTCACCCCACTCCCGCGATTGCCGCAATCTGGCTTGAGGATGCAGGGGAAGTCGATGGACTGGTCAGCGATCAGCTTCCGACAGCAGGCGATTTTCTCTTCGGTGTTGTTTCCTTCAATCAGCCATGCCTCGGCGACGAACTCAGGCGCGCCTTCGTGGAGTTTGCCCAATGAGAAGGCCTTGGATTCGCCAGCCTGGTATCCGTTGATGGTACCGGGGTTGGTGCACATCGGGAGGGTCAACCCGCGATAGCGGATCGCCAGCAGAAAGTAATGAAGCGCAACCGGCAGGTAGAAGATGTAGGGCGGCCAGAATTCCCAGGTGGAAGTCCGAACAAGTTTTGCTTTGAACCGGAGCCACAGTTTGCGGCCCACGCTCACGCCTGAGCTGCGGCCAGTGCCGGATTGCTCTTCTGCAATTGCAGGTGAGCCAGGGTGGATGGAGCCACGCCGAATTGCTCCGGCAGTTCTATCTTGAGGAGATTGGCCATGATCCGCATCAGGGCGAGGTGATGCATCGCATGTGAAACTACGTACATCAGTTCTCTGGCAAATGTAGTCTCAGCCGATTGGGCAAATTCTCCTTCGTAGCGGACTTTGCAGGTGACGCTCGACGGGCGGGCCAACGTCTTTGCGTTCAGGCGGGAGAGAGATTCGCGAATCTCACGCACGCGCAGCAGCGCAGCTGATCGATCGGTTTCCAGCACGGAATCGCGCTCGCGATGATCGTAATTGATCCGGGTCTCCGCGACGCCGGCGAGGAAGCTGATAAAATGGTCGATGCAATGCCGCATGTGTCCGCCGAGAGTCGCGCCAAAAGCGGCTTCCACCTTGCAGCGGTAGGCTTCGTCGTCGATCAACGCGAGCAGTTCCTCGGCTTGAGATAGGATTTCGTCCCCGGCAAGCAGGATTGCGTTTGCGGAATCTGCGCGTTCTGAACTCATGTCTGGTTGTCGCCTTGTGACCCACGACTGGCGGACTTATTCCAATCTCGTCACGGATCTCAAACGAAGGGCGGCAATGGATAATCGGAACCAGCCATGGAATCAACGCTGAATGTGCTGGAACGCGCCCGGCAATTGAGTTGCAATGGCCGCCCCGGTATATTCGAACGATCCCTTCTCAAATCGGTCGATAATGGGTTACGCATGAGCAAATCGTCTTCAAACACCGCTCCATGGATCGTTTGTGTTGTTGCCGGAATCGGCTTGGGCGCGTTCATGATATTCGGCGGGAAAGCGACCAATCCGATGCCGGTTTCTCCTGCCGCATCGGGACCCACGCCATCTATCGCCACACCAATTCCTATTTCGGAAACTGAGGCGACAGAAGAGGCGAAAAAGCTGATGTCCGAGCGGGATCGCTATGATGAAACGTTGTGGGGAGACGAGGTTGAAGCGCAGAAGTTTGAGCAGCCGATCGTGCGCCTTTGGGATCGGCTCCGGGGAACAAAAGCTGATGTGGATGTGTTCGCGGATTTGAAGGCGCAATCGGTCGTGTTTCACCTGCCGTCGAAGGCTTCCAAGCTGGAGTATGGAATTCTGAAGCAGAGTCCCGGCGAAAGTAAGAAAGTCACATTCGATCAGTTTATCTCTACTTTGCGCAGCTTGGAGACAAAGGGATACAAGCTCGTGCAATCGGAGTGGCATCACGGACGTTTCGTCACCGGGAACGAAAACGCCGGTCCAAAGTCAGTCTTCAACATCTCGCTCCACGTCACCGGGCCTGACGATTGGAGATACATCTGCAATGGGCAGATGGGAGTCAATTGGTCTGCGGAATCTGCGTCGCCCAAGACGCACGAAATTGAATTCCAGAATATTGAGATTCTTTCCCGAAAAGGCTCCGTGCCCTTCGTGGAACAGACGCTGCCGGTAACGGACATGTTGGTTTCACACCCAACCCTGGTCGTTGACGTAAATGGAGATGATTTGCCGGAGATCATGTTGCCGTCGCAGAACGTGATGTTTGTGAACAAGGGGGACTTTGACTTCACCCGTGCCGATCTTTTGCGACTAGCCCCGCCGGGCATGAGCGCCAAAGACCTTTCCATGGCTCTTCCTCTGTCTGCTTCGGTCATTGACGAGTTTACCGGCGATGGCGTGCTGGACTTGGTGATCGCGATTCCGAAGTTCGGGGTCTATCTCTATCCTGGGGCTAAGGATGGATTCACCTTGGCACCTGTGCTCATCTACACTGCGCCTCGCTCGGACGGGTTCGACGGTGCGCTGGCTGGAGCGGGTGGAAAGGGCAAGTTCCTGCTCGCACAACCGTCGGTGGCAACAAGTGGCGATGTCGATGGCAATGGAACGACAGACATCTGGATCGGCCAATACCGCGAGTCGATGTTCAACGGCGGGATTCCGAGTCCGATCTTTGACGCGAACAGTGGCTATCCGGCGTTCCTGCTCATCAATCACGGGAACAACAAGTTTGAGGAACGCGCTGAGGCCGCCGGACTGGGCGAACGTCGCCATCGCTGGACCTACACGGGGTCGTTCTGGGACTTCGACGAAGACGGCGATCTCGACTTGATCAGCGTCAACGACTTCAGCGGAGTCGACGCTTACGCAAACGATGGCAATGGCGATTTTAAGATGGTCACCAAAGAGTTGATCGATGAACGAGCAAACTTTGGGATGGGCCACACGATCGCCGACATCAACCGCGACGGGAACATCGACCTCTACGTCACCGGGATGAGTTCCACCACGGCTCGCCGGCTGGAGGCCATGGGGCTGCGTCGCGAAGGATTCAAGGATATCGATGAACTTCGAATGCGCATGGCCTTTGGCAACCGGATTTACACCGGTCGTGGCAAAGGCGTGTTTCGCCAGCCTGAATTTTCCGGTGAGGTGGCCCGCACCGGTTGGGCCTGGGGCGTCGTGCCTTTGGATCTTGGCAACGACGGGTTTCCGGAGCTCTACGTCGCCAATGGCCACCGGAGCGGCACCTCATGCAAGGACTACTGCACGGAGTTCTGGACGCACGATGTTTACATCGACGGCAAGCTGCCCGTGGAAACCACGCTCGCTGTTTTCAAGGAAGTCAAAGAGCAATGGGGCGGCAAGGCGTCGTCCTGGAACGGCTTTGAGAAGAATGTGCTCTATCTGAATCGGGGCGGGACAAACTTTGTGAACACTGCATTCCTTTTCGGACTGGCCTTCGAGTACGACTCTCGCTCCGTGATTGCGGAAGACCTCGATCGCGACGGACGACAGGATCTGATCGTAATGCAGCTTGATTCCACCCTCAAAGCGCCGAAGGAAACCATGCACGTATATCGGAATACGTGGGAAGATAACGGCAATTGGATCGGTGTTTCTGTGAAGAGGAAACGTGGCTCTATTTCCGGGACGCGGGTTGAAGTTCACAACGACCGAGGGACATATCCGGCCGTGTTCGTGAACGGCGACTCATTTTACTGCCAGCATTCCGCGAGCAAACACTTCGGTCTTGGTGCGCAAAGCAAAGTGGAGAAGGTCGTGATTCGCTGGCCCGATGGAGATGAAACCGTGCTCAACGGGCCTGACATCAACAAGTATCATCAGGTGGTACAGAACAATGCAAACTGACCCGCACCGTATCGCGGTTTCATGAATAACAAGTTCCCCATATACACGGCGATTGGCGGAGTGGTGGCTGTAGTCTTGTTGGTCGGCCTCATGGGAACGCGGAAAATCGCCCCCATCTCTCCCGCCAGTTCATTGCCCAAGCCGATGCCGGTGGCGCCGGTTCCTGGCGCCAAACAATCGACCGTGAGCAAGTCCGATCGTGATTCATTGGATGCAACACTCTGGGCCGACGAAGTGGCCGCCCAAAAACACGAAGCGCCCTTTACCAAACTCTGGGATGCGTTGCGCGAGAAAGAGGACGCCCTCCCCCTTATGGCCTTGATGCCATTCGAACGGATCAACATCCAGCAACCCGGTAAAGCGTTTACCCAACTCTTTGGAATCTCCCGTCGCGAATCCTCCACCAACTCCAGCTCATTCAATCAGCTCGGATTCAAGGAACAGATTCTCTTTCATCGCTCACAGGGAGCGAAACTGGTGCAGAGCGAGTGGCATCACTCTGAGTTTCGCCCGGAGGAGGACGGCGAGGCGGCCCATTCCGTCTTCAGTGTCGGGCTCCATATCAATTACCCGAAGAGCAACCGTCGCCTTGCGATCAAAGGCAAACTCGATGTGCAATGGAAACAGGCCGCGAGTCCGGAGGCAGTTCCATTACCGGGCGAGCTGAGCTTCCGTGACTACCACATTATTGAACGCAGTGGCGAAAACGTCTTTCGCGAGATCCCCACCCCGCAGACGGAGGGCGCGAGCACGATGCCCATCCTCGTCTATGATCTGGATGGCGACGGTTACAGTGAGATCATTTCTCCGCCAAGAAACATGATCCTCAAGAACCGGGGAGGAATGAACTTTGTCGCCCAACCGTTTGGGCAACTCCAACCTGAAGGCGTTAATCCATTTCTGTTGGAAAAAGGACTTCCGCACATGACGGGCACGGTTGGCGATTTCACCGGCGATGGGAAACCCGACGTTGTCCTCGCTTATCGGATGATTGGCGCCTTCCTGTATGAACTCGGTCCGAATGGACAATTCAATCCACCCACACGTATCTTCGCGGGCGGCACAAACTTTTTTCGTCCCCAGGTCATTTCAACAGGTGATGTGAACGGAGACAACAAACTCGATCTCTGGATTGCCCAATACAAGGAACCCTATCGGATGGGGAACATCCCCGATCCAATCTTTGACGCGAATGACGGTTTCCCCTCGTTCCTGTTGATCAATGAAGGCGATCGCAAATTCCGGGACGCCACCGAGGATTCCGGCTTGGCCGAAAAACGTTTCCGTCGAACCTACAGCGGATCGTTTTGGGACCACGATTCGGACGGCGACCTGGATCTTCTTGTAGTAAGCGATTTCAGCGGAATCGATCTCTTTGAGAATGATGGAAAGGGCAAATTCAAAGACGTCACATCGTCCCTCTCCGGAGAACGCGCCAACTTTGGAATGGGACATGTGTTTGGCGATTTCGATCGCGATAAGAAAATGGATTTCTTCGTGACGGGTATGAGTTCCACCACCGCGCGCCGCTTGGAAGCACTTGGACTGAAGCGCGAGAACTTTCCGGACATCACCGAGTTGCGTATGAAGATGGCCTTCGGCAATCGCATGTATGTGGGCGGAGACGGCAGTTTTCGCGAACCGGCCTTCAGGGAAAGCGTCGCGCGCTCAGGGTGGTCGTGGGGCACGACGGCGTTTGATTTCGGCAATGATGGATTCCTTGATATCTACGTCGCCAACGGTCATCGGAGCGGCAAGACCTGTCGCGATTACTGCACGCGCTTTTGGACCCATGATATCTATTCCACGGTGAAGCCCACGGATCTCCGCGCTTTGGAATTCAAGAATGAACAGGAGGAATGGGCGGATGGTTCTTGGAACGGATACGAGAAGAACTTTCTCTATCTGAATCAGCGCGGGACCAATTTCATGAACAGTGCCTTCGCCCTCGATGTAGCATTCGAATACGATTCGCGCTCTGTCATCGCAGCCGATCTTGATCAAGACGGACGGCAGGATCTCATTGTCCTGGAAGCGCAGAATCGAGGAGGTGTGGGCAATGACTTCGATGTGCTCCACGTGTATCGCAATGAATGGACTGCCAATGGTCCCTGGATCGGCCTCAACCTGCGCCCCAGCGAAGCTGGTTCAGAAATTGGTGCGGTCGTGCGGGTCAAAACCCGGACAAAGACATTTCTCAAAATCGTTGCCACCGGGGATTCGTTCAATTGCCAGCACCCCTCTGTGATTCACTTCGGTTTGGGTGACACGTCGGTGGTGGATTGGATCGAAGTGAAGTGGGCCAATGGAGCCGTAAGCCAATTGGAGAAGCCGCGGCTCAATCAATATCACAAGCTGAGCGTGGTGAAGAACTGAACTTGGCCGCGCTCACGTATGAGTGTGATTGAGAGTGGTGGCAACTGGGGGGCATACTTCAAGAGACACGCGATTGACCACAGTCAGATCAGCTGGTTTATGTTGCGTTCTCCCTCCCTCCCGCTGGGCTGTTCATCACCCACAATTCTGACTGGAAGTTGGCAGTTACGCGTCACCCGAAATATCGGAGGTGACGGAATTGTGGGTAATGGACAGCCCAGTAGGAGTGAAGACCCTGCTTCTCGCCTTTGCGCTCAATCTTGGAATGAATGCGCATCTTCTGATTCGGAGTTGGATGGGTCACTTTCCCGAGCTTGATCCGAAGCAATTCATTTTCGGAGTGGATATCCTGTTTCTTGCCGCTGCGGGAATTCTGCTGACCGCGCTTCATCGTGCGATCTACAAGCGCAGTCCACATTGGTTGGCCGCCCTGATCCTGGCGGAATGCGTTGTGTTGAGCACGGGAGCAGTCAATCGCTACTGCAGTGACGTTTCGAGTATTGGTGTCTGGCTGGCGCCTTTTTTCGGCGGTCAGGCGGAGTGGTCCTACTTTCCCTGGTTCCCGTGGCTGGCTTACGTCGGTTATGGCATGGCTGTCGGTGCGCTTTATTGGCCGGGTCAGAAACCGACAGAAGGAACACAGCACTCACGCTAGGTCTCATCTTCGAACAAATGACAGGATTTTTTCGGAATTGCGCCCAGAAATGCGATAGGGACAATCCCGAGATTCAGATGCGAAATTGCTTATCCTTGCTGCTCACCGCCTTCGTGCTTTCCAACTCCGTAGTATTACGGATTCAAGCGCAAGGCGTTTCGATTCCGCTGCCCGCGCCCAAAGACTTCCGGGTGGTGGGTTGGCGAAACGTCGATGATCTCCGCTACACGGTTGCGCAGTTCGACAGCGTCTTCTGGGACCCGCGCGACACTCCGAGTCTGCGGAAGCTCATTCGCACGACTGATCTCTGCAAGGACAAGACCGTGCTGGAAATCGGTGTGGGAACGGGGCTCTTGTCACTTTGTGCCCTGAATCGAGGCGCGAATAAGGTCGTTGGCACTGACATCAATCCAGCTGCTCAGGCAAATGCGCTCTACAACGCGCGTCGCTTCCGTTGGACGGACCGATTTGAGTGCCGGTTGGTGAAGAAGGACAAGCCCGGTGCATTTGAGGTCATCAAAACGAACGAACGCTTCGACGTGATTGTGTCGAATCCGCCGTGGGTTGATCGAAAGCCGAAGACCAATTTCGAATATGCGCTCTATGATCCGGGCTTCCATCTGGCCAAAACCTTGATGGCCGATCTACCAAAACATCTTAACCCGGACGGACGAGTTCTACTTGCCTATGGCGCGGTTTCCGGAATCGTGACCGTTCGCAAACTGGCCAAGCAGCACGGCTACGGGTTCAAAATTGTCGATGACGACAGGGATCTTGCGAAGCTGCCCGATGAGTTTCTACCGGGAATGATGATGGAAATCACCGTTCCCGAACAGATGATCCGGGCGACGATGAAGCTTCCTGAGGAGAAGCAATCTTCTTCAAATTAGACTCCGGCCAGAGTTGAAGTCGCTCACCGAATATTCTCCGGTGAGCGGACATTCGGATCAGGCCGTCGGTCCTTCCGGAACGAAGTGCGATTGGCGCCAAAAAGACGAGCCGTAATCGTCGCCACCCGGGGATCGCCCTCGCCGAACATGCCGCTCAAACAATCCCAGCAGCAGGCCTTCGCTGTGACACGCTCACCAGAGTTGGAGTGAATCTCAGCACCCGGTTCCTTTCCGTTCACGTTCAAGAACAGCATTGGACCAGGGGTCGCAAGGGAACGTCCGGCTTTCACGGCTTTCCAGAACGAGGATGGCGTGAACTTCCCTTCGACTCTGGCCTACACGCGATTGTAACCGAGGGGGACGGCCATGACGCCCATCGCAGATCCCCTGAAACGCCCATGCGGATTCCACAGTTCAACCAGTGGTAGTAGTGGCGATTCATGCGGTGGAACCATTCGTCTTCTTCCTTCAGGCTGCCTTCGTCTTCGGCTAGGGGTCCGATCATCCCCCACCCTCCCGCCAGCGTCCGTTCTCGGTGGTAATAGTTGTGGCAAACTTTATGGTAATTCCATCGTAAACGTGCCGTAGCACGAAAAGCTCCTGTCCTTGAGATACGGGATACTTACCTCAGAAAGAGGTTCATACAGGCGCTTGCCATCACTTTCCACCCACGCCCGTAGAGGCATTGGACTTTCCTTGTCGTCTGCAACTTCCACGACAAGTTGAGCAGCTTGAACCGTCCCGGCAATCCAGAAAGACAACGCAATTACTCTGAGCACCATGCGCCCGTCGTCCTACTGACACACCTGTTCGACAAGCCTGATAAAATCCTGTCCAAGCCCAATTCCTGCCTCATGATGGAAACACCTTTCAATGAACGCGCCCGATCTTGCCCACGAACATCTCGAACTCTCCCGTCGCTATTTTCTGACTCTCGCTGGCACGGGGGCAATGACGGCTGCTGTGCCGGAACTACGGGCTGAAATCGTTCATGCCGAGCTCAAGAAACTTGTCTCCGAAATCCAATACCTCACTCCCTCGGAGAAGTTTAGGAACGTCGAGCGCCACCGTCCCCTGCCCTATAAGCTTCCCCCAGAAAAGCGCTTGGAAATCGGCTTGGAACGTGAGACCTGGAAGCTTGAGATCATCCCCGATCCGGATAGCAATTCTCGAGTTGGCAAGCCGCTGACGAAGGCTGACGGAACGGCGCTGGACTTTCCGTCCCTAATGAAGATCGCCGAGACCAAGGCGGTTCGATTCTTCAAGGTGATGACCTGCAACAATCTGCACGATCCGCTTGGCATGGGTCTTTGGGAAGGTGTGCCTCTCCGTGACGCCATCTGGCTTTCCGAACCTGACCGCAACATCCGGCGGGTCTTCTATCGCGGTTATCACAATGACAATCCCAAACAGATATTCCAGAGCTCCCTGCCTATTGGCCGCGTCCTCGAAGATCCTCCCGGCGAGCAACCCGTCATTCTCTGCTACAAGCTCAATGGCAAACCACTGACCGGTCAACGCGGTGGACCGGTTCGCATGATCGTTCCCGATGCATACGGATTCAAATCCGTGAAATGGATTCAGCAGATCTACCTGACCAATCTTCAGGGCGCGAATGACACTTATGCTGAAAAGAACAATGACGTGGACAGCAAGATGAAGAGCTTCGCGCGCTTCATCACCAAGCCCAAGGTCCAGCGGGCCGGTCGCTCGATTCCGCTGACCGGCGTTGCGCAGGCAGGTATGTCCGGCCTCAGCAAGGTTCAATACTGGTTGCGAAACACTGAAGATCATGTCCCCCCCGATGATCGCTATTATTCCAGGGCGCCATGGCAGGACGCGGAACTTCTCCCCCCACCGAAGGCATGGGACATGTTTCCCGACGAAAAACTTCCCGCCATTCCCTTCCAGGTGAATGAGCAGGGCGAATTCATCGACTGGCCTCCTGCCAACACGATTGCACACTGGGCTGCACTGATTCCCGCGCCCAAGCCGGGAAAATACGAACTACGTTGTCGCGCGGTGGATGCCAACGGCGTCCCCCAACCCATGCCCCGCCCATTCCAGAAGTCCGGCGGAAACCTGATCCAGATGATTCCTGTGCGAGTATTCGCCTGACCAGTGGGGGTGGCAGATTTTCGAGTTGGATTCGCTGATTCCCTGCCCGGATAATTCACCCATGAAAGGCATCGTGCTAGCGGGAGGTGTTGGGAGCCGCCTTTATCCCCTCACCGACGTTGTCAGCAAACAGCTGCAGCCCGTCTACGACAAGCCGATGGTGTACTATCCCCTTACGGTGCTGATCGCGAGCGGCATCCGGGAGATCTGTCTGATTTCAAGTCCGGCCCAATTGCCAAATTTCGAGCGCCTACTCGGAGACGGTCGGAAGTGGGGAATTGAAATTGAGTATCGCGAACAGTCCAAGCCGGAAGGAATCGCCCAGGCTTTTCTCATCGCCGACTCGTTCATAAGAGATCATCCGGTCGCGTTGATTTTGGGGGACAATGTTTTTTCTGGTGGCGATGCGTTCCCCCGCGCCGTGGCCGCCTTTGAAAGCGGCGCGACCGTTTTTGCGTATCACGTTCGTAACCCGGAACGATATGGCGTGGTCGAGTTTGATTCCGAGTTCCGCCCCGTTTCCATCGTTGAAAAGCCCAGGCGACCCAAGAGCAACTACGCCGTGCCGGGTGTTTATCTTTATGACAATCAAGTCGTGGAGATCGCCAAGAAAGTGCAGCCTTCCGAGCGGGGTGAATTGGAAATCACGGACATCCACCAGACCTATCTCGCACGCGGACAGCTGTGCGTCGAACGATTGAGTCGCGGCTTTGCCTGGCTGGATGCCGGGACGAGCACCAGCTTGCATGAAGCGTCATCGTACGTGGGAACGATCGAGAAAAGACAGGGCATCAAGATTGGCTGTCCCGAAGAAGCCGCCCTCGTGCGCAATTTTCTGACGCGTGCGCAGTTTGATGCGCTGATCGAGGAGATGCCTGACTGCGAGTATCGATCTTACCTCAAGAACGTCGCTGCCGAAATGGAACGCATGGGGCACGGAGCGGCCTGAATTTTTGCTCATGAGATTGCTGGTTACAGGAGGCGCTGGATTCATTGGATCGAATCTAATTCGTGCCATCATCGATCGCCCCGAGCTTGAGTGTCTCATCAATCTCGATTGCCTGTCTTACGCCGGCAATCTCGCCAGTCTTCGAGACGTGGAAGGCAACGCCAAACATCGCTTCCAAAAAGTCGATCTTCGTGACAAGGACGCGCTGCGATCGGTCGTGAAGAACCACGCCATCACTCATGTCATCCACCTTGCCGCTGAATCCCACGTTGATCGATCGGTCGCCGGTCCGGATGACTTCATCCACACCAACGTCGTAGGGACGTTCAACCTCTTGGAAGCTTGCCGGGACGAATGGACGCAGAATGGTGCACTTCGTGACGACTGCCGCTTCCATCACGTATCCACTGACGAGGTCTACGGCAGTCTTGGGGCATCCGGCCAGTTCATCGAAGAGTCACCTTTCGCACCGAACTCACCCTATTCCGCCAGCAAGGCGTCCAGTGATCTGCTCGTCCGTTCCTACCGCCAGACCTACGGCATGAACACCGTGGTGACGAACAGCTCGAACAATTACGGCCCCTTTCAACACCCCGAGAAACTGATCCCGGTCGTCATTCAGGCACTGGCGAATCGAGCTCCCATCCCGGTCTATGGTGATGGACAAAACGTTCGTGACTGGCTTCACGTGACCGATCACGTCGATGCCCTCTGGCTCGTTCTCAACCACGGTTCAGCTGGAGAGACCTACAACATCGGCACGCGGAACGAGCGGACCAATCTCAGCGTGGTTGAACTGCTCTGCGATCTCTTCGGCGAACTCCAACCGGATGCCCGCGGGGACTCACGCGCTCTCATCTCATTTGTCGATGATCGCCCAGGACACGACCGGCGTTACGCCATCGACGCTTCAAAGATCGAGAACGAATTGGGCTGGAAACCCAATGCCGATTTTCGCTCCACGCTACGCGACACCGTCCAATGGTATCTCACCAACCAGGACTGGATTTTCGAAGTGGTGAAACGAAGCTCCCGCTGAGCCGTTTATTTTTCTGGTGAGCTTTTTCCCAGTCGGCAGATTTGAGCTGCACCGTCCTCAATCCTTCACCGCCCGAAAGAACTTTGCGGTTCCACTGGTCAGCTGATTTTTCAGCACGCGCCAATCCGCTCCATTCGCCACGACTCCCGATAGTCCTTCCCAACTGCCCATGTCGAAACGCGTTCGCATCTGCACCGCCAACCCGGCACAACCGTGCGCGAAAGGCGCAACGTGAAATCTCCGCTCGCATTTCGACCGGCCAATCCACCGTTCGGCCTGAATCTCGTCCAGATTGTCCAGTGCCTCCTTTGTTTCGATCATGCCAATGGACACTTCCTCATTCGCCGCCTTGTAGTAATCCAGGCCGGCCTTCAAACCCACGCGAACGGGGCCAAAGCTGCGAGTTCCCATTGGGGCGTAATTGCAGGCCCGGATAAAGCGATGGGCCTTCCCATCGAATTGATCATCGGGCAGATGATTCCGTGGCAGCCGGCATTGAGCATCCGCATAATGATTCCTTCATTCAGCCAAGGCACGCGCGCCACCGGCACGACCGGCCTCGAAGTCATTGCCGTCAGCATCCCCAACGCGGCCTGGTAATCCGCGAGGCCGTGTCGGGGGTAATCGTCAGTGAATCCCAATCCTGATGCGCCATGACTTCCGCCGCCGAGATGTTGGGGAGCGCGAGCCCGCCATTCAGTGTGGAGCGACTGGCATCCCAAGCTTCAATCAATGCGTTTTCAGGAGCTGTCATGTCCGCCGATTATTGCGGCCAGATCACAGTGGTGCTGGGCAAAGCGCAGGGGAGTTTCTAGACTCAGGGATGCGTTCGGACGAAGCCTCGCCAATTCGTGAACTCCTCGGCCGCAGCAGCATTGTCAGATCGATGGGCGTTCACGACGTGTTCTCCGCGCTGATCGCCGAGCAAGAAGGCATTGAGCTGCTGTTCCTGGGAGGATTCGGAGCGAGCGCTTCCTTGCTTGGCCTTCCCGATTTGAACCTCATCACGCAGACGGAAATGGCCGAGGCGGTTCGTCGAATGTCTGCCCGGCTCGATGTTCCCCTGATAGCTGACGGCGATACGGGACACGGCGACCTCCATCAAGTCCAGCGAACGGTCGAGCTCTTCGAAACCGCCGGTGCATCGGGAATCATTCTGGAAGATCAGGCCGCTCCAAAACGATGCGGACATTTCGACGACAAGCAGATCATCCCGGTCAAAGACATGGTGATGAAGATCAAGGCAGCTGTGGCAGCTCGCAGCAGTCCGGAATTCGTGATCTTTGCCCGAACAGACGCGCGACAGGTCAATGGATTGGCAGATGCGATCGATCGCGTCAACCGCTGTTGCGATGCCGGGGCGGATGTCGCCTTTGTAGAAGCCCCAGAATCCCGGACCGAACTGGAAGAGATAGCAGAGCGAGTGAAACACCCACTATTCGCCAACATGCCGACGGGAGGCGTCACGCCTATTCTGAGTGCAGAAGAGCTGGAACAATTGGGCTATCGAATTGTCGTGTTGCCCATTGAGACCTTGTTGGTAACCGGCACTGCGGTACGTGGTCTCGCACGTGCCTGGCGCGAGAAGGGAAGCGTGGACAATTTCCTGTCCGATGACATGACCTTCGCCGAAGTGAAGCGTCTGCTCGGCGTCGAAAGGTTCCTCAAGCTCCGGGATGAACTGGACGAGATGCCAACGCACACGGCAGACTGAAACCGGGAATGTCGGACATACTCAGCGAATAGCTTGCCTACTATCAGGCGCGGGCTCCCGAATACAATGAATGGTACTTTCGCCGGGGCCGTTACGACTGGGGAAACGAACAGAATCTCGCATGGGCGAACGAATTGGATAAGATTCGACGTTTTCTCCACAAGGGTCGTAGATTTGAACACGCACTCGAACTAGGCTGAATCGACATTCATCGCATCCAAATAATGGCTGAAGCAAGGTGCAGGAAGGCCATGTAGTGGACATCGAGGCGATCAAACCGGGT
>PBAL01000042.1 GCA_002715965.1 Verrucomicrobiales bacterium | reverse complement strand
GGAGGGCGAAGCCCGACCGGAGACCACTGCCAACGATGGCGCGACCGCTGAACTCCGCCGGGGTCTGATAACCCAAGGAGCTGTGTGGTTGCTGTTCGTTATAGTGGAGGCGCCATTGTTCGATGACAACCCGGGCCTCCTTCAGGTTGGTGGCTTTCACAAATTAACGAGCGTTGTTCCTCATCAACTGTCTACGCATGCAGGCGATTCACGGATTCGATCGCTGATTCCATCCAGGCTGGTTCCGGGAGCGCATAGGGGCGGAAGGTTTCCATGTGGCCTTCCTGCTCGTTGTAGTAAAGTGCGCGATGCATGCCAAGGTTCGCGGCCTTGGCTGAATCAATGAGGTTCGCCGAGTCATTGGCACTCATCTGGAAAAGCACACGCATTTCGAATTCGCTGATGCCCTTGCGGCTGAGGGCACGCTGGAGGTTGTTGTAGGTGTCGATGGTCGCGATGACATGGATGCCAACACCAGCTCCCTCGCAAATCAGGTCGTTCAGTTGGGCGCCCGGTTTGGCGGGAGCATCGTCGTCGAAGCTGAAGTCTTCCTCGTAGCGCAGTTTCTTGAATCGCTGCAGTCCGTGAATGATGAGGAAAATGCTTTCGCCCGCGGCTTCGTCTTCACCGCGCTTGTTCATCTCGGCAGTCAACTCGATGAGAACTGATTCGATCTCGCTGTTCTTGACGTGACGCACGTTTGATTTCAGTGCACCCGTCAGATTCAGCATCGACTCGCGCTCCGGTGTGTCGGCGGGCGTACCATCGATCAACAGGTAGCGTGCCTTGCCCGCTGGGATTTGTGCGGCGAGTGAAATACAAGAGAGCATCACCAGGGCTTGCGCGGCTTCTTCGCGCTGGCCGATGACGAGCAGGTTGCTCCCGCTTTGCCGTTGAAGCTTCGCAGCGGCCGGTCCCTTGATCGAGTTGGGCGCTCCGAGCCACAGCAATCTAGGCGAACGGGCTTCCACGGTTTCCGCAGCGAGGCAGGCGGCCAACTCGTTGTTCTCTGCGATATCAGACGGCGCGTTGCCTTCGAAAACGATGGGAACCTGGAATATTCGGTCACTTGCAGCCGCCTGGTCGTGAACGCGCTGCAGCCACTCATCGCGTTCAGTGTCGGAGATCCATACCGTCTGAAACGGACTGTTGCCTTCCAACATTCCCGAGCTGTCGTTGTAAACGCCTTCGCCCGGACGCGAGAGGAGACGGGCAGCCGGGTTGTTGTCGTCGAGGATCAGGTAGGAATCGGTCTCGTTGCACTGAAGCGCGATGCGAATGACCATCTGGCCGATTGTAGTGCGGGCCAAGGTGTAGGCGCCACCAAGCGTCTGCGAACCAAGGATCACATGAATGCCAAACGCACGCCCTTGCCGGACGATGCGGTCGAGGAGTACGGACGCGTTTTGCGCCACGCGGTCGTCTTCGACGAAGAATTCCTGGAACTCATCAATCATCAACAACGAACGCGGAACGGGTTCCTTTCCTCCAGCGCGTTTGTAGCCGGCAATGTCCTGCGCACCGACCTCACGGAACATCTCACCGCGCCGGCGAAGTTCCTCATCCACCCGCTGCAGCACACTGAGTCCAAATTCACGATCGCTCTCGATGGCAACCACGCGCGCATGCGGAAGATGTGTTGCGCCGTAGCACTTGAACTCAACGCCCTTCTTGAAGTCGATCAGGTAGAACTCGACGTGCTCCGGACTGCAGGTGAGAGCGAGGTTTGTGATGATGACGTGAAAGAGCGTGGATTTGCCGGAACCGGTCTTGCCCGCAATCAACGCGTGTTGGCAGGTGCCCTTGCCGATGGACAGGTATTGCAGCTTCGTTGCGCCGGTTCGGCCAATCGCGATTCGAAGTTCGTCGGTGGTGTCGTGCGTCCAGTATTCGTTCTCCGCCGGCGCCACGTGTTCGAACGGCACCTCGACACGATTGGAGTCCAACCCGGCCTGCCCAATGAGCTTGGTGATCTCCATTTCAATCTCCGGAGGCGGGGGCGGATCGAGGTGAACGGTGACGCCGTTGATGAGGCGTTCGTTGAGCACGAAACCATAGCCGGTTTCGCGGAAGTGGATGTTCTTGTCGCGCAGGTCATCGGGCATGATGTCCGGCGGGAGTTGCTGGCGGCTGTCCCAATGAATGAGCGTGTAAACCCCACAACGCGTGCCGCTCGAAGCAATGTTGATCAACCGGCGCGCGGCCAGATCTGTGAAGTTGTTTGGAAAATCCGCGACCACCACGAAGTGATACTTCTCCGCAATGTTCCCGGCCTTCTCGTTGTACTCGGTGATCGTCTGATATTCGTTGCGGAGATACATCTGGATCACCTTCTCCATGTGATCGTTCAGTTCCGCAAGCCGCTTTTCAATCTGACCGGACTGAGTCCAGATGCGGCTGCTGATCAAGGTCTCATCGAAGTCGGCAAGGTTCATCATGCCGGCAAAGTTCTGCCCAAGTCCTACCGGATCGATGACCGTGAAGTTCACGCGACCGGCCGGCATGTTCGATAAGGCGCGGAGGGCGATGTTGTTCAGCGATGAAATCGCCTTGGCACGGCGTTCGGCTCCGGCTTCGAAGAGCACGCCTCCTTCGTGTGGGATGGAAATTGTGAGCGGGATCTGAAACTGTGGCGTGCCGGGAATGGCAAGTCGTTCATCTTGCGGAACGCCTTCACACATGTGTTCCATGTCAACGTCCAGATGACCAAATGAGATCGATGGCGGGTATTCGGTAGGTGGCTGCCAACCGGCCAGCAGATCCGCATTCCACTCCGGTGATTGCGCGATTGCGGTCTCGATGGCGGAAGCAAAAGCCGCGGTATAGTTGGGAACGGAATCGTTCCATTCGGCGCTCATGGACTCCCAGGTGTCGAAGTAAGCGCCATCCTCGGATCCATCGTTGGATTTCAAGCGCTCAGACAGTTCCTGCTTCGCAGCAGCCGCTTCGCTGCGCAGGCGTTCCACCGTGACCGCGCGATCATGCTCCAGGCGTTCCACCTTCCGCGGCACGGCGTTCTCGTGCTTGTAATGAACCCGATGCCGTTTCTGCTCGACCGCTTCGAGATATTCCTTCCGCGCCTCGTCCACCTCTCTCTGAATATCCGCCCAATCGGTATCCTCGGTTTCCTTTGCCTGCTTGAACTCCGCGTCCAAAGCGGCTCGACGTTTCTCGTAACGCTTGTCCGCCTTGACGCGGCCGAGCGCACTCAGGTGCTCGGCGAAGGCATACACATCAGCCGCTGAACCGATGACAGAGGCGGTCAGCTTCCGTCCGAGGCTGTGCATGATGGCAACGATCGAAAGACTGGCAATGAAGGTTCCCGCGAGGATCTTGTAAATCACTTCACCCCAGTCGAGTTGATAAGAAGCAAAGGTCAATCCGGCGTGGAGCAACACCACGCCCATCATCACCAGGCCAACGGGGAAGATCTTGAAAAACTTCGGCAGGAAGGCCCGGCGGAAGTCTTCAAGATCAGAATCGTTCTGCGTCAACAACTCGCGCAGCTCCTCCAGTTGCACTTCTTCGTGAGCCTCTCCATCAATCGCGGACTCGTCCACCTGTCCACCATCCAACAAGTGGCCCAGATCAGGAAAGGCCCCGAATGATTTCCGCGCCTTCTCCTTCAAGCTCACGATGCGAGCATCCTCGACATCCATCGCCTTGTTGAACTCGCGTAAACGATCCTTTGCCTTTTCGGTGTCGATGTCGCGTTTGCGCGTGGCCTTCAGCATGGTCTGTTGAAGCTTGAACCGTTTCTTGTCCTTCAGGTTCTGCGCCTGCTCGTCCACCTGCCGCAGGGTGTTCTTGTACGCCTCAAGCATGCGCGCCGTCCGCGCGGTCGCGAGCGCGTGGATGCGCTCGGTCTCAGCCTCGGCGGTTACATTGGTGGCCTCGATGTTCCGATGCAGATTGAGGTCGATTTCCTCGGATGTACTCTTCAGCTGCCTGGCCCTCACGCTGGCGCGATTTTGAAAACCGGTCTCCAGCTCCTTCTCCCGCGCCGCGAAATCCGTCACGATGCCGTGCAGGTCATCCAGCCACTGCAGGTGCTGTGTCAACTGGCGTTCTTCACTCACAATCTTTTTTCACCTGCTGAATCACGTCCTCAAGTTCCTGCATCACTGTGACCGCAGTATTCACGCTGGATTCGATGTCCGACATGAAAAGCTGATCGAACTCAATGCACTTCTCATCGCGCCACGCGCCACGCGCGCTTTCCCAATTACGTCGCAGGTCCTTGGTAATGGCCACCAATCGTGTCCGGCTTGCGCTCAGGCTCATGAGGATTCCTCCGCTTGTTCCTGGTCCAGATCCACGGATTCCGTCGCGGTGATGTCGTTCATGGTGGGGGCCTTGATCTGGTTGTATGCCTCGAGCGCATCCAACGCGCCGTCGAGATAAGCCACGCCCTTGGGAAGATCGGCGGAGACCACCGTGCGGAACTTGTCCAGCTGTTTCAGCATGGGGAGTATCTTCTGTTCGTAGTCTCGAAGCCAACGCTTGATCTTGCGGATTTTCTCTTCGGCTTCGTGATAGTCTCTCTCGGCGCGTTTCACCGCCATCTGATGCAGCATCGACACTTCGGTCAGATTTCCCAATCGGGCGGAAAGCAACGCGCTGCGCGCCTCCTCCAGCTTCTTCATGCGTGACTTGTACTCCTTCTTCCAATACTGGAGCTTCTCACCCTGGAGCCAGAAGCGAATGCGCCGGGCGTCGTCGGTCACCTCGTCGATCGTGATGCCCGCCTTCTCGATGTAGATCACCAGCGCGGCACGAAGCCGCTGCAATGCGCCGGTGTTGGTGACGTTGGCGGACTGGGCCATGATCAGCGTTGCTGCAGGTATTCCTCAATACGCTGCGCCTTGCGGAGGAGATAAGGCGTGTGGCGATTTGAAACCTCCACGAACTTCTTCAGGGCCTTCATTGTGGTGGTGAATTCCTCAGAAAAGCGTTCGTGTTCCTGGTCCTGCCAACTGTCACCCAGGCCTTTGAAGCGCGCCTGGAGGGAAGACATGTTGTTCTGAAGATCGCTGTTGAATCGGCGCAGGTCTTCGGCAAAGCGTTTCACCTGTTCCGGATCCATGATTGCCTGCGGCATAAGATTTCCTTTCGTGTGTTCTGGGGGCGTTTCGGGCTGTGGAAGAATTCAACTGAATCCAAGCGGGGCGAACCAGACAAAATTGATCATCGACAGAACGAAACAAGTTTCGGCCGGGAGAACGGCGTGGCAATGCCGGAAACACCGGGGGCGGGGAAAGCTCCAGGCGACAAACTCCAAGCCTCAATTCAGCAAGTTGTGTGGTGCGGATGCGAATTGGCGTTTGAAGCGTGGGTATTTCACCAACGGTATTCCGTGATTTTCCTCTTTGCCGCGCCCATCCACGGATTTACTTTTAATCCGTGCCACAAAACTTTCTATCTCACGCTCAAGACCACGCCTTCACGTGGATGAACGGGCGTGAACGCGAAGGACTCACGTTGTTGAGCCGGCGCGGGATGTTGAAAGCAGGCTGGGCGGGAATGGCTGGACTTACATTGCCAGGTCTTCTCCAGGCGCGAGATGAAGCCGCAAAGAACGGGCGGACGATGAAGTCCAACAAGAGCGTCATCCTGCTCTGGATGGCCGGTGGTCCGAGCCACATTGATACTTGGGATCCCAAGCCGGATCGTCCGCGAGAAAACCGCGGACCCTTCGGAACCATCCCCACCGCCATTCCCGGTGTCCGCATCTGTGAGTACCTGCCCAAGCAGGCCAAGATGTTGGACAAGTTCACGATCCTGCGTTCGGTGAATGCCCGAGGCAGCAGCCATCAACCCAATCAGGTCTTTCAAACCGGCAACGTCCTTGCCGCGCCGCGCACGAACCGCAAGGGGCATCTCTATCCGGCGATTGGTTCCATCGTCGGCAAACATCGCGGCGCCAACGATGCTTCGCTTCCGCCTTACGTAATCCTCAATCTGCGTGATCGCACCCACTTCGCCTGGGGCGGTTATCTAGGACGGCACCATGATCCCTTCGTCGGTGACAACATCTCCAGACGACTTCAGATGCCCACCGGCCTGGATCTCGACCGGCTTGAGGAACGACGCACGCTCGTCTCCGGCTTGGATCAGATTCGTCGCGATGCCGATCAAAGCGGCAGCATGAACGCGCTGACCGAGTTCGAGCAGAAGGCCTTCAACATGCTTTCCGGCGACAAGGCCCGAAGCGCATTTGACGTGTCACGCGAGCCCAAAAAGATACGCGCCCTCTACGGTCCGCACCAATGGGCACAAAAGGCATTGCTCGCCCGGCGCCTCGTCGAGTCCGGTGTGAGTTACGTGACCGTCGATCTGAGCAACCACAGCGCGTCCGGCACCTGGGACACCCATGGCGACAACATCCCGCCGTATGGTGGAATCTGGAACGGACTCCGTCCCCTGCTCCCCGTCTTCGATCATGTCGTCACCACCTTGGTTGGCGATCTAGATCAACGCGGCATGCTGGATGACACACTGGTGATTGCCATGGGCGAATTCGGCCGCACTCCCGAACTTGGCACGCAGGGAAGCACCGATGGCCGCAACCACTGGCCACGCGTCTTGTCCATGTGCATGGCCGGAGGCGGATTCCGTCATGGCCAGGTCATCGGTTCCACCGAACCCGATGGTGGTGAAATCAAGGAACGAGCAGTCACACCCGGAGACCTAGCAGCGACCATCTATCATCACATGGATGTTCCGATCGATGGACATTACCTCGATACCCAGGGACGGCCGATTCCGATCGTGGAAAACGGAAGTCCGATTCGGGAACTGATTTGATCCTCCAATTCTTCGCATCATGAGGGTCTGGTCTGCACTCTGCATTGCTGTCGGACTCATCATCGTTGGATGTTCGCCTGGGCCCGGAGAACGGACTGGCTCCACGCCTTCGCCCGCTGAGCCAACATCATCCCCCGCCCCACAACCGGACAAGGTAACCCAATCGAACACCGGCCTGTCGATCGTCGTTCGCACCGCTGAATCGAATCAATTCGCCAAAGTGACACTGGAACGCGCTTCATGGAAACCGCTTGGAAAGAACGAACTCATGTTCACCGATCGCAAGAACCACAAGTGGACAGAGTTGCCGGTCGAATTCACCGAGATGAGCTTCGCCTGTCGAGCCGCTCACGACGCAACAGCTGAACTCCGCGTCGAACAATCCGGATGGGTGTTCCTCGCCATAAAGTCCACCATTCCGATGCGCGCCAACAAGGACACCTTCCCCGAACTCACTCAACTTGCGGAGATGATCGATGCCGGCTGGGCACGGCATCCCAGGTTCGAATCGGTTAGTGGTGCGTCGCACGATTGGCACCTTTACCGGCGCCTTTGCCTGAAGGGCGAATCATTCTCTTACCGCATGGAACGCTACACCGCGCCCATCATCATCCTTCGCGAAAACGCGGGCGAGCTCGTCGTGCCCACGCCTGACGGCTGGGCGGACATACGCATCGAAGGCGCCGTCTACAAACCCATTGGCACGGGCACTCTGATGTATCGCGACCGCGATCAATATCGCTGGAGCCAGGTTCCGGCGGGCATGATAGGCATGAGCTTCCTCTACGGAGCCGCACAAGCCGCGCGTGTTGAATTCGAGATCGTCAAGGATGGCTGGGTTTACATGGCCATCACCGAACGCTCCAGGAACTCCCGTCCCTCCGGCGACTTGCAGGACCTCACCCCGGTCTCGAAGATCCAGGCGGATGGCTGGGTTCATCAACCCCGCCTCGGCGCATTGAACGGCGCGAACCATCGTTGGATTCTCTTCCAGCGCATGTGTAAAGCCGGGGAAGAATTCTCCTACCGAACCGAACGTTACACCGCCCCGATGATCATCACAAAACCGTGAATACGCCCGCCCCGCAAACGAAGCGCATGGACTTGCCAATCGCCATTGTCAGTGGAGGTGGCAGCCGCAATCAACTTGGTTTGCTGGCCGCGGAACTTGGTGGCAAACGCGTGCTGCTTGTTACAGATCCTGGTGTGCTCGAGCTTGGATTCGCCGATGAAGTCACCGGCATTCTCAAAGCGGCCGGCCTGGAGGTGGCCGTGTTCAGCGATGTGCAGCCCGATCCGACAGATCTCAACGTGAACGCTGGCGTGGAAGCCTTGAAGGCGCATGATGCGGATCTGGTGGTGGCGCTTGGAGGAGGTTCGCCGATCGACACGGCAAAGGTGATCGCCATTCGAACCGCCAATCCGGGACGGCTTTCGGACTACATGGGGCTACACAAGATCACAAACGCCGGCTTGCCACTGATCGCTGTTCCAACCACCGCCGGCACGGGAAGTGAAGCCACCAAGGTCGCCGTGATCACTGATTCGGAACGACAGGTGAAGATGATGATGCTCAGCGCGCCCTTGCTACCGCGAGCGGCCGTGGTGGATTACGAATTGTCGATGTCCATGCCCCGTTCTCTGACCGCAGCCGTCGGCGTCGATACGCTTACCCACGGCATCGAGGCCTATGTATCCAGGAAGGCGAACCTGATGGCAGATCCCATCGCCCTCTCCTGCATCGATTTGGCCGGCAGGTTTCTCGAACGCGCCTGGAACGATCCTGACGACCGCGAAGCGAGAGCTGGGATGATGCTCTCCGCGTGTCAGGGAGGGATGGCGTTCTCGAACAGCAGTGTCTGTTTAGTTCACGGCATGAGCCGCCCGATCGGCGCGGTTTTCCACGTGCCTCACGGACTTTCAAACGCAGTCCTGCTCCCAACGATCACCCGTTTTTCGTATCCATCTGCAATTGATCGCTACGCACAAGTCGCACGCACATTGCGATGCGCTGATGGAACGACCAAGGATGAAGACGTGTGCCGCGCATTGGTGGACTGGCTCGGCGAGCTGAATGAGAAACTTCAGCTCCCTAGATTCTCACAATGCCCGAACGTCAATCGCGAGACCTTTGACCAACAGGTTGAGAAAATGGCTGCAGATGCAATCGCTTCCGGAAGCCCGGCGAACAATCCCCGCATTCCAAAAGCAGAAGAAGTCGTGAACCTCTATCAAGAGGCATGGTAAACCGTACCGGGTCGGGCGAAGCGCCTGCCGAGCCGACGATAGCACCTCCAAGTGTTTAATGAGCCGTGCACGAAATCACCGCATCCAAGGTCGTCGTTCCTTCACGAACTTTTTTCCAACCATCCTCGCGAAGCAGACGCATGCCATTCTTCACGGCGGTGCGCGTAAGGTTCAGGGCCGATTCCTGCGCGACGATCATGTCCGCCAGTTCGTCATCAAGCGGCATGAGTTCGTGAATCCCCATGCGCCCGCGATAGCCCGTCTTGCGACAATCATCACAGCCTTCGCCACGAAAAACTTTTTCACCGGCTTGTAGCGCGAAGTCATTCGGTGTCTTGCGTGGGTCTGGTTCGTATTCCTTTTTGCAGTTGTCGCAGATGCGACGCACCAGGCGTTGAGCCATTGCGCCGGCCAGGGTACTGCTCACGAGGTAAGGCTCAATGCCCATGTCGATCAAACGCGTCGCGGCTGAAGGCGCGTCGTTCGTGTGCAAGGTCGAGAGTACAAGATGACCGGTCAGGGAAGCCTGTATGGCTGCGCGCGCAGTTTCTTCATCACGAATCTCACCAATCATCACGGCGTCGGGGTCATGACGTAGAATCGCCCGCAAACCAGCGGCAAAGGTCATGCCCACCTTGTGATCGACCGGGATCTGGTTCACTCCATTGAGGTGATACTCCACCGGATCTTCCACGGTGAGCACCTTGATTTCGCCGTCGACGATTTCGTTCAACGAAGCGTAAAGCGTGGTGGTCTTGCCACTGCCGGTCGGACCGGTGACGAGAATAATGCCGTGGGGGCGGGCGATGAGATTGTGGAAAGTGCCGTAAATGTCCTCGGACATGCCGAGCTCAAGCAGGGTGAACATGACATTCGCCTTGTCGAGCAGACGCATGACGATGCCTTCACCAAAGAGCATTGGGATTACCGAAACGCGAACGTCGATCTGACGTGCACCCACGTTGAACTTGATGCGTCCGTCTTGCGGAATGCGTCGCTCCGCGATGTTCAGACTCGCGAGGATCTTGATGCGGCTGATGATCGCGGCTTGAAAGCGGTGCATCTGCGGGGGAATGGGGGCTTCGCGCAGGACGCCGTCGATTCGGTAGCGGATGGCGGTGCTGGTCTCGTAGGGTTCGATGTGGATGTCACTGGCCCGTTCGTTGACGGCTTCGAGGATGATCTCATTGACGAGTTTGATGACGCTGGCTTCCTGCGCCATTTCGAGCAGGTCGTCAGTCGCGGCGTCCGCGCCTTCAATCTCAACTTCATCCGCGGCGAGTTCATCGAGCGTGTCACCGCCAAGACCGAAGTGATCCTTGATCAGTTTCTCAACCTCTTCACGGCGGGCGAGGACGGGAATGATGTTCAATCCCGTCATCATCCGAACGTCGTCGAGCGAGTACAGGTCGAAGGGATCGCAGGTCGCGATCTTCAGATTATCCCCCTCCAATTCGATCGGCATGATGCGCTGCCGGTAAACGATTTTGGACGGCAGCGCCTGGAGGGCATCGGGAGAAACTTCAACGCCTTCAAGATCCATGAGCGGCAAATGGAGCTGCTCGGCCATCACCTTGAGAAGTTGTCGTTCCGTGACAAAGCCCAGTTCCAAAATCACATGGTCGAAGCGCCGACCCTCTGGTTGCTGGGCGGCAACGGCTTCATCCACCTGCCTTTGGGTAAGCAGCGTTCGATCAACCAGTAATTCGGAGAGGGTCATTGCAAGTAACTTTTGGACGACTCAATCACTTTGCCATTTCAATATCAATGGGAGCTGAAAACACATCTGGTTTTCCTTCACGGATGAGACGGGTAACAATGGAAAATCGCGACCTGCTCGGTCGGTTTTCCTCCCATCGCAACGCAAGTTGGTATCCGATACCGATTGTGGCGTCGATGCGATAGGCCCGCAGCTGTTCGGCCGAGAACGTCCAGGTCTTCAGCGGATCTGCCGGCTTGCTCCCCCTGACTCCGTCAAACAAGGCAATCTCCAACGTACCACCGGTAATCTCACGGGTCTTTGCCGCACGGAGATTGCCCGGGTATACCTTGATCGCAAATCCGTCCGTGCCTGGATCTTCGTCGAGATTCACTGCGACGGGGAAAGACAAGACATTCAAACTGTCGATCGATCCGCTGAACACCGGACGACTTGTCCCCTTCGACGCGCAACCGCTCAATCCAATCAGGCAAACCAACAGAAATGGAATGATTGCTCGCGTGATACCGGGTTTCGGCTCATGCTCACGCTTCGTGCCGCAATTCCAATACACTGCGGTGACGGACGCCGGCAAACGTGTATCCGGCAGTCTGGACGCCGATACTGAAGCAGCTGCCCTGCGCCTCCTGGCCGAGCAAAGCCTGCTGCCCGTGCACGTCGCCGGCGTCAAGGGCGGTAGCTCACCAGACGAAAAGCCAAAGTACCGCGTCAAGACGCGAGACATTGGCATCATGTATGGACAGTTGGCAGATCTCATCGGGTCGGGCGTGCCGATGATGCGTTCGCTTGATTCACTCATCAAGTCCACGGTCAACAAACAACTGGTCACGGTTCTGCGCGAGGTCCGTAAATTGGTCGCCGACGGCAAGACCCTGACCGAGTCGTTGCGCGAATTCCCCGAGGTATTTCCACCCCTGCACACCGCGATGATCCAAGCGGGTGAACGAGCGTCGTTCTTGGAAGATGTCCTTTCGAGTCTGGCCACCTTCATCGATCGCCTGGACGAGTTGAAGAGCACGGTCATCGGATCCATGATATATCCCGCCTTGTTGGCGGCCGTGGGTTCTCTCGTCATGGCGGGCGCACTGATGTTCTTCGTGCCTCGCTTCGAGCCTCTTCTTGCTGGAGCCGAAAAACCGTTGCCGACTGAGATACTTTTTGGTGCAAGCCACTTTCTTCGCGAATGGTGGTTATTAGTTCCGATAATCGTTGGCGGTTTGGGTTTTGTGATCGTCTCTGCGCTGCGTAGTGAATCCAATCGACTGCTTCTGGAGAAGGCCCAGTTCAAACTACCCGTCGTCGGCATGGCCTTGAAAATGGTGGCGATTACCCGCTTTTGCCGAATCCTCGGCACGATGCTCGCCAATGGAGTCCCGCTCCTGCCCGCTCTCAAGATTGGCAAAGACGCGACCGGCTCGTGGCTGCTCGCGGCTCAGATTCAGCACGCCACAGAAAGCGTTCGTGAAGGAAAGACGCTCTCCGAACCTTTGGGTAAGGGTGGGTTGTTTCCCGAGCAAATCCTCGCCATGATCACTGTCGCCGAGGAATCCAACAACCTCGACAAGGTCCTGCTCCAGATCGCCGACACCGTGGAACGCCGCACCAATCGCCAGATCGATCAGGCCGTCCGCCTGGTGGAACCGGTGATCCTCTGTGCGGTCGCGGCTGGCATCGGATTCATGGCATTAGGGCTGCTTTTGCCGATTTTCACGCTCGCCAGTGCCCTAGGGCAGCAGTGAAATCGTTCTTTTTTCACGATTTTTCCCGAATAAGGTTGGTCAGAATTCGTCATACTCTGCTTCAATACCCCAATATCATGAGATTATCTAATTCTCGCACCCAACATCTTGTGCATCGCAGTTCCTCCGGCTTCACGCTGATTGAGATCCTACTGGTCATCGTAATCATCCTTCTCTTGGCGGGAGCCCTCGTGGTCTTTGTTCTTCCGCAGCAACAGGGAGCAGAGCAAAACACAACTCGCTTGCTGCTTAATCAGGTATCCAGTGCACTGGATACCTATCGCCTGAACATGGGCCACTACCCAACCGAAGAGGAAGGTGGCATCACTGCGCTCAGCACCAAGCCTACCTTCGAGAACGAACGGATGGCCGCCAAGTGGCAGGGCCCTTACCTCAAGCCTGGTACGATTCTCGAAGATCCGTGGGGCAACGCTCTGAAGTACGAGCCCGTCGATCTCTCGCTTGAGGAAGACAAGTCAGCTCTTCCCTACAAGCTCTATTCTGTCGGCCCGGATGGTCAGGCGGACACTGAAGACGACATCAAAATTGCCACCTCTACCACCGACGCTGCTGGCGGAGACGGCATGGACCCCGCACCGGCGGGTGACGCGACCAATTAAGCCCGATGCAGGCAACGGTTCGTGAAGCGAGAACAACGGGATTCACGCTCCTCGAACTCATCCTGGCGATCGTGTTGCTCATGCTCCTGAGCGGCGCGATCGTTTTCAGTTTCAGCAGCCTGCAAAAACGCACGCAACTCGATGAAGGAGTCCAACGCCTGATCACCGTCGTCCGCTACGCCAAGGCCCACGCCGCGACTGCGGGACGACCAATGCAATTCCAATTGGTGCAGGGAACAAACGAACAAAACGAAACCGGCATCCGTGTCCTCTGGGAACCCAACCCCAAGGAACAACCCGGTGAACTTTCCGATCTTCGCGACACCCTGCCCATGGTCGAAGCCGTGAACGACTTGGTGAAATGCCAACTTCCCGATCCTCCGCAGCCGAACGCCGAACAAATCGAGGACACAATCCTGAAACGCTTCGTCCTCCACGCCGACGGTTCCGCCGATCCCGGCAAACTCATTGTCACCTCCCGCGACGGTGAAGACCAACGCCGTTTCCTTTTCGAGATCATCGGTATCACCGGGGAACTCAAGAAGCGCGAACTCAACACCAACGAGTTCACAAACCTCCTCGAGGTGGCGCCATGAATCTCCGTAGCAGCCGACGCAATGAGGCTCAATCTGCCGCCGTCCTTCTCGAATGCATCCTCGGCCTGGCGCTCTTCGCCGTCACAGCCGCCATCGTCACCACCGGCATCAATTCCTCAGTTAATTCCGTCGACCGCCTCCGCAATTCCACCCACGCCGGCAACCTGGCTGCGACCGTGATTTCCGAAATCAAACTCGGCACCCTCCCAGCCCTGATGGCCGAACCAGAACCCTTCGCCGAGCCCTTCACCAACTGGACCTATCAAGTCCAGTCCGCTTCCGATGACAGCAGCTTCGAATCGTTCACCACCATGCGAACGATTGAAGTCATTATTCGAAACACCAACAACGCCTTCGAATTCCGCTTCGGCGAAATCCTCCCCGCCAATTCCTCGTCAGCCACGGACGATTCAACCGAGCTTGCCGATGACCTTTAGTCAGCCCACCAATGTAGCAGCGAGCGTGAGCGAGCAGATGACTGGTGGATCGGATCTGCCCGCTCACGCTCGCTGCTGCACCGCTCGCCCGAACGGCCAACGGCGTCGGCAGATCCGCCAAGAAGGCGCATTCACTCTGCTTGAGGTACTGCTCGCCGTCATGATCTGCGTCGGCCTCTTTTTTGGTGTGCTGTCCTTTTATCGCACCACCGCAGAAGTCCGTGACCAGGCCCAACACGAAGCAACCCGAATCTCCGCCGTCCGCCTCGTCATGCAACGCCTGAACACCGAGTTGCAGACAATCCAGGCGAACTTCAACGGTGATTCCAATTCCCTGGAATTTGTCCGCACCACGCTCCCGCGCACCGACGAATGGACGGGTGGCGAACTCGGACGCGTTCGCCAAGCCAATACCGATTTGTCAAAGGTCAAATACCGCGGTCCAGCTACCAATGGCGTGGCGATTTTTCGTGACGAACAACCTTTCGTCACCGAACGCGAATCCGAAGAAGCCATCCAGAACCTTGAGTTGATCGACGAAGAACAAGGCAAACTCCCCCCCGTCCTTTCCCACGAAATCCGCCACGTCCGATTCCGCTATCGCTCTGGTCAGGATTGGCTCGACGCGTGGAGTTCGAACAAACCACCCGCTGCCATTGAAATCACCCTCGGCAACGAAAAGCTCCCGGATGATGTTGAATTCACGGATTACCCGTTCGAGATCTTTCGACGCGTAATCCACATCCCGTCCGCTCAGGAATTCGTGAGCAACACCTCCACGGATGAATCCGACGACCTTCAGGAGGAGCCTCTGTGAAGGGTCAGTCTCCACAACGCGGCTTTGTCCTGATCTCAATCCTCATCGTCGTGATGCTGATCTCGATGGTTGCGTTGAGTCTTCTCTTTCGCATGCGCGCCGAGGAGAAAGCGGCAGCTGCGGGAACCGGAGGCGAACAGGCCTGGGCTGCCGCAATGAGTGGCGTTCGCCATGCCATCAACGTTGTGGAAAACGCCGGCTCAACCGAGGACTGGCGCGACAATCCGTCTGTATTCAAGAACCAGTTCGTCTACGACGACGGAGCCCAACGCTGGTATTTCTCCGTCTTCGCATCCGGGTCAGTGGAAACCGCTGCGATCCGCTACGGTCTCTCGGATGAAGCCGGAAAACTGAACGTCAATCGCGCAACCGAGGAAAGCCTCACTGCTCTTCCAACGATCACCGAATCCATGGCACAGGCGCTCGGGGATTTCGTCGACGAGGATGACGAGGCCAATCCCGAAGGAGCCGAGCAGCCGTACTACGACACTCTCGAGAACCCCTACGCCATCCACAACGCACCGCTGAAGACCCTCGATGAACTCCTGATGGTTCGCGGCTTCACCCCCGCTTTGCTCTACGGTGAAGACGCCAATCAGAACTTTCGCCTCGATGCCAACGAAGACGATGGTGACGCCAGCTTTCCACCGGATAATTCCAACGGCGAACTCGCCCGCGGCCTGCGCGAACACCTCACCGTTTCTTCCTACGATCTCAATCTCGACAGCACCGACACCGAACGTATCGACCTAAACGATTCCGGGACCAGCCTCAGCGACGAATCGCTCCCCGAGGACACGACGAAGTTCATCGAAGCCGTTCGCCGTAATCAAGTCACCATCACCAACGTCTGCGACCTCGTCGAAGCCACCTGGACGATGAAAGACGAGGAAGGCCAGGACCGCGATTACCCCTCCGGCATCGACGCCGAATCGATCGGGTTGCTCCTCGATCGCTTCTCCCACACCAACGCCTATTACCTCCACGGCCTGATCAACATCAACTCCGCTTCCGCCCAGGTCCTCGCCACCGTGCCCGGCATTGACGACAGCCTCGCCAGCGAAATCATCGGCGCTCGCGACTCCGTTCCGCCCGATGAGCAGGACACCATCGCGTGGCTTTTCACCGAGAAGATCGTTGACGCCGAAGAGTTCCGTGAGATCGGCCGCTACCTCACCGCCCGCAGCTATCAGTTCAGCCTCCGCGCGGCCGGTTTCAGCAGCAACGGTCAGTACCGGATCATCGAGGCCATCGTCGATCTTGCCGGTGATCGTCCCCGCAT
>PBAL01000041.1 GCA_002715965.1 Verrucomicrobiales bacterium | reverse complement strand
TTTAGAAACAACTGCGCCCAGAAATTGATTCGGACTGTTGTTGCTGATTGTACGGATCCGTACAGTAAGTAGAGAGACATTGTTGGGTGACGCGTTCTCCCTCACCCAACCCTTCTCCCGCTGTGAGAGGGACAGGAGGGTGGGAGAAGAAAACGCGCAAACCATGGTGGCGCGCAATATTTTTGGGACTGACTTATTTGAAGGACTTCGCTGACAGGACACTGGCGACGTATCACGGATCTGGAGATCCTCGATGCTGCAGGACTGGCGTCATTCGCCACAACGCTGGTGCTGTTCGCCACGCGATTTGCCAATTCCGCTTCTTATACTGGTGCCATTCAGCTTGGAGTTTCTGCACCCACTCTTCCCAAAAAACCTTCCGCACGGGCACAATTGCATTAGATTGCCCGCCCATGAATCTGACTGAGCAAATGACGCAGCTGGCGCAGCGGGCAAAGAGCGCGGCCCGCGATCTTAATCGGCTGAGTACGGAGGAGAAGAATCGCTGCCTCAGCGCCATGGCTGACGCGATTGAGATGCAGGCCGAGCTGATTCAGTCGGAAAACGAAAAGGATCTGGCGACCGGCGAGAAGATGGGGCTCTCGAAGGCGATGCTGGACCGGTTGGAGCTGACTGACGCGCGCATTGCCGGCATGGCGCAGGGATTGCGTGAAGTTGCAGAACTGAACGATCCAACGGGCCGCGTGCTCGACGAGCGGGAACGCCCAAACGGCCTGCAACTGCAAAAGGTCACCGTCCCGATCGGCGTGATTCTGATCATTTACGAGAGCCGTCCGAATGTGACGGCAGATGCCGCGAGCCTTTGTCTGAAATCCGGAAACGCCGTGATTCTTCGCGGAGGCAAGGAAGCCATTCATTCAAATCAGGTCATTGCAAAGATCATGGTCGAATCGGCCCAGGCTGCGGTGGAGAACTTTCCCGACGATGCAATCACAGTCGTGCCGACCACAGATCGCGAAGCCGTTCCGATCCTTCTTTCGCTGACCGAATACATCGACCTTTGCATGCCGCGTGGTGGCGAGGGGCTCATTCGCGCGGTGGCCGAAGCGTCGCGCATCCCGGTCATCAAACACTACAAGGGCGTCTGCCATGTCTACGTGGATGGCGATGCCGATGCGCAGATGGGCGTCGACATTGCGGTGAATTCGAAATGCCATCGGCCCGGTGTCTGCAACGCAGCCGAAACACTTCTGGTAGATCGCGCCATTGCCGGGGATTACCTGCCCCAGGCGGGCAAGGCATTTGCGGAGAATGACGTGGAGTTGCGGGTGGATGCGGAGTCGAAGGAGATTCTCTCCCAGCTCAATGGCGGGTTGAGGATGGAGGACGCCACGGACGAGGATTGGGGTGAAGAATATCTGGACCTGGTTCTCTCGGTTGGCGTTGTCGATGGTGTGAACGGCGCGATCGAACACATCAACGAACATGGCTCCGGACATTCCGACGCCATTGTCACCAACTCGGAAGACAAGGCGCGTCGCTTTCTCGCGGAAGTTGATACGTCGGCCGCGTATTGGAACGCCTCCACACGCTTCACCGACGGTGGTCAATTCGGCATGGGTGCGGAAATCGGAATCAGCACGGACAAGATCGGTGCGCGTGGTCCGATGGGCCTGGACGAGCTGACGACCTACAAGTGGCAAATCGTCGGCACGGGACAGATCCGCGAATGATCCGATGCGGTTGTCACGCCAGGCATGACAGAATCTGACATTGCGAAGAGCGTCCGCGAACGCCTGCCTGCAGCCCGATTGTTTGCAGATCGCGATTGGCGAATCGCCACGGAACCGTTCCCTCTCGACAAGAAACTCTTCAAGCAACTGGATTCGCTGGGGCGGATCATCCTCAAATTCTACCAGGCGCTGAATCTCCTGCATCGGCAGAGCCGTGAGGGAAAGATGCCGGCGTGGGTGTCGGACTGGTTGGATCGAGGCAAACCGGCGTCGCTCCTGGGTCTGCAAGCCGATCCGGCATTGAAAAACGAACTGCCGCGGGTTTTGCGTCCGGACGTCTTGTTGACCGAGGAAGGATTCAGCATCACTGAATTGGACAGTGTTCCCGGCGGGATCGGACTGACCGCGTGGTTGAATCGGACCTACTCGGAATTGGGTGAAAGCGACAAGGTTGTTGGAGGCGCTTCAGGAATGTTGGAAGGATTCGACTCCGTCTTCGGCGACGCGTCAAAGATCCATCTGGTCGTGTCCGAAGAATCCGAGACCTACAGGCCGGAAATGCAATGGCTCGCGAACGAGATTGATCCGGATCGCTTCCAAGTTTGCGACACAGATTTCACCGGCTTCGAAAACGGCGATGCCGTTTATCGATTCTTTGAACTGTTCGACCTGCCAAACATTGCGTCGGCCGATCGCTTCTTCGAGGCACAGCGCAAGAAAGACATCCAACTGACTCCACCTCCCAAGCCTGCGTTGGAGGAGAAAATGATGATGGCGCTCTTCTGGAACCGGAACCTGCGCGAGTTCTGGCGTCGTGAATTGGGTGAGGGGTTTCAGAAGCGATTGGAGAATCATTTTCCTTATTCCTGGCTGATCGATCCAACACCCTTGCCGCCCCAGGGTGCGATCCCGGAATTGAGCTTGACGGATTGGACGCAGCTGAAGAACCTCTCGCAGAAGGCGCGCGATCTCGTGCTCAAGATCTCCGGCTTTTCCGAACAGGCTTGGGGCGCGCGTGGTGTTCATCTGGGCGGTGATCTTCCACTTGAGGAATGGAGCGTGGCCGTTCAACACGCGATTGATTCAGCTGAAGAGCATCCGCACGTCCTTCAGCGATTTCACAAACCACGGGTTGCGGAGGCAAAGTGGTTTGATTTCAAAGCAGAGGAAGTTCGCGTGATGAAAGGACGAGTTCGGCTCTGTCCGTATTACTTTGTTTCCGGAGGGTGGGATCGCCCGCAGGTGAGTCTGTGCGGTGTGCTTGCAACGATTTGTCCGGCGGACAAGAAGATCATTCACGGCATGCGGGATGCGATTCTGGCACCCTGTTCCAAGGCTTGATCAAATCGCCATGGCGGCCTGGAATCCGTCGCGGGAGAAAGGCCTCGGTCGCTGATCGTCGATGCCCCCGCAGTTCATTGAGGAACTGTTCACGAACATCGCTCGCCATGCCCGGGTGACCCGCGTCAGGGTGAGCTTGGAGCATTCGCCCGAGCAAATTCAGCTTTGCGTTGAGGACAACGGCGAGGGATTCGATCCGGAAAGCGCCCGCAAGTCCGGACACCTGGGACTGGTGGGAATTCGTGAACGCGTGAACGCGCGCGTTCACGCCCTCAAACACGGCCGTGTGGATTGAGTTCTTTGCCTAGTCGGCAACGACGAGCGAAACCCCGGTCTTCTCCGCCGACGTCTTCACTTCTTCTTCATCCAACACCAACGCACGGCACGCCTCGATCGCAACGACGGACACCCCGTTCTTGGCACAAACTTCGATGGTGCGATTCCCGACGCTCGGGATATCGAAACGCATGTCATGACCTTCCTTCGCAACCTTGACCGCGACTGCTCCGCCTTCTTTTCCAGCCAGTTCTCCTCCGCGTGTCAGGCATTTGTCCGTTCCTTCGAATCCTTCCACGGCCAACACAGTTCCGTTCTTCACCACCACCGTCTGGCCAATCTCCAGCCTGGATACCTCTTTGGCGATTCGCATGCCAAAATTTACGTCTTGCCGTTGATCATCTGACAAGTCCGGTCCCAGTTGATAACCGACATCGGGCATCAACGGCGTCAGCCACGGCAAAGCAGGAATCAACTCCACGCCGTCCTTTCCAAGTTCCTCCGCGATTCCGCCAAAGAGCGTGTGCGCGTTCCGTTCCTTGATGCGCATCAGCAGTTTCATGGCGCGCATGTCCGGGCGCAGATTGAAAAGGTTGCTCGGCGCGATCTGTCCCACCATCACGCACTGCTTCACCCCGCGTGAGGTGAAGGCGCGGATCATCTTGTCCAGTTGTCCGACACGCATCCACTCGCATTCATCCACTTCGGATTCCAGCGCGGGATCCGTCTCGTTCTTGAAAGCCGCGACCACCAGTTCCTCCGCGCCCATCTCGCGCGCCTGCTTCACGAAGAGGCGCGGCAGGGATTTACTTCCCGCGATAATTCCGATGGTTTTCGGCAGTTCCGGCACGCAAGGAGCGTAACGGCCGGACGCATGCGAGCCAACCCTCTTGAACGCGGGCAAAGATTTGCTGACAAAAGGTTCATGGGACCGGGTGCACCAGCTCTGCTGACGTTTCTTCTCGTTGAAACCCTCGCAGGAGTTCCTCTGCGTTCAATCTGGCCGCCCAGGATTCGCAATTGCCCTTCAATCCGGACAACTTCAAAGACAAGGGCTGGCCCCATACTCGCAACGACTACGTGGTTTCGGATCTCTACTAATATCTGGTCGGGTTGGAACTGCCGAAGCGACCGGGCTCAGAGTTTAAGTATTCGAACACCGGCATTGCCTTGCTCGACCATCTTCAGGAACGCGTGTCCGGAGCGACTTTTGATGAGCTTGTTCGGGAACGCATCTGCAAACCGCTGGGCGTGACGGCAACTCGCGTTCTCCAGCCTCCGGTGAGAATAGCCAGCATGCCGCACGGCCATGATCCATTTGGCAAACCTGCTCCCTATCTCAATCTCCAGGTCATGGCCCCGTCCGGCGCGCTCAAGTCCAACGCCGACGATCTCATCCGATACGTCTCCGCGCAATTGGGCCTGGTGAAATCGGACCTATTCCCATTGATGAAGCGAACGCAGCAGATTGTGCATCGCAAGGATTCCGGGTCCCCACAGACATCATTGACGTCTCGGGCGAGATTCCGCTCCCCGCGCATTACGAAGAGTTGGAAGCTGCCTGAGCGGTTGCCACGACGCCAGTCGCCCGTTCAGGACGCCGGCTTGCCCGCTTCGAAGAACTGCTTCATCTCCGCGTCCCTCAAGACCCTCTTGGAGATCATCAGCTCATCGATCGCCCCAAAGAATCCATAGCGATTCGAGCGCCGCATCTCAGCGGATTCCAAATGGGGGTTCCCCAGTTCCAGAAACTCAAACGCGATTGGAGGCGCATCAAGTTTCTCCCGCGCCACGGCCTGACCGTTCCAGTAGTGCACTGCTTCCCCGGTCTTCGAGTCAAAGGTCAGTCCCATCATCACCCAGTTCCCGATCCACGCGTCGTTCAACAGGCGGGGCGTGCTGATGTTTGCCCAGTCATCGCCCTGCGTCGCGATTCGGAAATGCATGCGGCCATCCTGATCGAGTTCCCACCGGATCTGTCCGGGCGATCGCTGTGCGTCGGCATAGATCCGGGTCGTCCCTCGCTGGGCGGATTTTGATTTGAGGAGGACGTTCTTCGGTTGCGTGAATGCGTCGACTCGTAACCACTTGGCAATGCTGATTTGCCGGTATTCACCGGGCAAACCGAGCAGGACACGATCGGCGGGCCGGCGAAATTCCAAGGCGCGTTTCCATGGCCAGCGTCCTTCCGCCCAGCGTCCGCCGATGACCATGCCGTGGGACATTCCATCTGCTTCGGGCGCATGGTTTTCGATGCGCTGATGTTGGTAGACATCTGAGACGAGCGTGTAGTGAAGCAGCGTCTCAGGCTCATGCTGCCACTTGAGCGTCTGATCCCACCACTCGACCGAACGCGTGGTCATTGCTTGGCGTTCGCGGCGGGTGAGTTCGTTTTCTTCGGGGAAGAGTTTGGGTGAGTACTCGGCTGCTGTGAGTTGCGTGTCATTGAGACGCACGGCGTCCGAGGCATTTAGTTCGCGTGGTTCCGTGCCGGCTGTTTCCACAATGACTTTGCCGTCGAGAACGTGCAGTTCCGGTTCACCTTGCTTGGGGACTCTCAATCCAAACGAAGTTCCAAGATCCGTGACTTTCATTCCGGGCGGTGAAAGCCGGAAGCCTTTGCCGTGTTCGGTTACCCGGCAGTGGGCCGATCCGGAATGGAGCAGCGCCTCCCCGGGCGACAGCAGTTCCAGTTCAGCCGGACCTTCGAGTATTACATGGGCGCCACCGAAGAAGTCGATCTGGGCCATTCCAGATTCTAGGTGGATGCGTCCTGGTGAGAGCATGGAACCAGGATTGCGCGGGGATTCGCCGTTCTTCCACTGGGCTTCCGCTGTGCGGGCGATTACAGCGACAGGAGGAATGATCGATTCGAAAGTCCCTTCCGAAGAATCATCCACTGACACCTGTGCCGGCCCATCAATGCTCCGGCCAAGGAAGAACGCCAGCACGACACAAGCAGTCGCAAATCCAATCCGCAGGAATCTTGCCCAGTCGAACACGCGCTGCGGGAGATCCTTGATCTGGCGAATCACGGCATCTTCCAGCGGCTCAGTGGCGGGGGCATTGGCCTGGGTCAACAATTCTTCCAGGAGCAGCCAGCGCGGTTCGCCGGATTGAACGGTGCGGGTGAGGCCCTGCATCTGGATCTCAGCCGCAATGTCACTCCGAAACTCCGCATCGTCACGGAGACGTTGCAGCAGTTCGGCGCATCGCTTGGCAGGCAGCTCTCGATGATCGAGCCACGCAGCCATCAGGTCTTCGAAATCATTGGTGTCACTCATTGGTTTGCTCCATGCATTCGCGCAACAGTTTGTTCGCGCGGTGATTCATTGTGTACAGCGCGCCGACGTTCATCCCCAGCTCTGTGGCCAATTCGGCTCCCTTGCGACGCTCCAGTCCGCCCCGGACGATTCGGCGCATTCGTTCGGGAAGTTTTGAGATGCAGGAAAGAAGCCGCTCGATTTTCTCGTCCTTCAGATTCACGGCCAGTTTCTCCAATTCGGGGTCCAGCACGCTGACAATTTCTTGGCGAAAACGGTCCATGGCGTTGTCTCTTCGCATCCGGCTGCGGAAATAGGTCTTCAGCTTGTTGCGGGCGATACCCCGAAGCCAGGCAACGAAATCTTCGTTTAACCGAAACGTGGCGAGATTCTTGTACGCCGCGATGAACACTTCCTGCGCCAGATCCTCGACGTCATCCTGATGATGGAGCTGTCCGGCCAAGAACCCCCGAATCGCCAGTTCGTACTGTCGCACGATCCGCCGGTAAGCCTCCGTATCACCCGCCAGAACGGCAGTTATGGTGGGTTTGAGGAAAAAATCTTCGGAAGCAGTCATCTGCGTTAAAACATTGCCTCAAATGGCAGAATCTTACACCAGCAGAGTTTCTAATGGTTCATTGGGCGCGCTGGTACGGAAATAGAAAAACTCATAAAACATCCATAAAACGGCCATTTATTGATGAACATCGCTAGATTTTGTGGTTAATCGTTCATTCACATCCCTGTGGTAACAAGATGTGGTAATCAACTTCTGGAAGGCAGTATTCGCGCAACTTCTGTCAAGAAATGCCCCGCATACGTAAAAAAATGGGTTGTCAGTTTTAAGAAATTTGCGTAAACACTCATGAAATGCACCGACTTGGTGTGCGGGCAAACCGTTTTTTGGCCGCATTTTAACTAGTTAAAAAACCAAAAGATACAGATAGAAAAAGTAATCCTTAGCAGGAGGAACTCAACACTATGAATACTAATCAATGGACACGAGGACTCATCACCGCAGGTGTGATCAGCCTCGGCGCTGTTGCTCAGGCCGAAGAGACCGCGATCAGCGGTTACGTCTCCACGACGGCTACCTGGGCACCTAACGTAATGACTCCGGCCAACGCATCCTTCATGCCTGCGGCTGATGGTTTCGATCTCGACAATGTCGATATCACCATCGCCAAGGCCCTCGACGAAGGCGAATGGGCTTCCGGCTACGCCGTTGAACTCTGGGTTGGCCCTCAGGCTGGCGCACTGGGTAACAACATCAGCGCCGCTCCGCCAAACCGTACCGGATCCGGCACCCCGCTTGGCAATGACCTCGCCATCAAGCAGGCCAACGTTCAATTGAACGCTCCTGTCGGCAACGGTCTCGTGCTCACCATGGGTGTCTTCGACTCCATCATCGGCTACGAATCCGCGAACATCGGCGAAAACCCGAACGTGACTCGCTCCTACGGCTTCACTATGGAGCCCTTCCAGCACCTCGGTTTGCTCGCCAGCTACCAGATCAGCGAAGCCGCCTCCCTGAGTGTCGGTGTCGCTGATGCCAATAACACGATCCTTAACGGGGGCAACCGAGGTCTCAACAACAGCGCCAAGACTTATATGGCCGCTGTCTCTCTGACCGCTCCGGAAAGCCTCGGACCTCTCGGCGGCACTTCCATCACCGCAGGTGTGGTTGACGGACGTGCCGGCGGCGCAGGTGGTCCTGACACCACGCAGATCTACCTCGGTGGCGACATCCCCACTCCGATCGAGAACCTCTCTCTCGGTCTGGCATGGGATCACATCAATGTTGGTGGTGCCAGTGACTCCGACTCCATCGCTGCTTACATCGGCTACAAGGCCACTGAGAAGCTTGGCATCAACACCCGTATCGACTACCTCGATCAGGGTAATGCCAACGGTGGTGGCGCAGGCGTCAACGGTGGTGAATTCCTCGGAACAACCGTTACTGCGGACTACGCCCTCTGGGAAAACGTCGTGACCCGTGCTGAATGGCGCTGGGACAAGGATCTCGACAGTGCCGGCTTCGGCCGTGCTGCGAACGCCCGTAACAACAACCACTTGTTCCTGTTGAACGCCATCTACAACTTCTAAGGATCACTTAGTTGCTTAACCAACCCCTTCCGGGCAACCGGAAGGGGTTTTTTGTTGGGGCACTTGGTTGAAGCGTGAATAGGCTGAACGGTTGAATGGGTTGGGGTTCAAGGCATTGCCGTCAGCGTTCAACCTTTTAACCAGTTTCCGTTTGCCCGTGCCGTGCCACTTCCACATCATCCGACTGCTATGCATCTCCGTCTCGTATTCCTCTGCCTGCTCTGCCTGTCTATCTCTGCGCGCGCGGCCGGCCAGCGTCCGAACATCATCTTCATTTTCTCTGACGATCACGCATATCAGGCCGTCAGCGCGTATGGCGGGAAACTCAAGCTGAACGAGACTCCGAACATCGATCGCATCGCCCATGAAGGCATGCTCTTCCGCCAGTGCTACGTGAACAACTCCATCTGCGGGCCGATGCGGGCAGTGATTCAGACCGGGAAATACTCCCACAAGAACGGATTCCTCCGAAACGGCAACAAGTTCAACGGGCATCAGCAGACCTTTCCAAAACTTCTCAAAGCCGCAGGATACGAAACCGCAGTCGTTGGCAAGTGGCACCTGGGTGAACACATGCCACCTCAGGGATACAGCTACTCCGAAGTGCTGGTCGGCCAGGGACCCTACTACAACCCACCAATGCTGCTTGATGAGAACGGGGACGGGACACGAAAACGCGTAAAGCACATCGGCTACACCACCGACATCATCAGCAAGCTCACACTCAACTGGCTCAAGAACACCCGCGACAAGAGCAAGCCCTTCATGCTGATGACCCAGCACAAGGCGCCCCACCGAAACTGGCAACCGGGGCCGAAGTACCTGACCAAATGGGACGGCGTGGACCTCCCGGAACCTCCCACCTTGTTCGAAGACTATTCCAAGCGCCTCTCTCCCGCACGGACCCAGGAGATGCAGATCGACCGCGACCTGACGCGTTACGACCTGAAGCTCGATCCGCCCCGGGGATTGACGAAGGAACAGCTCGCCACCTGGAACGCGGCCTACGGTCCGAAGAACCGCGCGTTTGAGGAAGCCAAGCTCACCGGCAAGGAACTCGTTCGCTGGAAATACCAACGCTACATCAAAGACTACCTGCGCAGCATCCAATCCGTTGATGACGCCGTGGGTGAACTGCTCGCTTATCTCGACGAGAGCGGACTCGCGAAGAACACGATCATCATCTACTGCTCGGACCAGGGCTTTTACCTGGGCGAACACGGCTGGTTCGACAAACGTTGGATCTATGAGGAATCTCTCCGCACTCCCTTCATGGTTCGCTGGCCGGGCGTCGTGAAAGCCGGTTCGCAGAATCATGACATCGTTTCGCCTCTCGATTTTGCGGAGACCTTCTGCGAAGTCGCCGGCATCGATGTTCCTTCGGACATGCAGGGACGCAGTTTGGTAGCTGTCCTGAAGGGCAAGACGCCAAAGGACTGGCGAAAGTCGTTTTATTACCACTACTACGAATACCCGGGCTGGCATCTCGTCCGGCGTCACTACGGCGTGGCGGATGGACGCTACAAGCTGGTGCGCTTCTACGAGAAGGACGTGGATGCCTGGGAACTGATCGATCTCAAGGCGGACCCTCTTGAGCAAAAGAACTTCTACGGACAGAAGAAATACGCACAGGTTCAAAAACGACTTCATGCGGAACTCAAGCGTCTGCGCACGCAGTACGATGTGCCCGACAGCGATCCCGCGCAATCATTTGAAGTGGGCGATACTCCAGCGCGCTATCAGCAGCGGAAGAACAAGTGAACGAGAGACGACCCTGATTGAGTACCTGACCATGGCGGTCACGTTTGGAATCGCACGAACGAGTCAACTCCTCGATGACGTTGCTGCGCTCGTTGCTCGCGTGCTTCGGGTTGCTTCCAAAGCTGCCTTCGTCTCCGCAATTCAGTTTTCCATCCGACACGATTTATTGTACACGTGCGCCTCGCATGATTGAGAAGATTACGAGCGAAGTTCTCACGGCCGGCCAGGTCATCCGCGAACCGGTTGGCAATGACAAAGGATTCTGGGTCGGCTGTCCCGGCGCGTTCCACGACGATGAAGAAAAGGCCTGGTACCTGGCCTATCGTGTTCGGCGTCCGCGCGGCGTGCAGCCGGACCGTGGAGGCGAGGTGAAGGTCTGCCGTTCCAATGATCTGCAACAGTGGGATGACGTGCTCACGATTCGCAAAGACCAGTACAACTCGGCTTCCATCGAACGCAGTGTGGTTCGGCGGGGACCCGACGGCCAGTGGCGTTATTTCTCGAGTTACGTAGATCCAGATGACGGCCGCTGGTGCACGAACATGATCAAGGCGCCCACGGTTGATGGACTCGATCCGGTTCAACAGAAAGTGATCTTCAAGGCCGCTCCCATGGGGCTCGAAGGCATCAAGGATCCGTGGGTGATGGAAAAGGATGGGACCTACTACATGTTCCTCAGCATCGCCCTTCCCACCAGCAACACGGGGGACGATTCTCACAACACACTCGATATCTACAACACCGGAGAGTGTGTTTCAGCGACTGGATTGGCAACTTCGACAGATCTGGAGAATTGGGATTACCAGGGGACGGTCTTCCAACCGGGCCAGGATGGCTGGGACAAATACTGCCGGCGGATCAATTCAGTGGTTGAGAAGGGCGGCAAGTACTACGCGTTCTATGACGGAAGCGCGAGCCATCTGGAGAATTACGAGGAGAAGACCGCCATTGCGGTGTCCGATGATTTGAAATCATGGAGCAGCCTCAACCCCGACGGTCCCGCTTTGGTGAGTCCTTACGCGTCGACCTCCATCCGGTATATCGACGCGCAACTGCACGACGGGAAATACCACGTGTTCTACGAGTTCGCGCGTGAAGATGGCGCGCACAACATGCGCCTCGTCGTGACTGACGAGGCTGGCTTGCCGTTTTGATCTGCTTGCTCAGGCTCGCGGCTCCAATGTTCGAATAACCCGGAGGTAGATCCTCCGGGTTTTTCATTATGCATTCGTCGCTCCACAATTCGACCCGCACACGTTAGAACGGCTTGATGAAGTCAGTTCGAATTTGGCAGTTGATGGCCGCAATGTTGTTTGTGGGTTCGCTTGGCGCGGCTCAAAAGGGCGTCGTGAAAACTGAGTTCATCTTCGCCCAAGCCCCCTTCAAGCAATGCCACGCGTCGACCATTGCCGAGGGCAAAAACGGATTGGTGGTGGCGTGGTTTGGCGGCACGCGGGAGAAGAATCCCGACGTCAGCATCTGGTTGTCACGGCAGGTGGGCGGTGTGTGGACCGCGCCGACGGAGATTGACAAGGGCATGGCCAAAGACGACGCGGGGGTGGACACGGACTATGCCACGTGGAATCCGGTGCTGTTCCAGCGTCCCGGCGGTGAACTCGTGCTCTTCTACAAAATCGGACTGAATCCCCGCGAGTGGTGGGGCGCCTACAAGACAAGCACCGATGGCGGATTGAACTGGTCTGAGCGAGTGACCCTGCCCAAGGGGTTCGCCGGGCCGATCAAGAACAAGCCGATCCTGTTGAAGGACGGTACCATCCTGTGCGGTTCCAGTACCGAGGACAACGGCTGGCGGGGTCATTTCGAAGCGACCAAGGATCTGAAGAACTGGCAGAAGATCGGGCCGATCAATGACGGCAAGATCGTTGCCGCGATCCAACCGAGCATTCTGACCTTGGGCGACGATCTCCTCATGGCCTTGGGGAGGAGCCGGCAGAAACTGATCTGGCAATCGCTCTCGCGCGACAACGGCAAATCGTGGACCCATCTTCGGTTGCTCGATCTTCCCAACCCCAATGCGGGCACGGATGCCGTCACCTTGAAGAACGAGAAGCACGTGCTGGTGTACAACCACACCGGTCGCGGACGCTCACCCCTGAACGTCGCCGTATCGGCCAATGGAATGAACTGGAGTGCTGCGGCCGTGCTGGAAAACAATCCGGGCGAGTATTCCTACCCGGCGGTGATCCAGACCAAAGACGGCCTGGTGCATATCACCTACACCTGGAAACGCGAGAGCATCAAGCACGTGGTGCTGGACATCTCGAAGCTCCCCACGGCGACAATCATGCACGGCGCCTGGCCGAATTGACCGGGCGTGTTCGAGAATAGCGAGCCGGTCGCAAGCCTGAATTTGCTCGCTGCACTGCACACCCAGCTATTCGACCCGACCCGATACCAGTGAATCCACGACCGATGGATCGGCAAGGGTCGAAGTATCTCCAAGATTGCTGACATCGCCCTCGGCGATCTTGCGCAGGATGCGACGCATGATCTTGCCCGAGCGAGTTTTCGGAAGTCCTTCGTTGAATTGAATCTTCTCCGGTGTGGCATGGGGACCGATTGCCTGGCGAACCTGCAGCACGATTTCCTTTTTCTTTTCCTCCGAAGGTTCTTCGCCCGTGCGCAGGGTCACGTAGGCATAAATCGCGTTGCCCTTGATGTCGTGCGGGTAACCAACCACAGCAGCTTCCGCGACGGAAGGATGCCCGCCAATCGCACCCTCGATCTCTGCCGTACCGATGTTGTGTCCGGAAACGATGATAACGTCGTCCACGCGACCGGTGATCCAGTAATACCCGTCGGGATCACGCCAGCAACCGTCGCCGGTGAAGTATCTGCCTTTGAAGGCGCTGAAGTAGGTGTCAATGAAGCGTTGATGATCGCCGTAAACGGTCCGCATCTGCCCCGGCCAACTGGCCTTGATGCAGAGCGCGCCCCGCACATCGTTCCCTTCGAGCGGTGTGCCTTTCTCGTCTACGATCTCGGGTTGGATGCCAAAGAACGGAAGCGTTGCCGAACCGGGCTTGGTGGGAGTTGCACCGGGCAGTGGCGTGATAAGAACGCCACCAGTTTCCGTCTGCCACCAGGTATCCACAATGGGGCACTTCTTTTTCCCGACGACCTCATTGTACCAGTTCCATTCCGGTTCCTTGATCGGTTCACCCACCGTGCCAAGAATGCGCAGGCTGGAGAGGTCGTGTTCGTTGGGCCACTTGTCGCCTTCCTTCATCAAGGCTCGCAAGGCAGTCGGCGCAGTGTAGAACTGATTGACCTTGTGCTTGGCGCAAATCTGCCAGAAGCGTCCAAAGTCGGGATAGTTCGGCACGCCTTCATACATCATCGTTGTCGCGCCGTTCGCCAGCGGTCCGTAAATGATGTAAGTGTGCCCCGTGACCCAACCAACGTCCGCCGTGCACCAGTAGATGTCACCCGGCTTGTAGTCGAAGATGTATCGATGCGTGGTCGCGGCATAAACAAGATAACCGGCAGTCGTGTGCATCACGCCCTTGGGTTTGCCGGTCGAACCTGAGGTGTAGAGGATGAACAACGGATCTTCCGCGTCTTGTTCGGAAGGAGGACAGACCGGGGCGGCCGCATCACACGCATCGTGCCACCAGACATCGCGTCCCTCGGCCATGTTCACTTCCGTGCCGGTCCTCTTGACCACGAGGATCTTTTCAATGGTCGGAGTGTTCTCCACAGCTTGGTCCGCGTTCGCCTTCATCGGGATGTCCTGTTTTGTCCCGCGAACACCCGTGTCCTGGGTAATGATCGCCTTGCAGCCGGAATCGTTGATACGGGTCACCAGGCTGTCCGCGGTGAACGCACCAAACACCACCGAATGAATTGCACCAATCCGAGCGCAGGCCAAAACGGCCACCGCCAGCTCGGGAATCATCTGCATGTAGATGCAGACCCGATCTCCCTTCTCGATGCCGAGGTTTTTCAGGGCATTGGCTGCCTTCTGAACGTCCGCCTGCAGCTCGGCGTAAGTTATTTCCCGGCTTTCACCCGGGTCATTGCCCTCCCAAAGGATCGCCACCTTGTCGCCGTTGCCATCATCCACGTGGCGATCCACGCAGTTGTAGCTCGCGTTGATCTTGCTCCCGAGGAACCACTTGATGTCGACCGTGTTGTAATCCCATTCCTGAAGCTTGTCCCACTTTTTGATCCACTTGAGGCGGTCGGCCTGCTCGGTCCAAAAACCATCCGGGTCGTCGATCGAGCGCTGGTATAACGCACGGTAGTCATCGAGGGATTTCACATATGCGTTTTCGGACAATGAAGCGGGTGGGTTGTGGACAGATGAATCGCTCATGATGGATCAAATAGTTAAAAACTCGCGCGATTGTTAGAAGCCACCTTGAAATCGCCAAGGAAAATGAAAAGCACCCGGTACAAAAAAGATGATCCGGGTAGCAGACGCCAAGGAGGTGGGGGTGGGGAACCCCTCTGAAGAAACGTGCTGCCACCCGGATCAAAATCCGGGGTTCCTTTCTGCCGGGCGCAAGGTAGCCCCCCGGCGTATGCTGTCAACACTGCAGGATTAATATTTTTCCCGATGAACGAACGTGGACGACATGGCATCAATTCGCCTAACCGTTCCACGTTGGACTGCCAGTGACGATGTCGGCTAGGATTCTCCCATGAGCACTTCGCGAAACCAGTTCGCAAAATTCGAAAACGCGCATCAGATGGGTGGAATCCGGGTGGGTTCATTGGAAAACGGTGTTCGAGCGGCTTGGGTCGAAACGGGATCCGGCTTGCGGTTCCTGGTCGCCTTGGATCGGGGCGGAGACATCGTCGATGCGAGATTCAACGAACACAACCTCGCCTACCTCACGCCCAATGGAATCAAGCCGCCCAGTCCGGCGTATAATTCAGAATTCGAATGGTTGCGTTCGTGGCCTGGCGGCCTGGTGACCACCTGTGGGCCGGAAACCATCGGAGGCCCCCGCCCGCAGACCGGTGGCACGAGCGGCTTGCATGGACGCTATTCGAACACTCCCGCGGAGATTGAATCGATCGAGCAACCGGATCCGCGTCGTGGCCGAAAGGAGATGATACTGCGATTAATCGCCCAGGACACCCGGATGTTCGGACCAAACTATGAGGTCCGCCGTGAAATTCGATCGCGACTCGGCGAGGCGGAAATCCATATCACCGATCGCGTGACGAATGTGGGCAACGCCAAGGCGCCACATCAATGGCTCTATCATGTGAATCTCGGCTATCCCTTGCTCGACGACGATTCGCACTTCGTCTATCGCGGGAAGTCACAGTATTGGGAACTGCCTGCCAAAGATGGGTCACTTCTCGTGCCCATTGCGCAAAAGCAGATGAATGCCCTGAAGCGTGTTTCTGCTCCATTGCCAGAACACTCCGGCGCGGGCGAGCGCGGACTCGTTGTAGACGTCCGCAAGGACCGCAAAGGGCTCTGCCACGTTGGCCTCGTAAACCAGAAACTGAAGCTGGGACTCGAGTTGGAATACCCGTCCGCCAATCTGATGCGCATGGCCAACTGGCAACACTACGATCGCGGCTGCTACGCGGCTGCGCTCGAGCCATTCTACGGATCGCTCCTCGGAAAACCCCACGACAAGTCAAAGATGCCCGATGCCTCGCTCTCGGCCGGCAAGAGTCGCGAATACCAGCTGACTGTTCGTATTCGCACCGGAAGCGCAATCCGCGAACTGATGAAACACGACGGGGAACTTGTGCAGTAGTCGTGCGTCGATGTGAGTGGCGGGCGATCTCCTGTTCATCAGGAATCCTCTTCTGCTTGTATTGAGCAAGCCAGACTGCTCGCCAAGGCAATTGGGGGAGCGACTCACACCCCACAAGTCGTTGTTCAAAGCCCGTCTCGGGCGATCACCGCCAGCTTTCCGAGCGCCCAGTGAAGCCAGCTGACTTCGGCTCTGGTAAGTCGGCTGATTTCCGCAGCGTGGGATTCATCAACGCTTTTCATTGATCGGACCTTCACAATTGAACGCGCCGCGAAGTAGCAGAGGAGCCGGTGTCTGCGCAACCATCTTGGCAACGCGCCTTCATTGATATACGAGGCGACCTGCATCATCACGCGAAGTTCCGCGAGTGCCCAGTGCTCGATGTTGAACTGGTTTTCGCTGGTCACGCTTTGTTCATGCCGGCGATAGCGACACAGCACCTCGGGAATCTCGAAGATCTTCTGGCAGTCATTTCCCATGTCGGCGTAGAACGCACAGTCGCCGATTTGAACAAGGTCAGGTCGAAACCGCGCGCGGCAGGGACGTCGACCGGTCTTGTAGACGACGGCTGGAACGAGAACGGTGTGCAGTTCCGATTGGTTGGCGAGGAAAGTGTTCTTCGAAATCTCGTAACCCTCCTTGCCGGGTTCGATCGGGAAGAAGCACTTGAAGTCGGCTTCTTCACCACGTTCCTTGCCCTCACCATCCACTACGACGAACGAACTGTAGGCCATGGATGGGGGGGGGGCATCTTTCAGGACACCGATCATTTTTTCCATGAAGTCCGGCGTAACGGGATCATCGTCGGTCAAGACATGGAGGTAATCCGTTTCGGATGCGTAGTCGTGGGCTTTGTTGAGATTGCCGATCTGGCCGAGGTTCGTTTCATTCTGGTGCCATTCAAATCCCGGACGCTCGTATTTCTCGAACACATCGCGCGTTCCATCGGTGGAACAATTGTCGAGGATGATCACGCGGTCTGGTTGGCGGGTCTGCGCGAGAATCGATTCGATCGTTTCAGGGAGATAACGCTCGCCGTTGTAGACCGGAATGACGGTGGTGATCATGAGCCGCCAATGCTAAGCGGTTGGAGCAATTAACGCAGCCGCTTCACGTATGCGTCTGGCCAGTAGGTAATCCGTTCCCGGCAGGTGCCCTCATTGAACACCCACTCCGGTTCTTCAATCGCAAAACCCTCGTTCTCACCCACGAAGTCGTGCGCTGCCTGACAGGGGTTGTTTTCCGCCCAGTCTTCACTTGCGCGCGGCGCACCCACGAGATCTTTCATGATGCCGTCGGTCGCCACGATATATGATCCGACGCTGGTCAGCGGACCGTAGGCGCGCAATTCATCGAGGACGTGTTGCCGGGTGTGGTTGGAGTCGAGGATCACCATCACCTTTTCGCCTTCCTTGATGTGGGACTTCACCTCACCGACAATCTCTGGCGCGACGGAGCTTCCTTCGATGAGGGTCATGTAGGGGAACAAGGGATGTTCCTCAATCGCCTTGCGGTTGTGCGGGCGGATCTCAATGTCCACGCCGATGACGCGGCCCTTGTCCAGGATCTTGCAGAGGCCGGCGTAGAACACCATGCCCCCACCATGCGCGATCCCGGTCTCGATGATGACGTCGGGTTTCTGGTTGTGGATGACTTCCTGGAGACGAATCATGTCCTCAGGAAGCTGGATCATCGGTCGATCCAGCCACGTAAAACTGTAGACGTGCTTGGTCTCCCAACCCGAACGCAGCCAGATCTTGGAGAGCAGTTCGAATCCCTCGGGCGAACCCAGTTCGATGGTCTTTTGTCCATCGCCTTCATCGACGTGAATCAGGGCTTTCTCGGTATCGATTTGGATCATGTCAATTTCTTCAGCTCGGCGACGACATCGTCGCGCAGATTCATGTGAACGAGTTCGGGTTCATTCGCAGCGTCTGCGTCCTCAACCCAGACTTCATCGCCGTTGCGATCGGTTTTGCGAAGTGGAACGCGTTGCTGCTCCACGAAACCGAATTTGCGATAAAACTCAAGCGCCGGGTTTGATGAAAGCACGCGCACGCCGATGGATTCGAGACCCAGCTGGTTGAGTCCCCAACCAATCAACGTCTTCATGCAATCCGTCATCAGCCCCTTCGGGGCATCGTTGCCGCGTACGATTGCATCCGCTTCACCACGCTTGGCGTTCCAGTCGATATAGGCCAGGCCCATGTAACCGATGGTCGTGCCATCCGGCAGATCGACCATGAACAAAACACGTGTATCGTCATTGGCGACGTATTCGGAAAGCCATTTACGTGTGCGATCGTCGGTGTTCACAAAGCGCGTCAGGAATGCGTCCACGAATCTATTGCGCCACTCGGTCAATTGAGCGACGTCGGCATCGCGCATGCGATCCGAAGAAACAGCGATCGGTCGAAGAAACGCGCGCGGAGGCGTTCCAACCGGCAGTCGCAATTGCGGACCGGACCCGCCGGCGGACTGCTTTAATCCTTGGAGGAAGTCCGCCGTCATTCGCACTTGAAGAATCCAACCACCGCTTCGATCACACGTTGCTGGGTTTCGTCGGTCATCATCGAGTGGAGCGGCAGCGAAACAATTTCGTCCACGATCTTGTCGGTGACGGAGAGATCGCCACGCCGGCAGTCCTGGAAGAGTTCGAAAGAGTGTCCGGGTTGCCAGTGAATTCCGGTGTCGATTCCCCTGTCGGAGAGCTCTGCACGGAAGTCATCGCGTTTGTCCGCGGGAACGCGAACGTAGTAAAGAAACGGAGTCACATCCGCGAAATCGGTCTGCGGAGTGATGATCTCCTCGAATTCCGCGAAGGCCTTGTTGTAGCGAATGCAGGTTTCACGACGTGTTCGCGAGATGTCGTCCATCTTTTTCAGCTGCGCGAGACCAATCGCGGCATGAAGATTCGCCATGTGATAGCGGAAGCCAATTGAGCGCACACCATAGGTCCACGCACGCTTGTTTTGGTACATGACTTCCGGCGGTTGTCCCATACCGATCAAACGCATCTCGTGCAATCGCCGGCGTTCTTCCTCGCTGCGAACCACCAGCAGGCCGCCATCGATGCAGGTGATGGTTTTCACCGGGTCAAAGCTGAACATGCAAAGGTCGGAAAAAGAGCCAACCTTCTTCCCCTGATAGGTCGAACCGAAGGAATGCGCCGCGTCGTGCATGACCCGGATGCCGTGTTCTTCCGCAAGTGTGTTCAGTCCATCGTGATCGCAAAGCAGGCAGTCGTAGTCCATTCCCACGATCGCCTTGGTCTTTGGGCCAATCAGTTCCTTCGCCTTGTTCAGATCGATGCAAAGTGTTTTTTCGTCGATGTCGCAGAAAACCGGCTTGGCCCGGGTGGCAATGATGGCCTGAAAATCGGCAATGTTGTTGAAGGATGGGGTGATGATCTCGTCTCCGGGACCGGCACCAGAGAGGAGGAAACCCAGATGCAGAGCCGCGTGTCCGGTGCTGAGTGCGACGCAATGCCGATCCTCAGCGCCGAGGAATTCCTGCATCGCGGACTCAAAGTCCCCGACATAGCTGCCCATTCCAAGCCAGCCGTTTTCAAGGGCTTCGTTGGACGCCTTGAACTCGTCTTCCAACAGGAGCGGTTTGAATACCGGTATGTTATCCATCAATCGAGAGGCCGAAGCCTAGGGGAATTGTAAAACGCTGACAATCCAGTGGGCAGGGTAGGTTGGAGTAACTGTACCGATTTCACGCCTTGCTCGTTTCGCTAAACTCCAAGCCTCAAGTTGCAAATACGCTTCAACATTCAATATCCAATTGGAGCACAGCCGATCCAAGGTGGTTGAATTATGCAGGAAGCGATCGGATTGGAGCTTGGAGTTTGAGCATTGAAGCTTCCAAACAAACTCTCACCCCGCTTTCCAATCCGCGTAGTCCGCATCCCGCTCCGACATGTGGGCAATTTCAGCCAACGGCCATTCGATGCCGAATTGCGGGTCGTTCCAGCGTGCGCCACGTGCAGAATCAGGGTGGTAAGTGCCAGCCATCATGTAATAGACCTCGCTCCTCTCCTGAATTGTCTGGAAACCGTGCGCAATTCCGTCGGGGATGTAGAGTGCCTTGCCGTTTTCCGCGCTCAACTCGGTGGCGAACCACTTGCCATGAGTGGGTGAACCTTCCCGCAAGTCCAGCGCAACGTCGTAAATCGCGCCTTGGGTGCAGCGCACGAGTTTGGTCTCGCCATGAGGCTTGGCCTGCCAATGCATGCCGCGAAGCGTTCCGCGACGTTGATTGAAGGAGACGCTGGTCTGATCGAGTAGCGGATTGAGTCCGGCCTTTTCGAATTCTTCACGACACCAGGTGCGGGCAAAGAAGCCGCGATCGTCTGAATGCCGCTCCTGCTCCACGAGCACCACGCCTTCGACTGAAGTCGGTGAGAACTTCATGTCAGACGACCTTCACTTCAGGAAGCGGGATGATGAACTGCCCACCCTTGTCGCGATAAGCCTGTTGCTGGGCAAGAATTTCGTCCGCGAAATTCCAGGTCAGCAGAAGCGCGTAATCCGGTTGTTCCTGCAGCAAGGCTTCCGGTGGTTGAATCGGGAGATGTGTTCCCGGCGTGAGTTTGCCCTGCTTGTGAGTGCTGCGATCGGCGACAAAGTCCAGCGAGTCGGCGCCGAGACCGTAGTAGTTCAACAGCGTGCTGCCCTTTGCAGAGGCTCCATAGGCCGCGATTGATTTTCCAGCGGCTTTCAGTTGCGTAACTTTCGCCAGCAGATCATTGCGGATGGAATCAACGGATGTTGCAAATCTGTCGTAGTAGGATCGCTTGTTCACTCTGCGCGACGATTCGTCGTTCAACAAATCGGCCGCACTGTCCTCGATCCCGCGTGTGCCAGCGTGACAGGCGTAGAGACGAAGGCTTCCTCCGTGAATCGACAGTTGCTCGGTGCGGAAGATGACGAGGCCGTGTCGAGCGAAGAGCGGATTCAGCGCGGTCAGCGTGAAGTAGTAGACGTGCTCGTGATAAACGGTGTCGAATTCAAGGCGTTCGACAAAGTGAACACCGTAGGGAAACTCCAAAGCAATGACGCCGTTGGGATTCAACAAAGCTTTCAGGCCGCCGACAAAGTCGTTCGTCTCAGGCGCATGGGCAAATACGTTGTTGCCGAGAATCAGGTCCGCGCCACGGCCTTCCGCTGCCAGCTTCTGTGCGAGCGGTGTGCCGAAGAACTCAACGATCGTCTCAATACCCTCCTTTTCGGCGACCTCGGCGATATTGGCCGCGGGTTCGATTCCCAGTGAGGGAATGTTCAGTTCCTTGAAATTCTTCAACAGGTATCCGTCGTTGCTCGCGATCTCGACCACAAGGTTTTCGGATCCGAGCGAGAAATCCTCGGTGTGCTGATGAGCAGCCCGACGTGAGTGCTCAAGCATCGTGTCGGAGAAGGAGGAAAAATAGAGATAGTCGCTGAACAGATCGACCGGAGGAACGATTTCGGAGATCTGCATCAACCAGCAATGCTCGCAGACCATCAGTCGCAGGGGGAACTTGGGTTCCTTCTCCAGATCGGCCTCGGTCAGGAGGTTGTTCGCGAGCGGTTGAATCCCCAAATCAAGGACCTCACTCAACGTGCCTTCACCGCAGGACCGGCATTTCAATCCATCGCTCATTTGCGTGCCCACTCCTGCTCGGCGTCCTTCGCGGCATCGCTGAAGGCCTGGATTTGCTGGCGGGAAAACTCTCGCATGTCAATGCGCCCGCCGGTGTGGCGCCGACGATACCACTCGATCGTGTGATGAATCGTTTCCTCAAATTCCCAGACTGGAAACCAGTTCAATTCTCGTGTGGCCTTGTCGGTGGACAGGTGAAGCAGCTTGGCTTCATGCGGGGCATTCTTCTGCTTCAAATGCTTCCACTTGCCGGGCCAGGTTTGGAGCACGGCCTCGACCAATTCGCCCACGTTACGATTGGATTCCTTGCGCGGTCCGAAGTTGAAAGCAGATGCGAACGAGGAATTCTTACCGCCGGTTGCCACGCGGGCTCCCAGCCACAGATAACCGCTGAGGCAATCCAATACGTGCTGCCAGGGTCGGGTGGCCTTTGGATTGCGAACCTGGATCGCATCCTTTTTTTGCAGTGCGCGAACGCAATCGGGAATGATCCGGTCGGCTGCGTAATCGCCACCACCAACCACGTTGCCTGCGCGGGCAGAGCAGACGTTGCCCAGCTCCTTGTCCGGCTCGAAGAACGAGCGTGCCCAGGCGTGCGTCATGACTTCGGTGGCGCCTTTGCTGGCTGAATAGATGTCGTGTCCACCAAGCGGGTCGTTTTCGCGATAGCCGTAGTCCCAATTGCGATTCTCGTAACACTTGTCAGAAGTCACCACCAATACGTGGGTTTTCTGACCGGAGTTCCGGAGGGCTTCAAGCACGTTGGCAGTGCCCATCACGTTGGTTTGAAGGGTGGACAGGGGTTTCTTGTAAGACAGGCGAACCAGTGGTTGCGCCGCGAGATGAAAGACCAGGTCGGGCTTGGTCTTCTTTATCGCCTTCGCAACGATCTTGGCGTCGGAAACGTCACCGCGGATGTCGTGCCTGAAGGTGCCCTTGTCGATGACTTCAAAGAGCGAGGGTTTGGTAGGAACGACATCGCTGAACCCGCTGACTTCGGCGCCCAATTCGTGCAACCACAACGACAGCCATGCGCCCTTGAACCCAGTGTGTCCGGTGACGAGGATCTTGCGGCCGCGGTAGTAGTTGCGAAACATTCCTTACCAGACCTTCCACGGCGCGGTGCCGTTGTCCCACATGCCGTCGAGCATCTGGTGCTCGCGGAAAGTATCCATGCACTGCCAGAAACCGTCATGCTTGTAGGCGCGGATTTGATTGGCCGCGGCCAGTTCGCGCATCGGTTCTTGTTCCAGCACGCAGTTGTCGTCCGTCAAATAGTCGCCGACCTTCCGATCGAAAACAAAGAACCCGCCATTGATGTAGGCTCGTTCCTTTTCCGGCTTCTCCTTGAAGGCGGTCACTGCATCGCCGTCCAGTTCCAAGGCGCCGAAGCGTCCGGGTGGATTGATCGCGGTGATGGTCGCCAGTGCTCCATGTTGTTCGTGAAAATCGATGGAGGCGTTGATATTGCTGTTGGTCACGCCGTCCCCGTAGGTTGCGAGAAACTTGTCGCCGTTCACGTATTCCAGGGCGCGCTTGAGTCGGCCACCGGTCTGGGTGCTCTGTCCGGTGTCCAGCAACGTGACCTTCCAATCCTCTTCGCCGTGGGAGTTGTGGTAGTCGATCTGGGGGTTCTGGCCGAGCGTCAGCGTGACGTCGCTGGTATTCCAATTATAGTTGCGGAAGTAGTCCTTGATCACCTCGCCCTTGTAACCGAGGCAAAGGATGAATTCGTTATGACCATGGTGCGCGTAGGTCTTCATGATGTGCCACAAGATTGGGCGGCCACCAATGGGCACCATTGGCTTGGGACGATATTCCGTCTCTTCCCGCAACCGCGTTCCGAGGCCACCACATAGAATGACAACTTGCATGAGGACTTTCGTTTAGCGCTGACGGCCGGAGGGTACGAAGCGGGCCGGGAGCGTCAATGGTTTTAGTGTCGGACCTGTCCGACAGGTCTGACTATGGAATGAAGAACAAGACCGCTGCGGCATACACACCGGCCAATACATCGTCGAGCGTGACGCCCCAGCCTTTGGGCAGAGCCTGCACTTGAAATACCGGCCAGGGTTTCCAAATATCAAAGAGCCGAAACAAGCCGAAGGCCAAGGGCGCCCAATGCCAGTTTTGGATGAACACGGTTTGAGGATCTGCCAGACCTCCATCGCGCATGACCAGGGGGAGAAAACAAATCGGCAGGGCGATGATCTCGTCGATCACGACCGATCCGGGATCGTGTTGTTGGAGAATCTCCTCCGCGCGTGTGCAGAGCCAGACCGACGCGAAGATGCCAATTACAGTCGCGAGAAGGTAGAGCTTGCGATCGCCCGGCAGAAGCAGCAGGGCCACCCAACCGACACCGGCAATGGATCCAACCGTACCTGGCGCCTTGGGCACGCAGCCGGTTCCAAAGCCCTTGGCAATAAAGACAATGAGCTTGTCGCTGGCGCTCACCGGCGCGGGATTAGTTGGTGCCGAAGAAGGACGGCGCGGGGATGCGGTAATGACGCAGGATGCGTTGGGTCGTCTCCCGCTCGCGATCGGCATCCAGAACCATGCGCTCGGTACTGCTTCCCTTCATGAAGCGAACCTCGTGAAATCCGTTGATGGGTTTCTTCAGCGCGGCACGAATATCGGCGATCGTGGAGATTCTCTGGTCGTTGATCGTATCCAATGGCAACCAGCGTGCGTTTTGATATCCCAGATTGTACGGATCCGGAATGACCACGGTCAGCGCGACCATCGCCTTGCGTTCCTTGGTGGGAAGCTCGCTGGCAAGCTTGGACAAGCGGAACGGAGCACGAGTTCGCCAGTTCCCGCCAAAGGCGCGGAGCAGAGGAACGTTCAGCGGTTGGAACATCAGTCCGCCGACAATGAGGTATTCGGGCTCCTGATCGAACGTTCGCTCGGGCAACAACTTGTCCGTGTAGCGGATCGGCGGAAGTGGGTAGTTCACGTTGATCGCCTTGCCGTCGCGCCAGATTTTCATCTTCACGACATCCCCGGCGAGTTTGCCGCGCGTGGAAAGGTTTTCCATGATGATGAGTCCGAGATCGGGATCGCGATAATAGCCTTCGTTGTCGATCGGAAAGCCGTCCACTTCGAGGATGATGTCCTTGGGCTTCAGCCGGCCCTTGACGCGGGGAATGACCGGAACTTCGAGCACCATGGCGCCGCGGGGTTCACCGTCGAGTTTTAGAAACTTGTACGTTTCCGGATTCGCAACCGGCGACCAGACGAAGGGGAAGTAACCGAGTCCGCGATTCTTTCCCGCCTGTCGCGCAGCGAGGACCTTGCGGAAGAATTTCACGGGAATGAAACGGATGTTGTTGTCCGCCTGACCGGTTGCGATCGCGACCACCTTGCCACCGGAAACGAGTGGTTCGCCCCAGCCGACCGCATCGATTTCGGAACTGGCTTCAAGTTGCAAATGCTGGATGAAGGTCAGACGACCTTCCTGCACGAGAAATTGGTTGAATTCCGCAGCACGCTTCTCAACATTGCCGGACTTCCAACGAAGGATCTGCCAATCCTTCTTGGAGGTGTCCACGTTGCCCATTTTCACCGGAACGAGTCCTTCAGAGAATTCTTCTTCAGCAGCCGAAACCACTGCGATGTTCGCGTGGTAATCAACCCACTTGAGTTTGCCGTCCCACCACGTGCCACGGCCGTCCTTCTGTACGCGCAGCATGGACAAGTCCTGCAGACCTTCGGCAGTCGTCAGGAACTGGTTCTTGCCGATCACCATGGCGGTCTTGACGGTCGTGCTGGAACTGCGGCTCCAAGGGCGTGAGGGATTGTAGGTTTTACGTGTCGCCTGAACGTTGATCAGCGACTGTTCCCACTTGGGCGGTGCTGCTTGCGTGCCGGGCGCGAGCAGGAGAATGGCTGCGAGTGCGAAAATGATTTTCTTCATGTCAAAGTCTCCGGTCGGAAGGAATGCCATACATGCGGGCGATGTTCTTGTTGGCCTTGTCGGCTTCCTCGCGGTCGAGGACCTCGAAGGCGCCTTCTTTCTGGAATTCGATCAGGTGATGTTGGCCTTCAGCTTTCTCAAAGGCAGCGATGACATCCTCAAGCTTGTTGATCTTCTTGCCGTTGATCTTGTCCACCAATGAACCAGAAACGATGCGAAGGTTCGCATTCACGCGGTCTTGGAGTATCCGGCTCACGACGATCGCTTCGTCGCGCATGGTCTTGGGTTTTTCGTTGCGACGATAAAACAGCTCATACACCAAGGCGTTGCGTGTCGAGGAACTGGATGGAATCGCGCGCATGTAATCGAAACTCAAGGGCGTGAACACCACGCCACCGTAGACGTAGTAGCGTGGCGGAAGGTCGTATTGATTGCCGGTCCGTCGGTCCCGTTTGTTTGATTCAACCGGGAGCAAGGCCTCGATCTTCTCGCCGTTGCGCCAGATGGTGACGGGAACCTGCCCGCCACTTTGGGCTTCCTGGATTGCCATGGGCAGTTGAAGGCGATTGCCGCCGTAAATGATCGTGCCATCGCTGCCGACCGGATAATCACCGACCTTCAGGACAACATCATCGAGTTCCAGCACTTTGGCCGCGGGCATTCCCTCGACCAGCGAATCCACCCGAGCGCCCAGACCGTTGTCCGGCAGCTTGAGCTTCTTGCGATAGGCCGGGTTCTGGAGGGATTCGAAACGGATGCCTGCCTGTGGAAACCCGTCGTAAGTCTTGTCATCAATGTCTTCGAGGAAGTGCTCGATCACGGGAGGCGGGATGAAGAAGCCAGCGTTCTCCAGCCCGGGAATTCCTTGGAACGCGACGCCGATCACCTTGCCATCCTGGATCACCGGGCCACCGCTGTTTCCGGGATTAATCGCGGCATCGGTCTGAACGCCGAGCAGCGAGCGGTTGCCGATGTGCGCGTAGGTCTGCATCTCGATGCGGGAAACGACACCGCGGGTGAACGAGATCTGTTCACCACCGGCTGGATAACCGTAGGTGACCACCGTCGTGCGCACCTTGGGCAGTTTGCCGAATTCCAATGGCTTGATCCCTTCGAAGAAGAGCGAATCCTCAACTTCCAACAGAGCCAAATCGCAGTCGTGTCCGATGTATTTCACATGGGCGACGTAAAGCCGGGAATCCTGCGGGCGTTTGACCAGGATCTGACGCGCCCAGCTCACGACGTGCGCATTGGTCATGATCTTGCGTCCCTTGATGACGAAGCCCGTTCCGCTGCTGCGGCGCACGGAACCGAATTGCCACGGCGTGGACCAGTTGGGTTGCTGTCCGGCGGTCAGGATTTGAACAACGGCTTTTTCCGTTTCATCGGCGCCGGCGAAGGTGCCCTGGAGGAGAAGAATGGCTGCAAGCCAAAGATGGCGTTTCATGTTATGGCCCGAGAGCGTCGGGAATGGCTTGGACCCGGTCAAGGAAGGATTGTTCATTTTGGTGATGGGCTGAAGATGCACGCCCTTCCAGTTCAGCGGCAGGGAATGCGAGGTTTCGATTATGGTGTTCGGATCGGCCCAACACCCACAACCGACAGTTCCTGAGTTTCGCTCCGTTGTGCTTCGGCGTTGACCGCCATCATCAATCCAAGCGTTGCGTGTACATCTCGGTGTATTCTTCGGGCCGAAAGTGAAACCACAAAAATACCCCTTTCGGCATTCACTCAAAGACCATCAACGCTCGTGATAGACGTTCTCCAAACTGGGTTTGACACCAGGAGAGTCGTCGCCTGGCAACGAGGGGAGTGGCAAAGAGCGCGGAGAGTAATTCGAACCTGCATTCGCTTAGATCGCCCGCAGAGAGTAATTGCGTAATCCGGCCCGTCCGATTACGTCTGTCAGCGCAGCAATGCTTGCCTCTTCTAATCTCGGTGGCCGAACTATTCGGCGGTGGATCAGCCTGCTGGTCTTTGGTGCCGTCGCGACTGGTTCGTTCAGCGCCGCGGCTACGCAATTCGAGAAACATCCGGGCCGCGGGATTTACCAGAAGCTTTGCTCGGAATGTCACGGCCCCATGGGCGAGGCCGTGGCGGGGAAGACGGATGATCCACTGCGTGGCAATCGCGACCTTACCTCATTGACGCGTCGCATCGAGCGAACCATGCCGGAGGACAACGCGGACAAGTGCGTCGGTGAAGATGCCAAGGCCGTGGCCGGCTACATCTATCACCTGTTCTATTCCGAAGCCGCCCGAGCGCGAAAGACACCGGCGCGCGTTGAACTCAACCGGCTGACCGTTGCGCAATACCGAAACTCCATTGCCGATCTCGTGCTCGGATTTCGCGGTTCGATCGACATTCGCCAGGAGCGAGGATTGAAGGGGAGCTACTATGGCAGTTACCGGCTCGACCCGAACAAGAAGGGTATGGGGCACTTCAACCGAGTCGATGATCGGGTCCGTTTCGATTTCGGCGAGGACATTCCCGGCGAGGCCAAGAAGAAGCTCGGCGAATGGGCGAAACTCAATGACGAGCAGAAAAAGAAACTGAAGAAGAACTCCGAGGTGCCCGGCAAATTTGCCGCTGACGAATTTGCAATTCGTTGGGAGGGCGTCCTGTTGCCCGACGAATCCGGCACCCATCAGTTCGTCATCCGCACGCGCAACGGGGCCAGTTTATGGGTGAATCGTCATCACAATGACCACGAGATTAGGGAGGGTACGAAAACCATTGATGGCTACGTCGCGCCGGGCAACAAATTGCGCGAATTGCAGGCTGAGGTCTTCCTGATTGGCGGCCGCCCATATCCGATTCGACTGGAGTTTTTCAAATACAAGGGCAAGCGCGCCCAGATCGAACTGCTCTGGAAGCAGCCCCACGGAGTATTGCGAACGATTCCAAAACGCAATCTCGCACCTCAGATCATCCATGACTCATTGACCGTGGCGGTGCCATTCCCTGCTGACGACCGAAGCGTCGGATATGAACGTGGCAGCTCGGTATCCAGAACCTGGCTGGAAGCCGTGACCTCCGGTGCCAGCGAAGCGGCCGCATTTGTCGTTCGACACCTCAACGAGCTCGCAGGCACGGATTCCAAGCAGGCGGATCGCGAGGAAAAGATTCGCGAGTTCGGAAGGCAATTCGTCGAACGGGCATTCCGGCGACCGTTAAGTGGCAATGAAGCAAGGTTGTTCGTAGGCCCGCATTTTGATCGGGCGGACACTGTCGAACAGGGAGCCAGACGCCTCGTGCTGTTCGCGTTGACGTCCCCGCGATTCCTGTATCCCGGGCTTCCCCACGATTCGGCGCCGGATCAGTGGGATATTGCTTCCCGACTTTCGCTCGCACTCTGGGATTCACTGCCCGACCAGCGATTGCGCGGGCTGGTGCGGTTGAACCAGCTCAAGACGCCGAAGCAGATTGAAAGAGCAGCCGGGCAGATGGCTCGCGACTGGCGAAGCAAGGCGAAGCTCCGGGGCTTCTTCCATCATTGGTTGGAGCTGGACCGCGCGGCTGAGCTGGCCAAGGACGATAAGATCTTCCCCGAGTTTGATGAGCTGGTGCTCGCCGATTTGCGCACATCGCTGAATCTGTTTCTGGATGAGGCGGTCTGGGGCAAGGATGGCAACTATCGTCAGTTGTTGCTCGCCGACTACACCTTTCTAAATCAACGCCTCGGCAAACTCTATGGCCGGACTGATCTTCGCAGTGGCTTCCAAAAAGTCTCGCTCAATCCGAAGCAACGCTCAGGGATCATCACGCATCCTCTGCTGCTGGCCTCGCTGGCCTATCACAATGACACCTCGCCGATTCATCGTGGTGTGTTCCTCACCCGAAACATTGTCGGCATGTCTCTCAAATCACCGCCCATGGCCAATGAATTCAAGGACACCGGCTTCGATCCGAAACTGACGATGCGCGAGAAGGTCACCGAGTTGACCCGCGCCAAGGCCTGCATGGGCTGCCACGTCACCATCAATCCGCTTGGCTTCAGTCTGGAGAACTACGACGGAATCGGCCGTTGGCGGACGCATGACAAAAACAAGCCTGTTGATTCAACGAGTGAGTTCAGAACCGAGACCGGCACGACCATCCGACTCACCGGTGCGCGTGACGTCGCGAAGTTTGCCGCGGACACGCCGTCGGCCCATCGCGCGTTCATCCAGCAGCTGTTTCATCACACTGTGAAGCAACCGGTTCTTGCATTCGGCGAAACGACAATGGAGGAATTGCGCAATGTTTTCCAGCAGAGTAACTTCAACGTCCCGGAACTGATCCGCAGCATCGCCCTCAAATCGGCGATGCATGGGTGGAACCCGGATGCGAATTGAAATGAAAAGCCAGTTGTTCAACCGACGAGAATTTGTGAAGCGGCTGGGCGTGTCCGCAGCGACACTGCCCTTCCTGACAGGTCTGCCCGGCCTCAACGCTTCGGAACGACCAGCCGGGAAACAACGGCTGATCATTATGTTCTCGCCCAACGGCACCATTCCATCGGAATTCTGGCCGGATCAATCAGGCGACGATTTCAAACTCAAGCGCATCACCAAACCGCTCGAAGCCTTCAAGAATCAGCTGCTTGTGCTCCGCGGCATTCACAACAAGGTGAAGGGAGACGGCGATCGGCACATGCGCGGCATGAGTTGTTTGCTCACCGGGACGGAACTTCTTCCCGGCAATATTCAGGGCGGATCCGATACGCCCGCCGGTTGGGCCAGCGGCATCTCGATCGATCAGGAGCTGAAGAACTTTCTGCAAAGCCGCGAAGAGACGCGCACCCGTTTCGGTTCGCTTGAATTCGGAGTGGCCGTTCCCAACCGTGCCGATCCGTGGACCCGCATGTGCTACGCCGGCGCGAACCAGCCGGTCGCCCCCATCGAAGATCCCGGACAGATGCTGGCCAAGCTTTATGGCAAGACGGTGGACAAGAATAGCCTGAGCAGCATCCTGGATGATGTCCGCGACGACCTTGCCCGGGTTTCCAAATCCCTCGGAGCCGAAGACCGCGCCCGACTCGAACAACACCTGACGTTGGTCCGCGAAATGGAGGACAACCTTCAACGCGCGGATGAAGACGCGGAACTCTCTCATCCCGTCCCGGACATCGATCCCGATGTCGAACTCGTCAACGACAATACGCCGAAGATCAGCCGGCTTCAGATCGATCTGCTCGTAAACGCGATGGCAAACGACATGACTCGCATCGCGACCCTGCAGTTCATGCGCTCGGTCGGTCAGGCCCGCATGAAGTGGCTGGGCATTGAAGACGGGCACCATTCCCTTTCCCACGAATCCGACAAGAACGAGGGCGCCGTTGAGAAGCTCATCAAGATCAACACCTGGTTTGCCGGCGAACTCGCCTACCTCACGAAGAAACTCGCCGACACTCCCGAACCCGGCGCTGCCGGCAGCATGCTCGATCACACCCTGGTCGTCTGGCTCAACGAACTTGGCAAGGGCAACACCCACACTCTCACCGACATTCCCTTCGTGCTCGTCGGCGGGAAGGCGCACGGCATCAAGTCGGGTCGCGCGCTCAAACTCGAAGCCGCCAGCCACAACCAGCTCTGGCTCGCCATTGCCAATGCCATGGGCCACGAGATCGATTCGTTTGGGACGGAGAAATTTTGTAAGGGTGGCGCACTGTCCCTTTCGTAGCCAGGCCGGGTTTACATCGCTTTTACGAAGGCTTAACAAGCAGCGCGGTTTGTAAACGATTCGTCACCTTCCGATTGGCTTGCGTTAAGGCACCATTCTTGATAGCTGTCGGGCGTTCTGCTAATCCAATTCCTGTGTTGGTGCCATGCACTCCCTCAACGAAAAAAAACTTCGGCTCTCCGAAGACCTCGAACTCAACAAGCTCAAGGACGGCATTCGCCTGCTGAAACAATGTCGCACCGGCGAGTATCTGGCGCTCGACGGATCGGAGTTCGGCATTCTCAATCTCTTCGACGGATCGACCGCCGTGAAGGACATCTTTCACACCGTGCTCTCCGAGGGGGAACGTCCCAAGATCAAGGAATTCTACGACCTGGTTTTTGACGCCTACGAAAAGGGCGTTCTGTACGAGGAGGAGATCGAGCCGGACCAGCCGCGCAGCCGGGGCTACGATTGGTATGTGCGCAGCAATCCGCTGGCAGCCCTGGTTCTGCCAGTGGTCCTGATCGTTGGTGGCGCCTTTGCGGTCAGCATGGCGAGTGTGCCGCTCATCCCGACGATGTCCGGCTGGTTCCTGATGGTAGTTTTCGTTTCGCTTTGTCTCAGTCTGGGCAGTTTCCTTTCCGGAGCGGCACTTCGGGCATTCGAAAGACAGATTTATCATCCGCATGTGCGAATGGACCAGGGCGTTCCGTATTTCACCATCGACCCGCGCGACTCCTTCATGGGCGGACGATCCTGCGAAGCGATCGTCGCCCTGAATTCAATCGCTGCGCCATTCCTCTTCGTGATGCTCGGTTGGGGTATGGATTCAACTCCCTTGTTTCTGTCCGGCTGGGTGACTGCCTTGATCCTCAGCGCGCCCTTTGGCGGCTCCCCGGCGCATCACTTTCTGCACGCCTTGTTCCGCAAGTCGCACGTTGTTCCCCGCAATGCGGACCGCTTCATGCAGAACAAGATGCTGACGCAGATCTTCAACTGGAAGGAAACGTTGGCCGAGGAGAAATACTTCATCGCGCATTCCACTTACGCAATTTTCTGGCTGGGTGGCGTATTCAATTTCGGGTCGAGACTGCTCAAGCAGCAGGTGACCGAGTTGCTTTCCGAGCCGGGTTCGTTGCTGATGGTCTTCGTGCTGGCGACTGTTGTTGTCTCACCGCTGGTTTATGTCGGCTGGATGGCCATCAAGAATTCCTGGCGAATTCTCACCCCCAGGCTATCACCCGTCGAAGGACGCGTTTCTGCCGGAGCCAAGGAATCCTGGAAGCCCGAGATCGAGAGTCTGGTCGAGTTCCTGGAGTCTACACTTTTGTTCACCGAGCTGAGCAAGGACGAGTTGAAGAACATCGCCGAGGCCATGAAGTTTATTCCCGTGAAGCCCGACAAGCTGATCGTTCGCGAACGCGACACGGGCGATTTGTTCTTTATGATTTATCGGGGTGAGGTGGAAGTCTTGAAGGAAGACGAGGCCGGGGATTCGGTCAGCGTCGCCAAACTCAGTGGTGGAGATGTCTTTGGCGAGATCGCCTTGCTTCAACGGATTCCCCGGACCAGCTCGGTGCGTTCCGTCACCAAGTGCGATCTGCTGGCGCTGAACAAGAAGGACTTCGATCGCCTGCTGGTCGATACCATGGGCGCCAAGAAAATCCAGCAGCTCGTTCAGGTCTGCGCCTTCCTGCGCCGCAATCCACTGTTCAGCGGCTGGCCATCCCGCGCCCTCATCAAGATCGCAAACGAGTTTACCTTCGAGGATTGTGCCGTCGGCAAGGAAGTGATCGAGGAAGGTCGTCGGAATGAGTTTTTCTACCTGATCTATGAGGGTGAATTCGAAGTGACCAAGGCCGGCAAGGAAGTTGCCCGACTCGGTCCCGGTGATTTCTGTGGCGAGATAAGCCTCCTGCGCGGCGCGCCGGCAAACGCCCAGGTGGTGGCAGCTCGGCCGACCCGATGTCTGCGCCTGGACAAGACTGGTTTCCTTGACCTCGTCAGTCAGGATTTTGTGATGGCATTGGCACTGGATCGTGAAGCAGATCGCCGCGTGACGGCGAAGAGAGGGAGAAGAAGATGAGCGCATTGGCTAAACTTTTGCCCGTAGCAGCCCTTGGAATCGTCGGTGCCGTGAATTCCGACGCATTGAAGAAAAACCTCGGGGTCATTCAGGAAGTAAGGATCGCGGCAACCTCAGGCATCGAGATGCGGGGTATTGCCGACGCGGTCGCCCAACAGATGGCCACCGACGAAACTCTGCCGATCGCCAACTTCAGCGAGTTTCTCAAGGATGCGATGATGGAGAAAGGCGGTAAAGAAACCCGCGACAAGGACGCGGACATGTGGGGCACACCCTATCGCATACTCGTCAATCCACCAAAGAACGGGTTCGAAATCTGGTCGGCCGGACCCGATACGGATTTCAAGACCGAGGACGACCTCAAGTACCTCTACGTCCTGACCGGCATTGCCGGCAAACAGGCGATCACGCCCGAAATGGTCCGTCAGGCCCAGCTCGTCCAGGCCCGCTACAATCAGGAAGACCAGGCTCAAGAATCGGGTTCTGCGGGATCGAGTGCCTCTCAGCAACGACAGCAGACTGCCAGCCGCACCAAGGCACGGCCCAGCAACAACGATCGCGAACGGCGCCGTGCTCAGTCACAGAAGGATCGCGCCGAATCCGGCTCAGCGACCGCCCAGCTTTCCTATGGCGAACGACTTGCCACCGGCGACGAATACGTGGAGAAAGACCTCGACGCGGCCAAGGCCATGCTCGAAGAAGCTGCCGAGAACCTCGACTCCAGTATCCTCAAGCGCAAAGCCAAGTCCATCCTCGACCGCATCGCAGTCGAGCAGAACTGAGCGGAAGGACAATTGTGGCTGCACCCGCCACATCGAATCCGGCATGTGCCAGCTCAACTTGCCCGTCCATCGGGGTCACTGAGTCCCGGGTACTCTGACAGATGCAGCTCAATCCCCAGGTTTGCGAGACGCTGCAATGTGTCCGCGCCAAGAGCGCTTCCACCGCCACCCGCGTCGCGACGCCAACGAAAACTGACATCGGCAACATAATGAGCCGCCGGTAGATCGGCTTTTGCAATCCAACCGGAAAGCGCCGCGATCTGTTCGGACAAATCCCACTCGCCTGCGCACACGAAATCGAGCACTCCACAGAACTCTCCGTCAGCGTTGGAGCGATAGATGTTTACCGGCATTGACGTGGAGCGTAACTGGCGGTCGTGAACCCGGTCCAAGATTTACCGGACGAGCCGGTTCGGCGCGGCCCACCTGATCTTCGCCAGCAAGAGATCGCCACGTGCTTTGCGACTCGGCAGCCATTCGCCGACGGTCACCCACGATTCGTCAGGGCTTGCGTTGGTCACATGAAAATTCCCCATAAGCGCGACATCGTCCGGTTCATTGACCCCGTCGCCAACAAGCGGCAAGACGACGCGTTCTGTCTCGCGCACCAGACATCGTTTCTCTGGATCCACGGCCGCAACCCACAGCGGAGAGCGCCAACGAACGACGCCGGAGTTCGACTTGTCCTTCCGTGTGTAAACGAGGAACAGACCATCCGAATGGGTGAGCCAATGCTGTTGTGTTGTCGACATGCCGATTGGAGTGCCATCTTCCCAGCACCAGGATTTCTTCGGCGCGTAGTTCAATCCGTCATCGCTGACGCTGTTATAGCCACGGCCATCTTCGGCGCGGATGGTCATGAAGTTCCTGCCTCTGAATTGCGTGATCGAGGGCTCCAACAACCCCCGTCCGTGTTTGTTCTCCAAGGCCGGGCCGACCTTCTTGACCTTCAGGTGTTCGCCGTCAAACGAGCACAGCACGCCTGCGACCATCCGGTGATTTGACTCCGGTCCGAATGTGAAGGACATGAGGATGTCTCCATTGGGCAATACCACACGCTGGCCACAGTTGTTCGTGTATATGAAATCGCCTCTGGGATCGTCCCACTTCAGGATTCTTCTTTCGGACCACGAACCGTCCTTCCTGCGGACGGCGTAGACGGGATAGCGGGCGAGCTGTTCCTTGCTGGAATATCGCGCGCCTCGATAGAAAACAACATGTCCCAAGGCCAGCACAGTCCCGGTCTGGGGATGATATTGCGGAACGACATCGCAGACACCTGCCTTCAAGCCATCCTGTCCCGGTACGGGATGCCATCCCAACGCGGGGATGCCTTTCGGAGGTGACCAGGTTCGGCCGAGATCGGATGACTCACTGGCGTGCACCGGCCCAAAATAATCCGAACCTCCGATCGACTGCTGGGTCATCAACGCGATGGGCGGCCCGCCCTTGTCTCCCGGAACCATGCACGCCCGGGGATGAAACCAGGTTGTGCCCGAACCATCGCGGTTTCGTCGCACGGCATGCTTCGTGATCGACTGGATGAGAAGCGCTTCCGAACGGGCATCGAGCGATGCGAGCGAACTTGCGCCGACGGTAGCTGTAGAGAGGAACGTGCGCCGATTCATAGATGGACGGTAGCGATTCTTCGGCAAAGAGACCACGAGTAAAGCCATCGAGCGTCCATTGGGTACGATTCTACCCGGGTGGCAACAAGCCGGATTGATGAGGAGAGACGAGCTTGCGAGTCCGCAACGGATCTACGAGCCTTTGAGAATCCGGAATTGGATTTGACCTCGATTTTCAGCATCGGTGGGCGACATGAACACCTCTGGGTTTGCAAGCCCACGGACACGCAAGCTCAACCCTCCACCACCCACTTCCTTTCTGCTGGCGATAATCTGACATTCTGTCATAGATAATCCCGAATTGATGAGAGTGCGCTTGTTTATGAAATCGGTCTTGGCGATTGTCGTTCTGGCAACCGCAACGACTGCGTCCGGCCAGTTTCTCACGACGCAACCAGATACTCCCCGCAGCGGATATCGTCGAACAGTTGCACCGCCAAGGTATGTCCCACCAAGGACGAACACCTTCATACGCCCCGGCTTGCCCACCGCCCCGCGAATGAACGCCAATCGAATTCCTGCCCGTCCGCAGGCGCCATTGAACCTCCCGCGCACCTACCAGGAACCGCCGGTGGAGCTTCCGAAACAGGAAGTGAAGGTGCACAAGTCCCAGCGTCCCATCAATCTGGATTGCGCACTGGCAAAGCTTCTACAGTCCCTTGAAAACTTCTCGGCGGTGGGCACGGTTGAGATTCATCGAGAGGTCGATGGCAGGCCGGACGTTCGCTCTCTTCCCCTGACCATCAGTATCCTGGGCGGCCAGATCCGCTCGGAGATCGATCTGCGCCGGGTCGAGGAAGGCCTGAAGTTAGACGACCAATTTGCGACCATGCGGCAGATCGGGGTCAATCAGCTGGTAACCATCACGCTTCCCAAGGTGAGCACATATTCCGTGCTGGTGCCTGCGGCGCGATCCTACATCTCGCACAATCTCCCGCTTGCGGATGTGCCGGGGCTGATCCGGGTGGCGTCCCGGGTGGCCGGACAGGAGACGATTCACGGCAAGGTGTACAGCAAGTTTGACTTGGAGATGCTCTACAACACCGATGATCGCGTGAAGGTCGAGTGGTGGGCCAAGCCGGAGAACAAGGACCAGCCCGAATTCTTAAAATTCATTCGAGAGGGATCGTCGATCGTCGTACGCTTCAAAACCTACCAGATGGCTCCGCCCCCTGCGGCGAGCTATGAAGTGCCGAACGACTACCGCAAATACGCGGACATGGACCTCCTGATGCAGGCTATCACCGTCGCCCAGACACCCTTGGGCAAAGTGAAGCCGATCAACACGGAACAAACGTTTCGGGCGCGCTTCAACAACGACCGCCGCGGGCAATAGGACTTCCGCTGGATTTCCACTTTCGATCCGACCTTTCGATCGCTTGGTTTGCACAGCAGCACCAAGATGCCGTTTACTGAAGTCCTGCTCCAGCCCGACGGACAAAGCCCGGCGAAGCATGCGATTCATAGTTCGGTTCCGGTCGGGGCTCCGCCCCTCCCTCCACCGAACTATGAACAACAAGAACCCAAACAAAATCTCTCATA
>PBAL01000040.1 GCA_002715965.1 Verrucomicrobiales bacterium | reverse complement strand
CAATCGAACGGCTCAACCCTTCAAATGGACCTATCGCAATCTTGCCAAACGAACCAAGCGTTCAGTTTCTACTGACTCACTGCACTAGTGCATCCGTTTCACCGATCGTGAAGTGCGCTGTAAATGCCCGATACTTCGCCGTCTACTCAGCGAGTAGAGCGAGCATGTCGGCTGCCCGACTCAGCGACTCAAAGGCTCAAGAACAATCCGTGGGGAAAACCTGTCGTTCGATTGGTCACTAAAGATCAAGCACGCGATTCATTCGCTCGGCGAGGTCAGCCAGCCATTCACGATTGCCACCACCAACTTCCGCCGTTCCCCAGCCGGAATAGCCGATCTTCTTTAGTGCCCTGCGTACGTTGGCCCAATTCACCGTTCCTTCGCCCAACTTGCTCCTGAACCCGGCGCGGAGTCCTTCGCTTCGATGCAGCCGCTCGTCCCATTCCTTGATGTCCAGCTTGCCGATGCGCTTGCCGAGCACCTCGATCCAGTGCTCGGGGACGCCCCAGCGAACATTGTTGCCCACGTCGAAATACGCGCCGAACCACGGGTTGTCGACCTCGTCAATGAACCGTTCCATGTCCAGTGCTGAAATGAGGAAACCCGCCCAGACATTTTCCACCAGAATCTTCACGCGGTGCTTTTCCGCAGCGGGCAGCCCCTTGCGAAAGATTTCCTGGCGGCCGCGCCAGCTTTCCATAAGTGGCTTTTTCTTGTCGTACGGTGCGGTGACAAGAATTCCATTTCCACCCACCTCGCTGCAGAACTCGATGGCGCCGGGGATGTCCGTGTTGGAACTGATGATCAGACCATGGATCGGCAGCCCCGTCTTGTTCGATGCATTGATGAACTGGCGCTTGTCTTTGACATAGTCAGCGTTGTAGCGCAGTTCTGTTCCGTCGAAGCCGAGATCCTTCACCAACTTGAACTTGTCCATGATGGAGAGTTTGGGCTCCACGACGTTCTGAAACTTTACGGCCTTTTTTATGACGCCGGTAAATTCGCCGGCTTGTGAGGTGTGGGGAAGGGCTGCCCCGGCGGAAGCCGCAGCCACGGTTTTGAGGAATGATCTTCGTTTCATGGGTGACAATTGAGTATCCGACGCGGGCCGCCTGATCAATCGTCAATCGCGCCTTGAAATACAGGTTGCAGTTGGATCTCCAACAGACGTAACCTGTGGATCACCAACCACTCCGTTCGCGACCGAGTTGCGAATATGCATCTAGACAACGAAAAGAATTTGAAAACGCCCGCAGGCGTTCGTGAGCACATGTTGCTGCTATGGACGATCTGTTTGATTTTCGTTGTCTGCATGGTGGGCTGTTCCACCGCCGAATATCGCCGGCAGGCAGACCAGGAAAACTACAAGATCATCGCGCAGGTGGAGCAGCAGATGTTTGGGAAGACCAACGCGTTTTCGATCGATACAGAATACTCGAAGCGCGATCCTCAGGAGTTTGAAGTTCCTGAGTTTGTGAAACAACGGATGGTGGCCGGGGAACTGTGGTTGAACATGGAAGGCGCTCTCGACATCGCGGTTCGTCAAAGTCGGGAGTATCAACGCGAGAAGGAGAACCTGTACCTCGCGGCTCTCAGGCTCAGCGACCGGCGAAATGTATTCGCCAGCATTTGGACAGGGCGGGCGAATCCTGATATTGAGCGGGAGAGCGACGGAGACGTGGTCGTTCAGTCGCGCCAATCGACTCAGCTAGGCGTATCCAAACGCATCTTTCGGACGGGAGGAACAGTCACTGCCCAATTGGCCAACGACATGTTCAAATACCTCGTCGGCAATCCTGGCCGGCAAGTGGTCAACACGATCTCACTCTCCATCACCCAGCCGCTTCTTCGAGGAGGCGGCCGCTACAACGCAACCGCGAATAGTCTGACGCAGGCAGAACGCGACGTGGTTTACGCCATTCGCGATTATTCCCAGTTTCAGAAGCGCTTCGCAGTCGATATCGTGAAGGACTACCTGGAGTTGCTCGGGCAAAAGACGACTGTTCGGAATAACTATGCGAACTACGAGAGCCGGAAGAGCGCGTCAAGGCGTGCAGAGCGACGTGCTCCGATTGACGGCAAGCAGAACGAGTATCTCGCGCGCCAAGCCGAACTGCGCGCCAAGAACTCCTACATCAATTCGATCACGGGTTACCAAAACAGACTGGACTCGTTTAAGGAAAAGCTGGCGATTCCACTAAGTATGTCTGTGTTGTTGGATGACGGTCCCTTCAACGAATTGCAGACGGCCGGCATGCTGCCTGTCGATTTCGACGCGGAGCAGGCCTACAAGATTGCGGTGGAGAAATACTACCCGATGCTGAATGAGATCGATCAATTTGAGGATGCCCAACGACGCGTTCTCGTTGCGGCCAATTCCTTAGAGGCCGGCCTGGATATTCGCGGTGGAGCTGATCTCGCCACTCCGACTCCGACGGAATACACGGATTTCGATCCGGATCGCGTTCGGGCGAACATGGGTCTTGTTCTCGATCTGCCGCTCAATCGCGTGAACGAACGAAACGCCTACCGTTCATCGCTGATTGAATTCGAACGTCAGATCCGAAGCTTGGCTCGGACCTTGGACCAGCGTCGACAGATCATTGCGAATCGACTCCGGACACTCGACCGGGACCGGCAGAATTTTGAAAACAACCGAATTGGGGTGGATATCGCTCAACGGCGCGTTGACGAGCAAAAGATGCTCATTGAGGCAGGTCGAGCGAATCAGCAGACTTTGATCGATGCGGAGAACTCCCTGATCCAAACGCAAAACGAACGCGTCACCTCCATCGTTTCTTATTTTCAAACACGATTGGATCTGTTGCTCGATACGGGGGTGATTGAGACTGACGACTCTGATTTCTGGTTGCAGCCACAACATGCCCCTATGCGCTCAGTGGGTGTGTCGACACCAACAGCTGACGAAGATATTCCTCCCATTACGCCTCAAGAACTATTCAAAGAGAACGCACCGTGAAAACGCACGCATACAAATCAAGAGCTGGCTCCGCATCGATAGTCCTCATCGTGGGCATCTGCCTCATTGCTGCGGTGTTTATCGGCGTCATGTTCTTCCGTCCAAGTGCGGGTGCTGACAAGGAAGCCGCCGATTACCTTCAAGTGGCTACCGGTGATTTTCTCGTGACCATCGTGGAGGGTGGCACGCTTGAGGCCGTGAATGAGATCAGCGTTCGCAATGAGGTGAAGTATTCCACCAAGATCGTTTCAATTGTTCCTGAAGGGACGTATGTGAAGAAGGGGCAGCTGATCTGCGAGTTGGACGTATCTGAAATCGAGGATCGCCTGGACGAGCAGAAGCTCTCTGTTGAAAGTGCCGAATTCACGGTGAATCAAGCCGTTGAGGATTTGAAAATCACGGAGAGCCAGCAGGAGAGTTTGATCAAGGCGGCCGAATTGAAGGTGGAGTTTGCTGAGACAGATCTGGACAAATACAAGGAAGGGGATTGGCCGCAGATCAAGCGCGATGCCGAGACGGCAATCCTCACGGCGAAAGAAAAGCTGGCGATCGACGAGGATAGTCTCGAGTGGTCACAGAAATTGGCGAAGGAGGGATTTGAGACGAACAAGAAAGTGGAGTCCGACAGGTATACGGCTCTGCAATCGAAGGTTCGGCTGGAGCAGGCGGAAGAAACCAAACGTCTGCTGGAGAAGTACGATAATCCGAAGATGTTGCGTCAGTTCGAGGCGAACCTGGAAGAGGCCAAGGAAGAGCTGGTTCGCGTGAAGAGTCAGGCCGCCAGCAAGATCGCACAATCCAACGCCGAGCTGAAGTCATCGCAAAACCGGAAGGCCCTGCAGGAGAAGAAACTTGGGGAATACGAGGCGCAGATCACGGCGGCCAGGGTCATGGCGCCAGATGATGGCATGGTCGTGTATCCGTTCGTGAGTTTCCGATCCCAGAGCCAGTCGATGATAGAGGAAGGTGCATCGGTCCGGCCCCGTCAGGAATTGATCAAGTTGCCTGACGTTTCGCAGATGAAAGTGACGATCAAAGTCCATGAATCTCACGTGAACCAGGTCCAGGCCGGCATGGGCGCATATGTCGTGCTCGACTCGCTGCCGGACAAACGCTTCAAGGCACACGTGAAGAAGGTCAATCTGATGCCTGACCAGCAGAGCCGGTTTTCCAATCCCAACATGAAGGTCTATTCCACGGTGATCCTCATTGATGACAAACTCCCCGAAGTGAAACCCGGGCTGTCTGCGCGGGCTGAGGTCGTGGTGACCAATCTGCAGAATGTCATCAAGGTGCCGATACAGGCCGTCACTACCTTCAAGGGGAAACAGGTGTGTTACGTGCGGAAGGGGAGCGAGGACGAGCCGGTCGACGTTGAAGTCGGACTCTACAATTCCAAGTTCATCCAGATTCCATCCGGGCTGAAACCGGGTGATGAAATTCTTCTCTCCCCACCGATTGATTCGGGCGAAGTAGGATTGGACAAACCCACGGTGACCGAGGGAGAGGAACTGCCACCAACCAAGAAGGTTGGGCCGACCAAGAAGAGCAAGGGCAAGGGATCTCAATCCAAGGGCGGCAAACAGGGAAGCGGCAAGGATGGAGGACAGCGCAAACGTCGCGCACCTTCACCTGAGATTCTCAAGCAATTCGACAAGAACGGGAACGGCAAGATCGATGAAGACGAAAGAGCGGCCTTGATCGAACACTTCCGCAATCAACGTGGTGGGCAGGGCGGGGGTCAGCGGGGCGGGGGACAAGGACGGCCTCAATAATCAGGATTGGGCGCAGCAATGATCCAGCGCTATCTCCGAACCATTCAGCTCGGCATCAAGAGCCTGCTGCTGCACAAGTTGCGCTCAGGCTTGACGATGCTGGGGATCATCTTCGGAGTCTGCTCGGTCATTGCCATGCTCGCCATCGGTGAAGGCGCTTCCTACGAGGCGCAGGAAGCGATCAAGAAGCTCGGCAGCAACAATATCATTATCCGGAGCCTCAAACCTCCCGCATCCGAAACCGAGAACACCACCGGCCGATCCTTCGTTCTTGAGTATGGCCTGACCTACGACGATTCCGCGCGACTCAGGGAAACGATCAAGGGCGTCGACAAGGTGCTGCCAATGCGCATCGTTCGCGAGAACGCGCGCTTTGCGCAGAACATGCTTCAATGCCAGATCATCGGGACGCTCCCATACTATCTTGAGATTACGGCCCTGGAGTTGAAGGCCGGGCGTTTCCTCACCGTGAACGACGAGAAGAACCAGGACAACATCTGTGCGATCACCGAGCACCTCGCGTCCCGTTTGTTCCCGTATCAAAACCCGCTGAACCAATCCATTCGTGTTGGCTCCATGTATTTCCAGGTGGTCGGCGTTGTCCGCGAAACCAGCCGGGTGGAGGAACGCACGAAGACTTCCAAGTCGGATGGTGAGACGATCAACAACAACATCTACATTCCCATGTCCACCTCGCGGAAACGCTTCGGGGAACTGATCGTCAAGCGTTCGTCCGGAAGCTTCTCCGCAGAACGAATCGAACTGCATCAAATCACTGTCCGGATGGTCGATACCGACGCAGTCGAAGCCGCCCAGCCGCAGATCGAAACCGCCATGATCCGTTTTCACGACAAGACTGATTACGAGATTATCGTTCCATTACAGCTCCTTCGTCAGGCCGAAGAAACCAAGCGCATCTTCAACATCGTCCTCGGATCCATCGCAGCCATCTCCCTCCTGGTTGGTGGAATCGGTATCATGAACATCATGATGGCCAGTGTCACCGAGCGAACCCGTGAGATCGGTGTGCGTCGCGCTTTGGGTGCCAAGAAGCGTGACATCGTCACGCAGTTCCTTGTGGAAACCGTAACGCTCTCCGTGTTCGGTGGCGTCGTCGGTGTGTTGATCGGCATAGCCACGCCGATCGCCGTCGAGCACTTCGCGGATATGAAGACAATCGTCACCATCTGGTCGGTGATCATCGCCTTCGGAATTTCTGCTGCCATTGGCGTGATCTTTGGCCTCTATCCCGCCTCAGCAGCGGCCGACCTCGATCCCATTGAGGCCCTCCGCCACGAGTAGTCCGCAGCAGCCGACCTTAGGAGGCTTAGTTCAATTTGCGGCACATCGCCAATCGTCAATGGCGCGTAGCGCCGTCACATGAATAGCCGTGTGCGAGCCAAGCGATCCCACGGTCGCAAATTCCACAAAGACAAGCCACGTAGTGGCGTCACCGCTCATCTGTGTCGCCACTACGTGACTTTTCGCAATCACCTCCGTTACGCGGCTACTGCCACGGCTATTCATCTTGCGGCGCTACGCGCCTCACGGGTGGATCATCATCACAATCCGCGGTTCCTAATCTCCCCGACTGAGACTAAGCTTCAACTCATGGACACGGAGATTGCCTCCAGTATCAAGCGGCTGCACACGGATGTGCTTCGACCGCTGAAGCAGGCATTTGTGGAAAAGGACGTGATCATCGATCTGCTCGGGATCGGATTAGTCGCGGGGGAGAATCTTTTCATCCTCGGACCGCCGGGAACGGCCAAGAGCGCGATCGTGAACCAGATGTCGCGCCGGATTGAAGGGCAGTCGTTCGAGTACTTGCTGACCCGTTTTACCGAGCCAAACGAACTCTTTGGCCCCTTCGATATTCGCCAGCTGCGCGAAGGTGTTCTGGAAACGAACACGGAAGGAATGCTTCCCGAAGCCTCCTTTATCTTCCTGGACGAGTTGCTGAACGCGAACTCGGCGATCCTCAATTCTCTTCTCACCGTTCTTAACGAACATGCCCTTCGGCGCGGCCGCGAATACATGCAACTTCCGTTCCTCATGGCGGTCGGCGCGAGCAACCATCTGCCCGAGGACGAATCGCTGCGCGCCTTATTCGATCGTTTCCTCATGCGGGTGCGCAGCGGCAACGTCGGTGACGATTCATTGGCTGACGTGCTCAGAAGTGGTTGGGACCTCGAGAACCAGCGGAACGGATCAAACGTAATCCAACAACTTGCGCTCGATGAAATCGGCAAGCTACGCGCCCTGGTGGCCAAAGTGGATCTTGAGCCGGTTCAGCAGTCGTACGTCGAACTCATCAACAAACTTCGTCGACTGGGGATTCCCATCTCCGATCGTCGGGCGGTAAAAGTTCAGCGGCTGATTGCGGCCAGTGCGATCCTTTGCGAACGCGATCAGGCTCATGCGAGTGACTTGTGGGTGTTGGAGCACATCTGGGATCTTGAGGAGCAGCGCGAAATGTTGCGGGCTGCGGTGCGGGAATCGATCGATGCGACCGGCACAAGTGAAGGAGTCGCGGTTCATCCTCGGGCTGAATCACCGGAAGCGCCGAATCCGGATGAACTGTTGAAGGAAATTGAGGCGATCTGTGCGACCGCAGGTGAAGCCGAAGATATACCGGAATCCCTGCGCGATCGGCTGGGCGCGGTGGACAATCGATCCCAGTGGGTGAAGTCTGATGAGTCGCGGGAGTTTCTCGCAGGCAAGATTGGTGAGGCGTGGAAACGACTGGAGAAGTAAGCGCTCGCTGGGTGATTCGCCTTCCGCTGGCAAACGCCGTGCAGGTGGCCACGATTCGCGACCTGCCGGATGTCAAAGTGGCAGAAGACGGGGATGCGCTCTGGGTGTGCGGTCCGATGATCGAAGGCAAGGTGCCCAAGCAGTTGGTGGAACTCTCCGTGCAAGTCCGTTACGTGAGCGCCGGTGATGTGGCTCTGATTCCCCCCGAGAGTGAGGTGCCGGTCGCGAAATTGCCTGAGGAGATCAACTGGAAGCCAGTGACGGAGTTTACCAGCGTGCGTCGGGAAGCGTCGTCATTGCCGGGGCAGGACGTGGAACGCATCGGACTTAAGCTGACCAGAATTCACTCGGCAAAGCCGGTGAACCTGATCGAGGTCGAACTCGACACCCTGATCGATTGGGTGAGCCGGACGGCGGACGTTCGGATGGGACGACTCAGGTTTGCCTGTTCGGAGAACGGACATGTCCTGGTACACGGCCTGCCTGTGCCCTCCTTGAAAGGGAGTCGGTTTTGCGAAGCCGGAGATGTTGCACTACCTGTCGATTTCGCATTGGAGCCCGCCGTCCCGGCCGCGGTTGTCCATCAACTCAGCGATGCGCCGGCAGGTGCACTCGTGCTGGTAAGGGACGACTCGTTGCAGGTGATCGAACGTTCGAACTTCGTCCCACTCACCCGCGCTGCCGTCCGAATGAGCGCTGATCGGGGGGGGGAAGGGTGACGACTGAGAAAATCGGCAATTGGAAGTGGAACTACTTTCGGCCTGACGGGAACACCTTCTGGGACTGGAACGCGACTGGTGATGCGCTGATCTGGTGGAACGGCGAGACGCTTTCGTTTTACCAGGAAATCGACCTCGTGATTCGTCGCCTTCAACCGCATGGCCTGCCGCGTTTCGAGGAAATCCTGCTGGTGCTTTCCGCGTGCCGCAAGAACTGGCCCGAAGCGGACGGACCTTCCGCCAGGTTTAATGCGAAGATGCAGCAACTGGATCCGGCGGGGTGGAAAGACTTCCCGATCTACAAATGGCTGGGGCCAATGTTCGACGGCTTGAACCGCGTGCACGCCGTGGCTCGGCGTGAAGGGTTTGGAGCGGACGTGACGATCGCGATCCTCGACGCCGTCTTCGCCGGACATGGCGATGCAATCGATGTGTTCTCGGCCAGCGAGATCGCCAAGGATTTGTCGATCGGTGAGGTAACTCTCTGGGCGCAGAAGAGTGATCATCGCGTGCAGTGGCGCGATCCCAAGAATCCGCCATTGGGTCTCTTGCAGACGGTTCAGAACCTGAGCGATGTCCTCGAATCGTTCAACGAATCGCTGGATCTGAAATTGCTGGAAGCCACTGGGATTCGGAGCCTGGTCAAACCGGCGTCGGTGGAAGATGTGCCGTTTGCGCAACCTGTGAGGCAGTTGGTCGCTGACCTGATTCCGGAGGATGACGAACTGGCTGGTGTCGCCAGAATCGCCCGGAACTTGTCCGCGGTCGTCAATCTGCCGCGCCGCTTGAGCGATCCGGACGAACAACCGCTCGGTGGCTACACCGACGTGACCAATCGCGGACAGATGGATCGCCTCCTCGTGTCCGAAATGGCGCAAGATCCGGATGTGCTGGCCGTGCGTGTGGCATTGAACGAGGCGCTCTACCTGCGCCGCGAATCTCCGCCAAACGATCCGCCCCAGCGACGGTTGATTTTCATCGATGCCGGGATTCGGATGTGGGGGCTCCCTCGGATTTATGCAGCTGCGACCGCGCTCGCCTTTGCCATGCAGACTCGCGGAAAGGTGGTGACGGAAGCGTTCACCGCTGACGAGAAGATGTTGCTCGCCGCAGAAATTGATACGCGGGAAGGATTGACCGAATTGCTGGAGCGTTTGGTGCCTGATCCGCATCCGGGTGCGGGAGTGAGCCGTTTCTTCGAGAAGGAAGTCGCCGACGAGCGCGAAACGGAATCGGTAATCATCACGACGCCTCGCGTCTGGAAGGATGCCAAGTTCCGGCGGGCAATTGCGGAACATCGGCCGGACAGTTTCTTCGTGGCGTTGGTTGATCGAGATGGCGAGTGCCGCTTGCTGGAGTCGAACCTGGCGGGCGAACGCGACGTTCGGACTGCTCGCCTGGATTTGGATTCCCTCCTCGAAACTGATTCGCCGGAATCTGCCAAGTCGCTCGCGGGCGATGATACGCTGCCCATGTTCCTGCGGCTCGATGAATGCCCGCTTCGGATCGGTTTGACCGTGGCAGGACACCGGGCAATGCATCATCACGAGCTTGGCGTAGTCGGGTTTACCAAGGACGGATTGCTGCTGCATTGGAAGAATCCGATTTTCGGAGCCCGCTTGGTGACGACCTTGTTTCCCAAGCGCAATCCGTTCTGGTCAACCATCGATGCGGAGAACTCGCGCGTCCTCTATCTGTTTCGCGTTGCCCCGGAGGAAGTGCTGCTCTTTTCAGCCGACATCGACTCCGGCGTGGTCCAGCAGACCGTGCTCCAACTTCCGTTCGGAGGGGGCTGCTACGCGGATTATCTGAGTGGTGCGGTCCTGTTATATACGAAAAAGGAAGTGTACGCGTTTCAGGTGAACGATGGGCGTTGCGTTGGGCGGTCGCAATTGCCGGTCAGCATCGATCGCCAGTCGAGGGGATTCCTGATTGGAGAGGGTCGTTGTTTCGCGCTGCGGTTGAAAAAACCCGGGGTTTCGGGAAAAGACGCACAATCCCGGAGCGTTGCCATCGATCATGAAGGGGACGCTGTGGAATTTGTGGAACTGAGTACCGCCAACCCGATGATTGCCTGGACGCATTCGGGTTTTGCGTCGCCTCTGGTGGTTCAGGAATCCGGCGAAGTTTGGGACACCGATGATCCAGCCATGAAGATCTCCGACCGGCTCGCCAATCATCGTCCGGTTCGAGTTTCATCTGACGGCGAACGTGTTTTCTATCTCAACCAGAAGAACAATCCGAAATACATGTGCCTGGACGTGATCCGGAACCAGGTGTCGGACGTTCACGGCTCGTGTGTCGTCTTCGACTGGGAACGCCAGGGCATCTCCATCCGTTCGCACACGCCCAATATCCGCAAGAACATCTCGGCGATCGTTCTGCTGACGCCTGGACTGCTCTTCTTGCGGACTCCGAAGAAGGATACGCTCGCACTGAAGGCTGTTGAGCGTGCGAGTAAGAAGCGGATGGCGTGGGTGTTGCAGGATTCTGATGAGCGCGATTCTGGCAGCATCGAGTTGGAGAACAGTGATCCTCGGCTGAGTGAAATGACTGCCGTCTCGAAGTTCAAACGGGTCGAGTTGGACGTGCCGGGCCATGTGAAATTCTCAGAGGCAGAATTGCCCGGCAACAATCGTGCCATCCTGGATCCGCGCGGATTGCTCCATCTGCAAAGCGCGAACCCTGACATCCCGGAAGTGACCGTCGTTCTGACCGATGGAGAAACATCCGGTTGGTGTTCCGATGGCGCTTACTTTGGCAAGAGATACTTCATCTGCGAACGCGAGAGCCAGGCTGATCAGGCGATGAAGTCCATCAAGGCTTTCGTTGCCGATGTGCTGAAGAACAATCGATCCAACGCTCCGAAGGGCGTGAAGCTGGGAGAGGGATTGAGGAAATGATCGAGTTTTCGCTTCAACTTCGAATCGACGAACGCTCTCGGCATGATTCGGATGCCTGGTTCCTTCCCGGTTATGATGTGCGGGTGTGGGTGAATTGGTTGTGCGAGGCTTTTGGTGATCGGGCGGGGGACGTGGCACTAGTTCCGGTTGCACGTGCGAACAACAGAACGGAAATCGAAGGACTGTTTGTGCCGGCGGCTGTTCCGGACTGGAGTCACCGAGGCAAACGAGCCGTTCCATATCGCCTCCTTGAGAAACGCCTGTTCGTGCCGGCGAACTCGCGGCTTCGCTATCCGCTCACCGAACTTGAGTTTGCCGCCGTCTTCCTGAGTGATATCAATCTCCTGCATCCTTCCTGCGGGCTGATCGCCGCAGATCAAGACGAGGTGCTGCATCTCGCGGATTTGCTTCAGCCAATGGAACAGCAGACGGAACGATGGAACCGCGCGCATCTCGGCGTCCCGCCACTGCCCACATCCCTCAAATTCGCAGCCTTCGAATGCACGATCGTCGCCGCTGAGATGTTGGATGCGGGCCGTGAAGACATTGCCCGTGAAAAGACGGATGGAGCTGCTCCCGTCCCAGGCGAGAAGGGACTGGGGCCGATTCGGCGGGGAGCATCCATGGCAAAGGACGCGTTCTTCGGATCGATCTGCTGGCTGACCAGCAAGGTTCCTCACACGGGAACGGACTACAATTGGATCAATCGCCTGGAAGACTGGGCCAATTCAAAGTGGTCCCAACTCAGCCTCAAGCAGCAGCAGCAGGTGGATCGGTTGCTCCATTGGTTGGAGAATGATCCGGATCGCGGCCTGCGCCACGCGATCCCCCTGGGCGATTCGGGAACTTACCGAGGTGAAGCACAGCCGGACGCGGCGCTGGGGACGAACAGCGTGGACTTCAGCCTCTCGCGTTTGATGGGCGGAGGCCCCGTTCAGCCTTGGATGTTGGATTGGCGACAGGCGGAAGCGCTCGGTGCGCTCTATCGAAAGGCCGCCAATCGGGAACTGACCCTGAAACGCTTTCGTCGCGCGGCGTTCATCTTCGCCCATTTGTTGAATGACTACCAATCTGCGGCCGATGCCTTGAAGCGGGGAGGTTTTTATCGCGAAGCCGCTGTGCTCTATCGCGAGCGCCTGACCTCTGATAGATCGGCTGCCAATTGCCTGCGCGAAGGCGGCTTGTATGAGGAAGCCGCAAAGATTTATGAGGAACTGGGCGATTATGAGGCGCTCGGTGACATGTATCGTGAGATCGATCGGGAGGCCGAGGCAATGGTTGCCTACGAGCGCGCCGTGGAGCATGCGAGCCAGCGGCAAGATACGATGCGCGCTGCAAAGCTAGTGGATGACAAGCTGCACCAACCCAAGCGCGCGAGAGAGATGTTGCGTAAGACGTGGCCATTGGGCATGAACTCCGCGGTCTGCATCGAGGAGTATTACCGGCTTTTGCAACGCGACGAATATCACGATGAAGCCTTGTCTTCAGTCGGTGAACTTGCGGAGTTGGCAGAAACGCCGGGGCAGCAGCTTCGACTGGCGCGGGTGTTTTCGGAATTGCGGAACACCTATGCGCACGAAGGGATTGCCGAGGAATCAGTCGATGCTGCGCGAGTCTTGATTGGCACTCACATGAGCAATCGCGGCAGTGAGATGAATTCGGCCGTGGAGGTGTTGCGTTCACTCGATCATCGAGATCGTTTGTTGGGTCGCGATGCACGCACATATTCGCAACGCCGATTGAAAGTGAAAGCCTCGCCCGCCGAACCCGCTGTGTTCCCCGCAGAAGCGCCGGTGGAATTGAAGTGGTTTGCGTCGGACGATGCGCCGCGAGGGGCGAGGATCCAGGCAGCCGTGTTATACGGACAGCAACTGATCCTGATCGGTGTTGTCGGCCGGCAATTGCACTGCTGGCCCGAATCAGGCGTGCCGATGGTGCTTGGCGGGTTCAGCGAGGTGGATCAGGTGTTCGACGCACAGTTCGTGAAGAACAAGTCGAATTCTGGAACGAACGATCTGGTCATTACCACAAGTTCGAACAACTTCTTCGAGATGATGAATCTGGGCGAGGCCAGTATTGGAGTCTGCCGGGAACCGTTCACCAGCTACGCGCCCGAGCAGACGGGACACTACTTTGCCTTCAATCGCGAGGACGGAATTCTGCGGCGCTATGATGGACCGAAGATCGATTGGATGCAGGATGTCGCGGTGCACTTCGATCTTGTGGAGAATCCGGATGAGCAGTTTTGTCCGATGCGCGCGACCAGCCGAAGTCTGTTTCTTGCGGCTGGGAATGAGTTGATTCGCATTTGCGGCGAGGAAGAGGAACGGGTTGAGATTCCGGCACCCGCATTGGGCATGGTCGAATCACCTCCGCACACTACGCCGCGACTGATGTTCGACATGGGGTTTGGTGCCGGGTTGTTGCGCGATGACCCGGCGCGGTGGAATCGTATCCGCTATTTTGCCTCGGACATGGAACGGCCCAAGGTGGCGTTCACGCGCACCGGGCATCTCATCGCGGCGAATCGCGAGAAGATTCGGGTCTACGTCGTCGGGCGATACGAGATCGCCAAGATCGCGCAGGCGCAGGGTCCGGATGAGGAGGTGTGCTGCGTTCTGCCTGGCGAACAGGCGGCAGGCATCCGCGTCGTGACGGAGAAGCGGGTGATCCACTATCAGATCAACCACCTGTAGGATTGATTCGGATTAACCGCAGAGATTGCAAAGAGCGCATAGAATTCTGGCGAGAACTCAGAGCATTACGCGTAACTTCTTCGCCACGGCTGTTCCCAAGGCCGCATGACCGGCTTCGTCGAAGTGGATGCAGTCGGTTTCCGGAACTTTCACATGTTCGGCAGCATCGAGGAATTCCACCCCATGCAGTTCGGCAACCTCTCGATAGGCTTTCGCGAACCCTACGGACTTCTCATGTGTGCCGTCGAATTTGTGACCGAAGGGGCATTGCGCCGGATGGATCTGTGCAGGTGAGATCAACAAGACCTTGGGAGCTTTCTGATTCGGACCTGCGTCGCTCTGCAAGATTCGGGACACCAGCACGCCGGCGCCGTGGGCAATGGTGAGAGCGTTCTGGTTCAGGTGAAGTTTCAGGTCATTGGTCCCCAGCATTAACACAACGACTTCAACGGGCTTCTGGGACTCCAAGACTACCGGCAGGTGGCGCGAACCGTTCTTGCAGATCGTTTCGTAGGGATCATCGAAGACGGTGGTGCGTCCGTTCTGGGCTTCCTCGACGATGGAGTATTCGTCGCCCAGTTCCATTTGGAGGACACCCGGCCAGCGGACGTGGGCGGGGAATCGTTCGAGATTGCTCGCCGGGATGTAGCCCCAGGTGTTGGAATCGCCGAAGCAGAGGATTCGGTTCATTTCTTCGTCTTGTTTTTTCTGTTGCGTTTGGCGGGTTTCGGTTCGCTGTCTGGCGGGCCTGAGTAATTCTTCGCGTCGCTCGCTGCCCAGGCGAGATCCTGTTCCACTCGGCCGCGTTGGGTATGCGGATCGTTGTATTTTTTGCCGTAGGCGATGAGTTGCTGCGCCAGGCTGCGAATCTTGGTGCGATGTTGTGGCGCGGCGATGTGGTTGTTCAATTCGTCAGGATCCCCCTGGAGATCGAAGAGCCAGGGTTTTCCTTGGGGACTAAAGACGAGCTTGAGCTGATCAGTGGCGGCCATAACCCAGCCGCCGGTTGCGCGGATAAAGGCGACGTCGTGCCAGTTCTTTGCAGTTCCGCGGAACAAGGAGGAAGCATTCCGGCCTTCTTCGCGGCCGGCTGTTTTGTGTCCCATGAGATCCATGACGGTCGGAAGGAAATCCACGCATGAAAGCGCCTGATTGATGACCGTGCCTTTCTTCACCTCGCTCGGGCAGTAGAGCAGGAGTGGAATGCGAGCCGAGCCTTCGTAGGGAACGCCTTTGTTCAGCCGGCCGTGTTCGCCACACAAATCGCCGTGATCTGAGGTGAAGACGATGACGGTGTTTTCGAGGATGCCGTGCTTGCGAAGGCGGTTGAGGATCTTGCCGATGTTGTCATCCAGGCATTCCACCATTCCGTAGTAGCCGGGCATGATTGAGCGGACCGTGTCCGCGGTCAGCTTGGGTGTGACGGCTGCCCAGGGCGGAGTTTGCTGACGGGTCTTGTTGAGGGTGGTGGCAGGGATGGGCACCTTTACGTCGGTATACTTGGAATCATACGGTGCGCGGACGGTATTCGGTCCGTGCGGGTCGGGGAAGCTCACCATGTAGCAGAAGGGCTTGCTCTTGTTCTTGTCGATGAAGTCCACGACTTTGTCGGCCAGCCAATCGGTGGCGAAGGAGTTCTCATCGGCGCCATTTACGCCATAGGACGGATTTCCTCGTTTGTCCACGGAGGCGACTTTCGGACCTTCAGGCGTGTCAGCGAATTTTTTCCAGTGTCCGCGGTTGAACATGAAGCGGTTGTCTTCGAAACCGAAGTGGCGCTTGGGTCGCCATTGCGGTTTGCCATCGCCATCGAGATGCCACTTGCCGGCGTAACCCGTTGCATAGCCCTGGCGCCGGAGGATCTCGGCGAAGGTCACAACATCGTCGCTCATCGGGGTGTTGTTGCTCACCACGGGTGTGTTCTGGGGATACTGGCCTGTCACAAGCGCGGCGCGGGAAGGCGAACACACTGGCGACGTTGCATAGAAGCTCGTGCAGATGGCTCCGTTGTCCGCGATCCAATCGATGTTCGGCGTTTTCACCACGTCTTTGCCGAAGTAGTAATCGGACTCGGGCAGGAGTTTGCGGTAGCACCCCAGTGTCCGGTAATTGTGCTCGTCCGTCTGAATGACGAGGAGGTTCAGCGGTTTGGCCGCTGCCTGAATGGCCGCAAGGGTGATGATGGATAAGGTCAGAATCCTGAACATGACGCGCGGGAGTGTTGGGCAAGAGATGAGTTGGTGAAAGGGATAAAACCGCCGTCCAAAGATACGAGTCCGAGGCCGGTTTCGCGCCGGGGTATCGTCGCCTCGGAATGAACACATGACCAATAATATGTCACATATGTTCCACGTTTTTGATTCTCGCGATTTGGGATCAGGCTTGGCTTAGCTCTGAGGGGAGCGACACGAGTCAGCTCTCTGATCGCGTATTTTTCCGCATTTTTTGAGGATTAGTCATTGCAGAGGTGGCTGCTTTTGTTACCTTCCGCGCTACTTTTCGCCTTGTTGGCGAGGGTAGGGTTTGTTTCCCGGCCGGATCGCCGGGGCCCTGAACAACATCTGATCATAATCCCGTGTTCCGCGGGATGTTCGTGGCGAGCGCCCGAATTGTAACCAAACGGAACAGACATACATGACAAAAGTCGGACTAAAAGAACTCCTCGAAGCCGGTGTCCACTTCGGACACCAGACTCGCCGTTGGCACCCACGCATGAAGCGCTACATCTTTGAAGCGCGCAACGGCATCCATATCATCGACCTCAGCAAGACCGTCAAGCAATTGGAAGAAGCTTCCAACTTCCTTTGCAAGACCGTTCGCGGTGGCGGCAAGGTGCTCTTCGTTGGCACCAAGAAACAGGCACAGGGATTGATCAAAGACTCGGCTGCGGACTGCGGTCAATTCTTCGTCACCGACCGCTGGCTCGGTGGCACTCTGACCAACCTCACCACCATCAAGAAATCACTCGATCGTCTGAAGAAACTCGAGCAGATGGTCGAAGACGGTTCCATCAAGAAATTTGTGAAGCAGGAACAGGCTTCCCTGAACCGCGAGCGAGCCAAGCTCGTTCGCAACCTCGGCGGTATTCGCGCCATGGATTCTGCTCCCGACGCGATGTTCATCGTCGACCTCAAGCGCGAGCACAACGCCGTGGCTGAAGGTCGCAAGCTCGGTATTCCCATCGTGGCCCTCGTTGACACGAACTGTGATCCCGATCTTGTGGATTACCCGATCGCAGGAAATGACGACGCCATTCGCTCCGTGCGCGTGATCGTCGAAGCCGTTGCTGAATCCATCAAGAACGCCCGCGGTGAAGCGCGCGCCAAGGCGCCTGAAAAGGAAGAAGCCGCTCCGGCAGCAAGCGAAGCAGCCGAGGCACCAGCCGCTGAACCCGCTGCGTCTGAAGCAGCCACCGCATAAACAGACAACCATTTGAAAGGCGGCAGTGAATTGCTGCCGCCTTTTCTCTGTAAACCGAACGAAGAAAGAACGAAGAAGAAATGGCACAGATAACCGCATCCGCTGTTAAGGAACTCCGCCAGCGCACTGGCGTGGGCATGATGGATTGCAAGAAGGCGCTGACCGAAGCCGATGGCGACATCGACGCAGCGATCGACATCCTTCGCAAGAAAGGCGCAGCCAAGGCCGTCAAGAAGGGCGACCGCGATGCCAACGAAGGTCTCATCGCACAGAACATTTCCGGGGACTCCAAGAGTGGCGTCTTGGTAGAAGTGAATTGCGAAACGGACTTCGTGGCCAAGAACGATGACTTCAAAGGCTACTGCGACGGCGTCGCCAAATCCTTGAATGACAGTCCCGAAACCGATCTGGAAGAAGGGCGCATCGCGGCCGTCCAGAAGATGGGGGAGAACATCAAGATCTCACGTTCGGATCGTTGGCAGGTCGATGGCGAAGGCGCACTCGCTTCCTACATCCACACCGGCGGAAAGGTCGGTGTGCTCGTGGAAGTTGGCACCGGCAAGGGAGACACGCCGGGCTCAGATGCGTTTAAGCAACTCGTTCGCGACATCACCCTTCAGATCGCAGCCGCCAGCCCCCAGTCCGTCGATCGTGATGGCCTGGACACCGCGGAACTCGACAAGGAGAAGGAAATCATTCGCGAGCAGATGAAGGACAAGCCCGAGAAGGCCCTCGAAGGCATCATCCGTGGCAAGATGGAGAAGCACTTTCAGACCTGCTGTCTCATCGATCAGGGCTTCGTGAAGCAGAATGGCGACATTAGTGTAAAAGAGCACATCGCCAACGTTGCCAAGGAAGTGGACGACGAGATCAGTGTCCGCCGGTTCCTGCGTTATCAGGTGGGTGCCTGACGCTGCGTTCCATGGAATTCGAAAGGCGCTCTTCGGAGTGTCTTTTTTTGTCGGACCAGTCGGAGGAGTCTGACTGGTCCGACGCGTTTGACACTTCATCCACCACTCTCTAGACTCCTGTCCCGATGTCACACAGGCCGGACTTTGGTAAACGAACTACCGAAGCCGGCCTTTTCTCTGACCAGATTCAATACCCTCACGTTTATGGCTGCCAAAAAGAAATCCGCTAAACCCAAATACAAACGCGTTCTCCTCAAACTCAGCGGTGAGGCATTGGGGGGTGATGCTGGCTTTGGAATCGATCCCACGACGGTCGTAAGCATGGCCAAGCAGATCGGCGAAGTTCAGCGCTTGGGTGTGGAAACGTTGATCGTTGTGGGGGGCGGAAACATTTTCCGCGGCAGCTTTGGAAGCGAGCGCGGCCTCGAACGTTCAACCGGCGATTATATGGGTATGCTTGCGACGGTGATCAATGCACTGGCCTTGCAGGACACATTGGAGAAAGAAGGAATTCCTACCCGCGTTCAAACTGCCATCACCATGACGCAGGTCGCCGAGCCGTTCATCCGGCGCAAGGCGATCCGGCATCTGGAGCGGGGCAGGGTGGTGATCTTCGCCTGCGGAACGGGCAATCCTTATTTCACCACCGACACCGCGGCTTCACT
>PBAL01000039.1 GCA_002715965.1 Verrucomicrobiales bacterium | reverse complement strand
CGCAAACATGTCAGTTCTGGGATTGAAGCTCGATTGTGCCCTTACGGAAAGGTCCGATGGAGTGACCGATCTGGCCGAAAAGGTGACGCAGGCACCAAGTAAATTTGATGTGGCAGAACGATGGGGGCAGATCTGAACGGCCTCACCCAGTTCCATGCGGGCCAGGACTTCGAACTTCCGGCCTGCGGCGAGCATCGACAAGATTGAGCGACAGATTGTGGGTCGGTAAACGCGTGCAGAGTAAGGTCTTTTCGTTGACACCAATACCAGGCGCGCATACGACCATCCGCAATGGGCGAAGATAAATCCAATACAGAGAGCGTAGCGAAGTTGAATCCGGGTACGAACGACCTGCAGAATCGCCGGCTTCAATCGCTGGATGCGTATCGTGGGTTGATCATGATTTCCCTGTCCTTCGCGGGCTTTGGCCTGGCGAAGACGGCGACCAACTTTTTGAAGGGGAATCCGGATTCGGGATTGTGGTCGGCAGTTCGATACCAGTTCTCCCACGCGCCATGGGCGGGGTGTTCGTATTGGGACATGATCATGCCTTCGTTCATGTTCATGGTCGGGGTTTCGATGGCCTACTCTTACGTGAACCGCAAGAACCGCGGGGATTCATACAGCCGCATGTTGGGCCATGCGATCTCGCGATCGATCATCCTGATCGTATTGAGCATCTACCTGATGTCGCAGTGGCGGAGTTACACGAATTGGGGATTCATGAACGTGCTGGGGCAGATCGGGCTGGGATATACTTTTTTGTTTCTGCTTTGGGGACGGAGCACGAAGACACACATCATCACGGCCGCGAGCCTGCTGGTGGGCACCTGGCTGCTTTATGTGAGCTATCCTGGCTCGGGGATAGAACTCGCGACTGGAAATGCGGAGGTGGGCATCACGAAGGAGTGGGCCAATGAACACATGAAAGGGATGCGTCCGTCCTGGCACAAAAACGCGAACGTCGGACATGCGGTGGACGTGCTCTTCCTGAATCTTTTTCCATTGCACGAAGAGTATAAATTCACCGGGGGCGGCTATCAGACGATCAATTTCATTCCCGCGCTGGTTACGATGCTGTTCGGCCTGATGTGCGGCGAACTCCTGCGATCGCAGAGATCGGACCGGGAAAAACTGAAGCTGCTGGCCATCGCCGGCATGTCGGGGCTCGTAGTCGGCCAGTTGTTGAATCTCACTGGTCTATGTCCGTTGGTGAAACGGATCTGGACGCCTTCATGGGCGTTGTTCTCGACCGGCTGGTGCTGCTTGATTCTCTGCGCCTTGTATTGGGTGGTTGACGTACGTGGTTACCGACGCTGGACCTACCCCCTGGTCGTGGTCGGCATGAATTCGATCGCGGTCTACTGCATGAGCATGTCGCTCAAACCCTATGTTGCACGACAATGGCAGGCGCACCTGGGCAAGGACGTGTTTACTTTCTGGGAAGCGCTGCGTCCGGGCTGGGCACCGTGTGTTCAAGCGTGCCTTACCGGACTGACCTTCTGGATCGTGTGTTGGTACATGTATCGGAAAAAGATCTTCATTCGGATCTGATCTTCAAACATTGTGCGGCTGATGCGCGAAGTTTAAAGAAATCACGCTCAGGATTCAGTTCACGACCCGCACGTCCACTAATCTGCCGTTCCCCTTCAATTCCGTGCCAAATGCCAGCTTCGCACGCAGCTTGAGGTCGGGGAATCCATCGACGCAAATCTGCGGTGGCGTGGTATATCCGAATCCGCCATCCTGCGGTTTGTAACGATAGAAGTCGGATACCTCGTCCAATCGTTCGTTCGTCACGCCATGCTTGCCGAGTGCACTCATCAGCACGGATCAGTCTTTTCCAAAGAATCTGTTTCCCGCCGTCAAGCCGCCATCAATCGTCACGGTAGTCCCGCTTATGAAGGACGATTCATCCGAAGCCAGGAAAACGGCGAGGCTGGCCACGTCTTCGGGTTCTCCAAGTCTTCCCACGGGATACCACTTCTTGAGCTTCTCAATCGAACCGGCCTTGCCCTCCCAATTGTCCCGGCAACGCTTGCTCAGGATTGTGCCCGGACAAATCACGTTTGCGCGGATTCCGGATTCACCGTAACGCACGGCGACGTTTTGGATGAACGAAATCAGACCTGCCTTGGCAGCACTGTATCCCGTCTCACCAATCGCCCAGATCCCGTTGACCGACGACATGCTCACCACCGTGCCTCCTCCCCCCTCGATCATCACCGGTAATGCCGCGCGAGTGCAGAGGAAGTGAGTGGAGAGATTCACCTCGAGATCCGCGTTCCAGTCATCCAGTTCGATATCCAGCAAATCATTCGTGATCGAGAGTCCCGCGTTGTTGATCAAGGTGTCGATCCCGTTCATCCACTCCCGGGCGCGCACGACCATGTCCCTCACGGCGGACTCATCGGTGAGGTCTGCATGGATGAACGTCGCCTGACCACCGGTGCCACGAATCGATTCCGTGGTTTCCTTACCGGCATCCGCATCCTGGTCCACCAGCGTCACCATCGCCCCCTCAGCCGCGAATCGCTGCGCAACGGCACGACCAATCCCTTTGGCCGCTCCCGTGATAATCGAACGTTTTCCGCTCAGACGCATGGTAGCCATGCTGGAGAGCTGGTGATGAGGGATCAAGTGAATAGCCCGGCCATTTGCTCGTATTGTGGTGCAGCTCAAGCCCCCTCCGAGCTAATCCTCAATCGTCTTTGCTATTCAGAAACGGCCACGCTGATCTTCACAAGCCTGCCATTGAACCGCGGCTTGGGCGCATTGCCGTCAACTGGATTTCGGTCGTCGTGACCGATGCAAAGAGACTCAGATGGGTGTCGTGGAAGGAGTCCACCCTTGGCCTCGGCGCGTTCGCCTTCGTTGATCTGAATGGTGAGCATTCCTTGCTTGTTCAATCCGGCGTGGATGACTGAGCGGCCACCGGCAATGGCGGTCTTTACCTGATGCAATTGGTCATTGGCACGACGGATGGAAAAGACGCATTGGCCGTTCTTCACATAGAGGGAGTATCCGACAACCGAACCACCGTGGGCGACTATGACGCCTTCCGGTTTGCTGGCGTCGACTGCGGCATTGATCGAGAAGGGTTTGCGGACAACGTTGGGTGCCTGGCTGCTCGCGTAGATGTTGCCGGTCTTGACCTTCGGCCAATCCAGTTTCTTGCCTGCCTTGTTGTTCTTTCTGGAGCCGCCGGGGCGATCGGCCGAAATCGCCTTTATCGGACGGACCATTTCCTGCACAGGGCGCCGGTTAGCTTCGATCTCCTTTACGTGAGCGTCGTATGCGCGCTGGAAGCGTTTAACGAGATCAGAGTGTTCGGCCGCAAGGTTTTGGCGCTCACCGATGTCGTCGAAGACGTTGTAGAGCTGAACCGGATCATTGGACGGCGTGTGTCCGGAAATGGCGCCACGGCCCGAATTATTTTCCCGCCATGGATAGAATTTCCATGGACCGGAGCGAACAGTTCCAGGGCCGTGCATGAGAACGTAATGATCATGCGGGGATTTGGCTCCAGGTTTGCCGAGCATGAGCGGCTTGATGTCTTTTCCATCGATTTTAGCTTTGGGGAGCTTACCGCCACACAGTCCGGCCAAAGTGGGAAGCATGTCGATGGTGCCGGCGACTTCGCGGCACACCTTGCCGGCGGGAATCGTGCCGGGCCACCACATGACCGTGGGTTCGCGGATGCCTCCATCGTAGACGCTCCCCTTCCTGGCCCGCAGCGGAAGCGATGAACCAACAGCCGCACCATTGTCACTCGTGAAGAGAACAAGGGTGTTCTTCGCGATACCAAGCGATTTCAAAGTCTTGAGAATCTGGCCGACGGACCAATCCACTTCCTCAATCGCGTCCCAGATGAGTTTCTCCGTCCGGTTCTCAAAGTCTTTTGAAACCGCCAGTGGCAAATGAACCATCGTGTGAGGCAGGTAGAGGAAGAACGGGTCCTTCGTTCCTTGTTCTTTGTTCTTCGTTGTTACGGACTTGATGAAACGTATCGACTCTTCGGTGTAGCGTTTGGTGAGCGTTTTCTGATCGGCGGGATATTCGATCACTTCTTCGTCACGTATGAGGGGAACGAGATTCTTCTTTTTGTGACCGGCCAGGACTTCTTGGACCGTCAGTCCTTCGCGGACAAGTATGTCTTCCGCGAGTTTGTTGGCCGGATCGATCCACATGTCGTTCGAGTATGGAACGCCATAATAGGATTCGAAGCCCTGGTAAGTCGGCAGACATGGTGGCAGATGACCAAGGTGCCATTTGCCGACGCATGCTGTCCGATAGCCGGCATCCTTCAGCATGTCCGCGATGGTGACTTCATCAGGGTGCAGTCCCTGGCTGCTGTTGGGAAACAACACCGCGCGCATGCTGAGTCGTTGATAGTGGCTGCCGGTCAGCAGGGCCGTGCGCGATCCCGAGCACACTGCGCAACCCACATAGAAATGATCAAAGCGCATCCCCTCATCCGCCATGCGATCGAGGTGGGGTGTCTTCGGTCCGGTGGCGCCGTTGAAGCCGACGTCGCCGTAGCCCATGTCGTCGATGAAGATGATGATGACGTTGGGACGTTCAGGTGGGGCGGCCTGCAAAGTCAGCGAGAGAACCGCCAGGATAGCAAAGACGATCGATGGAATCTTCACAGCGACATGTTGCCGAACAGGGATCATTTGGCAAACCCTGGCGCAGCCAACGATTCCCAGCGGGCGTGATCGCAACCGGGTGGTGGAGCGCGGGATTTATCCCGCTTCGTTGCGGCACTCCAGAACGACGTTGGTTCGCCACCACCCGGATAGAATCACGCCTATTCCCAGCAGCCAACGTAAGGAGGCTCTGATTCTAATTCCGTGAAGTGAGCCTTCTCACGTCGGCTGCTACGGATTACTTGGTGAACATGTCCGGACTGGGCCAGCGCTCATTGAGTCCGTTGATCTGTTCCTCTCTCGGTGGTTTGACCTTGGGCCACGCGTTAGGACGAATGCGGACGATCCGACCGGGGCGGAAGCCTTCGAGTACGAGGTTCATGGAAAATTTGATCTGGATTCCACTGCTGCCCAGGGGCGGTTCACCCTTGATCCGTTCTACCGATTCGATCTTGCCTTCCATGCCATCGTGATTTTGCCAGTAGGTGCGGAGGGTGTTTTCGGAGGCGCACATCTGTCCATTGACGCCAGGCTTGAAGTCGGCGTAAAGCGATTCGTCCATGCCGCCGAAAAGGGTCACGGTGACGGTGGCATCGCCGAACTTGCCGTAATCCACCGCGTCGACCCAAGCAGGCAACCATCGGTGTCGGATGTGACGGATGTGAACCTGGCGTTGACGTTCGGTGGCGACCTTCATCGCGGTATCGTCCAGCCAAAGGTCTGCCGCATGGAATTGTTGATAAAGGTATCTGGGGTGCCAGGTCAGACCAAAGTAGATGGCATTGGCCGGTTGGGTTTTGAGGGATTTCTTCCCACTCCTGGGCCAGGTGCCATCGGCAATTAGGTCGTCGAGGCCAAGCAGTTCGCGGCCCCGCCATATACGGGTGGAGCGATCGATGCTGATCTTGTGCACTCCGCCAAGGCCTTCGCCTCCATCTTCTCGTTCGAGGCCCGCGATGAGATGGCCTTCGGATCCGTTGATCTCCACTTCCGCGACTTTCCATGCCTTGCCTTCTCGCAGGCAGAGGCTTGGGCCGTCCTCGAGCAGGATGGCGTGGTTCTCGCGGGGGACGCCAAGCTTTGCTCGCTTGATGACCGGGACGGCTGAGGTTTCAGGATCGGGCGGCAGGTAGAAGCGACCATACATGACCGTGCCGATAGGGATGTCGCGGAGTTCGGCTGGCGCGCCGCGGTAATAGATCATGCCGTAGGGCAGCATCGCGAAAGCGTGAGGTGCAATTTCCCTATAGAAGCCATCGATGTGAAGACGCAGGCCACCACGTCGGTTGACGTGATCGATGAAAACGAGTTCACCCCGATGTGACTTGGCTTCGGCGATCGGTGGAAATTTGCCTGACTGCGGGCGGAAGTCTTCCGCGGCTCGACCAATCCCAATGAGTGCCAGCAGGCAGAGAATGATGCGGATCATCCCAGGTCCAAGGCGCGGTTGCTGTCGCCGAAGCGGTCGGTTTCGACGCCCATCTTCCGGACCATGGTGAGAAGGAGATTGCTCATGTGGGCTTCCGTGTTCGCCGGGCGGCTGCATAGGTGGTAATGCCCGCGATGATTCTCAAGGTTGTAGCCGTCGAAGTGGCCTTGGTTGAAGTCGCGGTGTTGCCCATGCTTGATGCCGAGTCCGGAACCACCACCGAGAACGAGGGGAAGGTTTGCATTGCCATGGCTGTGACCGTACGCCATGCCGCTGCCAAAGAGGGCCATCGTGGTGTCGAGCAACGGGCGGCCATCTAGATCTTTGCTCTCGGCGAGGCGTGAGAGGAAATAGGCGTATTGCTCGACTGCGAAGGTATCGCTTTGCGTGAGCTTTTCCATGTGACCGGGGTCGCCGTTGTGATGACTGAGGGCGTGACGCGATTGGGTGATGCCCAGTTCGGGAATCGGAATGCCTTGTCCCTCCAATCCACTGCTGAAGGTGGCCACCCGGGTTGCGTCGATCTGGAAAGCGAGCACGATCAGGTCATAGATGGTCCGAAAATATTCACCGGCCTGCGTTTGCGGAACATCCCGGTTGGTGCGCTTGCGATCGGCGGCAGCAATCTCGGGTCGCGGAACGTCGAGCCAGGCATCGGCGCGCTGGGTGCGGATCTCGGTTTCGCGGACCGAAGTGAGGTATTGGTTCAAACGCCCCCTGTCTTCCTTGCCCAGCTTCTTCTCCAGGCTGCGCACTTCTTCGAGATTGGCGTCGAGCACACTTCCCTTGCGGCGCAACGCCCGGCGTCGAGCATCCGTGCCGTCCTTTGGTTGTTCGAACAGGTGGGCGAAAATCTGGCTGCATCGGCTTCGGCCGGGAAGACGGATTCCGTCGACCGTCCAAGAGAGAGATTCACCTTTGTTTGAAACCTCAAGGGAATGGAATCGGGTGTAAGGTGATGTCACTTCGGCCATCCGTTGATCAACCGAAATGGTGTTGCGATCGGAGGGACCGAGTTTGCCACCGGTGAGCCAGATCTTCTGGCAATTGTGATGGTGCCCGAGGCTACCGGGGTGATGCAGGCCGCTGATGGGCGTGACGAAGTTTCGAAGTTTCTCCAGCGGCTTGAGCGTGCGGGAGAATTCAAATTCCTTGCCCGGCGTGGTGATCTGATAGTCGAGCGTGTTGACGCCGTTGGGAATGTAGATGAAGACGCTGCGTTTGGGCGTGGGCGCCTTGGCGGCACGCACCGGGACCATGCAGTCCAGCATCGGCAGCGCGAGGCAGGTGCCGAGGGCGCGCAAAGTGTGGCGACGATTGATGAGCCAGGATTGGGTTTGAATGTTGCTCATGATGATTGGGGGAGTTTAACCAGAGATGGACTCAGATAAACACAGATGGGGACACCGGTCGCGCGCGAACAGTCGGACAATCGGTGTTTATCTGTGTCCATCTGTGGTTGAAAAAGTTGCAGCCTATCGTTTTCGAATCAGCTCAGACAGTGCGACGGCGCGCACGATGTCCTTCAGTCTATATTGCTTTTTCTTCGCTTCGTCCACGATGGACTGGATGTCTTCGCGATCGTCGACGGTCAGCACTCGACGCAAAGCATAGGTGCAGAGGTGTTCGACGAATGCCTGTAGGAAGCGCTCGCGATCAGCGAGGACGAGGCCCTTGAATTGCTCGACGCTGGCAAAGGGGCGGCCATCGGGAAGCTTGCCGCTGGGATTGACGAGCGGATTGGCGCCCGTGCCTTTCTCAACGAACTCATGAGTGCGCCAACGGCCGATGGCGTCGTATTGATCGAAGGCGAGACCGAGGGGATCGATGTTGCGATGGCAAGCAGCGCAATTCGGATTCTGCGCGTGGGCTTCGAGTTTTTGACGAATGGTGGCCTTGGGACTGTCGGGAGGATTGGGCTCAATGGGATCGACGTTGGCTGGTGGTGGCGGTGGAGTTTTGCCGAAGATGGCTTCACTGATCCAGACACCCCGATGCACGGGGCGATGCCGCGTGCCGTCCGAGGTCAGTCCGAGAATCGCGCCCATGGTCAACAGTCCACCGCGGTTTTGTTCGGGCAACAATGCCACACGTTTGAAACCCGTGGTCTTGGGCTCCGGCAGACCGTAGAATTCACAGAGCCGCGGATTGGCCATCGTCCAATCGGATTTGAGAAACGCATCGAGCGGGAGGTTTTTGGCGAACACTTCCTGGAAGAAATGAACGACCTCACCGCGCATGCTTTCCTCCAGCCAGACTTCGTAGTCGGGAAAAAGCTTCCTGTCCGGAGGAAACATTCCGAGGCGATGCAGCTGCAGCCACTGGCGCGGGAAGTCATCAACAAAACGATTGATCTTCGTGTCCTCGAGCATGCGATCCACACCGGCGATGACATTGCCATTCCTGGCGGCCTCGAAGAGCGCCTGGTCGGGCATGGAACTCCAGAGGAAATAGGAAAGCCGCGAAGCCAATTCCCAGTCGGTCAGCCGAGCGCGCGCCTGGGTCTCACCTTCCACCACGTAGGTGAAATGGCGTGAGGTCAACACACCCAACATTGCGACCTGATAGGCATCGAAGACCTTCTCTCCGGCTTTGCGTTCCGCGTCGAAGGCACTGAGGTAGGGCTTGAGTTCGCCGGACGAAACCGGGCGACGCCAGGCACGTTCGGCGAATCGCTGCAGATGTTTCGCCACGACTTCGGGCGTCGCGTCATCGGGAGGCAGAAGGTTTTCGCGGGTAGCGCGTTCGGCGTCGCTTTCGATCGGGCCTTCCCACTCGATCCAATCCAGCAGCACGAATGAGAAGATTCCGTTGCCGTCTTCGTCGAACATCTGAGGCGCGACGGGATTGAGCAGGCGGGTTTCACTGCTGTGGGTGAAGATGTATTCGGACTTTGAAAGCGCGTTGCGGTAGTGCGCGCCCTTGCGACGATCGATGATGTCCGAAACCACGACCCGGAAGTCCAGGCTGGCCGGCATTTCCAGAAAGACCTCGAACTCGATGATCTCCGGCTCGTCTTCCGGTGCGAGGATATCCAGTTCGATCAATCCCTCGTTGGAATCCTCCGCCAGGCGCTTGCCGATCCGCAGGTGGGCGGCCTGCCCGCCCGGTGGGCGGATGCCGCTCACCTGCATTCGTGCGCGATAGAGACCACTGTGCTCAGGGCCCGTTCGCCCGAACCAGTTGTGCCTGAAAGCCGGCTGCAGGCGGCCGGGGAAGATGAGGTTGCGCAGCGGTCGTTTGATTCCAAATCGTTTCAGGTGTTCTTGCTGCTTTTCACCTCCCCGGTAGCGAAGGTCGGCCGCCGTTTTGCGAACCTTCTGCGGCTCGACTGGCTTGATGGGAAACGCGCGAGAAATAACGATCTCCGCCGCACGGTAGTAACGCTCCACGTGCGATGGCGAAAGCGACAGCTCCGATCCAATGCGTTCAAATCCATGCCACAACGTATCCGCGTTCAACTCACCCGGCTTGGCCGCGTCATAGCGAACGCCGAGAAGATCGTAGACCGTGTTCTGATACTCCTTCCGGCTGAGCCGATAGTGGGCTACCGGCGGACGCGCAGCCATCCGCGCCGATCGGCCTTCACGAATCCAGAAATTGAGCTGCTCGATGACCTTCGCGATTTCGTCCCCGGTCGGCTGCGGTTCGTCTTCCGGCGGCATTTCCCCGGCATTGATCCGTTCCACGACTTCCGCCCAGAGATGGCCATCAATCCCAGCCTTGAAATCCCGCGAAAGCGTATCGATCCGCAGATCACTCTTCACCTTCTTCGGGCCGTGACACCGCACACAGTGTTTCTGCAGAAACGCTTCAAATGGCTCTGCGGAACGGGCTGGCGCAGCGAGGCAAATACTGAAGATGAGATACCAGCGGATCATAACTGGGGTTATGGACGTTAATTCGTTGAACTTGATTCCGAGAAACCGCGCATTCCAGATATATGTGGCCGTGCCGTGTATCAGTTTCCGGGTTTGAGTTCTGCCATCAATTTGCGCGCGCGTGGATCTTCCAAGCCTGTTGAGAGTAGAGCGTAATGGCCTCCATGTAGTCCTCAAAACTCTCATATCGTATATCCGTCAATCGAACCCGCGCGGGGTGTTCATTGTAAGCTTCTTCCAGACTAATGTGCACGACGGGATGTTCACCGGATGGTGTCCGTTCCTCAAGATCCCAACAATCGCAGTCGCCGTCGTGCCCATGGTTGATTAATATGTATCGTTCGGGCAATGGTGCTTCATCAAGTCCGTGGAAAATGCAGTTCATACGGATGATGTGGATATCGTGATCGTTGGTGTCGCCGGCCAGGCGCCTGGTCGGGTCATTGCGATTGACGATGATGTAGGACTCGCCATCACCGATGTAGGCGAAGCGAATGCCTGTCAACTGCCAGCCGACTCTTGGATTGAGATTCGCGGCATCAAGGCCGAGCAGAAAACCTTCGCGTTCGTTGATGCCATTGGATCCGCCACGCACGCCAAGCTTCCCGGAGCTGTCTCGGTCGATCTTCCCATCGCGGTGTTTCGATCCGGATTTCGGGTCTGCCACGGATATCGCATCGATGGTGAATGCGACGCTCGTATTGCGGGCAACGGAGTTTTCGATTGAACCGGAAGTCTTGAAATCCTCCGTGGCGGATGGAGCTCCCTTTGTGTCGATTCGAATTCTTGTAGCCGTTGCAGATACATCTTCCGTTCCTCTGGTTGACGTGAGGATTATTGCCGCGTTGGAAATTTGGGGAAAGAGGAGCAGGAGTGCCAGAAACGAGGGTGATGCGTATTTATTGCAGTGTGTCAGGAATGTTTCGCGTCGCACGCGTTGATCATTCATCAACGGAGGTTGCGAGCAAAGGCTGATTCGTCTGTTGGCGAAGTCGAGTGATTCGCTGGGCGATTGATTTCTCGCGGACGTCACTTCGCTCGCCAGCCATCGCTCGGATGCCCTGGTAGGCATCCGATGCCACCACCCTGCTATTCCTCATTGCCGAACCGGTCTTGAAGTGTGTCGAGGACGTGGCGATTGGTGATTGATTGAAATGATTCGTTGGCTTCATGCTTCAAATAAATCAACTTGTTACTACCTTGCGACAAGATCACGATGACGGTCGAATAATGCGCACTGCGATCATCAATTGGATTTGTGGTTTGTTCCTGCTGTGTGTCATTGCAAGCAACGCTGCCGATCTCGCTTCGCTTGATGAACTTAAGATTCTTGGTGCGCGCGAATCCAACTTCAGGAGTTGGAATGCCCCGGCCGTTCATCCAAAAGCGCCCGGACCCGCATTGGATAGTTTCCGAAAGGAGATAGAGCCGCTTCTGAACAGTCACTGTGTCCAATGCCATGGACCGAAGAAGGCGAAGGCAAGCCTGCGCATCGATCAACTTGACCCCGATCTGTTTGCCGGAAAGGACGTCGATTGGTGGTTGGAAATCCAGGCAGTGCTGGGCACTGGAGAGATGCCTCCACCGGAGAAGTCCAAGTTGTCGGGTGGAGATCGGGCCAAGGTGATGGAGTGGCTTTCCACAGAGATCCGGCTCGCCTCAAATGCGAGAAGGGCAGGTGAGGGGCACTCGTCTTTCCGGCGCATGACGCGCTACGAATACAACTATGCGTTGCAGGACTTGCTTGGTGTGCCCGGTGATTTCGCGAGGGACCTTCCGCCTGAGGCACATTCCGACGACGGCTTTCAAAACAGTTCGGAGACCTTGCACATCTCAGTGTCGCAATTGGAAACCTATCGACGGATCGCACGAAAGGCACTGATGCGCGCAACCGTGCACGGACCACGACCGCCCCTGCTGTATTGGGGAGTGCCCATGAAGCGGGCGGCCCAGATCGAGTGGGCAACGCAGGACAAGAAACTTGAAGAGACGAAGGAAAAGTTCAAAGACGATCCTGAGAAGCAGAAGCAGGAAGTGGATCGGCTTCTGGCACGCTTCAAACATCCTCACAGCGGAACTCACTTCAAGAATCTCGCCACAGGCCGAACGGCATATCACACCTGGTCGTATTACAGCGCCAAATACGCGTTTAAGCCGAGTGATGCGCGGCCTGAGTTTCCCAAGCCAGTCGAGCAGGTCGCGATCCTTCCGCGTGGGAAAGCCTTGGTCGTGGAGCTGGGAGATCGAATCCCTGATGACGGAACGATGCGGGTTCGCGTTCAGGCATCCCGTCTGCACCCGAAAGATCAGCCTGTTCCCAGCCTGCAGTTGGAATTCGGCTGGAAGGCCAGCAATGAAGGGCGCGCGCGAATGCGAGTGAGCAAGTCGGATATCCGGGTCACGGCCGAACCAGACGCGCCCACGATCTATCAATGGGAGGTGCCCCTCGCCAACATTTATCCCCGCAACGGTGTGCGCGGAAGATCGCCAATGGGAGTTCATTCGCCCAGTCCGTCCGAATACATCCGTCTCGTCAATAGCTCTGCTTCGTCCGGGAGTATTCGAATCGACCACGTAGAGGTCGCAACTCCGGTTTACGAGCAATGGCCGACCGCATCGCACGGGCGAATCTTTTTCGCCAGCGACAACAGTGATGATGAAAAAGTTTACGCTCGGGAAATCCTCACCAAGTTCACGTATCGAGCATGGCGACGACATGCGTCCAAGGAGGAGATCGATAAAAAACTCCGGCTCTTTCTCACCATGCGGAAATCCTGCGACACGTTCGAGCAGGCGATGGTTGAAGTGCTGGCAACTGTCCTTTCTTCGCCGGAGTTTCTCTATCTCAAGCGAGAAGATGTTGCTTCACGGCTTTCGATGTTTCTGTGGTCCAGTGTGCCGGATGAACGGTTGCTCAAATTGGCGATCGAAGGACGACTGAACAATCCAGACGTGATTGCTGGTGAGGTGAAGCGAATGCTCGGTGATGCCCGCGCCAAACGCTTTGCCAAACATTTCGTCAGGCAGTGGCTGGATATGCAGCTCCTGGACTTCGTCGAGACTGACGATCGCCATATCAATCTGCTGTTGAAGGAGGCGATGCAGCAGGAGCCCATACTCTTCTTTGCGGAAATGCTGCGCCGCAATGAAAGCGTTTTGGATTTCATCCACTCGGATTACACGATGGCCAATGAACGACTGGCATCGCACTACAACGTGCCGGACGTATTCGGAAACCACTTTCGGCGGGTAAACCTCAACACCGGCCATCGGCGGGGTGGTTTGCTGACGCAGGCCGGTTTATTGGCGATGAACTCCAGTGGTGAAGATTCCAATCCGCTCAAACGCGGTATCTGGATGTTGGGGAGCCTGCTCAATGATCCGCCCCCGCCTCCACCTCCGGCAGTGCCGGAGATCGATCTCACCGATCCAAGAATTGCCAAGATGACGCTCAAGGAACGCATCGAGGATCATCGCAATCATCCCGCCTGCATGGCCTGTCATTCGAAGATTGATCCGTGGGGAATCGCGTTCGAGAACTACGACGCGCTGGGCCGCTGGCGCAATGAGATCGAGGGCAAGCCCGTTGACGCCACCAGCCGTCTTTTCAACAATGAACCCTTGAACGGCATGGACGGATTGAAGCGCTTCCTGCTGAAGAACCGCCAGGATCAATTCGTTCGCGCAATGACGCACAAGATGACAGTCTACGCACTTGGTCGGCCGCTGACCTTCGCCGATCGGTCGGGCATTGAAGAGATCACCGCCAAGGTCCGTCAACAAGGCGATGGGTTGGCCACGTTGGTTACGCAGGTGACGACGAGCAAACTATTCCGCACGCAATGAAACGAATTACCTCATCAAGCTTCTCATCGCTGGATCGGCGTCGTTTTCTAATCGGATCGGGTTGGGCGCTTGCGTTGCCATCGTTCGAGACCTTTGCCCACGCAAAGCCAAACCTATCCGGCGCGCCGAAGAAACGACTGGGCTGCTTCTACTTTCCTGATGGAGTCCCCATGCCCCTCGATAAAGATCCCGCCTACAAGGATTGGGCTTGGTTCCCACACGGCAACGGCCGGGACTTCACCTTCACGAAATGCATGGAGCCACTTGTGCCCTTGCGCAATGAACTGACTGTGATCTCCGGGCTCTCGCATCCGAAGGGACGCGACGTTCACGGCCACAACAACGCCGATCAGTTTTTGACTGGAGCGTCCACCGGGACGGGTGACATGGATTATCAAAACACCATTTCGCTCGATCAGCTCTACGCGGCACAGGTTGGCGACCAGACGCGCTTCTCCTCGCTCGCCATGTCCACCGACGGAGGCACGGGGACGGCGCGTGGCGCGCACACCATGTCATTCAGCCAGCACGGGCGCCCAATTCCCGCTGAGAACCGGCCCAAGCGCATCTTTGACATGCTCTTCGTCAAGAATGATGCCGATGCGGCGCGCCAGCTCGCTTTGAGTCAAAGCGCACTGGATGAATTACTTTCGGATGCGCGGCGAATGCGAAGACAGCTTTCCAGGCACGATCAGGAAAGCCTGGATGAATACCTCCATTCGGTCCGCGAAGCCGAGATCCGCGTGCAGAAGGCCAAACAGTGGATGGACAAACCGTTACCCAAGGTGGATGCCGATCATCTCAATCTGGATATCGCTCCGGACAAGCCGCGTGAGTATCTGCAGACAATGTTCGAGTTGATCTACCTCGCCTTCAAGACCGACTCCACGCGCGTGGCCACCTACCAGATTGGGCGGGAAAACGCCGTTGGCGTCAGTGATACCCTGGCCCGCGCCGTCGGTTTTCCCGCGGCACATCAACTCTCGCATGACACGAAGGAACCCGGCGGTTGGAAAAACTTTGGAACCTATTGCCGGTTCCTGAACGAAGAATACGGCCGCTTCATCAACCGGTTGAAGCAGACCCCGGAACCGGCCGGCGAAGGAAGTCTGCTCGACAACACGCTTCTGCTTCTCGGATCCGCCTCCAGTGCGTTCCATCTCTCCCGCAATTACCCGCTGATTCTCGCGGGCGGCAGGAACATGGGCCTCAAGCACGGCCAGTATCTCAACCACGCCGGAACCAATGCCTACAAGGGCGGATGGAAACCCGGTGACAAGGAGCCTTGGACGAAGAAAGCCACCCACGAGGATCTTCCACTCTCCAATCTGTTCGTCGCCATGCTCCAACGACTCGGCGTTGAGACCGATTTCTTCGCCGACTCTACGGGTAAACTCGACGCGGTCTGACTCGTCGATGTTTTCGATGAAGCGAATGCTGGTAGTCCTCCTATGCGTTCTTGGTGCCATCGTCGTTGGCGCTGCTGATGAAAATCGGCCCAACATCGTTTTCATCCTCGTCGATGACATGGGTTACTCCGACATCGGGTGTTATGGAGGCGAGGTTCAGACGCCGAACATCGACCGGCTGGCGAATAATGGGCTTAGCTCCATCGGCCAACGCTGACATTCACGCTGAGCCAGTACATTACCGCTTCGCGCCTATGAAATCTCACTCAGGAAATCGAGTATTTCTTGGGCCGTGTAGCCAATGCGTGTTTGGTATATCTCATCGAATTGTAATGGCGATTGCCTGAACATATTCGCCTTGTTCCGATCGCAGAAGTAAGCATCGCAAAATGGAATGGCCGTCATCGCGTGAAAAATGTCCTGTACGTCGTTTGATTCTGCATGGCGGTTGGTTCTGGTATATTCAGATAGGATTTCCGCCATTATTTGTAGCGGCTGAAGAAATCGTCGATCGTCGCTGTTAAGGAATTTACGCAACGCCTTGAGCCTCGCCGGGGTCTCGATACTCGGAGGCTGAGAAGCAAAGAAGTCGAACAGCTTGACGAGGCCAGTCTTAAATTCTGACCAATCGCCGCGTTGCGTTTTACCCGGCGGCTCTCTCTGATTTACGAGGTCCGCAAATTGCTGCTTATCATGTTCGGAGAACCTGACAAATCCCTCGCGACAGTGATCGGTGACGACCGTGATTGCCCAAAACGCCTCGAACTCTGCTCTTACTTCGACTTCGCTCTTACCTGATCAGAGGTCGGGATCAGTGAATTTTTTGTACTGCGCAGCACGAAAGCCAATACTTGTCCACGGATTCGGCGATACCTCCGACTCCAGCAAGCCGCACTCAGTCCATACGTAGTGATCCCACTCCAGTTCTGCCATGTCACTGGCAAACCTCAAACAGATCCCTTGACTCAACTCATCCATCAATGCAGCGGTCATCTCTCTCGAAGGATCATCGTCTTGCCCCATTAGCTCGTCGAATAGAGGAGAACTCATCGGGCAAAATCGGACGCCGTTCTCGAAGACTAAGAACTCAGGCGCAAACTTCTGGTGCGAATCTGCACTGAAGCAGGATACAGAAACGAACAAGACGAACAGTAACAGGGCGCGCATTTAGAAATTGGGCTTTTTCCACTTCGGGATTCCCCCGGCGGTCTTTTGCTTGTTGTAGAGCTCAATGAAAGGTTTGCCGATGTCGAGTGGAGCGTCTTCGTTGACCATCAAGGGGCGGACTTCTTTCCACCACGCGTCGTAGGCTTTCATCATTTTGGCGGCGACCGCGGGATGTTTGCCGATGACATTGGTCCTTTCGCCGGGATCGGCGTCGAGGTCGTGGAGACTCTTGCCAACCAACCGCCAGCGTTCGTTGCGCACGGCGAATCGTTGATGTTGAAAGTCGTCAGGATTGGAGTTGCCTTTGCTCCAACGTCCGGGAGCGCCGGCCTTGGCCCAACGGCCCTGGTGAAAGAAGGTGTAACGATCGCTCCACTTGGCCTTGGGATTCTCGATCAGCGGAATGAGGCTGCGACCGTCAAGGTCGACTTTCTTCGGCAGTTTGGCCCCGGCGATCGCAGCGAGAGTGGGGAACATGTCGACGTGCCGGGCCAGACGATCAACGTCCACGCCGGCCTTGATCTTTCCAGGCAGGCGCATGAACAACGGAACGCGCGCGCCGCCTTGGTTGACCGAGCCTTTGCCGCCTTTCATGCCAGCGTTGAAGATGCGCGAGCCTCTGGCGGAACCGTTGTCGGTCATGAAGATGAGCAGCGTGTTGTCGACCATGCCCCATTCGTCGAGCTTGGCCATGAGACGGCCCATGTTGTCGTCGATGTTCGCGATCATGCCGAAGAACGCCTTGGTGTTCTTGTCCTTCACCTTGTCCTCGAAGGGCTTCTTGTATTCGTCGGGGCAAATGAAGGGCCCGTGCGGCGCGTTCGACGGGATGTAAGCAAAGAAGGGCTGCTTCTTATCGCGACATTGCTTCATCCAGACCATCGCCTGTTCGAAGAAGACGTCCGTGCAGAATCCCTTGGTCTTCACGATGCGGCCATTGTGCTTTACGAACGGATCGAAGTAGCTCGTGCCGGGAACGGCGCCCTGGGTGCCGGGAAAGTTTTGTCCGATGCCGCCCGCCCCATGGATGAACGATTCGTCAAAGCCGCGCTTGTCCGGCTGATACGGATCGGCGTCGCCGAGATGCCACTTG
>PBAL01000038.1 GCA_002715965.1 Verrucomicrobiales bacterium | reverse complement strand
TAGCCTCTCTAAGTCCCTCGTCAATTGAGGAATCAACGGGCGAATCTACATTTCCGTCTTCGATAAAATCGCCAAGATGGGAGTCTTCATCGTCTCCTATAGGGGTCTCCATTGAGATTGGTTCTTTTGCGATTTTTAGAACCCGTCTTACTTTGTCTTCAGACATCTCCATTCGCTCGCCGAGCTCTTCGGGGGTTGGCTCCCGACCTTTTTCATGAACCATCTGGCGCGATATTCTATTGAGCTTGTTAATCGTTTCGATCATGTGGACCGGTATTCTAATAGTCCGCGCCTGATCCGCTATTGACCTTGTAATAGCTTGTCTAATCCACCAAGTTGCATAGGTTGAAAATTTATAACCCCGTCGATATTCAAATTTGTCGACTGCTTTCATGAGGCCTATATTGCCTTCCTGTATTAAGTCTAGGAATTGTAAACCCCGATTTGTGTATTTCTTGGCGATCGAAATCACCAGACGGAGGTTGGCTTCCACCATCTCGGTCTTGGCCTGGAGCGCCTTGGCCGCGAAGTGCTGAAGTTCTCGAAACGCCGCGGTGTAGACATCCGAACCCATGCGAACAAACTCTTCCAAGGCCCCGATCTTCTGCTCTTCGGCCTCGATGATCATGGCCGCCTGGGGAGATTTCTTGTGGCGCTCGAGATCTTCAATGGCCCGGCGGCTCGTCTGGATCTTGTCGTGGATGTTTTCGGCAACGAGGGTCATTTCCTCAATGACCTTCTGCTTGTAGTAAAACTTGGGGAAATACTTCTGCAGCTTGGTATCAGCCTTCTTGAATGTCGTCGTCGACCGTTTCTTGGTCTTGGGACCAGCCTTGACCATGTTGCCGTAATACTTGTCCACGTCAGTGTCCTGGTTGCGGACGTCCTTTACCAAACGGCGCAGGGCACGGATGTGGTTGTCACGACTCTCGATCTTCTTGTCGACGATGACTCGATCGAAGCGCTCCTTCGGCGGCTCTGAAATCAGCTTTTCGGCGAGGGCAATGTGTTCTTTGCCAGCGAAACCAAAGCTGTAAATGATCCGCTTGACCTCGTTCTCGTTGTCTTCGATCCGCTTCGAAATCTCGACCTCCTGTTCGCGGGTCAACAACTGGACCTGGCCCATCTGCTTGAGATACATCCGGACGGGATCGTCGAGGATATCGAGACGAGACTTGTCCTCTTCTTCCTCCGGCTCAGGCTGCTTGACGCGATCGACCTCGGCCTGATCGACGATCTCGATCTCCAGATTGCGCAGCTTGATATAGACCTCATCGAGATCCTCCGCCGTGACAATGTTGTCCGGGAGGGCATCGTTGATGTCGTTGTAAGTCAGGTAGCCCTGCTCCTGAGCAAGGCGGACCAGCTCCTTGATCTTTTCGTTCAGGCTGAACTGCTGGGGCGTCGCGTTCGGATCGACCTCGGCGTCGAGCTTGGCCAATGCGGCCGCCACATCTGGCTTGGCTTTCCCGTCCTTCTTGTCTGCTGCTGCCTTGGCCTTGGCTGACGCGGCCTTCTTGCCAGCGCCCTTGGCTGCTGCTGCCTTCTTCGGAGCGGCTTTTGCCTTGGCAACCTTCTTCTTGGGAGCAGCCTTCTTATACACCACCTTCTTTTTCGCAGCGGCTTTCTTCTTGGGCGCGGCTTTCTTCTTGGGCACGGCTGGCTTCTTGGCGGGAGCTGGCTTCTTTTTAGGAGTCGCCTTTTTCTTGGCCGCCTTTTTCGTAGGCGCAGACGAAGCCTTCTTCCTCGAGGAAGATTTGGCTTTGGCTACTTTTTTGGCGGATTTCTTGGCGGCTTTTGCAGCCGACTTCTTCTTCTTGGCCGATATTTTGGGCATATGTTCCGTGCAACTAAAGGGTGCGAGTCGCAAAAGAGCCGTGAAATATGGGTATCGGCCATTTTCAAGTCAAGCGATGGTTTGTTTTATCGCCAGAATTGCGGGAAAGCCTTGTGTCTATTGGGAAATCTCAGCCTGGCAGAATGGGGCTGACGCGCTCTCGCTTGCCGCCCATTTATGAATCGTTACCCTCCTGCTTATGACGATCGCGGAAGTCCTGTCCGACGAAGAACTGCGACAATCTGAATTTCCGGTGACGAGGAATCGGGTGTTCCTCGGGCATGCAGCGGTGTGCGCCCTGCCCCAGCGAGTGGCGCAGGCCGTGTCAGATTGCGCTGTGGGCGGGACAACGGAGGACCAGGAGGCCTATGTTGGTCAACTCCTCTACCGGACCCGGGAAATCGTCGCAACGGCAATTGGAGCCTCTCTGCGCGAAATCGCCCTCGTTGGCCCAACTTCTCTGGCTCTCAGTTTCATTGCGGATGGACTCGAATTTGAAGCAGGTGACAATGTGATCTGCTATCAGGATGACTACCCTTCAAATGTCTATCCCTGGATGGCTTTGGAGGCGAAAGGTGTGGAGGTTCGGTTTGTCCACCCCCCTCAACTCGGGCAAATCGAGCCGGAACACGTTCTTGAGCTGGTCGATGATCGAACTCGTCTGGTCGCTCTGGCCTCCTGCCACTTTATCTCCGGATGGCGGATTGACGTGGACGGCATCGGCCGCGAATTACGCTCGCGGGGCGTTCTCTTCTGTGTGGATGCGATTCAGACCGTGGGAGCATTTCCTTCCAGCGTCGAATATGTCGATTTCCTCGCAGCCGATGCGCACAAATGGATGCTCGGACCATGCTCGGCGGGGATTTTGTATGTGCGCCATGAAATTCAGGATCGGCTCAAGCCCAGGACGTTCGGCTGGCACAACGTGGAATGCCCGGATTTCATCGCGCAGTCCGACTTGAAGCTCAAACCCGACTCCAGGCGATACGAGGCAGGAACCCACAACCTGGTCGGGATGGCCGGCTTGAAGGCATCACTCGGAATGCTTCAGGAAGTGGGTATCGAGAACGTCAGCAAGGAGCTGTTACGTAAAAGGTCGTTCGCAAGTAAACGTCTCGTTGAGAAAGGCTGGCATGTCATTGGGGCGGAGGCTCCGGATGAACGTTGCGGAGGGATGCTCTCGTTTTACAAGAGCAACACCAACCTCCGCGCCATTCACTCCAAGCTTGCGGCTGAGAATATCACTGTCTCCTTGCGCAAAGACCGCAGCCAGCAGAATTACCTGCGCATCAGCCCGCATTTCTACAACACGGACGAGGAGCTGGAACGATTGTTGACATTTCTCTGACAAGCTCATCGCTCAGATCAGGAAACGCAGTTTGGCGTAAGCCTTCTTGACCTTCGTATCGTCATCGATGGCTGATGCCAGTTCGTCGAAGCCGAACGTCGTCTTTACCCGATGCGTCAGGAGAGCACTGTCGTAACGAACCTTCCCGGACCAATACTCGGAAGAATGTGCAGAGTGTCTTGACGTTTTGTGCGGTCCCAGTTCTGCGAAGAGATTGGGAAGGTGAAGCCAGAGCCGCAAATGGTGCGCATGCGCCTGGATCGCGGGGGACGCCAACTGCGGATATCCACACTGAGCGAGGTCCGTAATTGCTGCCGCATGGTTGCAGATGTGAACAAGTCCGCCGTATCCCTGCCGCCGGAATTTCGGATCTATCCCGATGATTTGATCGAGAACGGAATCCACCATCCCTTCCATGTTTTGGTACGGCGGGTCTTCATCCGGCAGCTTCACCTTGTCACCGGAGACGCGACGTTTCTCGTAGAAGCCCCAACCCGGATGGATGTTCTTGAATCGCAGGATGAGTTTGCGGATCCCGTCCACAACTGAGGGAGTGGCCAACTCGGGGTGATCCTTCAGGGCACGAATGGCAATCGAAGCAAAGATGACGTTGTGGCCGGAAGCTCGGGGCTTGTTGAGCGTCCTTGCAAGTGCTTCAGCAATGCCATCAATCAGGCTTTCGTCGGATTTCTCTTTCGGGAACGAATCGAAGAGCGCTGGATCACGGTCCTTGCCCTTGCCAAAAACCGATTCTCCTCGAATGACGCGATTCAAGTCGCCTTCAATTCCAGCAAAGACCTTCTCGTCCAAGTCCGGCCGTTGTTCCCCGACGAAGTAACCGGCAATCACTGAAGCACCGAGATGCCCCGCCATCGGGCTGATCCGATGCGCGCGTGCCAAGGCATTCAGGCCTTTGGAGAGGTATTCAAACTCGATCACAAGAGAATAGGATCCCTATTGAGACGAACTCAACAGGGCTGCCCTCATGCCGTTCTCTGCCGGATTATCAAACGGACTGAGGGCTTCCTACTCGAACACGTTCAGAGGAGCAGCCCCTTTCTTCCACTTCTCCCAACCCGCGATCGGATGTTCCTTCATGATGTGTTCGATCAGATAGAAGTCCGTGCGCCCGGCGACGGATTTGCGGACTGTGGCGATCTGGGAAGGGGTAACGAACTTGTGTTTGTTTCCGAACGAATTGCGGACGTAATTGATCACAGCCGCGATCTCGTCGTCCTTCAGGATTCCGCCAAAGCCAGGCATGGGTGGCACGCCTTTGCTCGGATCAAAGGTCTGTCCCTTGAGTTCCATCGGTCCCCAGAGCCCCTTGAGCACGATCTTGATCAGGCGTTCGTCGTTGTCGCTGAGCCAGGGGTTATCCTTGGCGACGAGCGGAGGATAGATGTTCGGAACACCTTGGCCGTTGTGTTGGTGGCAGGTGGCGCAGTGGGCATCACGACCGAAGATCTCCTTGCCCAGCTTGTATTCTTCCATCTGAGCCTTGTTCAACTTGGAAGTCGGGCCGTAGCTCTTCTTCTTCGGATCGACGAACTTGCTGAGCTTCAGTTTACCGGCGAGGAAATCGTTGGCGATTTGATGGTTGGCCAACACTGGATCGTTGCTGGCCTGAAGTGCGGCAATGTCGTCCTTGAGCGTCGTCTTCAGAACCATCTCGGTCACCGGGCCCATCCATTTGTCCAGAGGATAACGAATGGCCTGGAGCGCGATGCGAGCTCCGTCTTCGTTATCTAGCCAACTCGCGGCCACTATGGCTTCAAGTCGGACTCGCCCATGGGCGTCATTGGCCGCCTGCATGAACAGCCGGGTGCTGTCCGAGATGTGCCGATGCGAGTAACGCAGTACGCTGACCGCGGCAGCTCGGGCTTGGAAGGCGTTTGCGTTGAGGCACTTTTGCAGGAGGCCACGGTCGGGTTTGTTTTGCGCCCAGGTAGCCCAGAGCGCTTCACACAACTGGTGCTCGTAGTCCGGGTCCTTCTTATCGAGATTGGCGGCCCATCGCTTGACAGCGGGAATGACCTTGTTGGCCGGGTGGCCACGAAGTTCACGACGGCTGCGATACCGGGTGCGATACTCGGGCAGTTTCAGGTTCTCCAGCAACTGCGAGATGCTCGCGCCGACAACTTTGGCGGGCTCCACAAGATCACGGTTCTTCGCGGTGACGCGGTAGACTCGACCGTGGTCGTGATCGCGATTTGGGTCGCGGGCGTTGTGCTGCATGTGGCCGATGAGCGCATTGTGCCAGTCAATGAAGTAGATACTGCCGTCGGGTGCAGTCTCAATATCGACCGGACGGAAATTGGGATCACTCGATGAAACGAGATCGCCCACGTGCTTTCCGTAGATACCGGAACCATCATCCCACACATCGTGGAAACTGGCACCTAGGAAGCCGATGCTATTGCAGATCATGAAGTGACCCTGCACGTCACCGGGAAAATGGCGGCTGGAGACGAATTCCGTGCCACTGGTCGGGCGGGCGCGCTTGGGGGCGAATTGGTCGACCTTCGGGATTTCGAGGCCGTGCGGAATCTTGGCACTGACTGGGAGGCCCCACCAGTTTTGACCACTGGAGGCGTCTGAAATGTAACACTGTTCCCAGTGATCGAAGGTAATACCCCAAGGATTGCTGTAGTCCGCCTGGCTGTATCGAATCAACTGGTAACTGGCCGGATCGAAACGCCAGACACCACCGTCGGTCATGCGTTGCGGACCATACGGAGTCTCGACCTGAGAATGGAGAAAACGGCCTTCGCAAAGATAGAAGGCACCGGAAGGATCGGCACAATACGCGGAGATGGCGTGGTGCGTATCGTGAGAATCGAAGCCGGTCAGGATGCGTTCCATCCGATCGGCGCGGCCGTCCTTGTCGTCATCGACGAGCAGACAGAGGTGAGGTTCTTGGGAAACGTAAACGCCTTCAGGTGCGAATTCGAATCCGATGGGGAGATTCAGCCCATCGGCGAAGACGCTTTGTTTGTCGGCGCGACCGTCGTTGTTGGTGTCTTCAAGGATGATGAGCTTGTCGTTCGGGAGCTCATCGCCGGGTTTGTAGTGCGGATAGCTCGGAATAACCGCGACCCAGAGACGGCCTTCATTATCGAAGGACATCTGGACCGGATTGCGGAGGTCCGGGAACTCGCGCTCAGATGCGAACAGTTCGATTTCGTAACCGTCCATCACGGCAAACTTCTCCAAGGCTTTTTCACGGCCAAGGTAGTCGATCGGACGCTTGAAGTTCGTTTGGATCTTGGAGAGCGAGCGGGTCTTGGCGTCGTCAATATCCGGAGTCTGACCGGCCGCGATTGCCCACACCGCCTGGTCGCGAACCTGGGTCATTTGCCGCATCTTCTCAATTTCCTCCGGGTAATTGACATTTCCATAAGGACGCCAGCGACGACCGTAGACATGGACGCCATTGAGCATGCGGTAGTCGTTGAACCAGAAGTAGTCCTTCTCAAGGACCATCTTGCGGACGTCTTCCTTTTCGGCCGGTGAGCTGGACTTCTCCGTGCCGAAGACCATTTCATAGAGCGGCACGGAAAGTTTCTTGTAGCCCGCGTCGTTCAGATGACAGCCGTTGATGGTCAGTTTGCTCCCCTTCCGGCTGAACCACTTCCTGGTGAGCGTAAACAGATCGACGGCGCCAACTTTCTTGGCCTTGGCAACCTGGAGCATCGCCTTGGTGTAAAGCGCAAGATTCTTATTCTCCGCAGTTCCGTCCGGGAGGTCGTAGGCATCACGACGATCTTCGAACGCGATCGGGGTGATCAGGACGATGCGTGGGGCGGTTTTGCCGTTGTAGGCGAGCGAGTGCGAGTGATCGATCCAGGCCGAGAGTTCAGCCTTGAAGTTGGTCACACCTTTCGGGCCGTCAAAGGACTCATTGTATCCGAAGAAACCAAGGATCGTATCGGCCTTCAGTTCGAACAGCCACTCATCCTGACTGGGATAATGACCGATGCCGAAGTGGTTCGTCTTGTCTTGATTGAAGACTTCCGCCCCAGGAAATGCCCACGGATCGAAACGGCTGGAGTTCGGACGGAAACCCGGTGTGTCACCAGGGTTGCACATGTTGCGAACAGAGATCTGGTGGTTCGGGTGGTGCCGGTGAATCGCAGACTCGAAGTAGCCGGTGTAGAGCATTCGCTCGCCCAACATGTTGCCGACGAAAGCGATGGATTCCTTCTTCGCGAGTCTGATGGGAAGTTTGACCGGAGCTGGCTTATTGGCGGCCTTGGGCGGATTCGGGAATTTGGGCAGACCTTCCTTGGGATCCTTCTTCTTCCGCGGAGCGGCTTTCTTCTTCGGAGCCGGCTTCTTCTTCGCGGCTTTCTGGCCTGGCAGGCCAGTCGACGCATTCTTGCCCAGGGCAAAATCATACGGGGAGAGCTTACGCTCCTTGAAGTAGTCAAAATCCTTCCTGGCGCGAATAAAACCGTAGGGCGTCGGATTGAATCCATCCACGTAATCCACGTTGGCCTTGTCAGGAACCTTAAGCCCCAACAGATGATAACTGGCATTGACCACCAGGCGCCGGAGGTCTTCGTTTGCGAAATCCGTGGAGGACCCCATCGTCGTGCAGAACGCCTTGCCCTTGGTCTTGCCATTGGGCGCTGTGTATTCGCGCAACCAGGCGAGGGGCATCATCGGATCGTTCTTCGGGTCGTCGATGATCTTGGACTTGGGATCCAGCGTCTCGGTCACCCCGCCGAGGAGAAGGATGGTGGCGTTGTCTTTGTTGACGTGGCGGACGCCGTAAACATCGCTGGGGCCGAACACGTCCTTCACGCTATTGAGGACTGCGTGCCTGGCATTGTCCTCGTAAATGACACCGCGCGTTCCCTGCACCTTGTGTTGTCCGTGGTGGCTGATCCAGCGCTCACCAAGGATTTTCAGCCCGAACTGCGACCAGGCGAAATTGCCCGTCTTGCCACCACCGCTGAAAGCGTGCGTCGCCGTACGAAAACCGATCACCGGCCGACCGGCATTCAGGAAGTCGGCGATGTAGTTGTACTCCTCATCCTTGAGCTTGCGGAAGCGCGTGCCGATGATCATCAGATCGGCTTTGGCCAACTGACTGACGCGCGGCATGCTGTACGAGTTGTTCGGATCGATGTATTTCCCGGTCTTGTCCAACGACGAGAGCACCGTGCAGGTGAACCCGTGACGCTGACTGAGAATCTTGGCCAGCATCGGACAACTTTCCTCGGACCGATATTCCTCGTCGCCGGCAATCAGGACGACGTTGAGTCCGACGCCCGGGCCAGATTCTCCGGTGAACTTCAAGGTCGGTTGCGCCAAGGCTGGATCGACGAATAGTGATATGAACGCAAGCGCAATCGCCAGCGCGACGGTTCTGGTGGTTCTTTTCATAGATATACGGACGGCGATACTCAGGAATGTTTTGAAAGATTCAACCCTGAACGGTTACCGGCCGGGCGCAATTGCAGGTGGGTGCTGGAGGAACGAGTTTACGAGTCCAGGGGCGCGAAAATCTGACGCGAGTATGATTTTCCCTGTTCCGCTGCAAGTGGACCGCAAACTCCATCGCCCAAGTTCAAAGGGCTGCAGCTCGATTACGGGCTCGTAAACCCGTCTCTCCACAACCAGCTCGCTTGCGCCACTCAGATAGAATTCCCCGGTGAGGTATGCGAGAATCTTGAGCGCGCCACTCGGGTCCATTCCTGGTTGTCATCTGCGCAACCCAATGCTAGAGAGGGTGATCCCATGAAAACCAAGGCCCAATACACCCGCGGATTCAGCGCCACCGAACTGCTCGTGGTGGTCGCGGTGATCGCGGTGATCGCTGCCTTGCTGCTTCCTGCCATCGGCCGGACGAAAGGCACGGCACGGAAGGCACATTGCTCTTCAAATCTCAAGCAATGGGGCATCATCTGGAACGTCTACACCGGCGATAACGAAGGCAAGTTCAGCACCGGCCGACGTCCGGGTAGCGGAATGCCGCGCGGAGAATGGGTCTGGGCATTGTCCGATCACTACCTGAAGGAGCCGAATCTCCTTCACTGCCCGGAAGCCATTGATCGCCGGGGATATGCCAATTGCCGCACCGACGTCGAACTTCGCCGGCGCCCGGATACACCGGAGAATCAGCTTGCAGCCTACGGTGGCGCCCGCACTGCGTTCAACTTCCCCGCCAACCCGAGACTCACGGATCTGCCCGGCACCTTCTGGACAGCCAGCTACGGTATGAACAACTGGGCTTACAATGTGGAGGGCGAACTGCAGGGCCGGAAACCGCAATTTCACTGGCGCGAAATGGACATCCCCTACGAGACCTCGGAAGCCCCGCTCTTTGCGGATGCCATGTGGCGCGGAGGCGGCCCGGATCACGAGATTCCCGAGAAGTGGGAACCCCCGGAATGGCACGCGCAGTGGTCCGGCGTCGGATCCGAATCCAAGCACTTTGCCATCAAGCGACACGCCAATGGAATCAATGTGCTCTACTTCGACGGCTCCGTGCGAAGAACTGCCAAGCCCGTGGACATCTGGAAAATGAAATGGCACATCAACTACGACGTCCACGCCTGGAAGACCAACCAGTTCCCCAGCTGGATGCTCTGAACCAACCCGCCTGATTGGGTCCCACGCCGCATGCGGAGCAATTCCTTCATCAATCTGCTGAAGTTTCCGTTCCTCTTCGTTTACTTCGCAATCAAAAGCATTCTGCAGGCCGCTGGCGTCAAAAAACCGCCATCCCCCGAAGTAGCACTCAGCATCATGGCGGTATGCGTGCTCGTCTGGATCGGCTGGGGACAATGGCAAGAATACCGAATCCGCGCCGAAGCCGAATCCGCTGACCCTGGCGTCCAGTTCGTTCCCTCAACATCCAGTGAATCGGTGATGTCCGTCACCGCGTTGGAAAGTGCGATCGTTTACTACTACCAGAAATTCAAGCGCGAACCCAACAGTTGGGAAGACCTCCGCGATTCCGGTGTCATCCGCGGCATTCCAGAACCCGAAGACGGGTTCAATTACTCCCTGGACCGCGAGTATCCGCGCCTGACGAAAGTGCCGGTGACCGTCAAGTCAAACACCAGCACGAATTCCCCATGAGACCGACCGCGACATGATCACATCCGTTTATCGCGGCCGAATCGCACCCACACCAACCGGATACCTGCATCTGGGACACGCGCGAACGTTTTGGTTTGCACAGGAACGCGCCAAGGCCGCGGGTGGAACCAACATCCTGCGCAATGACGATCTCGACCAGAACCGCTGTCGTGAAGAATATCGCGACGCCATGTTGGAAGACCTGAAGTGGTTGGGAATCGAATGGTCCGAGGGACCCGACATCGGCGGTGACTACATGCACTACACGCAATCCGAACGCATGCAATCTTACCGGGCATCGTTCATTCAATTGCTTCGCTCAGGTTGCGTCTATCCCTGCTATTGCTCACGGAAAGACATCCGCACCGCGGTGGCCGCACCGCACCTCGGTGAAGACGAACTGCTCTATCCGGGAACTTGTCGTCCCGACACTTCAGAGAAACATCGCTTTACCAGTTGGGAAGAATTCGCTGCTGCTGACTTCACCCGGAACGGACGCCAACCCGCCTGGCGGTTCATGGCGCAACCAACCGCAGTTGAGTTCACCGACCTCTGTGCCGGACCAAAAAGCTACCTGCCTGGAAGAGATTTCGGTGACTTCGTCGTCTGGCGTCAGGATGACACGCCGGCCTACCAATTGGCCTGCGCGATGGATGATACATTGATGAACATCAGCGAAGTGGTTCGCGGCACCGACCTGCTCGCTTCCACCGCCCGTCAGTTGTTGTTACTCGAAATGCTCGAGATGCAAAAGCCAGACTATTTCCATTGCCCGCTGATGTGCGACGAGCAAGGCAAGCGCCTCGCCAAGCGCGCCGATTCCCTGAGTCTCCGGCGTATGCGACAGGAGGGCGCCGATCCTCAGGCGTGGTTTGCGCAGTGGGAATCCGAGTTTGGTGAAACCCTGCTCAAGCCCACGGGTAAATGAGGGGCGGGAGCTTTACCCTCCGGCAGCATTCAGAAACAATCCACTTTCAATTGAACAAGACAGACCTATGGCAGTGCTAGACATCCGACCCAAGGCCCAGTGCAATTTCGATCAAATCTCACTGGGCGAAATCATGCTTCGCATGGACCCCGGAAACAGCCGCGTGCGCACCGCTCGCGAATTCAAGGCCTGGGAGGGAGGCGGGGAATACAACGTCGCCCGCGGGCTGCGCAAATGTTTTGGACTCAACACAGCGGTGGTGACGGCCTTCGCGGAAAACGACATCGGACGACTCGTCGAAGACTTCATCCTCCAAGGCGGTGTCGACACCCGCTTCATCAACTGGATTCCCTTCGACGGCCTCGGCCGCGACGTCCGCGTGGGACTCAATTTCACCGAACGAGGCTTCGGTCTGCGCGGAGCGAAAGGCACCTCCGACCGCGGCCTCACCGCGGCCATGCAGATGAAGCCCGGTGACGTGAACTGGGAATACATCTTCGGCGACCTCGGCGTTCGCTGGTTTCACACCGGAGGAATCTTCACCGCACTTTCCGAAACCACCGCTCAACTCGCCGTTGAAGCGGTCAAGGCCGCCAACAAGCACGGCACCATTGTCAGCTACGATCTCAACTACCGCCCTTCCCTGTGGAAATCCATCGGCGGAAAGCCGAAGGCACAGGAGGTCAATCGCGAGATCGCGCAATACGTCGACGTGATGATCGGCAACGAGGAAGATTTCACCGCCTGCCTTGGTTTCGAAGTCGAGGGCCTCGACGAAAACATCAGCCACATTGAGATCGATGCATTCAAGGCGATGATCGAGAAGGCTGTGACTGAATTCCCGAATTTCAAAGTCACAGCCACAACCTTGCGCACGGTAAAGAGCGCCACCATCAACGATTGGGGAGCCATCTGCTGGGCCAACGGAGAATTTCACCAGGCCACCCATCGCGAAAACGTAGAGATCTTCGATCGCGTAGGCGGAGGAGACAGTTTCGCCAGCGGATTGATCTATGGCTTCCTGAAGTTCAATGATGCAGCAAGGGCAGTGGAATACGGTGCCGCGCACGGAGCACTCGCGATGACAACCCCCGGCGATACTTCCATGGCCGCAGTTGCCGAAGTGGAAAAGCTCGTCGGTGGAGGTGGAGCAAGAGTAGATCGGTAGTGTCCCGTCACCGAAGTTATTATCAGCGTCTCGAAGCAGAGCATTCGATCAAAAGGATTCTGCTTCTCGGTTTAGCCGTCGCTTGGGCCTTTTTCATCACGTTCTGCGTCGGCATCGCAGCGTTGGACGCCTCAATCGTTTTGAACACCTAAGACGCCAAATTGATCCCGCCCGCGATAGTAATCAGCTTCCATGACACATTGTGCACCGCGATGATTTCGATTGATGCCCTCTTTCCGATCCGGAGAAACAGAGTGAAACTGACTCAATGAACTCTCCGGCAATGAACGCAATTACTGGATCAGGCAAATTGGAGTGCATCAGCTACATCCATGACGGAAGCGTCTTATTCCTGAATACTTCGCAGTTCACTTTCCACAAGAACAACGAGGTGTGGCATCTGCAGAGCGTCTTTGCTGACACAATGACTGGAGCAGCTTGAACCGATGGCAGAGATTGTTACACCACTCCCTCGTCACCCGATGCCGGCGAAATCGGTGCAATTTCGGGCGCTCTGATTCCGGGCACCTTTCAGGACAGTTCGCACCATTTACACATCCCTTGGCTCACTCTTCTCCCCGAGAAGTTCATCACCAAACCTCCCACCCCGGCTATCTGGACCACACCGTCGTACGACAATCCATTGACGGCGCGAGTCGCGGACAACCACATCTGGGCCCGTCATTTCGACGAACCCATCTTCGACGTAATCACCTGAACGGTGGAGAGTTCTCAGGGCTGGAAACGTTGGAGTAGTTTCCGGGTCGCTTTCACGCCTTCAACCGGCCCCAGCTTCTTTCCCTCGTATTCGATTGCCACGATGCCTTTGAAACCCGCTTCGTTGACCGTCTTCATCAGGCGGGCGTAGTCGAAATCCGTCGAATTCCCCTGCTCGTCAAAATCATGGCTCTTTGCTGAGACACTGTCCGTATACGGCATCATGGCCCTGGTGCCACCGTAGGGATCGTGTGCCTTCATCTTGCCGAAATCCGGCATCAGACGAAGTCTTGGGTGATCCATAAGCTTCGCAAGGTCGGCGAGAAATCGCCCCTGCTTGGACCACTCGGAGGCACCGGGCTCGATCACGATCGTGATGCCTTTCTTTTTCGCGTACTTCGCGAGCGGACGCAGAGCTTCTGCGGAACTCTTCAACGCCTGTTCCCGGTCACCGTTCGGGGCCCGCAGAAACACACGGACAAAAGTGCAGCCAAGGAGTGCTGATTTATCGACGGCGTCGAAAAACTTCTTCCCTTGAACCTTTCGTTCTTTGGCCGTCTTGCCTCGCGCATCGACTGCCCCGGTCATGTACAGAAAGATTTCGCTCCCTGCCATGTCGGCACGCGCCTTCAATTCCTGATAGAACTTCGGATCGTTGATGCGATCTTTAGGAAAGCCACCCTCCCACACATCGATCTTGGTGATGCCGAAAGTCTTCTTCGCGAAGTCCGGGTAATCCAGGGCGGTCAGTTTATCGTCGAAGAACAACTGACGCAGCGAATACATCGAGAGGCCGATGGTGTAACTCTTCGGAGCTGCGACCACAGAACCAAGACTCATCCAAGCGAGCAATCCAAACGTGAGGACGATGTGAAGTTTCATATGGCGGAATTGGAGCCGCGGAATCGAAGTTCTGTAAACAGGAAAGTGAACCGGCGCGAATCCCCCCAAAGATTCACGAGCTCAGACAAGTTCCTTCATCGGCTTCCCGCCATCGAGGATAGGAATGGGACGTCCCGAGTGATCGAGGAATGAAGTGTCCAAATCGATTCCCAGGACATGGTAGATCGTTGCCAACAGATCCGAGGGCGTATAGGGGCTCTCGACCGGATGTTCACCCTTGGAATTGGTGGCTCCTACCGTCAGCCCTTGCGGCAATCCGCCTCCGGCAAGAATGACGCTCATCGCCTGGCCCCAGTGATCGCGGCCTGGAATCGGAATCCCGGGCTGACCGCTGTTCATTTTCGGCGTTCTCCCAAACTCGCCCATGATGACGACCAGCACGTCATCAAACATACTTCGATCATGAAGGTCTTGCAGCAAGCCACTCACCGCCTTGTCCAAGACTGGCAATCGCTGTTCCATCCCCAACTGAATCCTTGAGTGCGTATCCCAATGCGGCATATCGACGGTTACAAACCGAGCTCCTGACTCGACGATCCTGCGCGCCATCAGGGTGTAGTGTCCCCACGGCCCGCGGCCATAAAGGTCGCGCACCTTTGGATCCTCCTTTTCCATATCGAAGGCATGGCGTGCCTTTCCACGCAGGAGCATATCCACCGCCTCCTGTTGGTAACGGTCCATCGACTCCATCGCCCCGCTCTTGTCCGTAACCCGGTCGAAGTGATCCAGTTGATCGAGCAACTTGAGGCGGGTGCTTGCCCGACCTCCGGTGTCTTCCATGTTTGCCAGAATCGGAGGCGGCTTGAGCTTGGCCGTGTAGTTCGCACTCAGGTACTTCTGCTTCATATTCACCTGAAAAGGCTCATACGAAGGACCGAGATAAGCTGCGCCCTGGTAACCCGGATAAAGATAAACACTCTCAGCCGCTGGCAAACCGATGTAGGCGGGCATTCCCGGCGCACAGCTGCCCTGCGCCTTGGCGATGGTGGAACCCAACGACGGGTACTGCTGAGTTTTGTTCGCGGAGGTAGCACCAAATCTCCCGGTCAACATCCAGTGCGCCCCGGCGAAGTGATCCCCCGTCGTGTGATGCACCGAGCGGATCACGCACATCTTGTCCGCGTGTTTCGCCTGGAGAGGCAGCAGCTCTGAAAATCGAATCCCAGGAACGTTCGTGGGAATGTCACCAAACGGCCCGCGATATTCAGCCGGAGCCTCCGCCTTGGGATCATAGGTTTCAAACTGGCTTGGGCCGCCGTCGAGCCACAGCAGGATGACTGACTTGTTGGATCGTTTCGCCGCGCCACTCGCCTCCAATCGCAACAGGTCCGCGGTGGATAGCCCCAGTGCACCGAGAAAGCCGGCCTTGAGTGCCGTGCGTCGGGTGAATCCTGCGCAGTTCCTCGCAGATGATTTTTCAGCGATGTGGAGCATCGTCACGATTAAGCCATAATTTTCCGCACTGTCGACGTAATTGAATCGGCTTACTTCAGTGGATTCTCATACCAGACGACATTTTTCGAACCACGTCCGGCGTTCAATAAATCGCCATCTCCATCACCATCCATGTCGATCGTGCGCAGGTCGTAGCTTTGCTGCTTGTCGTCCAACGTGTGAATCTTGAAGTGGCCCTTGCCGTCGTTTTCGTACCAACGAAGCCATTCGCTTTCATAGCCGCAACTCGCTGCATCCAGATCACCATCATTGTCGTGGTCGAAGACCGTCAAGCTGTGTGGTTGCTTGATGTCCGGATCAATCGTGTGGATCTTCCAGCTCGGACTCTCGAACCAGATCACACCCTTGCTGTGCCCGCGGGAAGCCAGCCAGTCCACCTTGCCATCGCCGTTGATGTCGCCGGGCAGAATACAGGTCGCGGCCAGTTGATTTTCAGCGAGAATGGTCTTCTTCCACGGGCCCTTGACTCCCGCCTTGCCAGGATTCGTCCAGAACGCGAACCAGTTCCCATCTGCGAACGGACGACCCTTTGCACCGACTGCGATTTCTTTCCAACCGTCACCATCAATATCCCCGGCCCCCATGTAATGGCTTCCCCCACGCGCGTCCCGATCCGCAAAGACATGACGATTCCACACCTTCGCACGCTTGGGGTTTCGCGGGCGGCTGAACCATGCCATTGAATCCGGAATTCCCTTGGCCGGTTCAAAATTATTGATCACCAAATCATCGACACCGTCATTGTCGATGTCGGAAGTGATGATGCAGTGAATCCCGGTGATTTCCTCGTCGATCATCCTCGGCGTCCAAGCTCCCTTGAGCGCCTCGGCCTTGCCGGGATTCTCCAGCCAGAAGGGATGCGAATGTGCGAGCGTTCCCACCCAATCGAGATCGCCATCCCCATCCGCATCGATCGTGGAACTGTGTATGCAACCGCCTCCCCCGCCCATGAATCGATGCAGGATGACTTCCTTCTTCCAGTTCGGCGCGATGAACAGGCTCACGCGACCATTGAAACTCGCGATCACGTCGAGCGCCTTGTCTCCGTTCACGTCGATAGCCACCGCGGTATTGCAGTGCCCCTGTTCCATCACCACGTGTTTCTTCCACTGGGCAGAATGGACATTCAGGGCGATCAAGACACCGGCCGAAAAGCAGCTGAGGAACTTCATGCGACGAAGACTGGGGGTAGGATCAATTCGGCTCAAGCCTTCGTAGCCGGGGCCTTCCACTTCGGTTAAGATGCCGGCATGTCCCGATCGTCACCCATCCCTATTCTTGCCCTCTGCCTCTCTCAAGGTGTTACGCCGGCCAAAGCGAACGATCTTGCGATCGATTTCGAATCCTTCACCGATGGGCAGGCGATTGTTGACGAGAAGTCTTGGACCGGCTTCCGAGGATTTCGCGGCAACGGAAAGCCGACGGCAATTGTAGCAACCGGCGAAGGAAAAGCGGGAAGCAAGGCCGTGGCTGTTTCCCACACCGAGAAGTATCGCACCGATGCGTGGGGTCTTCGCTATCACTTGGCTGAGCATTACTCAAACGGTGTGGTCTGGGTGCAATGCCGGTTCAAGCCCGCGAAGGAGTGGGCCGGCAGCTTTGTGTTGGATGCCCGAACTTCAGACACGCGCGGCATCCTGACGCGCATTGCCGGCGAACCGTATCAACGAAAAGGCACGGAAGAGATGAAATCGCGCTGGCACAACACCTGGGCCAGATCGTTCTGGCGGTTGTATTCACTGAAGGAACCAGTGACCGGTTGGCAGACGATCACCCTGCGAATTGATCTGGATGAACGATTTGCGGCGAGTTGGTTGAACGATGATGTGCTTGGCGAAGAGGCCCCACTGTCGGCGGAAGGAGCATTCGCTGTATTGCACCTCGGCTTTGGCGGAGTTGGGACACCCGCATTCCTCGACGATCTGGCGATTGGAAGATCAGCACCCGAAGGATTCCACGCGCCTCGATTATTGCCGGAGCCAGAGCAGGGACTGTTGTTTCGTTTCGCGGCAATTGGAGATCCTCAACTCGGTTTCGGCGGCTATCAGACGGATCAAGTTCGCTACCGACTGGCAGCCCGACAGATCAACCGATCCGAATCCGCGCTGACGCTGGTCTTGGGTGACATGGTTCACACGAATCGCGACGAACAGGCGTATCGCGATTTGGTGAAACTGGAGCAGAGCTTTGACAAGCCCGTGCATTACGTGCGCGGAAATCACGAAGACCTGGATCTCTTCAAGAAACACTTTCACCCGGAGTCCAATTACTCCTTTGTGCACAACGGATTTCGATTCGTGGTGATCGACGCGATCGGCAAGCAACTGGGTCTCGCGGAAAAGCAATTGGAATGGATCGAGCGCGAGTTCAAGCAAGCCAACGGCAACCGGGAGGAAATCGTTCTTTCACTTCACGTATCACCTTGGGAGGACAACGAGAAGGGCCGCGGGAACTACAACAAGATCGGCCCGGGTCGAGATGAGCTGCGCGCATTGATGAAGAAGTATCGTGTGTTGCTCAGTCTGAGCGGGCACTACCATCGCGGGTTATGGCATCAACGGGAAGATGAGACGCACTATCTCGTCCTGCCCGGCACTGCATTGGTCAGCGCGGGCGCACACGGTTGGTGTTTGTTTGATATCTATGCGGACCGTGTCGTCATGTATCAGAAGCCCCTGTTCTTCGGATTTGAAAAGGCGAACGCCAAACGCATCCACAGTCCGCGCGGTTGGTTGAAATACCCGGATCTGGAAAAGAAGTATCCCTACGTCCAGCGTGGCCCCCTCACGATGAATCGCCACTTCCCCGACTAGTGTCCTGCCAGCCAAGTCCCTCATTCGAATCAGCTCCCAAAACGCTGCTCAGCCCCTTCGAGGAATATCTCCCGCACCCCCACGGAGCGACAAGCACCGCTCGGCACAGGTGGGCTGACCAATGATCGGCGCTCCAGTCGTTGTGGCATCCGGGAATGCGAAGCCGCGAACGTGTTCAGTTTCTTCTGACTCGCTGCACCAGTGTGCTCTGAGCTCGTAACCGCAGGAGTGAGAACGCTCTGATCCATTGAAATACACACATTCTGAGCTTGGCGTATGTTGGTCGCTCTCCTATCCCAATGAACATGATTCTCCGCTTCCTCGCATTGGCTTTAGCGGTCATGTGCACAAATCAAGCGTTTGCCGCAGACCTGACTCCCAATGCCGACGCAACTGCCTTTACCTTCGAAACCGAACGCATGTCCGGAACGATTACCGTCACCGGCCGTTATCATGGCGTGACGCGCTTGGTGGACAAGAAGACCCGACGCCAACTGCTCGATTCACGATACTCTGCACTGAACCTCTACAAGCTCATGTCGCGCAGTGGAGTCATGGGCGTACCACGGGCAATGGAACGAACCTCTCGCCACGGAAAGAACTGGGTTGCCATCATCTGGCCAGAAACAAAAAGCCACTCAGGAACGGTAACAGCACGCTACGAAGTGAACAAACCGGACGCCATCGACCTGCGTATCACCGTCAAGGCCAACACCGACTACGCGGATTACGAGGTATTCATGCCGAGCTACTTCGACAAATCCATGCGAGCTCATCTATATTTGAAGCGCCGAGGCAAACATCCACCGGATCTCGTGATGCCCTCTTTCAATGAAGCATTCGCCACCACCCTGCCCTTGTTCCCGCGAGATTCTCGCGGCGCACAGATCCCATTGGATGGCCGCTGGGATGGCATCATCGATTTCTCACCCATGCGTCGTTATGCCTACTGCCTGGCTTTCATGGTCGATCCGGATCAGACCGCGGCCGCAGTCCTGATGGCGGACCCGGCTGATTGTCTGGGAATCAGCGTCCGCTATCACGCAGATGAGGATTCAAAGCGCCTGACCAGCTACAGCGCATTCGACTTGGGCCTGATCGGGCAAAACCTCAATGCCGGGCAGATGAAAACAGCCCGGGCACGGCTGGCGCTCACGGACCTGGACGAGAAGTTCTCGCAACCACTAAAACTCTACCAAGCATTCTTGAAGGAAGGGATGAAACGATGACAGAACACAAGCTCGATCGCAGGCAATTCATTCATGCATCCGGTGGTGCGGCAGTGGCAAGCGGTCTTATCGCGCCAACGATATTGGCGAAACAGCTCAGCACACAAACGCTGAAGGTAGGATTGGTCGGATGTGGAGGCCGAGGCACCGGTGCGGCCTACAACGCATTGATGGCGGATGAGAACGTGGTCGTGTCCGCGATGGCAGATACGTTCCCCGAACAGATGGAGAAGAGCCTTGCTCAGTTACGGAAACAACTGCCCGATCGTGTGAAGGTGGATTCCAAACATCGCTTCGTCGGTCTCGATGCGTATCGCGAACTCATGCAGGCTGACGTAGACATCGTCATTCTCGCCACGCCTCCCGCATTTCGCCCCGCTCATCTCGAAGCTGCCGTAGAAGCCGGGAAACATTCTTTTGTTGAGATTACGGCGGCAATCGATTCTCCCGGTGTCCGCTCCGTTCTCGCTTCGTCCGAGCTTGCTGAGCGAAAGAGACTCGCCATCGTCTCCGGATTCTGCTGGCGCTACGATCCATCCTTGCAAGCAGCAGTGGAACAGATTCGTAACGGGGCAATCGGTGAGATCCGCTCCTTGTACGCAACCTATTTACGACCGAATCTCGGTCCGAAGTACAAAGGTGACCGCAAACCGAACATGAGCGATGTCGAATGGCAGATCCGTGATTGGTATCATCACCTCTGGCTTGCTGGTGATTTGACCATCCTTCTCTCCGGCGGACACAGCGTCGACAAGATGTCCTGGTGGATGAACGACGAGATGCCAATCAATGCCGTGGCCATCGGCGGCCAACAGAATCCCCGCTGGGGCAACACCTTTGACAATGCCTTCGTCACTTATGAATACGCCAACGGCATCCGTGGCTATCTCGCCAGCCGCTCCATCAACGGTTGCTACGACGAGAACGGCGACGAAGTCGTCGGCACCAATGGAATATTCAAGTTCCAACAACGTCGCCCCGTGATCACGGGCGAAACCAACTGGCGATACAAAGGCCCGACCAGAAGCATGCATCAGGTCGAACTCGACGCTTTGATCGGCTCGATTCGCAGCGGCAAACCGATCAATGACGGCAAACGCATGGCCCGCACCACGCTCATGGGCATCTTGGGTAGAATGGCTGCCTATACCGGCAAGAAGGTGTCTTGGGAGGCGGCAATGCAATCTACGCAGGCTTTGCTGCCAGATGGGCTCGCTCTAAATTCAACGGTCACCGACCAGCCCCTGGCAATGCCCGGCACGACGAGGTTTCTGTGACTGACTACTCCGTTCAGATACTCGAAGCAATGAAAGCAAGGATACGATCCATTCCATTTCCTTCGCTTGCCGCTCTGCGCCTCCAACCACACCCAGGCAGCCGCAGCATCAGCCAAAGACATCCTGACCGAAGTTCGGAAGCTTGTTCCCTCGGAGAAAGTCGCCATTCGGCCCCCGCTCCGTCCGCGCCCAAGAATCAATTTTACTGATTCCCATTCCGGGCCAATACTTGTCCCATGTCCGATGACGAACAGGCGAACGCCGACGATGCGGCAGCTACCAGCGGTCCGTCGTTCGTCACCTGGTCTGTCTACATTGCGATTTGTGGCATAATCGCTTTGATCCTCTTAAAGCCCGATGAAACACCTCCCGAAGTCATGGCCCAGATCATGGCTTCCAACAACATCGCCACTCCTCCCGTCAAACAACTGGCCGCCGTTCCCAAGGCCCGCTGGTTCATGCCGAGTGGGCACACCAATTTCTGGGATCCGAAACGACAAGTCCGCTTCTATTGGGATGAAGTTCCCGTGAGAATCACCGAGCAAGGAGTCGATACCGAAGGCCAAAGCAACGTCAGGAAGATGGACTACGCGGGCGCGGAGACATGCGTGGATTGCCACGAGTCGAATCACCGCAACTGGGAAAAGCATCCGCATCGTTGGATGAATGCGCTCGCGAATGACGAATCCGTCCGTGGTGATTTTTCCGGCAACGCGAAATTCAAGTACAAGGGCGGGACCGGTTCATTCACGAAAATCGATGGGCGCCATCGGATGACACTCTCAAAGGACGGCAAGCGTTGGGTATACGACGTCAATCGCACGATCGGATCGCGCTTCTTTCAGTACTACGTCGGAACTCTCATTGAGGGACACATCGATGAGGAACCTCGAAGCAGCGTGGAGCACGTGCTTCCTTTCGGTTATTGGATTGGCAATCAGGAGTGGGTCCCGACGGTTCATCTCGCACGGGATTCCACCATGTTGGAAGACGACATCGATCCCTACGACACCTGGCAGTTCACGGCATACGATCTGACCTGTTCGGAATGCCACACCACCTGGGCTTTTGGAGACTGGATGCTCAAGTTGGCCGGCAGCAAGCGATTTCCCCAATACACCCCCCACACTACGGCAATCCATCTTCCCGGATATGTCCAAGACGCTCATCCCAGTCGGCTCCCCCAAGATTACCGTTCGATGAACATGGCCGGCATCGGCAAGTTTCTGAACGCTTCCTATGACCTTGCCCGCACCGAAGATCGCCTTGGGCTGGGCGTCGCCTGTGAAGCCTGCCATCTAGGGACCAAGGCCCACGTCGAAAACAGCACGAAGACCGAATCAAAAGTCTTGCCGGCGTTCTTCCCGGTCAGTCCGCATTTCCATTCCGGCGCGGACAACATCGGGATCCTGACCCAGCGAAATGCCGAGAATGCAAACTTCATATGTGGTCGTTGCCACAGCGGCACGCGCCCCGAATACGCAAACCACACCCACACTTGGAACTCGACAGAATTCGCCGATGCGGTGCGCGGGCATTGCTACGATCCAGTGAAAGCCAAGGCTCACGGCAAGGGCATCCTGACCTGCATTCATTGCCATGATCCGCACAAAGCGACCGGTCCGAAGTGGACACGAACCCCGGCACAGGACGATCAGTCCTGCCTGACCTGCCACAGCGAATTCAAACCGGAAAGTAAGCTCGTCGCACACACCCATCACGCGGCCAACACCGAAGGCAGCCGTTGCATGAACTGTCACATGCCCCGCATCAACGAAGGCCTGCAGGACATGGTCCGGACCCATCGTATCAGCAGCCCTACGGATCCGGTCATGATCGAGAAGAATGATCCGAACGCCTGCAACATGTGCCATCTGGACAAGAATATCGACTGGACGATTGCGAAGTTGCGAGAATGGTACAAACCCGATCTGGCGATCTCGGAAAGCGAGTTGGACACGAATTATCCCGACCGCAAGGCTGCCGTCGGATTGAACTGGCTGCGCGGCAAACACGCGCCCGCCCGCTTGGTGGCCGCGGATTCAGTGATGCGCCAACGCGCCTGGTGGGCCCTGTCGGACGTGCTCGACATCATCGCGAGCGACAGCCACCTCATCAATCGTCAGTTCACTCAGAAGCGCTTGGATGAACATCTCGGCTACGATTTACGCGAACACAACTTTCAGTTCTACGACACACCGGAACATCGGCGAGCCCGGATGGCCGAATTGAAACCGGGGATCCTCAAGTTGGCTGAAGAAAGTCCGTGGGGTGTTCGGAACGAACAACGAGCTACTGCAATTCCCGAGGTAAACAAATGACGGGTACTCGTTAGAATACGTCCATTGAAAGACTCATGCGCTATTTCCGGACATTGATACCCTTGCTCCTCACGACGGCATTGCCGGTATCCGGCCTGTGCCAGCCGTTTCAATCTCGACTGGACTTCCTCGCCCAGCCGCTCAAACAAGGTGGAATCACCGGCGCAGTCGTAACCGACACCGGCGTCAATTACTTCAAGGCAGGCAACGTCGCACGCGACTGGAACCGTCCGATTCGTGAAAGCCTGTTTGAGATCGGTGAAGCAACCATGCTCTTCACCGCCCTGCTCACCTCGGAAGCGGTGCGCGTTGGCAAGATCAGTCTGGACACGACCGTCCGCAATGTCCTCGGGAAAAAGAAGATTGCGTCCGAGTGGATTGCGCAGGTGACCGTTCGCGAACTCCTCACCCACACCTCAGGCCTCCCCAACCTTCCGACAAATCTCGTCCAAAACGCATCCGGAACGGCCACGCCGGAACTCTCACGCGCAGAGATGCTCGAGTTCATCACCGCGTACCAGCCGGACAAACTGCACAAGACCTATCAACGTTCACAACTGGGCTATGGCCTGCTCGCCTACCTCGTCGATCGAGAATGGCGCGAGGGCTACGAAAGACTCTTGGATCGTGTCATTCTCCGCCCCTTGAACATGAAGGGGGCCACCATCTCGCTGGCCGACGAACAGGAAGCACTCCTGCTCCCGGGCTTTGCCGGACCAATCAGACGTCCCGCCTGGAATTACAACGCGCTCGCGGGTGCAGGAGGTCTTCGAGTTACCCCAGCAGACATGGCGAATTGTCTACAGGCCTTCCTCATCTCGGAGAAAAATCAATTGGCGAAATCACTCGAGAATGTTTTGACCGGAGTGAACACCACGCCATCAGGAGCGATCACATCATTCGGGCTCCAGACGATTCAAACTGCATCGAAGAAGTTGATTTGGATACAGGGACAAACCGGGGGATTCCATTGTCTGGTTGGGCTCGACACCAAATGTCGCCTTGGAATCGTAATCCTCTCGAACAACCGGAACGTTCGCTTCTCTCCCGCCGTCTTGTCCGAGTTGATGGAATTGTATTTGGCCGGCAAGTGATACCCGCCCAAAAGCACAGATGGTGATGCCGCGACGCAGGAACTTCGTTGAAGGGCGCATCCCACATTATTGCAGCGAGTGCCGGGGCGTTCCGGCCTGACGTGCCAATACGAACCCGGACCCGAGGCGCGCTTCTGAAACAAGCGCGCCCAAAAACCGATTTGAACCGATGGTAGGGATCATTACGACAGAGAGACAAAGTTCGTTGACGCGTTCACCCTCTCCCGCGGGAGAGGGTTGGGAGAGGGTGAAAACTCTCGATTTCAGTTTCGGCTTTATTTGGTCCCGTTCATTCACACAAACACTGGTGGAAATTGCCCCAACTTACTTACTTAGCCATTGCAAGAAACTGGGTTACGCCCCTCGTTGAATGCCCGTCGCCTTTCCCATTGCCCCCGCCAATTCATGGTCTAGACTAATACTCAGTCAGCAATGAAATGACAGTTTGCCTGGTTCTTAATCGCTGTCTTAACTGCTTGTCTTGATCTCGGATTCGGAGGGAGATTGAGACAACGAATATCAGCAACCAGCCAATACACGTATGACGCGCACCAGCCCCAACTGAAAGGAATGCCATGGCCCTTGAAGAAGCGTTGGATTGCTATCCGAAGGAAATCGAAACCCGCGGTGGATTGAATTGCCTCGTACGCCCCTTGGAAGAAGGCGATCACGAGATGTATCACGCCTTCTTTGGCGCGATGCAACCGCAAGAACTCATCTACATCAAACATCGAGTTTCCGATCCGGCGATTTTGAAACATTGGTGTCAGGGCATCGATTTGGGCCGGATCCTTCCATTGCTTGCAATCAAGGATGAGAGCATCATCGGCGTCTCCACGCTCCATCAGCAATTGGGGGGATGGAAACGCCACATCGGGCGTATCAGCACCCATGTTCGTCCGGACTCACGCGGCAAAGGCCTCGCAATGAAATTGATGGAGGAAGTCGTCGATATCGCCAGGCAATGCGGCCTGGAACGCATGGAGGCCGAATTCATGAGCGAACAGGAACGCGGGATGAAGGCCGCTGCGCATCTCGGGTTTGCCGAACTTTATCGCCTCGAAGATTACGTCAAGGACATGCAGGCCGTGACTCACGATTACATTATGATGGGACTCGAACTCATCACTGACGAGGAATACGCCGGCATGGGCTGATTGAGATTCGATGCCCCCGCCCACCTGTCCCAATTGCGGCGCCTACGTTCCCAGCAACGCACTCGCCTGCCCCGATTGCGGCTCGGATGATTCCACCGGCTGGAACGACCGAGCGGACGAACAATCCTTGGGGATCGATGACGATGGCTTCGACTACGCCGAATTCATCGAGAAGGAATTCGGCACCTCCACGAAGAGCACGGTCAAAGTGGAAGGCGTCAGTTGGTTCTGGTGGCTGGTTGCGTTCGTGGCCTTGTGCTTGATTCTTTCGTGGTTCCTCTGACACTCCGTTCATGCATCGAACGGGACTCCTATTTGTCTTCCTCTCCAGCATTGTTCTCGGATCTGCCGTTGACTGGCCACAGCTGCTCGGTCCCGATCGCAATGGGACCTATAGCGGGAAAGACCTGAATCTGGATTGGCCCAACAACGGCCCCAAACGCCTGTGGTCCAATCCCGTCGGAAAAGGTTGGTCCAGCCCGGTTGTCTCCGGAGAACAGGTGATCATATTTCATCGGGACGGCGGGGAGGAGATCATCCAGTGCCTGAAGACAACTGACGGCAGGGAAATCTGGAAGGCGAGCTACCCGGCCGAATACGTCGATGGCTACGGGTTTGAAGACGGCCCCCGGGCAACCCCCGCAATCCATGGCAACAAGGTATACAGCCACGGCGCAAATGGAGATGTCCGATGCAACGAGCTATCAACCGGTCGACTTCTGTGGAATCTGGCTGCAAAGAAGAAATTCAACGCACCCAACGGATTCTTTGGCTTCGGTTCCTCGCCCATCGTTACCGATGGCAAAGTCCTCCTGAACATTGGAGGCACTCCGGACGCCAGCATCATTGCCCTCAATACAGCCACCGGCAAACTCGTCTGGAAGGCCTTCAGCGACGAGGCCAGCTACTCCTCTCCATCCGTCGCCAGGATTGCCGGGACGAAGCAGGCCATCTTCTTCACCCGCATGAACGTCGTATCGGTATCGCCTTCCGATGGAAAGATTCTCTGGAAAGACCGGCTCGCCCCGAACATCCACACCTCCGTAGCAGCAGCCGCACCCTTGATCGCTGGCAACCGGGTCTTCGCAACCGCATCCTACGGAGCCGGAGCCGTCCTCTTCGAAGCCGGTAAATCATCCGCCAAAAAGATCTGGAGCAACGACGATTCCCTCTCCAGCCAGTACACCACCGGAGTGATCAAGGACGGGCACATCTACGGATTCCACGGCCGCGTCGATACCGGACCCCGTCCGCAGCTCCGCTGCATCGAACTCGACACCGGCAAGGTCAAGTGGTCCAACAGCCGCGTCGATTGCGGTGCCATCATCCTTGCCGGGAACAAACTGATCGTTCTCACCCAAAGCGGCCAACTCGTCACCCTCGACGCCAAGCCAGAATCTCCCGGCCGAATCCACCCGATCCAGATCCTCGGCGACAAGATCCGCTCCCACCCAGCCCTCGCCAACGGTCTCCTCTTCGCGAGGGATACCCGGCAATTGATCTGCATCGATTTAAGGAAATAGTCGCGACCACAAACTGATCGAAGGTCTTGTTCTTGTCGTTTGAGATTGCAGACGGAGGGAAGCACCCATCATCATCGGCGCGCTATCCGTGATCGCTTCCTTGGCGTTGCCAGTCCTTCATCGGCAAGTGTTGATTTGGCGTCTCCACCAGGAGATCCAGACCGTGCAGGTTTGGAGAGCTATGGACAGTTTCTCCGAAGATGACTGGGCCAAGGTAAGGCGCGCTGCAACCAACGCGATCAACTCAGACCCGGATCATGTGGAGCGAGCGATCGCGAAAGCCCAAACTGGATCGTTTGGATCACACCGGGTGTTCATCCTGTTGTGAGTGATGTTCGCTCTACCTGAGCACGGACGGCTTCCCGATTATAACCGACTCCGCACGAGCGTTCACTGGTGCAAATTCAACAAGAGCGATGTCAATCCCGATGGGTCCATCAATGTCGGCTGGGCTGTCGTATGGGGAAATGGAAACTGAAGTCGGGACGGCTGACGTTGATATCTCCCGGGAGGCGTCCCACGGGCGTCTTCCCACCACCCAGCCAAAAGAAGAGGCCGATGCCGCACAGCACCAGCCCCATGATAAAAATGCCTTTTCCGGAGTCCTGCACGCTCGCGGTCGGTTAATGCGCCAATGCCTTCAGGATCACCCGCGCCACGTCCTGGCCCAAGGCTTTTGAACCCTCGGGAGTGTAGTGCACGTTTGCCGGTTTCATGATCTCCTTCATGCGCTTCTTACTCATGGCGAACAGATCGTGGGTCTGGATCTTGTGGCGCTTCATGACCTTTGCGGCGATTTCGTTGTAGAGAACCGAGTCACCCACATAACGGCCTTTTGAGCCCGGAGGCACTGGAGTGGTGTTGCGCCAGATGAGGGTCGCGCCGGTGTTCTTCATGCGCTTGACGAGGGTTTCCAGATTCTTTTCGTACTCGGCGGGAGGCACCTGGCGCTTACCTCCTTTCTCCTTCGGATAGAGGTTCTCACCATTGGGACCCATGTATTTCAGATCGTGCAGGCCCCAATTGAAATGAATAAGATCCCACTTGCTGTCGCCAAGCCATGCGTCGATCTCAGCAACTCCCTTCGTCGTCGGTCCGCAATTTGTCTTCGGGCGATGGACGTTGGCTTTGCCCTTGAGCGCCGTTCGCGTGGGAACGGTGTAGCCGATCGAAATGGAGTCGCCGATCAGCAGCACACGTGGCAATCCGGGCACGTCCTTGATGGCAGCCATGGCGGGGTTGGGTTTGCGGGCGGGTCTCTTTTTCTTCACGTTTTTTTCGGCAGCATCGCAGGTGATGGAGAGTGCGAGTATGGATACAAGGAGGATGGCGGAGCGCGGTTTCATATTCCTTTGGTATTGTAGATTCAGGGGGCGCCCCAAACAAACACATTCGCACTTACGCGCGTGACTTCTCGTTGACGTCGCTGAGCTCGTCGCTCGCATGCTTCGGAAAGCATCCGAAGCTACTCCTCTTGCTTCAGCGTTTCGCTGATGGACTCCGCGATGTGCTGCAACTCCGATGCGCGAACCCAACCCAATTTGCCCCCTGCTTCGGTTACCTGGATCCAATCACCCTTCTCACCACTCAGACGAACCTCTTCTCCGTTCTTCAGGAAGAAGGCGGTCTTGGAATCATCCAGCGGGCCGTAGTGCGCGTTGGCTTTCTCGACGATCACCACTGCGTCTTCATCGACCGACCACGCGGAACGTGAAACGGCACAGCAGATTCCCATGAGGATCGAGAGGGCACCCATCACCCGAATCGGCCAGACCAGTGCCAGGCGGTATTGCTGCAGGCCTTCCCGCGCTCCGAGCAAGGCAAACCAAAGCGCACCAATCACGGCCGTCAGCAGCGCCCATTCGCGCTCGGACAAATGATGGAAGAACTGCTTCCATCCGGCTTTTGTAGGGGCGAATGCGCCGGCGACTTCCTTCCTGGTAAATTGCAGGTTTGCCCGGACATCCGGATCGCGGGGCGCAATGCGTTCAGCCTGCCGATAAAAGTAGATGGCGCGACCGAATTCGCCGGACTTGAACAATGCATTGCCGAGATTAAACAGGAGGGAAACAGACGCGTTTCCGTCACTGACCAAACCCTCGTAGACCTGTACCGCTCCGGGGAAGTCATCCTTCTCGAAAAGTCTGTTCGCTTCTTCAAAGCGCGACCCGGTGTTTGCTTGGACAATCGACGCGCCGATCAAACCGAGCACCAGGCTGAGAAGGAATGATCCGCGAATCATACCTGCAACTCCCTCAACTGCGTCAGTGCGGTCTTCGTCGATTCAGCCAGAACTTCAAGTTCCTTGGCTTCCGTCGTGGGCGCATAACGTGCCTGATCACAAGCGGCAAAGAGCTTCGTCAGTTCGCCGATGAGTTCTTCGGGCGCACCGGCGGGTTTCAGGCGTTCGTCAATGGCTTCTTCAGTGATCGCGGACGCCGGCAGATCTACTCTTTCTCCGATGCGTTCCTGCAGCAGGCGGAAGAGCGTGCTGAAGAAGGCTTCTCCTTCACCCGCCTTGGCCTGCGTGGAAAGCTTCTCAAGCTCGCCAAGTTCCTGTTTATCCGTTGCGAGTTTACGGCGCAGTCGGGGATCGTTTGCGAGTCGTTCGGCCTGGTGCCGACGCATCAGCAGAAGCAACCACAATACGAAAGGGATGGCGGGGATCGTCCACACACCAATGCCCGGACCCGCTGTGACGGACAGCATGGTTCCGAGGTGAGGTTTGATGTGCACCAATTCGGTCGCAATCTCGGGGCCTTCCGCAGTGCTGTTGGTCTGTGCGACCATGATGGTCGGGAGAGAGGCCATCTCAGCGGGCTTGACTGTGATGGGCGTTGCGGGATGGCTCAGTGATATGTAACGTGAGTTATACGGGTCGAAGTAGTTGAACAGGATCGCAGGCACTACCTTGACCACCTCTTCCGGCACGATGATCTGTTCGAACGTTTTTGCGCCTTGGGATGCCGTCTTGTTGACGAGCTGCACTTCGGCGTTCGGGGGATAACTCTTGAAGCCTTCCCAATTCCCAAAATCCGGCAGGTTCACATCTTCAAACGCGCCCGTTCCACTGATCTTCACCCTGAGCGTTATCGGATCGCCGGCAGTGAGATTCGTGGGGCCGACGGATGCCTCCATTCGGTACTGACCAACGGCGCCACCGAAGTCCTTCGGCCGTCCAGCATCCGGTAGTGGTTTCACGTTTACGGTGATCGGAGGTGCGAAGGCTTTTACGGCCTTCTCATTGTAGGTTTGAAAAAAACCTCTGCTGACCACCGTTCGCAGCGCAAAGGGAATCTCAAAAGGCCCGACTTGAAATTTCCCCGGCCGTATCGGAATGGCCAGCTTTGGGAACATCTGGACAGTGAAATCACGATTGGAAATCCTCTTTCTTCGCGCTCGGGGGATGTCGAGATTGGTAAGACGGAATCCTTCCGCGGCTGTCCGCGGCAGCGCATTGACCCGTCCGGACTGATAGTAGAGAACTGGCACCAGATTGAATGCCTGGCCAACGTAGACATTCGTTGCGGAAGCGAGAACTTCGGCAAAGTATCCCTTCTGCAGGGCCTGTTCCATTTGAGGAACCATGCGCCGGGGCGTCACCACGAGTTTCAGTTCCGGTGTCTTGAATTGCGCGCCTCCAGCAAACACCACGAAGGGAGGGATGGTGTAAGTCTTCGCAGCCAAGGGAGTAAGTGAATAAGAAAGCGTGACGGAGCGTGATCTGACTCCGTTGACGATGGTCACCTGGGTCGATTCCCCAGGATTACCGATGCGGAGGTCGTTGAAGCGGGGAAGCGCCGGCGCACGACTGGGTCCGCCATTGGCAAAATTCAAGATCAGGGTTGCCGATTCGCCAAGCTCGATCGTGGGCGGGCGGATCGTGGCGCTGAAGGTGACGGCGGACGTGTTTACCGTCATCAATGTCAGGAAGACGACCGCTAGAATCGGCGGGCGGATTGGGTATCCTGACGAGCGATGAAGAAGGCTTGCTACCACAGCTTTCCGGATTTCTTGCGCTTCTTGCCGTCCTCCTTTGGTGCGGGTGGCGCGAAGATCATCATCTTGGATCTGCTCATTTGCGACATCAACAATCGCAAAGCCTCTTCCTTGGACATCTTCCGCATCTCGCCGGGTTGAGGCTTGGGTTGCTCCTGATCGTCCTTGTCGCCCGGTTGCGGTTGTGGCTGTTTCTTCTCTTCGTCACCCTCCTTGTTCTGATCAGATTGTTGTTCCTCGTCCTGTTTCTCCTCGTCGCCTTCGCTGGATTGGTCCTTCTGGTCCTCTTCCTTGTTCTCGTCTTGACCATCCTTGTTTTCGTCATTCTCCTGCTGTTGGTCGTCCTGGTTTTTCTGGTCGTTCTGGTCATCCTTTTTTTGATCGTCCTGTTGGTCCTCGCCCTCGTTTTCCTCGTCATTCGGGTCGCCGTCTTCACCCTCCTGATCCTCGGGCATCTGTTCTTCCAACTTCTTGACCATGTAGTTCACGAAGTCGCGATTGTGCAGCGCGTCCTTATCTTCCGGTTTGGAACGAATGGCGTTGTCGTAGAGATCGACGGCGTTCTTCCATGTTTCCAGACGCTTCTGCGGATCGTCCTCAGCATCGCCCATCTGGTAGAAAGTGTTGGCCAGATTGTACCAGGCACTTTGAGCCAAGGCCTCGTCTTCGCTGGCCAATGCCGTGCTGAAGAGGCGGGCTGCACTTTCATAGTCCTTGGCACGGTAGGCGGCCGCCCCGGCATTGAAATCGATGCGTGCATCCTCTGGGGATCTTTTCCTGAGCGCCTGATACTGATCCAAGGCGGCAACGTAATCGCCATTGCGATATTGCTTCATCGCGGCGCTTGCACTTGGGGCAGCCTGTGCACTCGGCGTGAGCAGAACGACGAGCAAGACCGCCACTGCCGTGGCTGGTTTCTTCCTGCGTCGGGAACGGCGCTGATCCGAGATGAACATTTCGATCATTAGCAAAACAATCGCCACTGAGAGCGGCCAGTAAAATCGTTCGAACTTCACCCGCACGAGCCGCGAGGAAACCTCGGCTTTTGGCAATGGGGCGAGCCCGCGCGCATAGAGCGTTTCGACCGCGGCCGCGCCGGACAGGTTCAAATAGAATCCATCGGCTGCCGTGGCGATCGCGCGCAGCATCGGTTCGTCAAGCCGGGATCGCACCACGTTGCCTTCCTTGTCCTTCAGGAATCCGCTCTTCCCCCCCTTGCTGACCTCGATCATTTCGCCAGCCGGAGTTCCAACGCCCACTGTGAAGATTCGCATGTCCGAATCAGTGGCCGCTTCCGCTGCTTCCATCGCGCCGGCTTCGGTGATCTCGCCATCGGTGAAGATGACGAGGATTTTATAGTTTTCGTTTTCTTCCTCAAACGCACCCAAGGCCGTGTCGATGGCCAGGTCGACAGCCGTTCCGGGTTCGTTCATGATTCCGGTGTGCAGCGAACGGACGCTCTGGCTGAATCCGGCGTCATCCAAGGTAAGCGGGCATTGGAGAAATGCGCTACCGGAGAACACCACCAGTCCGACCCGATCCGTCTTGGCCAGGGCGAGGAGATCCATGGCGGCCAGCTTCGCGCGTTCGAGGCGGGTCGGCTTGACGTCCTTGGCATCCATGCTCCTGGACACATCGATGGCAACAATGATGTCCAGACCCCGTTGCTTGGCTTCATCCCACTCAAAGCCCCATTGCGGGCGGGCAGCCGCGAAGATGATCAGACATACCGAACCGACAATGAGCGCGATTTTTGCCTTCTGTCGACTGCGCGTGATCCCGACGGTCAGGCTGCCTTGCAGGCGTGAATTGACAAACTGTTCGATGAGCCATTGTTTCTTCCGCCAAGCCCAGACTAGGAAAACGATCAAGGCGGGCACCAAGACGAAAAGCCAGAGGAGATATGGTTGCGCAAAGCTCATGGAATCCTCCTGAAGATGGTGTTTACCAGGGCGACCTCGGTCAGCAGCAATATCAGTCCGATGAGGATCGGCCAGTGCAGCAGTTCCTCCACCCGCTGCGACTTCTTGATAACGACCTTGGTTTTCTCCAGTTCATCGATCTCTGCATAGACCTTTCGGAGAGTGTCCGCGCTATCGGCCCGAAAGTACTTTCCACCAGTCCGGTCTGCGATCTCGGTCAATGTTTCTTCATCAATCGTCACCTCGCTCTGCCGGTAAATCTGCTGCCCTCGCCGGTCGAGCGCCGGACGCCCGGCCCCGTGATACACAGGCATCGGAGCCAAGCCGCGCGTACCGACCCCGATGGTGTAGACCTTGATTCCCAAAGCTTCGGCCGCATTGGCTGCGCTGATGGGGGTGACTTCGCCCCCGGTGTTTTCGCCGTCCGTCATCATCACGACGATTTTGCTTTTGGATTTCACTTCGCGCAGACGGTTGACCGCCGCGACCAGTCCCGATCCGATCGCAGTTCCGTCGACGATGTAGTGAAACGTCAGGCGCTCGAGGTTGTTCAGGAGGTAGTCATGATCCAAGGTCAACGGTCCGGCCACGTGCGCCTCACCGGCGAATGCAATCAGGCCGATGCGATCGCTTGGGCGTTTCTCGATGAATTCCTTCACAACCTTCTTGGCCATGGCCAGACGATTGATCCGATCGCCGTTCTCATCCTTGAAATCCTCTGCAAGCATGCTCGTGGAAAGATCGACGCAGATCACGATGTCAATGCCGCTCGCCTCAATCTGCCTTTTGGCCTCAACAAATCGTGGGCGGGCCAGTGCGATGATGAAGCAGGCCAGCACCAGCCAGCGCAGCCAATTCAGAATCACGCTCGCCTTGCTCTCGGACTTGCGGGCAACTGCGCGCACGAGTCCGGCCGACGAATAGAGAAAGGCAGGTTTGCGGTTGAGGAGGCTCTTCAGCCACGCCAAGGCAGGCAACAACAACAGTGCGCCCAGGACTCCGATATAGGCGAATGTAAAACTCATGCCTCAATCTCCGATTGCCGACCGGCGGGCATGGTTTCTTCAACCAGGCGAAGCGCTGCCGAATGAAGTTCGCGCAGTTCGGTCTCGCTCGGTTCGTACTTTGCGAATTTCACCAGGTCGCACTGCTCGAGGAAGCGGCCCAAGCTGAGCTTCTGTGATGTGTCCAAGCGATCGGATTCCGCAAGTTCATGGAGGAACTCCTCGGTGGTCCGCTCGGGTGCGCGCAATTCGAATTGCCCTTCAAGGTAGTTGCGCACGATACCTGAAACCTTGGTGCAGAATGGTTCGGGATCATGAATGAGTTGAAGCACTTCACGCAGCGCATCCAAGGCAATGCGATAAGGTGGAGTTTTCTTCTTTCGTGGAGCCTCCATGGCCTTGTTCCGGGCATACCTTCTCCACAGCCACACCAGCAGTGCGGTCAGGGCCAACACTCCAAGCAATATCCACAGCCATGTGTAGCTCGGCGCAATGTAAACCGGGTCACGGATGTCGCGAAGTCCCTCGGCGACCAGCGCATTCGTTGCCTCGGCTTCCTCCTCATTGGGTGCCGGCACGATGATTGCGTTCGTGTTTGCAATGGCCATTGTCAGCTGTGTCGTGCGCGCTTCTCGCGATTCTCGAAGAACCGCGTCAGGGCCAACGTGTATTCCTCATCTGTCCGCACGTGGATGGTGTCGATGCCGAGCGAACGCATCTGCTTTTTCAACGCGCCTTGCATGAGCACCTGCTCCTCCTTGAAAGACTCACGAACCTCGCGGTCACCAGTGTCGACCTCCAGCACTTCACCTGTCTCCGAATCCTTCAATACCATTCGCCCTAGCGCGGGCAATTCCAGTTCATAACGATCAACGATCTGGACGGCAACCAGATCATGCCGTCGATTGACCTGGCGCAAGGCCGTCAAGGTATCACGGGAAAGAGGATCAGAAACGGACATCGGCTGGGAAACGAGACCACGCCCAAAGCGCACTGGTTGGCGCATCTCCATGAAATCTGAAAAGACGACCACGATCGCCTTGCGGGTGGCGATTCTGTTCAGAAACTTCATCGCGTCGGTGATATGCGTTCCGCGATTCTCCGGATGGAATTCCAGAATCTCATCAATCACGCGCAGTATGTGCCGTCTGCCTTTACGCGGAGGAATGAACTTCTCAACGGTTTCGGTAAAGAGCAGCAGGCCAACCTTGTCGTTGTTCCGGATCGCCGAAAACGCGATTGCCGACGCGACCTTTGCTGCGAGGTCCCGCTTGGAATCGTCGACCGATCCGAACGAGCCGGATTTGCTGAGATCCACTGCCAGCAACACAGTGAGTTCGCGTTCCTCGACGAACTTCTTGATGAAGGGAATGTTCATGCGGGCGGTGACGTTCCAGTCGATCTGACGAACATCGTCACCAGGCTGGTATTCGCGCACTTCATCGAAATCCATGCCTTGGCCTTTAAACGCACTGTGATACTGCCCGGCCAATGATTCGGTGACCAGGCGGTTGGCGCGCACCTCGATTTGACGGATCTGCTTGAGGATATCGGCACGGGTCCGCACCACAGGTGCTTCGGCGCTATCCCCTCGCGCAAACCAGACCCATCCCAAGACGAGCGCCAAGAGAATGCCCGCCAGCCCGAAGATCTCAGGTGCAGCCAAACTCATGGAATCGAGCGTGGGGTCATGTTTGGGAGGAAGCCGTTTGCGGATTGCGCGTTTGCAGCATCAAGGCACGGGCAATTCATCGAGGATCATCTGCACGACCGTCTCGCTGGTCTTGTCCTCGGCTTCGGCCTCGAAGGTGATGGCCACCCGATGCCGCAACACGTCGGGGGCAATACTCTTCACGTCTTGTGGTGTCACATAGCCGCGCCCCTTGAGAAAAGCGTATGCCTTGGCCGCCAACGTGAGTGCGATTGTCCCGCGAGGGGAAGCACCGAGCTGGATGTATTCGGCCACACGAATCTCGTAAGCATCTGGGTCACGGGTCGCATAAACCAGATCCACGATGTAGTCCTTCACCTTGTCGTCGATGTAGATCTCGTTGAGCACCTGACGGGCTTCCAGGACATCCTTCACGTCCACCACCTTCTTCGCCTCGGGCAAACTGCTTGTCTTGGCCATGCTGTCGAGGATCTTTCGTTCCTCATCGCGGGATGGATAACCGATCTTCAGCTTCAACATGAAGCGATCCACCTGCGCTTCCGGAAGCGGATAGGTTCCTTCCTGATCGATGGGGTTTTGCGTCGCCAGCACCAGGAACGGTTGTTCCAACTCAAAAGTCTGTTCGCCGATGGTAACCTGCCGCTCCTGCATGGCTTCCAGCAATGCGCTTTGGACCTTCGCCGGTGCCCGGTTGATTTCATCGGCAAGGACGAGGTTCGCAAAGACCGGGCCTTTGCGGGTGGTGAACTCGCCACTCTGTGGATTGAAGATCTGCGTGCCAATCACGTCGGCGGGAAGCATGTCCGGCGTGAACTGGAGCCGGGAGAACTTCACGTCGAAACAGGTCGCCAGCGTGTTGACCGAAAGCGTCTTGGCCAAGCCGGGCACGCCTTCGAGCAGAACATGCCCGTTTGCCAGCAGCCCTACTGCCAGCCGTTCCACGAGGTATTGCTGGCCGACGACGACCTTGTTGATTTCGCTGAATAGCGGTTCCACAAAGGCCGCTGCACGCTTCACTTCTTCATTAATCGCGGTAATGCCTGCGCTCATTTTTCGAGAATCTATCGTTCCAAGGACATCAGGGCCAAGCCGCGCGTTCGAAAAATTTGAAAAGCCTTCCCGCCCAGCACATTAGACTTTTTCCGGCGCGGGTGAGTCCTGTTCTGTAAGATCCGTTGTTCAAGCGGAGCAAACGTTGAGTTACAGTCACTACAAGGTCTGGGCCTGGTTGCGGGCCCACTGGCACCGGATGGGCGCAACGTATCTCGTGCGCCTCACCTCCCTGATTCCCACGATCATCGCGTTCAAACGCGTCCGCGCCAACGCTCCTGCTTGTCGGCCGCGACTGCGGCGACTTCCGAAGCAATGTCTTGCAAGTGGCAACGGGAAACCTGCCGACCATGGTTTTGGGCCAGATCCTGTTGGGCCAAGGTGCATTTCATGGCAGCCTACTTATAGGATGCCATGCGGGCAAACTTGGAGAGGCATTAATGATGCGCGCGCCGCGATCCAGAGGACAGCAGGTGGCTCCGCCCGAACTGCTCTGGCAGACATGGCACGGCACCGTGGCTTGACCGTAGGGCGTCTGGCAGTTCTTAAGAACGCGGCCCTTGCTGGTGAGGACGGTGTCGGCGACCTCGATGGGAGAACCGTCGGTGTCGAAACGGCGCAAACATTCGGCGGTGAGATCGCAGCCGGCCTGATTGATCGCCTGTTGGATTTGCTCCTCGCATTCCATCATTGATTGGCCGGGAGCGAACCCGAGTTGGAGATTGACATTGATCCGATCTCCTTGGCGACGAACCTTCACTTGCGTTGACATGCCGCAGTTTCTAGCCCGAACAGCAGCACGTTGTACAATTCGAATTATTCACGGGTGGCATGAAATCTGTACATCAGACGTCGGTCAGTCTGTTACCTATGTACCCGGTTCGTACCATCATTCCCTTCCCTTCCCATCGCTGCCGTCGTACTCTACGCGTATGGGTCAGATATCCGGCAGCGCGCGCATCTTTCACGGAATGAACAGTTCCGGTGCAGTTTCGGGTGCGGATTATCTGCCGATGTTTCTTCTCTTCATTCTGCTGGCCGTTTTGGTCATAGCGGGACTTCTCGTTTGGCTGGCAGCTGTTCACGTCCGCTCGCATCGGCGTGAAAATGAGCGTCAACATCGTCTGTTGCCCGACGATGAGTTTCATGATCCGGGGCTGCATTTCGCTGCGGTGGCAGAGCTTCCACAACGCTGGGTCGCCGTGCAGGGGGTGAAACCCGAGGCATTGGTGAATGCGTTCCAGATGGAGGACCTCGCCGAATGCAGCTGGACCGAAGGCATGAACGTCATGGAAGAACAACGTCTCTTTGTCTCCCCCCCCATCGATGACTGGATACTGATCTTCGGCGAGTCCCTGCCCGATCCCGCGGAGGACATCGATCGTACCTACCGTTTTCTGAACAAGCTCAGCATCGAGCTCGGGCATACTCAGTTCTTCAGCGTGAACCGCGCCCTGGGTTATCACGCCTGGGCCAAGCTTTATCAGGGTGCAACCGTACGAGCCTATGCCTGGGCCGGCGAAACTCTCTGGAACCAGGGCAATCCCACCTCAGCTGAACTCAGTCTGAAGATGCGCTGTCCTGACTACTTTGAGCACGAAGAGATTTCCTGGCAGGAGCAACATCAGTTCAGCCACGAAAACATTGAACGCGTGCCTTCCCTCGCCTCTCGCTGGAGCATTGATCCCACTTCTATCGATCCCAAGCGGATGACTCCTTACCCCGGATTCAGCGGGAATTGGCGCGCCTGAAGCTCCTTCTCCCTGCTCACGATTCAGCTGTCGAATCACTACCGCTCCGGCCCGAGTAATCATCCGCATAGCGGACCATGTGCGTGAATCGATGGGGAGCGAAACCATACTGGCTGCCCATCACAACCGCTCGTCCACAACTTTCGGACATATCTCGGGCGGTCTGAATAGGAGACGTTGTTCCTGTCTGTGAAAGGAGCATCTGAGGAAGCTGTTGGCGGAAGGGGTGAGATTCGAACTCACGAGAGCCTTTCGACCCCACCCGATTTCGAATCGGGCGCCTTCAACCACTCAGCCACCCTTCCGCCGGGGAGCGAAAATGTGCCGGGGATTCGTTTGCCGATCAAGTGGTTTTCAGTGAAATGGACGAGGCAAAACAAAAAGGCCCCTCCCAAGCGGGAGAGGCCTTCAAAAACAGGTTCGTTTAATTGAAGCTGTAGGACAAACCGGTCACGAGGCGGATGTCGTTGGCCTTTCGTCCGTTCGCCGGTTGGTTCGTGTAGTCGTCATAGAGCACAACGCGCAGCTTTGCCTTCTTCGTGATATCGGCCTCGATGCCAATCTGAAAGGTCAGGAAGTAGTTCTCGAAATCCTCGACGGCCGGAATGAATTCAGCCGATTGCCAGCTGCGCGCGCGTTTCGGAAACTGGAAATCGGTCTGCACCGTTGGAGCCGGTGGAATCAGAGTGGAACCGGCTCCTGCGATGTGTGGCAAGCAAGGCCAAAGGCACACTGCGCTTCATTGATGCCACTCACATCAAGGTGCATCAGGACGCCAGCAATCCCAAAGGAGCCCTAGCAAAAGCAGTCCATCGGACACACCAAGGGCGGACTCAATACCAAACTCAGTGCGATTGCAGATCTCAACGGCAATGCGATCGTTACCGGCAAATCACCTGAGTGGATCAGATTGTCAAACACCACTGGAACGCGGGTGTGTCCCTTCTCATTCACAAATCCACGACCGTCCTGAAAGACCATCAGGTTCACTGATTCAGAACCATTGAGTTGCGCATACTGGGCCGGCACCTAGACCCAATAGTCGCGCAACGTGCCTGGAAAGACGCCCTTGCTCGTCCACTTCCCGGCAGTGACTTCACCGCGCGGAACACCGGCTTTGCGCTGCGAATCCGGCCCGAGTTTGTATTCTGCCAAATGAAGCGACGTGGCAGCGAGAACCGCGAGGAGGATCATCGTCCGATGAAATTACATGAACGAACTGTGTGGGGCGTGCGTCTTGCCTGTCCAGCTTTCGACGGAACTGAACCGACATGGCACAGATTTCCTCAGAATAATGTATTTTGACTTTGCCTCAGCGGAATCCTATCAAACCGACCAGCACTGAATTCAATCACGACTTATGAATGACAATGAAAACCGTCGCAGCTTCGTTCAGAAATCCGGAACGATCGGAGCCATCCTCGCCACCTCCACCCCGCCCGCGGTCTTTGCCCAGGGCAGCCCCGGTGACCGACTGACCGTCGGGGTCGTGGGCCTGCGCCGTGGCATGTCTCACGTGGGTAGTTGGATGACGAAGAAGAACGTCGAAGTGGGGTACGTCTGCGAAGTGGATGAGCGACGCCTCGGAGATGGTGTCAAACGCGTCGAATCCAGACAGAAAAAGCGCAAGGTCAAGGGTGTCACCGACATGCGCCGAATCTTTGAAGACCGCGATGTGAACATCATTTCCATCGCCACCCCGAACTTCTGGCACGCCCCGGCAGCCATCATGGCAATCAACGCCGGCAAGCATGTCTACGTCGAGAAACCCGGCAGCCACAATTGCTGGGAGGCGCAGATGCTCATGAAGGCCGCCGAGAAGCACAAACGCAAGGTGCAGATGGGCAACCAGCGTCGGAGCATGCCACACTACCGTGAAGGCATAGCGAAGCTGAAGGACGGCGCGATCGGGAAGGTGCTCTACACACGCAATTGGTACAAGGGCGCCCGCGGTTCCATCGGCAAAGGCAAGCCCGCTCCGGTTCCGGATTGGTTGAACTGGGAGCTCTGGCAAGGACCGACACCGGAGCGGCCCTACAAGGACAACCTGGTCCACTACAACTGGCACTGGCACTGGCACTACGGTGGCGGTGAGCTGGCCAACAACGGCATTCACGGCTTGGACGTTTGCCGCTGGGGCTTGGGCGCGAAGTATCCGGAGCGCGTTACCTGTAGTGGAGATCGCTATCACTTCGATGATGACCAGGAATCTCCCGACACAGCGTATGCGACCTACCATTGCGGTGAGAGCGCCGCGACCTGGGAAAGCAGCAGCTGCCACCCGCGCCGCAATGAGAAACTCCCCTTCGTGTCCTTTTACGGCACCGAAGGAACCATGAGTTTCTTTGGAACCGAAGCAGTAATCTCCGACTTCAAAGGCACAGAAAAGGAACGCATCAAAGGCAGCAGCAGCCAAGACCCGCATTTCCAGAATCTTGCCGACGCCATCCGCGACAATAAGCCTCTGAACGCGGACATCCGAGACGCCCAGGTCAGCTCGATCTGGTGTCATTTGGGTAACATCGCCTATCGCACCCGCAGCGTTCTGGACATCGATACCAAGACCGGCAAGCCCCAGAACAACCCAGAAGCCATGAAACTCTGGAAGCGCGACTATCGCCCTGGCTGGGAGCCAACCACCTGAGTCATAAGTTACCGGACCGGTGTAGGTTGGGCTTGAGGGACGCGCGGCTTTGCCTAAACTCCGTCGATCGCCCAGTTGATCCCAAGGTCCAGCAACCGCATGGAATCCGCAGCGCAATCGACCCCGGCCAACGTTCTCGTATGGGACGAGAACGGCACGGCCTCGGCGTTGCTCAAGCAGATCGAGAAAGAATCCCCTGAACTCGCGCACTACGAACTCGTTCCCAAGAGCGAGGACATAGAGGGAAACCTCCGGGATCAGCGGGAAACTTTGGCGGTAATCCTGAGTCCCAGAAAAATGCCCAACGGCACGGGGCTCGATACAGCGAGCGAACTGTGGGTCAAACATCCAAGCCTCCAGATCATCGTCATCCAGGACAATGAGGAAGATATCGATCCGGAAGACTGGGCCAAGCAATTCGGAGCTTCCGATCGCGCCATTCCCCTGATCAAACCTGGCGCGCTTAGTCTCCGGCAGATAGTCATGTCCTTGGTAACGAAGTGCCGCTTGGAACGTCGCTATCAGGAAGCCGGCCATACACGTTTGATGGCGACCAAGGGCGGCTTCGGCGAGGAAGTCGAATATGAACGCTCACTCATCAATGCGTTCATGAAAAACTCACCCGACCGGATCTTCTTCAAGGATACTGAGTCACGTTACGTGCGCAGCAGTGATTCCCTCGCAACTCAGTTCGGACTGGAAGATCCCAAGGAAGCGATCAACAAAAGCGACTTCGATTTCTTTTCCGAAGACTACGCGCTGAACACCTTCGCCGATGATCAGGAAGTCATTCGCACGGGCAAAGCCATCCTCGGCAAGAAAGAGCGCGAAACCACACCTGACGGCAAATCCTCGTGGGTGCTTACCTCGCGCATTCCCTGGCGCAATCCCAACGGACGCGTGATCGGCACCTTTGGAATTGCCAAGGACATCACCGAACTCGTCGAGACGGAAATCGAGATGGAGCAATACCGTGAGTTGCTCCAGGCGCTGCTCGATCACATGCCCGATCGGATTTACTTCAAGAACACCCAGTCCCGATTTGTAAAAGTCAGCAAGGCGCTTGCAAAACGCCTGGGCGTTGAGAATGCCGAAGACGTTGTTGGCAAAACCGATTTCGACTTCCACCCGCCCGATCTCGCCAAGCAGTTCATGCTCGATGAAGAACTCATTATGGCGTCGGGCAACCCAATGGTGAACAAGGTCGAGAAGCAAAAGAACGCGGCCGGCGAAACCATCTGGGCCTCCGTCAGCAAAGTGCCGATCTACGATCACATGGGTGAGATCAGCGGGCTGATAGGGATTTCGCGTGACATTTCTGATCTCAAACGCGCGGAAAGGCAGCTCCACGAAAAGAACGAGGACCTCATCGAAACTTCGCGCCTCGCCGGCATGGCTGAGGTTGCCACGGGAGTGTTGCACAACGTGGGCAACGTGCTTAACAGCGTGAACGTTTCCTCAAACATCGTTTCCGATACCATCCGCCGTTCCAAGACCTCCAACCTCGGACGCGTCTGCGAGCTGCTTCACAAGAACAAGGAAAACCTGGGCGTCTTTCTGACAGACGATGAAAAGGGCAAGCAGATCCCCGATTTCCTCGAGAAACTCGATGAAGTCTTGCGTGAAGAGCAGGAATCGCTGCTGAAAGAGCTCGAGGAGATGCGCAAGAATGTTGATCACATTCGCGATATCATCGCCACGCAGCAGGGCTACGCGAAAGTCGGTGGCACGGTCGAGCAGGTCGATCCCGAGGAGCTCATCGATCAGGCCTTGCGCATGGAAGGCTCGTCCCTGGTGCGGCACGACGTGGACGTTTACAAGGACGTGAAGGCCACCCGCGAAATCTTCGTCGTAAAGAACAAGCTGCTACAGGTGCTGGTGAACCTCATCCGCAATTCCAAACAGGCGATGATCGAGACTCCGACCAAAAAACTTCAACTCTCGGCGCAGAACGTCGGAGACGATTCCGTGGAGATTTCCCTACGTGATACCGGCAAGGGCATATCGAAGGAAAACCTCGAAACAATTTTTGTCCATGGCTTTACCACCCGAAAAGACGGCCATGGATTCGGCCTCCACAGCAGCGCCTTGGCAATAGAAGAAATGGGCGGCTCGATTTCGGCCGCAAGCGACGGTCCCGGCAAAGGGGCCACATTCACCGTCAGAGTGCCCACCAAATTCCAGCAGGACACACATTGGGCGAAAGAACCATACCCGAAAACCGGCGGATCCTGATTGTCGACGACAATCCCGCCATTCGTGAGGACTTCCGCAAGATCCTCGCGACCGCGTCTTCGTCCAGCGGAGACCTCGCTGCGGCAGAAGAGGCACTTTTCGGCGACGAGGCATCCGACTCGCCCGTCAGCGCCGATTACGATCTCAGCTTCGCCTCGCAGGGACAGGACGCCCTTGAAATTGTCAAAAAAGCCACCGTCGAGCAGGAACCCATCGCCCTCGCCTTCGTGGATGTCCGCATGCCCCCGGGCTGGGACGGGATTGAAACCACCCAGCACCTCTGGGAAACCGCGCCCGATCTACAGGTCGTCATCTGCACGGCATACTCCGATTATTCCTGGGATGAAATGGTCACCAAGTTTGGTCAGTCTGATCGTCTCGTCATCCTGAAGAAACCGTTCGACAACGTGGAAGTTCTCCAACTCGCCAGCGCCCTCACGGAGAAGTGGCGTCTGCAACAGGAAGCCCGCCTCCGCCTCGACCAACTCGAAGACATCATCAACGCCCGCACCGGCGAATTAAAGAAGTCCCTCCAGGTCCTCCAGCAGAACGTCGACAACTACAAACGCACGGAGCAACGCCTGCGTCGCAGCGAGGAACGTTTCAAGCTCATTGCCGAGAACGCCGCGGATCTCATCATCGTCATGAGCGTCAACGGCAAGCCGAAGTACTTCAGTCCTTCGGTCATCCAGACGCTCGGCCGCAGCCTGGACAAGGCACAGAGCGAATCGGTATTTGATTGGTTTCATCCTGATGACACCAAAAGTGCAACGGCTTCCATTTCCGCCAGCATCAACAAGGAAGAGTGCCAGCTCCTGGAATTGCGCCTGCAACACAAGAACGGCACCTGGAGACATTTGGAAGCGCGGGTTTGCGCGATCCGCGAGAAGACCGACAACGAACCTCATCTGGTCATCGTTGCACGCGATCTTTCGGAGAGGAAGGAGATGGAATCCCAGACCGCGTTTCTCACCAAGAAGCTGCTCGAAGCGCGTGAATCAGGCCAGCCTGACGACCTCGTGTCCCGCCTTCAATCCCCGCTCCAGTCCCTCTCCGATCGCATTCGATTCGTAAAGGAAACCGTCAATCGCATCACGCCCCTGCTCAAGGAACAGCAGGAGCTCGTCGATTCGGTAATGACGGAAGGATCTAATGTGGAAGCAGTCGCCAAGTCGCTTTCCGATTCAAACCCGACCGAGATTGCCGCCGGCCTGCCCAAGGCGATCACCGAATCCTTGGAAAACGTCGAGCAGATCTCCAGGATGATCGAAGACCTCGGCAAAGAATCCTGAGCTCGGTGGTAGCTTCGGATGCCATCCGAAGTATGCGGGCGACGAGCGTGACAATGTCACCGAGGAATCAGTCCACACGCACGTCATTCCCCCTTCCCCATCCATACTGTTTTCTCATCCTCACCCGATGAGCCTTCGAGTCTGCCTGCTCCTATGTTTCAGCATGATTGCGCTGCAAGCATCTACCCACCCGAACATCGTCTACATCCTTGCCGATGACTTCGGATATGGAGACGCCAGTTGCCACAACCCGAACTCCAAGATCCGGACCCCATTCATCGATCAACTTGCCGCCGAAGGGATGCGTTTCACCGACGCGCATTCTCCATCACCGGAGTTGGCATCGACATTGTTCTCAACGCGGTGCTCGTCCTCGTTTGCCACGCGGATCTGAGAATCGCCATCCCCTCCTCCGTCATCGCCATGGCCTGGAATTCATGCGTCAGGATCTGACGTAAAACCCCTCATCGGAAACGTTCAATCCGGCGTTTTCGAGAATTGGCTCGCAGCCGCGCCTGTGGTGGCCGTTGGCGCACCAATGGGTAGGTGGACCGTCAGTAGACTGGGACGCACTCGGCCCCGAAGGTCTTCTGGCTGCACTTATCGGAGTCGTCCTGTTCAACCTCGCATTTCAGAAACTCCATCAAACCGGTGATCGCTTGGCACGACGGAACGATCACAACAGCCAAATGCAACCGCGAGCATGAGCGATTACACGCACCCAGTCCCCGCCCACTCGCTCCCATCGCTCGATCGGCGTTTATCGCTTTTGGGTTTCTTGGGAACTGGGTTTGTCCGAAATAGCTGACCGACCCCAGAGACGATAACCAAGAATTGGAAAGGGAGAGAGCTTGGAACCGTGGACGGCATCGTTCACTGTGCCGCCAGATGCTCATGACACGGTTGATCTTATTCCTGAGTCTGGCTTCATCGCACGCTGCCGCACCGCTCTGGAAGGCGAGCGCTGACCAGGCATTGACGGCGCTCAAGGACGGTGGATGGAAATTGGATCAAATCGCCGGAAGTGAATCCGTCCGGATTCATCAATCGGTGAAAGTGCCGTTGCGGGAGCACGCCCACTACCGCTTCTCCGTTCAGCTGCGTGCCGAGCGGCCGATCAGCAAGAGCGTCGATTTTTATCTCAAGACCGTTGTTCCACCGGGAGCATTCCGGGGAACGGATATCGACCTGGGTTGGGTGCGAACCTGGGCGCAAAACGTGGGGACGAACTGGACGCGCTTCACGCTCGACTTCTATCCGCCAGCCGTGCTCGATTCGGATGGCAAACCGGTCGAGATCGAAGTTCGGCCGACCGTTCAGTTGCGGAAGCCAGGTCCCTTGTTAATCGGAGAACATTCGTTTGCACCCGTGCCGGTGACACCGAGCAAGAAGGCGGGCATCGCCAAACTACGGAAGGCGATAAGTGCCAACGGTGCGGTCGACGCACCATTCAGCGTTCTGGGCGGTATCCTCCCGCTGTCCGACGGCAGGCTGATCGCCTTGCGCGATGACTTCTCGAAACGATTTTCCACCGATGGCGGCCGCACTTGGGGAACGGCTACCAAGCTGGCCGTCGACGATCCGTTCGACTCCCTTTCCGGCGCCATTGCCATGAGCAATGGAGACATCGGAATTTGGTCGGTCAGTTGGGAAAAGCCGATATACTTCTGGCGCAGCTCCGATGATGGCGAGACGTGGTCCAAACGCATCACAATGGGTCCGGTCGGAGCACCGTATCACGGCAACTGCATGATCGAACTGCGACCTCGCGTAGGTGAGAAAGTGGGCCGGCTGGTGATCGGAGTTCGAGTGGCAAAGAACTACCACGCCGGCATCTACGAACCCGCCGGCGCATACGGCACGGTTCACGGTCGCCGAATCAAGGTGGAAGGGCACGGGCACGATCCCGAGTTGGTATCGTCCTTCGCGTACTACAGCGACGACGGCGGCCGCAGTTGGAGTCGCAGTGAAGAGGATGTGTTTGTCTGGAAGGACGAAGGTCGCGGTGGCATGTGGTTGTCGGACGAACCGAACGTCGCCGAACTTCGTGACGGCCGCCTGGTGATGTTCCTGCGCACGACGCTCGGCAGGATCTACCAATCCTTCAGCCACGATCGCGGCCACCGATGGTTGATCCCCGAGCCCACCATTTTGCCGACCAGTATTTCACCCTGCTCGCTCGAAGCACTTCCAAAGGGCGATCTGCTCTGTGTCTGGAACAACGTCAGCCGCGCTGAGGTAAGCCGAGGCTTGCGCCGCGCCCGGCTCTGTTCTGCCATCTCCAAGGACAACGGCAGGAGCTGGCAACACGTGCGCACCTTGGCCGCGATTGGCGTCGAACCGCTCAACCAGATGGCCAAGTTGGATGAGCCCGCCATGACCCGTGCCGACAAGGAACTCGGTGAACTCCCGATGCCCTTCGGCTACCTCAGCTATCCTGACATCACCGTCCATGGCGGCCAGGTCTTGGTCCATTACTACATGACCTTTGTCCGTCCGAGCATGAGCGCTGGTGGCCGCTTGTTCATCCGCCCGCTGGATTGGTTTTACGGAAACGACTGAGTCAGTTTCGGCAGCCTGCCAGATCCAGAGCGTCCGCCATACCGATCTATCCCACAGGAAGCCGAACCGTTGCGATACAGCCCTTCCCGCTTGGGTGATTCTCCGAGGTGAGACTACCATCGTGCGCATCAATGATCTGGCGGCTCAAGGCCAACCCGATTCCACTCCCGTTCGGTTTGGCCGTGAAGAACGGAACGAAGAGGTTTGCGGTATTCGCCAACCCATGACCGTTGTCAGAAACCCGGATCTCAACACCCCATGAACTACGATTCGATTCGATCACGCGCAGGAGGCGAGTCTGCTGATTTTAGGAAAGATTGGCGATCTCGACGAGAAACAGGGTCCCGCCAACGGCCAGGTCACGTCATCGGTCCCGATGACCACAAACTACATCCGCGGTTGCACCGACTAGCTCGCCATTGCAAGCTCCCAGCGTGACTCGAACATTGATTCTATCGGTGTCTGCCCTCGTGTTGGCGGGAATGCAACGCGGACATGCTTGGGACTACGCAGGCCACCGCATGGTGAATCTGTTGGCCATTGAAAATCTTCCGGCAGACTTCCCTTCGTTTGTGAATGAAGCGAAGAATCGTGAACGGATTGCCTTCCTTGGGGGCGAAGCGGATCGCTGGCGAAACACGCCCGATCTCCCGCTAAAACACGCCAACGGCCCCGACCATTTCTTTGATATCGAATACCTGAAGGACTACGACATCACATTCGAATACCTGAGTCCGTTTCGATACACATTCGTCCAACAACTCGGCCGCACCAAGGCCCTGTTTCCCGATCGCTCCCCCAAGATACCGGTCGAGCAGAACCGCGATCGCACGAAGGGCCTGCCCGGATTCCTTCCGTGGACCATCATGGAATATTACAGCAAGGTAAAATCAGCCTGCAGCTACCTGAAGGCATTCGAGGAGTTGGGCACACCAGAGGAAATCGAGAATGCCCGTCAGAACATCGTCTATCTCATGGGCGTCATGGGGCACTTCGCGGGCGACGCATCACAACCACTTCACACCACGAAGCATTACAATGGATGGGTTGGCGATAATCCGCATTCATACACGACAAACCGGAGGTTTCATTCGTGGATCGACGGAGGATACCTGAAGAGAACCGGCGGACTGGACTTCAACAAACTCAAACGACAGGCCCGCAAAGGAAAGAAACTGAATACCATTCGTGGCCGGACCGACTACATCTTCCCCGTCATCATTGGATTCATTCGCGAACAACACAAACTGGTCGAACCGCTCTATCGAATGGACAAAGACGGCAAGCTCACCGGCGATGGAGCGAAAGGACGCATGGGCAAACCCTTCCTTGAGAAACAGATCGTCGCCTCATCCGAACTCCTCACGGACCTCTGGTATACGGCCTACAAGCTCGCGCCCGCCGATCGCTATCTGATTGCGCGCTTGAACGAGCGGAAACTGAATGCTTCAAAATGAACAAAGCGAAATTCGAATACTACGTCGTCTTGGTCACGGCACCGGACATCGACGTGGCTCGAAATGTCGCCAAGGCCGTGCTGGAGCAGAAGAAAGCGGCCTGCGCCAATATTGTTCCGCAGATTGAGTCGCACTATTGGTGGGAGGGAAAGTTGGAGTCATCAAACGAAGTGTTGATTGTGTTCAAGACGACGGAGAAAGCGCTACACCAGCTTGAGCACGTGGTTCGAGAGGAACATCCCTACGACACGCCTGAAATCGTCTGCACGGAGATTACCCGCGGAAATGATCGCTATCTCAATTGGCTTAGCGACAGTGTAAATGCCTGACTTGGAAGGGGCTTCCGAATCAGCATTTCAGCTTGTCCTTCAACATCTGAACGACCGCACCTGGGTTTGCCTTCCCCTTGCTGAGTTTCATCACGTTGCCCATGATGCGATTGATGGCGGCTTCTTTTCCGTTGCGGAAGTCTTCCGCAGGACCGGGGTTGGCGGCAATCGCCTCATCACACCAGGCACCGAGAGCATCTTCGTCGCTTTCCTGTACCCAGCCCTTCTCTTCGACAATCGCCTTGGGTGATCCGCCGTTCTTGAACATCAGCACGAAAGTGTCCTGCGCGATCTTGCTGGAGATCTTACCGGAATCCATCAGTTCGACGAGTTGCACCACCGCCGACGGTTCGAATTTCAGCGAAGCAAGATCAGTCTCGGTTTCCGAGAGTTTCGCACGGAGGTTGTTGATGACGAGATTGGCAACTCCCTTCGGATTCTTAGCGTCCTTTGCAATGCCTTCGAAGTAGTCTCCCAGAGGGACGTCGTTCTTGAATGTCTCAGCGTCGCCTTCAGGAATCCCGTAGTCCTTCACAAAGCGCTGTTTTCGCGCCAGCGGCAGTTCGACGATTCGCGTTCGCACATCGGCAAGCCAATCTTCGGAGGGCTCAAGCGGCATGAGATCAGGACAGGGAAAGTATCGGTAATCATGCGCACTTTCCTTACTGCGCATCTCCTCGGTGATTTCAGCAACATCGTCCCAACGACGGGTGGACTGAGGGATCGTTTTCCCGTTGGTGACGTCTTCGATCTGGCGTTCGATCTCATGCTCAAGCGCCTTCCGGGCACCACTGAAGGTGTTCATGTTCTTGATCTCGATCTTCCCGCCAAGTTCCGTGCTGCCTTTCGGGCGAACGCTGACGTTTACATCGCAGCGCACCATGCCCTTCTCCATGTCGCAGTCACTGACGCCTCCGTAGATCAGGATATCCTTGAGCGCATTGAGATATTCATAGGCCATGTCTGCGCTGGTAATGCAGGCTTCGGTGACAATCTCCAACAGCGGCACGCCAGCACGGTTGAAATCCACACCAGAGAACTTGTCGAAGTGGAAGCTCTTGCCCACGTCCTCTTCCAGATGGGCCCGATTCAATTCAACCCGCTGGATTCCTTCTTCAAACTCAAACTCCACATACCCGCCCACGTTTGACGGCAGTTCAAACTGAGAGATTTGGTAGTCCTTCGCAGCATCGGGATAGAAGTAATTCTTCCGATCAAATTTCGCCCGCGCGGGGATGTCGCAGTTGAGCAGCATACCAGCAAGTGCGGTCTGCTTGAGTGCCTCTTCGTTTGGCACGGGCAGTGAACCAGGCATGCCCAGGCACACCGGACAGACATTGGTATTCGGATCCGAACCATACTGATTCGGACAACCGCACCACATTTTGGATTGGGTTCTGAGCTGGACGTGTGTTTCCAGACCGATGACAGCTTCGTATTCCATTCTGTAAGACGATTCGCCGTTATTCAGCGGGCATTCCTTCTTGGCGCAATCCCGTAATTGTGGGTAACGGAAGCACAACGTAGCTCCCCCCATCCTCTTCATGCACGATCACAAACGCAGATCGCGCCGGACCGATCGAGATGTAATCCCGGTGCGGGATCTCAAAGGAATTCCCGTCCGCCATGAGAATCGTAAATGGCTTTCCACTATCTACCGCTGTTTCTATCTGGTCGCGTGACATGACAATCAATGACTTTGCGAGTTAGTCGAACTCCAACTGCCTTTCCAACGCTACTTCAGCCTCTCCGGATTCAATCCCTGGAGATTCTTCGGGATGAACTTTCCGTTCTTGCGGATCAGTTTGTCGTCGAACCACACTTCGCCACCGCCGTAATCACTGCGTTGGATGAGCACCATATCCCAGTGCACGGCGGACTTGTTTCCGTTGTCGCACACCTCATAGGCCTGTCCCGGCGTGAAGTGCATTGAGCCGGCGATCTTCTCGTCGAAGAGGATGTCTGTCATGGGGGTCTTGATGTGGGGATTGAATCCCAATGAAAACTCACCGATGTATCGCGCACCGGAATCGGTATCGAGGATCTCGTTCAAGCGCTTCGTGTTGCTGCTGGTGGCCTTGATGATCTTCCCGTTCTCCAGCGTCAGTTTCACGTTTTCGAAGCGGGTGCCGGAGTAGAGCGTGGGCGTGTTGTATTGGATGGTTCCATTGACGCTGTCCTTCACCGGGCAGGAAAACACCTCACCGTCGGGGACATTTCGATCACCTGCGCATACAATACCGGGCATGCCTTTGATCGAGAACCGCAGATCCGTTCCCGGTCCCTTGATGTGCACTTTGTCGGTCTTGTTCATGAGCTTGGCCAAAGGCTGCGACGCGCGCTTCATCTTGGCGTAGTTCATTGTGCAGACATCAAAGTAGAAATCCTCAAACGCCTCCGTGCTCATGTTGGCGGCTTGCGCCATGCTTGGCGTGGGCCAGCGAAGCACCACCCACTTGGTCTTGTTGACGCGGTAATTCAAAACCGGTCGCAGGGTCTTTGAATACATCGCCATTTTGTCGCTGGGAACATCCGAGGCCTCGTTGGCGTTGTGTGCTCCGCGAATGGCGATGTAGGCCTGAAATTTCTTCATGTTGCCCAATTCGATCGACTTCATGAGCGAAGCGTGATCCTCGTTGGTTCCACGGTAGATCTCCCGGAGCACCTTTCCGTGGCTCAGTTGCACGTAGGGATTCGCTTTCCGCTTCCGCACGGAGCGGATCAGTTCGACCGTGAACTCGTCCGGGATATCGATCAGGTGCAGCTGCACATTCTCACCGGCCTTGACCTCGGTGGAATATCCAACCAGGAGTTCAGCGAGTTTCTTGTAGCGTGGGTCTGTCATAATTTGCGCGAGAGGTTAGCGAGACGCGGGAGTCGGGGCAAGGGGCGTTCCGTTGGAGTTCACGCTCTTCGCGTGGTTGCCTGCTCATTCCGGCTGGCTCGCCAACTTGCGAGCTCAACAGGCTCAGCGTTTCCTAAGCTGTTCCCGGGTGCGGGAAGCCAATCCACTGAGCTTTGGTTTCAGCTCTTTCACAGTTCCCTTCTTCATCCGATCGATGAAGAGAACACCATTCAAATGATCCACCTCGTGCTGAATGCAACGACTCAGGAGTCCACCCGCTGTGAATTCGATCGGTTTCAGCTCGCGATCCATGGCCTTCACGGCGACGGACTCAGGTCGCTCCACATCAGCATAAATATCAGGAAAACTCAAACAGCCTTCCGGCCCCTCCTCCCGTTCTCCACCCAATTCCAATTCCGGATTGATCAGCACCAGAGGCATGATGGATTTGGGATCTGCCTCCTCTCCGTCGATCTTCAGTGTCGAGGGCCGATCCTCGACCGCGCTGATATCGATCACGGTCAGCTGAAGCGCCTGCGCAACCTGTTGCGCCGCGAGTCCGATCCCGTGATAATCCTCCATCGTCTCGAACATGTTCTGGATCAATGTTTCGATTTCCGGAGTGATTTCACTGATGTCAGCCCCCTTCTCACGAAGGATCGGGTGGCCGTAATTCACAACATCCAACACCATCGGCCGAAACCGTAGCGATTCGATTTCGACGCGGGAAGTCCTTTTCAAATCTCGCACCAAAGACTGGACATTCGAACAACACCCGCAATCCTCTCGTCACTTGCCCATGAAACCAATCGCACTCCTTGCTGCTCTGCTCCTCTGCTCAGTCTGCCACGCTGACGCTGCTTCCCGTCCAAACATCATGGTTTTCCTCATCGATGACATGGGCGTGATGGACACATCCGTTCCATTCCTGACCGACAAGGACGGCAAGGCCAAACGCTATCCGCTGAACAACTACTATCGCACGCCCGGGATGGATCGCCTCGCCAGCAAGGGAATTCGCTTCAACCAGTTCTACGCCATGAGCGTCTGCTCCCCGACGCGCATCTCCATTCTGACGGGCCAGAATGCCGCGCGCCATCGCGCCACGAACTGGATAAACCCTTGGCGCGACAATGCCGGCAAGAATGGCCCCCCTCGCTGGAACTGGACCGGTCTTGGGAGGAAAGACATCACGCTGCCGGGCGTGCTCCGAAAGTCCGGATACCAGACGATCCATGTTGGCAAAGCCCACTTTGGCCCGGAGGAACACGACGGTGGAGAACCTCTAAACCTTGGTTTCGACATCAATGTTGGCGGTGCGTCGTTCGGCGCACCTGGCAGTTACTACGGCGAAAAGAACTATGGCAAAGGAACCCGACGTGCGCGCTCAGCCGTCCCTCACCTCGACAGGTATCACGGTACTAAAACCCATCTCTCTGAAGCTCTCACCATCGAGGCCAAGAAACGGGTGAGCGATACGGTCAAGTCCGGCAAACCGTTCTTCCTCTACTTCTCCCACTACGCCGTGCATTCCCCTTTCGAAAGTGATCCGCGTTTTGCCGCCCATTATGAGAAGTTTGACAAACCGAAGAACGCGAAGGCCTTCGCGACCCTGATCGAGGGCATGGACAAATCTCTGAACGACATGCTCGACCACTTCAATGATCTGGGAGTCGCTGAAGACACTTTGGTGATATTCCTTGGTGACAATGGCTCGGATGCCCCGCTCGGCCATCAACACGACGTTGCCTGCGCTGCCCCTCTACGTGGGAAGAAAGGCGCACACTACGAAGGCGGAATGCGGGTTCCCTTCATTGCTGCCTGGGCCAAGCCGAACACCAAGAACGCCCATCAGAAGAAGCTCCCAATCAGTATCGGCACGATCCAGGCACAGGTTGCAAATGTCACCGATCTGTTCCCGACCATCCTTTCGATTGCCGGGGCCAAATCGCCAAAAGGACACAAGGTTGACGGCGCCGGACTGAAAACCCTGCTCAACGGACGCAGCGACAAGAAACGTCCCGAACAGTTTCTCATGCACTACCCACACGGCCCGCATCGCAGCAACTACTTCACCACTTGGCGTGACGGCGATTGGAAGGTCATCTACCACAACTTCCCCGACGAACCGCCCCTGGGTGGCAAGGTGCAATCCGGTGGCGCGCGCTACGAACTTTTCAATCTGGCAAATGACCCCTTCGAGTCTGCGAATGTAGCCGACAAGAATCCCAAGGTGTTGAAGAAAATGATGGCGCAACTGGCCGCACAATTGAAATCGCACAAGGCCGTCTACCCGATCGACCAAAAAGGAAAAGCACTCCACCCGATCGTTCCGTGAAGTTCCAGGCAACCGACGTGAGCAGATCTAATCCTACTATGCGAATCGCAGCTTTCATCCCGTTGCTCACTCTGTTCGCCGCAGCGAGAGCAGCAGACATCTCCCCTTCCCTCGTCACCAGCGGCCTGATCGGGCATTGGAAATTCGATGGCAACGCCGATGACACGAGCCACAAGAGAGCCCACGGCATCGTCGTTGGCTCACCGGGATTCCCTGACACATCCCTCGGTGGAAAAAACATCCGATTGAACGGGCGAGACACGCTCATCCGAGTTCCCGCCGAGCGTGCTCCCGATCTTGGTTCGGGAGGCTTTTCCATTTCGCTCTTCGTGCAACCACGCCGTGGAGGCGAACAAGTGATCGTTTCACAAATCGACGACACTGGAACTGGCTGGCGACTCATCCAAACCAAGGAACTGGGTATCAGGCTGGAAACAACCGGCAGAGCTGCTGCCGCTGTTTCCAATATCGACAGTCCCGCAAACGTCCTCGCGTATGGCCGATGGGGACACGTCATTGTGGCCGTCAATCGGAGCACGGACACCGGTTTCGCCCGACTCTACATCAACGCACGTCATCTCGGCGATGGCAAGATCCTGCCGTTTCAGATGAAACCGGCCGATCTCTACATCGGTGGTTCCAAGGACACATTCTTCAACGGCCAACTCGACGAGCTCTACCTCTTCAACCGGCGCGTCAACGAAATAAGCAGGCTTTTCTCGCCCGGTAAGCGCTTCGATTACGATCCCCTGGCCAAAAACAAATTCGAGCAACCCAAGCAAGTCCCCGGCAGGTTCAGCGCGGAACCAGTACCCGCCAATCCGCCAGGCCCATTCCGCAACAATGAATTCTCACTGAAGCCTGATGATGTCGTTGTGTTCATCGGCGCCGGAAATCTCGAAGCCGCCCAAAAGCACGCGCACCTCGAAACCATCCTCACCGCCAATCACCCCAATCACCGTCTCCGCTTCCGCAATGTAGCGTGGGAGGGTGACACCGTTTACGAACAGTGGCGGGACGTAAACTTCGGTGCCTGGCAGGAACAACTGGCCTGGCTCAAGGCCACCGTCCTCGTCGTGCAATTCGGCCAGATGGAATCTCTCGATGGACGCAAGAAGCTCGGTGAATTCGTAAAGGCTTACGAAGCGCTGCTCGATCAATTCGAGAAGCAAACAAAGCAGATTGTGCTTGTGTCCCCCATGCCTTTCGAGAAGCCAAAAGCAAAGGCCGCCCCCAATCTTCTCGATCGAAATGAGGATCTTGCCCTCTACGCCCGCGAAGTCCGTTTGATTGCGAAACGACGCAACGTTCTCTACGTAGATCTGCAGAGCTTGCGCGACACCCCGGGTATCACCCGTGACGGGATTCACCTCACCACCGAAGCTCACTCGGTCGTTGACGAATTGATTGCAACCAAGCTCGGTGTTCCATCGAGTCCCGGCATTGCGATCGAAGGATTGCGTGAATTGATCCAGGAAAAGAACCGGCTCTGGTTCGATTACTGGCGCCCGATGAATTATGCGTTCGCGTTTGGTGATCGCATGCACGTCGCCTTTGGCCGTGGCGATCCAACGCTGCGCGATGAACTCGACGCGCTTCGCCCCATCCTGGAGTCCGCGGAGGCGCGCGTGGATGCCAGGGCGCAGGGCAAAAATCTTCCAGCCTCACCAAAACCACCCACACGCAAGAATTCCCAAATCACCTCCCTCACGCCTGAAGAGCAAATCAAGTCATTCACATTGTATGGCGATCTGCAGGCCAACCTGTTCGCATCTGAAGCAGACGGTATCATCAATCCGGTTCAGATGCGCTGGGACGAACGCGGACGCCTGTGGGTGCTTTGCCTTCCTACGTATCCACAGGTTTTGCCCGGCGCGCAACCCAATGACTACATTCTCGTCTGCGAAGACACCAATGGCGACGGACGCGCTGACAAGTTTCATAGATTCGCCGAAGACCTGCACATGCCCATGGGGCTCGAACTCGGAGACGGCGGACTCTACGTCGGACACGGAACTGAGCTCATTCACCTCACCGATACTGACGATGACGGCATCGCTGATAAGAAGCGCATCGTCCTCTCCGGCTTCGGCACGGGTGATTCCCATCAACTCATCAACTCCTTGATCTGGGGTCCGAACGGCCGCCTCTGGTTCACCCAGGGGCATCACGTTTATTCCCGCGTCGAGACGCCTTGGGGAATCGAACGTCACCTCAAAGCCGGTGTCTGGCGATACCACCCGCATCGTCTCAAGGCCGACAACTTCTTCGAACGATCAACTGCGGGCGCGAATTGCTGGGGCGTTGCCTTTGATGAATGGGGCCAGGTCTTCCACAACACCGGGGATGCCTACGCAGCCTTTTACACGGTTCCCGGCATGATTCGCACCGATCATCCGCGCCGCACCATCTCGCTGTTTACCGACAGCAAGAACATGTGCATCGAGATCATTGGCACCAAGCATCTGCCCGAGGAACTTCAAGGGACGGTTACCTTCGCAGGCTACTACAACAACTCTGTCCCCGTCTACAAAACCGAGCCAGATGGTTCTGGCATCAAGACCTTTCGCCTGCCAGAGCTGATTACTTCGACCCGGCGCGAGTTCCGACCCGTGGATATTCGCGTTGGTCCTGATGGCGGGATTTATCTATGCGATTGGTACAACGAAATCGTCGGTCACTACCAAGCCTCCTACCGCGATCCACGTCGCGATCAGCGTCACGGTCGCATCTGGCGGATCACCTCCAAGAATCGACCGCTCGTCAGACAGCCCGATCTCGCGTCGATGAGCGCCGCTCAACTCATCGAAGAACTGCGTTCGCCCGAGCGTTGGACACGTTACCAGGCCAAACGACTTCTCTTCGCCAAGCCAAGCTCCGAAGTCCAACGTGCGAGCAAGAACTTTAATCCCGCCAATCTCCAGGAAACCTATCGTATCACCGGCCTGCTCGAAGCCCACGGAATCTTCCGCCGCGATCTCATGGAACAACTCCTCAACGCCGGGGAATCTGAGGCTCGTTGCTACGGCGTTCGCATGATCGGCAATTGGGCTCATCGAATTCCTGACGCCACCGATCTGCTCCAACGCTTCATCCGCGACGAGAATCCCCGTGTGCGCCTGGAGGCAATCGTCGCCTCCACCTACCTTGATTCACCGCGCGCAATCGAAATCGCAGTTCAGGCACTCGATTCACCGATGGACCGCTTCCTCAATTACGCCCTTCGCCAGGCTGTTCATGGACTTGCCGACCGGTGGAAACCTGCATTCACATCCGGCAAACTCACTTTCGCCGGTCGCAGCGAACACGCGGCCTTCGTTCTGCAGGAAGATGGCAGCAAGGATATCGCCGGACAGCTCAAGACACTCTCCGCCAATTCCGCACTCTCGGGAGACGCACAATTCAACCTGCTCAAACTGCTTGCCAACATCGGTAGTCCGTCGGATTTGGAATACGTCCTGGATCAGAGCCGGACACACCCGAAGCTCCTGGCCGAACTCGCAGAGATTACACGCATTCGCGGCCTTCGTCCCGGTGGAAATTTTCGAACAACCATCACCAAACACATCAATTCGAAGAACACCGAAGCCGTTCGCGGATCTGCACTCCTCGCTGGTGAGTTGAAGGTAGCCTCTCTGCTTCCACGCATTGGCGAACTCGGTGTCAGAAACGCCACCCCGCAACCCGTCCGCTCCGCGGCTATTCAAGCCTACGGGCAACTGGCTCACGAACGCGCGATCCCCGATCTCATGCAGCTTGCGTCGCCGTCACACAACAAGGACACCCGCATCGCAGCCATCAACGCGCTGGCAGGTATTGACCTCGCTGCGTCTGCAGATCAAGGCGCCCGGCTCCTCAAGAACATCTCCACAGCTGAAGACGCCAATCTCGTGCTCCAACCCTTCCTGAATCGCAAGGCGGGACTCACAATTCTGGCCCCGGCCGTCAGTCGTTCAAAACCCACAACCGACGCAGCCAAGCTCACGCTTCGCGCACTGGCCGCCTCTGGGCGCGACGCGCCAGCACTTCGCAATGCCCTCCACGGTATCCTCGGCAGCGAGGCATTGATCCCAACCTACAGCGCAGAACTGGTTTCCCAACTCAGCCATTCCGTTACCCGTTCCGGGAACGCCACCCGTGGAAAATCTCTATTCAATGCCCCAATCGCAAACTGCATCGCTTGCCACAAGATCAACGACGATGGCGGATTTCAGGGACCGGACCTCTCCTCTGTCGGAACAGGCATGACGACAGAACTCATTATCGAAGCCATCCTGTGGCCCAAACGGCAGGTGAAGGAAGGGTACCTCGCGACTACGGTCACAACCAAAACCGGCGAGTATCACCAAGGCTACAAAACCAAGGAAACCGGCGACGAACTCGTCCTCCGATCAGCCGCAACGGGTCGCGAAGTTCGCATTCCCAAGAACGCGATTACAGAACGACACGAAGCAGGCACCTTGATGCCCGCCGGACTCACCGCTGGAATGACCCGCCAGGAACTGGTTGATCTGGTCGCCTACCTCAGCCAGCTCGGCCGTCGCTAAACACAGCTTTCGTGGAGTGGCGATCGGTTCTTAATTCATGGCCTCATCCTTGTCTTAATCTCAGTGCGAAGATGAAGGCAACGATTGTGACAAGGAAGGAATCTGAAAGTGGATCAGGCGCTACTGCAACTTCGCCAACAGCCCCTTCACATGTCCCAACTTCGGATAATCCGGGAAGGTCTTGATGAAGAATCCATACAACTGCCTCGCGCGTTCCTTCTCCCCGGCTGATGCGAAGTAGTCACCGAGCTGCAGCATGATCCTGATCCGCTGTTGCCGACTCGATGGTTGCTTCAGTGCGAGCCCCCAGAACTGTGAGGCCTTCTTTCCATCTCCTTCCAAGGCAATCATGGCCGCCATCTTCTCAAGCAGCACCGCGCTCTTTGGCGTCACTTTGCTTTGCGCGAGGAACGAGAGGCTTTGCTTCCGCGCAATCCCTTTCGCCGTGTTGATGTTGACGATTCGCAAAATGGACCAATCAACCAGAGGCATGTCCTGTTTCACCAGGTATTCGTGAATCTCCCGGTGCGGACGCAGATACGGCCGGTAAAGCGGATCGCCGACCACGGTTGTCATCCACGACAATTGACTTTGCGAAGCATAGGCTGCCTCCGCAAAACTGAAGCTGTGGCGAATGAGCCGATAAACAAACAAACCCATGTGCGGTGTTCCACTCAAATACGGCTCATACACCGTCCCCATCGTCGCGCTCGCTCCCTTGGCCAGAAGCGGGCCGATCCAGTTGGAATTCGTTCCGCGCACTGTCGCCCCGCTGAAGGAATGGAGATGGTACGCAATTGCACCGGGCAAAAACTCAACCTTCGGAGCCTTGAACGGACCGGAGACATTTTGGTCATACCAACCGGCATACAGCCCCACATGACTCAAGGGAAATTCTTCCGGAAACGTTTCCGGCTTCTCGTCCTTGATCACTTCCAGTCCTCCGAGTTCCGCGAAATAGGCCGCCTGCGCGAGCGACTGTTCGCCTGGCATCAAATCGCCTTCCTTGATCCCCCGGAGGTCAAAATAAGCCCGCCCCCAATGTCCGTTGGTCTCCGCCGTCAATGCTTTGTCAACCAAGGCCTTGGCAATGGAAACGGTCGGGCCGTCGATGCGTGCAACCATCAACACCCCATTGGTCGGATGCATCTTGTTCACGTTCGTGCTCCCGAACACGTGATTGGGCATGTGCCCGGCCAGCAGAGGCTTCGACTTGATCCGCGGCAGCCATGCCAGTTCGTTGTCCACCGCGGCTTCGTTGCGTTGTAGCGGCTTCGGCAACTTCGCAGCGCCTTCTTCCTTCAATCCCTTGTCCGCTGAGATCTTCAACGGCACACCGTAGCAAAGCGCGGCAAAGCGAATCTTGGCATCCACCAATTTCCCGTCCTTAAACGTGAACAACTTGCGATCCTCCAATTCCTTCAGCAGCGGGTCCTGGATCGTCTTGATGTATTCGTCCCGCGTGATCTCTTCATTCTTCGAGACTTTGAGTCCCACAATATTGTCCAGAGGCACGTTGCGTTTCGTCGCGTAATGCTCGGCCACATCCAGCGAGCCGGAATCTTCCGTGTTGTAAATCAGGACCACGGACTTGCCGGTGTAATCCGCGGCATGCAGTTGCACGGCGACAAGCGCGGTGAGAAGAGTGAGAAACATTTTCATATCAGTCGTTGAAACGATGGTTCGGTGGATTCGCGCTTAATTCAAATCAATCTTCATGCCGTCATAGGCCAGTTCCACCCCCCCGGGCAGCTCGGCCTGGTCGATGTCGTGGTCGTAGCAGTCCGTCAGGTGTGTGAGCACCGCGCGATCGGCGCGGATTCGGCGAGCCGCGGTCAAAGCGTCATCCAGACTCATGTGCGTCCAGTGCGGTTCTTTGCGCAGTGCATCCAGCACGACGCACTCCACACCTTCAATCAACTCAATCACTTCGTCCGGCATCTCGCGGCAATCCGTGCAGTATGCGACCTTCTTCACCCCCTTCTGTTCGAACAAAAAACCCGTCGTATCCAGACTGCCATGCGGTAGCGTGAATGGCGTCACCTTCAAATCCGCCAATGGAAACGGCCCGTCCACCACTCTCGAATCAGGCACAAAGTACGTCGGTGGATGCGGGCCGTCATGGAACGCATAGGAGAATATCGTGTGAAGAATATCCATCGTCGTCTGGCTCCCATAAACCGGCAGCGCCTTCTCACTCAACTGACAGAACCGCCGGCAGTCATCCATGCCCATGATGTGATCCGCATGCGCGTGAGTGACCAACAGCGCATCGAGACGATTGACCTTCTCGCGGAGCATCTGCAGCCGAAACTCCTGCGGAGTATCAATCGCAATCTGGACCTCATCAGTGGTGACCATTGCAGCCGGACGCATTCGATGATTCTTTGGGTTCGCCAGAAACTCCGACGGATACTCCTTCCCGATCACAGGAACGCCCTGTGATGTGCCCGAGCCCAGAATGGTCAGTCGAAAGGCCACTAAACGAATTCGCTTTGCCGACGCTAGCAAAGGCCTCAAATTGCTGGCGAATGAATTCGCGATGCTCAGCGCGCTACGAATAAAAAACCTCGCCCTGGTCGAAGATCTGACCGTCGAATTCCAGCCTGGCTACAATGCCATCACGGGCGAAACGGGTGCCGGCAAATCCATCCTCATCGGCGCGCTCAGCCTCGTCCTGGGCGAACGCGCCAGCAAAAGCCTCATTCGTTCAGGCGCCGACAAGTCCACGGTGGAAGCGGTATTCGACACCCGGCAGATCAAGTCCCCCATCAACCGTTGGCTCGATGAGAACGGCCTGGAGGAATGCGAAGATCATCAACTTTTTCTGAAACGAACATTCTCCGCTGGAGGAACCAACCGCCAGTTCATAAACGGGTCCGCAACCAGTCTTAATCACCTCGCCCAGATCGGTGAATGGCTCGTTGATATTCATGGACCGCACGATCACCAGTCCCTGCTCCACCCAAACCGCCAGTTGGCGCTGCTGGATGCTTACGCAGGATTGGACAAGGACATCGCCGCGTTTACCGCCCTGCTCCGCGAACGGAAAGAGGTGGAAACCGAACGCGCCGATCTGATCGTCGATGAACAGACCTACGAACAACAGCTCGATCTGTTGCGCTTCCAGGTGAAGGAGATCGCTGCTGCTCACCTGGCTGAACTAAATGAGGAAGAGCTCGAACAGGAACACCAGCGTAGCAGCAATGCCTCGCAACTGACCCACCTGGCCGGCAGCACCCTTGACCTGCTCACAGGCGAAAGCGAATCGCTGACCAGTCAGCTGACCTCGATCAGTCGGCAGATACACAGTCTGCACCAGATTGACCCCGCAGCCGAAAACCTCATCGAACTCCAGGAACAAGCATCCGGTGTCATCCAGGAACTTCAGACGGAACTCTCAGCCTACCTCGATCGGATCGAGCTGAATCCAGAACGCCTCCTCGAGCTCGAAGAACAAATCGACGCCCTCCAGTCCCTGAAACGCAAATACGGTCCATCCCTGGAAGACGTCGTTCAGTTTGGCGAAAAGGCTGCAGATAAATTGAGTTCCCTGGAATCGCGCGACGCGGAAGTGAGCCGACTGAATGCCGAATTGGAGCGTCTTTCCAAAGAACTCATCAAGACCGGCAAGACCATCACCAGTAAACGAAAGAAGGTCATCGGCAAGCTCTCCAAGGAAGTTGTCAAGCAACTGCGCGCCTTGGGATTCAAGCAGAGCGAATTCGATGTTGCCCTCGAATCCATGGACACGCCCACCCAGAACGGGTTTGACCGCATCGAATTTCAATTCGCGCCTAATCCCGGCGAACCCTCCCAACCGCTCCGCGCCATCGCATCATCCGGAGAAATGGCCCGCGTCATGTTGGCCATCAAAACCGTGCTGGCCGAACAGGACCGTGTGCCATTGCTGATTTTCGACGAAGTTGACGCCAACGTCGGAGGTGAAACCGCACACGTGGTTGGAGAAAAGATGAGCCGCATTGCGCGGAACCGACAGGTCCTTTGCGTAACCCACCTCGCGCAAGTCGCAGCCGCAGCCGATCACCATCAGGTCGCATCAAAGGAAGTCACGAAGGGACGAACACTCTCAACCATCAAACCGGTCGCCGGCAACGACCGCGTCAACGAAGTAGTGCGCATGCTTGGCGGAAAAGGAGAGGCTGTGATCAAGCACGCCGAGCAACTACTGAAAATGTAAATCCGGCTCACACTTTTCCTGAATAAGGATGATATTGTGGCTGCGGGATGTCTTGGCTGAGGAGGCGGAGTTGCCCAGGCATTCGACAGGCAACGCCCGCCCGTACCAGACACTGCTCCAATCTCCACTTCCCAATCCGTTCACCGTATGTCTCCGGCCTCTTCGGTTTAGCTATGTGAGCTGGCAAACTCGTTAATGATGTTCATCCAAGCATCAGTCCCCTACCTTGCCGCGCGTGCGGATACTGTTCATTGGCGACATTGTGGGCTCACCAGGGCGGAGAGCTGTGAGGGAAATTGTTCCAAGACTTCGGGAGGAACATTCGATCGATGTCGTGGTGGCCAATGGGGAAAACTCGGCCGGTGGATCGGGCATCACGACGAAAACCGCGAAAGAAATCTTCGACGCAGGTGTCGATGTCATCACCTCGGGTGATCATCTTTGGGACCAGAAGGAGGTCGTCGAACTTTTGAATGATGAACCGCGATTTGTCCGTCCGCTCAACTATCCGGCGGATACTCCGGGCCAAGGATGGACACTTCACGAACTCTCCGATGGAAGGAGACTGGGTGTGATAAACGCACAGGGACGAACGTTCATGCCGGCGCTTGAAAATCCTTTTCACGCGCTCAATGCGGCCGTGGATGAAATCCGCAAAACCACTCCGTTCATTCTTGTCGATATCCACGCTGAAGCCACTTCAGAGAAAATCGCAGTTGGCCGGATGCTGGATGGGAAGGTCTCAGCGGTAATCGGAACACACACACATGTTCAAACCGCGGACGAACAAATCTTCTCGAACGGAACAGCATTCTTGTGCGATGCCGGTTTCACCGGCCCGCAGTCGGGCTGTCTGGGGCGAGAGTTTGAACCGATCATCGAGCGATTTCTGACCAACCGACCGCGGAGATTCAGCGTGGCCAAGGAGGGAGTTGAATTGAAAGGGGCTTTGGTGGACATCGATGACGAGGGGAAGGCGCGTTCGATTGTGCGCATTTCGGAAGCACTGCCTGAGGAAACGGCGCAGCTGCGTGCGTGAGCGACGAGTTTAAGTGGCAGCGATATTCTGCTCGCACTCGCTCGCTGCTACGAATGCCGGCCGATGCTACTTACCGGCGGATGTACAGTTCCTCGGCGCGACCGCTAAGATAGGCATTCACCCCTGCCCTAACATTGATAGCTTCCTTGGGCACAGCTCGCTTCAACTCGTCTTTACCAATTCGCGCTGCCAGAAACTCAGCCATCTGCACTGCAACAGCCGCATCCTTGAGGGCAATGCTCTTCAAGGCAGCTACGGGATGCTGGGCCTTCTCCAAGGCTTGCTCTGCAACCGCGCGGGGCGAATTCACCCGGCCATCTCCATCCGCGTCCACCCAGACGGGATTGGTCGCTGCGATGAGACGTGGCGTGAACTTCTTTGAACTCAGTTGATACGGCCTGGGTGTATCCCAGAACGGCTCGCGCAATCCCGGTCCGGTGGCAATCGCTACGAGGTAAGCATCGTTCCAGATTTGCGTATCGAACACGAACCGACCCTTTCGAATCTCCGAACCGGATGTGAAATCACGCCGGCCGATCGAGATTCCGTTGGCAAACAATTCGACGCGATCCGCGCAAACCCAACTGGGTCCGATGACTTCGATCGTCACCCGCACTTTCCCGTCCTTCGTTTGGATCACATCCCCGATCGACGCACCGTTCACATCAATCTCTGCCAACAATCCAAAACTGATCGATGCCTTGCCGTCCAACAGGCTGTCGCACAACTCATCCACATCGATCGCGCCCGAATCTTCGTCCTTCGCCCGAATGTATGTTCTGGCCTGTCCGAGGATGAAACGGCTGACGTCGTGGGTATCGCTTGAGCCCATCCCCACGATTCGGTGTCCCCGATTAAGGAGGGCGAACCAGTCACGAAACAGGCACATCGGATCGGATTGCATGGCCGCAGAGGTGACCACCTCCATCGCATCGTAACCGACGCCCATCCCGCTCCGACCCGTGACCCTGTCGAACACATTCGTTGCAGTCGGCGAGAATCCACTGTGCACGTTGCGTGGGTGATTCAACTGAACAACCTGCACACCGGGCGAACTACGAATCCCTTCCAACAACTCCACCCAATTGGTCAGCTTGTATGGAGGGATGGACGCATCCAGCTTCATTGGGAAGGAATTCAAATGCCCTATCTTGGTGGTGACCTCATTTCCGACGACCGGCGTAAAGTGTTTTCGAACCCCCAGATCCACTGCCGGCTGATGGAAATCCGTGTGGTGGTTGTGATCGGTCGAAATCGCAACTTCGATGCCTTCGCCCGAAATGGTCAGCATGCGTTCATCGAGCGTCGAATCACCATGTCCGCTGAAGGTAAGCGTGTGGATATGCGAATCAACCGAGACCCAACCGCGCGTGTCCACCTCGCGATTCAAATGGAGGTCCACGGAAGTCACGTGTCCTTTCCGAATCTTCACCCGCCTTTTCGCGATGCTGTATTCGAATCCGCGCGATCCCCAGATGTCGTATGTCCCCTCCGGCAATCCGACGCGCGCATAGCCATGCCCGGTGTAGACCACGCCCGCACGGCCAATGACCTTTGGAGCCCCGTCCAGGTACAGTGCGGCCTGGGCGCCGTTCTCGTCCGCGATGGTCACCCTGCCCGGCATCATCTGACCACTCTCGTCAAACAGCCTCGTCTCCAGCCAGCCCTCAGCCAGAAATCTCTTCGCTCCATCTCGCAGGCGAATGGGACCGACATTGATGTCATCGATCCGTTTGGGTGCGCGGATTGAAAGTTTGTTCGTCCCGTCCTTCATTACTCTCTCCGGGACTTCGAGATGATGAACGAGCCTCGTCTGTGATCGCACCAACCCCCCAAGACGCTTTCCATTGAGATAGACCGACCAACCTTCCTTCACGCCTTCCTGTTGGATGAGAAGCGTCTTCGCCTTAGGGTTGGCCTTCGATTCGAAATCCAGATGCAGCTCGCGCCCATGGGCCTTACGTCCGACGTTTTCTTCCCACTCCGGAAAACCGGGCGTACCTAGGAAATACGTATTGTCAGCGATCACCTGCCCGGCGGACTTCACAACGGGCAAGGAGCAAATCAAGACGCACAGTGCGAAACTCAAGCGGATCATCCGGTGATCGTAAGCACACAATGCTGGAGATTCCAGCCACTTGACCCATCCGTAGCCGCAAGCTATCAAGCGCGCGACCACGCCACAAATTCATGCCTCTCACCGAACACGAACTCGATTGCGACGTCCTTGTCGCGGGCGGTGGAGCGGCCGGTGTTCCCTGTGCGTTGGCCGCGGCGCGGAATGGCGCGAAGGTGATTCTCTGCCAGGATCGCCCGGCGCTTGGGGGGAACGCGTCGAGCGAAGTGCGCATGCACATAGTCGGTGCAAACGGAACGGGAAGTTTCGATCGCGGGGAGGAATTGAAAACGGAAGCACGTGAAGGAGGTATCATTGAGGAGATCCGATTGGACAATTGCGTACTCAATCCACAGCGATCTGCCTCGGTCTTTGACTTGATTCTCTACGACAAGTGTCGCACGGAATCCAATCTGACGCTCCTGTTGAACACCACGGTGGTATCCGTCGAGAAGCACGGCAATCAAATCGAATCCGCAATCGCAGAACGTCAAAGCACTGAAGATCGCTTTCGAATTTCTGCCCGAATCTTTGTCGATTGCACCGGCGACGGGCGGCTTGGGTTCGAAGCGGGAGCAGCGTTCATGGAGGGGCGCGAATCGAACGAGCAATTCAACGAGTCACTCGCCATTGCCTCCGCCGACAATCAGCGCCTCGGTTCAACGATTCTTCTTCAAGCCCGCAAACACGATCGGCCAATGCCCTTTGTTGCGCCGGACTGGGTTCGGGAATTCACAAAGGACGAGCTGAAGTTGCGTCTCTACGCCACACCGGGTGAGGAAGAACCGACTCACGAATACGGCTACTGGTGGGCCGAATGGGGCGGAACGCTCGACACGATCAAGGACAACGAGGAGATCCGCGACGAACTCCTGGCGATCACGCTGGGCATTTGGAATCACATTAAAAATGGACCCGAGGCGGATGCCTTCGATGCCTCCCTCTGGGCGTTGGACTGGATCGGTTTCCTGCCGGGCAAACGCGAGAGCCGACGTTTCATCGGCAAACACATCCTGACGGAGAATGACATTCTTGAGTCCCGCGAATTCCACGACACCATCGCGTATGGCGGTTGGTCGCTCGACCTGCATCCGCCAGAAGGCGTGGACGCGCCCGATCAGGAACCGTGTGTTCAGACTCCCGTTCCGTTCCTATACGATATTCCACTGTCATGCTGCGTGGCCCGCGACATCGAAAACCTCATGTTCGCAGGACGAAACATATCCGCCACGCACGTGGCCTTCTCGTCCACGCGTGTCATGGCCACCTGCGCCGCGGTCGGACAAGGCGTGGGGACAGCCGCGGCCCATTGTGCGCGTGATCAAATAAACGATTCGGATGAACAAAGGATTCGCTCGATCCAACAGCGCTTGCTTCGAGACGACGCGTTCCTGATCGGGCGAAAACTGGAGCCCGGCTTGGAAGCAGACGCTTCAATTACTGCTTCAAACGGGGATCCGTCTCCGCTTCTCTCCGGACAAACTCGCTCGGTTCATGGAGAGAAAGGCGCAGCGAAAGACCGCGCGATGAAAGGCGTCCATCGCTGGATGTCTTCAGCTGAAGAAGGCCTTCCGGCGTGGGTCATCCTCGAATGGACACAACCTATCGAAATCTCCGGCGTTCGCATCGTCTTCGACACCGGTTTGCATCGCCATCTCACGCTCAGTCACCACGACGGCTACACATCCAAGATGATCTGGGGCAAGGCACAACCTGAGACGGGCAGGGCGTATTCCATAGAAGCACGGGACAAAGACACTTGGACAACTCTTTGGGAGATCGACGACAATCATCAGCGTCTCCGCCATCACGAACTGAACAAAGCAAAAACTCTCGACGCACTGCGCCTGACAGTCCACCAGACGAATGGCATCGACCACGCCCGCATCATGCAAATCCGGGTTGAATGATCCGCGCCTTCCCGCGAATCTGTGCGCCATGTCGAACAAACGGATTCTCTCGCTCCTCGTCTGCGTGTCCTTGCTCGCGTCCGTCACTGCCAAAGACAAGCCCGCCATCCGCAATGTGCTGTTCCTGATCTCGGACGATCTGAAGGCAAGCACCTTGGGTTGTTACGGCGACAAGATCGTGCAGACGCCGAACATCGATTCGCTTGCCGCATCGGGGATGGTCTTCGAACGTGCCTATTGCCAGGGCACGGCCTGCGCTCCTTCTCGGCAGTCGTTCATGTTCAGCAAGTATCGCGGTGCCGGGCAGGTAAACATGGGGCAACACTTCCGCGAGAACGGCTGGTACAGCGCACGGGTCGGAAAAATCTATCACATGCGCGTGCCCGGCGACATCATCAACGACACCAATGGCGGTGATGTCGCGAGTTCATGGACGGAGCGATTCAACTCGCAGGGACGCGAGGCGCACACACCTGGTGACTACGCCTGCCTGAATCTCAACATCTTCACTCGCGCACTCGACGGTCGTGAGTCCACGAAAATGAAGCACCGGATGTTCGTCACGGTCAGCTACGATGGGGATGGCTCCGATCAACCCGATTGGAAGACCGCCACCAAGACGATCGACCTCCTTCGTAAGCACAAGGATGAGCGCTTCTTCCTCGCTGCCGGATTTGTGCGGCCGCATTACCCGATGGTCACTCCGAAGAAGTATTTCGATCTTTATCCCTGGCAGGACATGAAAGTCCCCCATGTACCGGATGGCGATCTGGATGATATTCCGGAGTTGGGCATTGCCGGAACCCAGAACGCGAAGAACCCGATCGGCCAATATCCCGACAACTGGAAACGCATGTGGGCCGGCTACTACGCGTCCATCACCTTCATGGACGAACAAGTCGGGCGCATTGTGAAAGAACTCGAGCGCCTCGGCCTGCGTGACAGCACGGCCATCGTCTTCACCAGTGACCACGGATATCATCTGGGCGAGCACACCTTCTGGCAAAAATCGAATCTTCATGAAGAAGTCCTCCGCGTTCCCTTGATCGTTTCCGTTCCCGGCATGAAACCCGGCCGCAGTCATTCACTTGCGGAACTGATGGACCTCTACCCCACCCTTTCTGAGCTCGCCGGACTAAGTATTCCTGAGGAAACGCAGGGCCGGAGCCTCACATCCGTACTCAAGAATTCCAACGCAAACGTTCGTTCCGGCGCCCTGTCTGTCGGCAAGAAAGGTTATGCCCTGCGTACAACGGACTGGGCCTATATTCGTTATCAGGACGCGACTGAAGAACTCTACAACATGCGCATCGATCCCGGACAGTTTACCAACCTTGCACTGAGTGCCGATCAAGGAAAACACCTCGCCCAACTGCGCGAACAGCTCTCCGCGAAGTTGAATGCGAACGGCTTGCAGTTGCGTAAACAAGGAAAGAAGAAGGACTAAGGTTTTCGGAGCAGAGCTGGTCCCCACCCATCCTTCCCGCTTTACAAGGCTTTACAGACTATTACACGGCTTTACACGAATGAGGCTGTAATTGGTTCGTTCCTCGCTTTTGCCAGCGATGTTCACCGGGTTGGAGAACCCGCCTACAGACAGGAACGAAAGACACCAATCATGAGCACGAGCATCGTCTACAAAGCAGCCATGGCTTCCGCAAATTCCACCAGTCCGTTTCTGGCATTCCGACTGAATGATCCCACCAATGGAGAATCGTGGGGAGAGTTTATCGACAACATCACCGGACGCAATCGCCGGTATTACCGCTCCGAAAGACTCCCTGATCTGGCCGAGTCCCCTCTACGTCACGCGCGAATTCGAGGAGGCATGCCAGCCTTGTCAATCGGATATCCGCCTTCAGGCAACGGATTTACTGGCGCGGGCGAAGACCAGAGCTCCCCAGCTGGAGTAATCCGGTGATCGCTCTTCAGCGTTTCCTCCCAATCCAACATCTTGCCGGTATATGCGGCCATGCGCCCGAGGATAGCCGCGTAGCTCGCATGTGCTCCATACTCGGCTTCGTTGTGGGGTGTGTCCTCGCGAATAGCGCGGAAGAGCCGATCGTGTTCGATCTGGTAGGAGTTACCCGTTTCCTTGATGCGCCAGGCCGCGTTGTTCGGCTGATCGTGCATCTGGACCATCGCCCGCGATTTGCCCACCAGCGAAGCGGTGCCCTTGCTGCCGTCAGCGCTTTCACCGAACAAGCCCCAGCAGCCGCGGATGTGGCGGTGTTGTGAGAGCAGCTTTGAACCATCCGGGAAATCATATTCCACGTAGAAGTGATCGTAAATGTTCCCCCACTTCGTCCCCGTGCGTACCAGGCGCCCGCCCTGCCCTTGCGCGTTGATGGGGAGCATCCCCTTCATCCAGAGCGCTACATCATAGTCGTGCACACTCTGTTCGACCAGGAAGTCTCCGCTCAACCAGTCGAAGTAGTACCAATGCTTCACCTGATACTCCATCTCGGTGTCTTCCGGCTGGCGTTCGTAAAACTTGCCCACGCCACCACGCACATTGTAGATACGGATCGTATTCAGGCGGCCGATGTCGCCGGCATGGATCCGGTCCAGCGTCGCTTCATACATCGGGCTGTGACGGCGATTCAATCCGACGCCCACCTTCAGGTTCTTTCGCTTGGCTTCCTTCGCTGCGGCCAAGACCGTGCGAACTCCGTGCACGTCCGTGGCCACCGGTTTCTCCATGAACACGTGTTTTCCGGCTGCGACAGCCTCCTCAAACTGCCTTGCTCGAAAGCCCGGAGGTGTGGTCAGAATCACCATGTCGATCTCCGGCATCGCCATGACCTTCCGATACGCGTCGAGTCCGACAAATCTTCGTTCTTCCGGCACGCTGACCTTGTCCGCTGGTGCCTCCGCCCCCTTGGACTGGCTGTAATTACCGCCAGCTGAGAGCGACCTGTAGCTCTTCATCAGGTTCGGCTCGAAGGCGTCAGCCATTGCCCACAGCCGGACTTTGCCGTAGGTGCTGAGCGCCTGAACGGTGGCGCCTGTCCCACGCCCGCCACAACCAATCAGCGCGATCTTGACCTCACGGTCGCCCAGCGCCTTGGCCTGCAGGAGTTCGGGTGAAAGAGCAGTTCCGGCCGCGACCGTAGCCGCTGACCCGGCAATGAAGTTTCGGCGGGAGACGCCGTTGTCATCGATTGAAGAAATCATGAGTCCTGAAGTGTCGGACCTTGGTATGCGAAACATCGGGGTGTGTAAACGCCCAACCCCAATCCCTGCCCCGCTTGGAAATCAGTCCGAAGACGAACCGCGGCTGTAGTAGTCGCTCACCCGCTTGGCGATGTCGCGAAAGCCGATGTCGACCGCGTAGATCTGCTTGAACTGCGCGATCGATTCATCGTAGCGCGCCATGTCGTGAAGGATCACGCCGAGCGTGTAGAGCAGATCCTTCTTCTCATCGTCCATCGTGTTCTTTTCGTTCACCGCCTCCTGCAGTCCGGCGACGGCAAGATCGCGCATTCCTTGCTCGGCGAAGCATTTGCTGATCAGGATCTGCGCCTTGAGCCGATGATGCGGATTGGCCTGGGCACGCTGAAGCTCGGCTATCGCGTCGGAAACACGGCCGGCTTCGTACAGCAACTGCCCGTATTCATATCGAAGCGCCATGTCGGTCGGATAGCGTTCGACCCGATCCCGGCAATCGTCCATGACGAAGCGATCCCGTTCTGCGATGTACGCGGCTTTCGTTTCCTCGTAATCAGGAATATCCGGCTGGAGTTCCTCAATCGCCTGAGTGAAGCGCTTTACCGAAGCGTCAAACATGTCGCGCCGAATCTTCGCATCCACCGCTCCGTCAATCCCTTCCAGCAGGTTGTAATATTGCAGCGAGCGGTAGAAGTTCTTCTGCGCGGCGTAGATCTCGGCGATGTTGACGATTAGTTTGGTGTTCTGAGGTTCGTTCTCCAAACGGGCCTCATACTCGGTGAGCAGCGTATTCGCAGTTTCCTCATCCTTGACCATGCGCGCCTCACGCTCGAGACGCTCGGCCTCGTCCACGTCCTTGATCAATTTGCGGAACGTGGCCCCTTCAGCGCGCGCTTCTTCGTAACCGCCCCGGTTCAGGGTCTTGCGCGCGGAAATGTTCTTGGCCTCCATCTGGAGGTCCTGGTCGTCCGGGTAGTGCTTGACCAGAATCGCGTAAATCTGCTCGGCCTTCTCTGGTTCATCGAGGTCGCAGTAAAGGTTGGCGAGCTTTGAATTCGCCTCCCGATCCTCCGGCGCGAGCTTGTGCACGATCTGCAAGGTGATCTTGGCAGTCTCAATGAATTCCAACGCGAGCGCAGCATCCGCGGAAAGTTTGAGGGCGAGGACGTTCTTGGGATCGGTTAGCAGAATCATCTCCACCTCGGAAAGCGCCTCTTCGGGATTCTCCTTCATCGCCATCTGCGCTCGCGCCAGGTGAGCACCACTCCCAGCCGTGCTCATGACCTTCTTGAAGAAACTCTTGCCCTTGGCCTGCTTGGCGAGCGCAACGTCACGCAGCTTCATGCGCGCGTCGATGCATTGAGGCTCCTTTTTGATCAATTGGGTCAGAAGCTCAATGGCGTAGTCATAGTTCTCCTTGCGCAACGCCTCCACGCCTTTGTCGTAGAAGGTGCGTGAGTTACCAAGGAGTTGGGCTGCCCTAGTTTCCGGCACGCGGAAGGTTTAGCCGATTGCCCGACCAAAAATCCACGCAAAAACTCTCCGGGAAACACCTTGCCCCTGACGCGGCAAAACGCGTATTTGTCCCGCGGAAATGGCGGCTCAGTCTCCGGAAATCCTGCCCACCCACACGCCCGACCTCTTTCGCGCGGCTGCCGAAGCCGCAGCGGATCGATTGATCGCGGGCGAAGTCGTGGCATTGCCCACGGAAACGGTGTATGGGTTGGCAGCCCATGCCTTCGATCCGGAGGTCGTGGCCAAGATCTACGAAATCAAGGATCGTCCCGCGTACAATCCGATCATCGTGCACGTGGACGGTTTGGTCATGGCTCGAAACTGTGTGAAGAACTGGCCGGAATCCGCGCAGAAACTCAACGAAGCATTCTGGCCGGGCCCAATCACCTTCGTGCTGCCACGCAGCGAACAGATTCCGGATATCGTCACCGCAGGAGGAGCTACCGTCGGAATTCGATGGCCGGGCCATCCCTTGATGCGAGAAGTCATCAAGCGTTGCGGGTTCCCCCTGGCCGCGCCGAGTGCGAATCCTTCCAACCAACTTTCTCCGACCAACGCCGAACACGTCCTCAAGGGATTGGGATCCAAGCTGAGGCTGATTGTCGATGGTGGACAATCGCAGATCGGGATCGAGTCGACCGTGATCGACCTGACGAAGTCACCTGCAGAAATCCTGCGACCGGGACTGATACACGAGGAATCCATCGAAGCTGTGCTTGGCGAAGACGGTGTGGTCATTCGAAGCTCAGATGACGCCGACACAGTTCGCAGTCCCGGCCGGCTGCTCACGCATTACTCTCCCGAAGCCAAGCTGGTGATTTCGGGTTGGGAAAACGAATCACACCTGGCCTCCCAGATTCCACCGGAAATCGATCCCCGGAGGACATGGGTGCTCGCCCACACGAACGTCCCCCTCGGTTTGAAGGGCAGCCATGTGTGTGTAGTCCCTCACGACCCCGAAGCATATGCCCGGGCACTCTATGCCGAATTGCATCGCTGCGATGAGGAAGGTGCTGAATTCATCATCGCCGAGTCCGTTCCGGATACCGCCGAGTGGCGTGGCATCGCCGATCGATTGGCACGCGCTGCCGCGTGAAAGACATTTCAATTGCTTCGTAACCCTCCGGCTTTGTCACAACAAAGAACTTGAACTAAAGCCGGAATCCGAAGCTCATATCGCGCGTTGTCATGAGCAATGTTCTGATCATAGGCGCCGGTGGCGTGGGACGAGTGGTGACGCACAAGTGCGCACAACTCCCGGAAGTGTTTTCGCAGATCTGCCTCGCCAGTCGAACGGTCTCACGTTGCGAGCAGATTGCCTCTGAGTTGTCGCGAGAGATTCGAACGGAACAGGTGGACGCGGACAACGTCCCCGAATTGGTCGCACTGATTCGCAAGAACGAACCCAAGGTCGTCGTAAACGTCGCCCTGCCGTACCAGGACCTGACCATCATGGACGCCTGCCTGGAGACCGGCGTCGATTACGTGGACACCGCAAACTACGAACCGCTGGACACGGCCAAGTTCGAATACAAATGGCAGTGGGCCTATCAGGATCGGTTCAAGGAAGCCGGATTAATGGCTCTGCTCGGCTCAGGTTTCGACCCGGGCGTCACCAACGTATTCTGCGCCCACGCACAAAAACACCTCTTCGACCAGATCGACACGATCGACATCCTAGACTGCAACGACGGCGATCACGGCTATCCCTTCGCCACGAATTTCAATCCCGAGATCAACATTCGCGAAGTCTCTGCCAACGGCCGGTACTGGGAGGCCGGCGAGTGGAAGGAAACCAAGCCGATGGAACATCGCTGGGACTTCGACTATCCGGAAGTCGGCGTGCGTCCTTCCTACCTGATGTATCACGAGGAAATGGAATCGCTCTGCCAGAACATCCCCGGGCTCAAACGCATTCGCTTTTGGATGACCTTCGGAGAGGCTTACCTCACCCATCTGAACTGTCTCGTCAATGTGGGTATGACCAGCATTGAACCGGTGGGTTTCAACGGGCAGGAAATCGTTCCGCTCCAATTCCTGAAGGCCGTGCTTCCCGATCCGGCTTCACTCGGCCCGCGCACGAAAGGGAAGACGTGTATCGGTTGCCTGGTCGACGGAACCAAGGATGGAAAACGACGGAAGGCGTTCATCCACAATTCCTGCGATCACCAGGAGTGCTTCAGAGAAACCAATGCCCAGGCGGTCTCTTACACCACCGGCGTCCCCGCGATGATCGGGGCGAAACAGATTCTCGAAGGAACCTGGCGCAAGCCCGGCGTGTGGAACATGGAACAACTCAATCCCGATCCTTTCATGGCAGATCTGACCCAATTCGGTCTGCCGTGGAAGGTCGTGGAAATGGATCCTGAAAAGCCGGATTGAAACCAACCGGCAGAAATCCAATCGGGTGTTGGTCTGGAGTTTGCTCGTCGGTGAAGACCCCAACTAATTCCAGCAGTGGCCTTGCGTCAATGTTTGTTTTGAATGTGTGCAGATCAACTGGCTTTTCATTCACTCCCCAAACACAGTTTTGCAGGGGTTTCCCTTTCAATCACCAGCCAGCGATCGACGCCAGCTGCCGGATAATATAGGTCCCGACGTCGCTCCAACCCGAACAGGTGCTCAGCAATTCGTGTGTATTCGTGTCCATTCGTGGTTCATCGATCACTTCTTCTTCCGAGGTTTCTTTTTCCCCCACGACTCGATCCTCGGAAAGATCGGTTTCTTGGGCCGGCCATTTGGGAGCGGGTCGAAGAAGCGCATATTCCTGCCGGCCCGGTTGTAGTCGCCGATATCATCGCGGGCTTCTTCAACCAGCCTCATCATGCGGGCAACGACTTTGGGGTTCGCTTTCGCCACGTTCTTCGATTCGCCAGGATCTGCCTCAAGATTCACCAGGAAGGGTGCATTAATACCTGCCCAATCCGAGGGATGAATGTGCCGATTGACCGCGAAGGGCCCAAGCCACGCAGGCTTTGCAGGTCGAGGGACGTGCAGCTTCCACTTCCCCTGTCGAACCGCCTGCAGGTGATTGATGAAGTAGTACCGGAAGACGCGATTCCGATCCGCTTTCTTGAATTCACCCGCGAAGAGATGACGAATATCAACACCATCGATCACACGATCGGATGGTGCGCGTGTCCCAGCCAGGCTTGCGAAAGTGGGCATCAAATCAATCGTCGCAGCGATCTCATTACAGGTGACACCGGCCGGCACACGATTGGGCGCCCAAAGAATGGCCGGCACACGAACCCCGCCTTCCCAAGTCGAGACCTTGCCACTTCTGAGATGCCCTGCCGATCCGCCGTGATCCGTCGGCAGAGTGCCATCAACAAGCCCCTTGTTATTGATGAGCCAGGGCCCGTTGTCGCTGGTGAAGAGAAAGTAAGTAATCGACACCAGGTCATGTTTCTTCAACACGTCCACAATCCGCCCCACATTATAATCAATCTCCTCGACCGTATCCCCATAGAGACCGCGCTTCGATTTCCCGTTGAACTTCTTCGAAGCCGCCAGCTTCGTGTGAACCATGGTATGCGGCACATAGGCAAAGAACGGCTTGCTCTTGTTTCGCTCGATGAACCCGATCGCCTCGTCCGTGTAGCGCTCGGTCAACATCGCCATGTCCGCCTTTTCCTCAATGCGCACGCTGTTTCGATACAGGTCTACGAATCCATCATTGCTGGTCGGCGTTCCGAAGAAGTAATCGAATCCCTGATGATTGGGCATCAGTTCCGGATGGAACCCCCGCTGCGAATGCCGTGCCAGATCCCACTTGCCGAAACAACCAGTCGCATATCCCCGTTCCTTCAATACCTCCGCGATCGTGATCTCCTTGGTGTGCAGCACCGGATGGATCTCCTTCACATTCCCTCGCTCGGCAACCCGAAGCGGATGGCATCCCGTCATCAAGGCCGCGCGCGACGGTCCACAGATGTGCTGAGCATAAAACTGTGTGAAGCGCATTCCCTCCTTTGCCAACCCGTCCAATCGAGGCGTTCGAATATCAGGCGAACCAAAACACCCCAAGTCCGCGTATCCCAGGTCGTCTACAAATATGAGAACATAGTTTGGCGGACGGTTGGCCGCGTGCCCGCCCTGTGCGAGCATCAATCCGAGCAACAACACAAAGAATGGTTTGTTCATCCCCGGAGACTACGTGATCGAATCAAGCCTGAGCATAGAAATGTGATGGAGCGGGAATTCTACACGCCGACTATCGGATCAGACTTCGCTGGAGTGTCGGATTCGCTGCGCAAAACGATCGTGCAACCATAGCCTTGCAGAGTGGCGACTCCAAAGCACTCGCTTGCAGCCGCACATATTCCGACGATCGGAAACACCCGTCCCCGTTCAATCCGATCGCCACATGTTGAACTCATGCCGGGCCAATTGAATATTGCATCGCCGTTTCCACGCCTTCACGTTCCCGGCATTCCATCATGAAAAAGTTATTCGCAATCATCGCTGTCGCGGCCTTGGTCGACCAATCCACCGCAACTCAAGCCGGCGAAGTCAAACCGGTCCGCATGGGCAAAGGCTCCATGAGCTTCGACACCGTTCCCGGGTGGGGATTGGACAAGAACGGCAAGTCCGGCCTCGGTAGCACGCACGGGGGCGTGGTCGTGGACAAGAAGGGCAACGTCTACGTCAGCGCCAATAAAGGCGTCGTGGTCTTCTCATCGAAGGGCCAGAAGATCCGCGAATACGTCACCTTCCAACACACCGCGATGCACGACATCGAAATCCGCGAAGAAGACGGTGTGGAATACATCTATGGTGCTCGCAACAACAACCGGGAAGGCGTGAAGTTCCGCGCGGACAACGGCAAGGTCGTGTTGAACCTGCCATTCCCCAAGGAATCCGGCCTCAATCCGATCCGCTTCAAACCAACGGCGGTCACGGTCGCCCCGAACGGGGACATCTACCTGGCGGACGGTTATGCCAGCAACGTGATCTTCGTCTTTGACAAGAACGGCAAATACAAGAGCCACTTCGGAAAGAAGGGCAACGGCCTGAAGGAATTCAACACCTGTCACGGCATGACACTCGACACCCGTTACAATCCGCCACGGCTGCTGATCTGTGACCGAAACCACAAGCCCAAAGGGCGCATGTTGCACTACAGCCTTGAAGGCGAATTCATCGGGGTGGTGATCGAAGGTCTCGGCATGCCGACCTCCGTCGCCGTGCAGGGTAATTACGCCTCCATCCCCGATCTCCACGGATACGTCACCATCATCGGCAAGGACAACAAGATCGTGGCCACGCTGGGCAAGAATCCCGACCCGAAGCAAGGACGCAACTTCCGCGTCAAACAGGCGGACTGGGTCGAAGGCGCGTTCAGCGGAACGCACGGCTCCTACTGGGGCAAAAACGGTGATCTTTACGTGCAGGATTGGAACATCGATGGCCGCATCATGAAACTGTCTCGCGTTCGCAAGTAAGGAAATCAAGACACTCACCAGCAAAGGGACGCCCACAGGCGTCCCTTTGTCGTTTGAAGGTCTGCAGCAGCGGACGTGAGGCACGTTGAAACAGTGCGCCTCGAGGCGAGGCGAGAGCGACCCCGCCGAGCTCGTCTCGGTGGTGAGAAAGATTGATGAGCTAACTCACGGGCAACCAATCAAGACCCCATTGGCCTTGCGTCAATGGTGAATCAGTTTGATCACTCACCATTCGTGCAGATGGCATTGGAAACTTCTTCACCATCCAGACAGGCTAAATGGGGCCGGAGCGTAGGCGAAGCGTTTGGCGGCCCTAAATCTCGTTCACGGCACAGGGCCGGTCGGCTCTCCATCAACAGGCAACTCTTTGAGCGACAGATCCAACCTCCTATGCACTGCAACTAAAACTCCACTTCAAACATCTGATAATCAGTCCGCGTCATGCCCAGCCGTGCGTAAGCGCCTTGGGCGCGCGAGTTGTCTCTTTCGACATATAGCCGCAATCCACACACTTCGGGGTCCTCCCGGGCGATTGCCTCAGCGTGTCGGTAAAGCGAGGTGAACACGCCTTTCGCCCGCCAGTCCTTCCGGACATAGACACTTTGTATCCAGTGGAACCAACCGTTGCGCCAGTCGCTCCACTCCAGCGTGATCATCAACTGGCCGATCACCTCACCATTCGCTTCAGAGCAGTAGTAGACCCCCTTCATCCGATCGCCCAAGACCTCCTGTACTCCCGGCCCAATCACGTTCGCCGGCAGTTCCTTTTCTTCGGTTTCCATCGCCAGGCGTTGATTGAACTCGGCGATAATCTCCCAATCTTCCGGTGTGCCAACGCGGATTGACCACTCGTTCTCAGCCATGCCGAAGGATGTCAGAAATCCCCGAACATGTGAATCCCGATACGCTGAGTGCGCGTGAATAAGTCTCGCTTCGGGGTTCTTGCCTACGCGAAGGGGATTGCTACGGTTTTGAACGTGAAACTGACCATCCCCCTCCCAGCCATTCTCCTGGCCATCTCGATTTCGCTTGGCGCAGCACCAGGGCCTACGGGCACCAAACCGCTCAAGATGGAAGGTGATCTCTCCGCGCAAATGGTAGCCGGAATCAGCAAATTTCTGGACCGGGAAATTACGGCCTCCACCGGCAAACGAGCTGCACATTGGAAACGTGATTTCTCGTCCACCGAAGCCTACAACAAATCGGTCGAGCCAAACCGCGAACGCCTGCGAGAGATCATCGGAGTAGTTGACGAACGTCTTCCGATCGAAGCGCTGGAATATGTCGCAACGACAAGTTCGCCAGGGGTGGTTTATGAAAACAAACAGTTCCGCGTGTTCGCCGTTCGTTGGCCGGTGTTGGAGGGCGTGTTTGGTGAAGGATTGCTCGTTCAACCGAAAGGGAAAATCCAGGCATACGTCGTTGCTCTGCCGGATGCGGATCAAACTCCCGAACAACTCCTGGGCATCTCTCCGGGAACATCGGTTGAAAGCCAGACCGCCCGATGGCTGGCGACCTCGGGCTGCCAGGTGCTCGTGCCCACACTGATAGATCGGCGCAACGGACATTCCGGCAACAAGAACGTGAAGGTTTGGACCAACCAACCGCATCGCGAATGGCTCTACCGCCAGGCCTTCGAAATGGGCCGGCACCTGATCGGTTACGAAGTGCAGAAAGTGCTGGCAGGGGTGGACTGGTTCGCCAAGGCGGCCGATCGCGGAGGTAAAAAAATACCGATCGGTGTAACAGGATACAACGAGGGTGGACTTGTCGCATTCTACTCAGCGGCCATCGACACGCGGATTGAGGCAAGTCTAGTCAGCGGGTATTTCCAGCAACGCGAAAGACTCTGGGCCGAACCGATCTATCGAAACCTCTTCGGACTCCTGAACGTATTCGGGGATGCGGAGATCGCGACCCTGATCACTCCTCGCGCACTCGTTCTGGAACACAGTGAAGTGGAGGAGATCACCGGACCGGAAATCATGAAGGGCCGACGAAACGGCGCAGCGCCCGGCGTGTGGAAGACCGCATCGCACGAAGCGGTCAACGGCGAATGGATTCGCGCCGCACAACTCTTGGCCGGTTCACCCAAAAGCTTTCCCAAGCCAAGCCTGGTTTCTCAACAAAACGGCCAGACCACCGGTCCAGGCTCGGCCGCAGCACTGATCGTTTTCCTGCGCGCGCTGGGAATCAATGCCAACCCCTTCGGCGAAGCGCCCGTTCCCTTGAAAGACATGCGACAGCAATTCACCGCCAAACAACGGCAAGTGCGGCAGTTCCAGCAGATCGAGCAACATGTCCAGACGCTGCTCCGCCACGCCAGCACCCGCCGTTACGGCTTCCTCTGGAACAAGGTGAAGACCACTTCGCCTGATCAATGGGACAAGGATATCGTGCCCTTCCGGGATTCCTTCCGCGAAGACACGGTCGGCTGGATAGACGCCAAGCGAATGCCCCTAAACGCCCGTTCGCGCATGCTCAAGGAAGCCGAGAAGTGGATGGGTTACGAGATCGTGCTGGACGTGTGGGAGGATGTCTATGCCTGGGGATATCTCCTGCTGCCCAAGGATCTGAAGAAGGGAGAAAAGCGTCCCGTCGTCGTCTGCCAGCACGGGCTCGAGGGCTTGCCCGACGACGTCATCAACGAGGACGTGAAGTCCCGCGCATTCCGTCCCTACAAAGCCTTTGCCGCCAGGCTGGCCGAGCGCGGCTTTGTCGTGTTCGCGCCACACAACCCTTACCGCGGAAAGGACGCGTTCCGCGAATTGCAACGAAAGCTGAACCCCCTCGGCAAATCGCTCTTCTCCGTGATCACACCACAACACACCGCCATCATCGACTGGCTGGAGACCCAGCCATACGTCGATCCCAAGCGCATCGGCTTCTATGGACTTTCCTACGGAGGGAAAAGCGCCATGCGCATCCCGGCACTGGAACAACGTTACGCCCTCTCGATCTGTTCGGCCGATTTCAACGAATGGGTCTGGAAAAACGCCTCGGTGGATTGGCGCAGCACTTACATGTTCACCGGCGAATACGAGATCTACGAATGGGATCTTGGCCACACCTTCAACTACGCCGAGATGGCCGCGCTCATCTGTCCCCGCCCGTTCATGGTCGAACGCGGGCACAACGACGGCGTCGGCCTCGATGAATGGGTGGCCTTTGAGTATGCCAAGGTCAGACGGCTTTACGATTACCTGGGCATCGTAGATCGGACGGAGATTGAATGGTTCAACGGCCCGCACACGATCAACGGCCAGGCGACCTACAAGTTCCTCCATCGGCATCTGGACTGGCCGGAGCCGAAGTAATGGATCTGCCGCAATTGATTGCACTCGGGGGAAAAGATCCCGAGCTACGTTTCCTCATAATCGGGGGCTATGCCGTGATGGCCCACGGCTACCAACGCGCCACCTTCGATATCGACTTCCTCTCTTCCATTGAAGACCGTTCAGAATGGACACCTCGCCTCACCGATGCGGGCCTCGAACTGTTGCGCGAAAACAAGAATTTCACCCAGTTCAAGAATCCCTCAGGCGCCGACCTAGATATGATGTTCGTTGCCAGCGAGAGTTTTGAGAAGATGTGGCCGGAGAGAAAGACCCTGGCCATCGACGGCTCCGATGCGCACGTCGTCAGTCTCAAACACTTGCTGGCGCTAAAACTCCACGTTCTCAAGCAACAACCCACTCATCGCACATTTAAAGACGCGCAGGATGTTGAACATCTTGTGCGCAGGAACGGAATTGACTTGAGCAGCCCGGAATATGAGGAATGGTTTCTGAAGTATGGCTCAAGAGAGATCTACGAAACCATCAGGCGAATCGTCCGACGTCCGGGATGATCCTGAATTCATCGAGTTCCCCGTCGAGCCAGAGTTCCAGTCGGAGCCGCCAGTGGTCTCAACTGAACTTGCGATGGATCTCATTGAGCAAATGCGGGCAATGTTCAAGGACACCTTGGAGACACCCGAAGAGCGGTGGGCTCGAAAGGTGGACGTGGAATTCAAGCTCTGATCACGCGGTAACGTGATCGATCCCCATCCAACCCAGAATTGATTCAGCCGACTGCTTGGGTGTCATCGGCAGGACCGTGTGGTCGGCGGCTGCGACAAGCTTTTGCCCCTGGTACTTTGGAACGTGTTTCTTCACCCAACGACGCGCAGCGCCCCAGGGAACCACAATATCCCACAGACCGCTAAGATGATATATGGGCGCCTCGATCTTGCTCGCCAACTCCTTCGGTTGATTCGCAGCAATCAGGCGCAGGCGATGCGTCATGGCGCATTTGTCTTCGTAGGTTCGGCGTTCTACGAACTCTTCCACAGCCGCCATGCTCTCGGCTTGGTTTCGGAAGCGAATACGCGAGACAAGTTTGTAGAAAGCCAGCGCAAGCCAAACACCGGCCATTGGGATCGCCGCACAAAGCAACTTGGATAGGTGAACGCCCAGCTTGAAAGGATGCGGACCGAAGCCACCTGCCAGGATGATTCCCTCTGGCTTGAACATTCCCTTCCCCACCATTGGCCAGACCAACTGCGAACCGAATGACTCAGCGAGCAACCAGCCGTCCCGGATTCCTTTCTCATCGAGCTTCTTCACCACCCCGGCCGCGTATTCCTCCAGCGACCAACTCGTCGTTCGCGGATAGGTGAACTCGACAAATCGAACGCGATCCTGGACCAGCAATCGAAACGCCGTCACCAGCGTCCAATCACCGTGAATGCCAGGAAGGTAGATCAGCGTGGGGCGGTTGTCGTCGCCGTGCACGCGAATCTGCAGGAAATCGGGGTCTTTGCGTGGAGTGCTCATGTCAGTCATTTGGAAAAAATCAGATGCGGGCGTTGAAAGACCTTCCCGGGCACGCCGAGCGCCTGCTTAAGGCGAACATCGCGATCCCAGGGATTTTCGATCGACGCGAGTTGGCGCTTCTCACTGCCGGTGAGCCGAAGCGGAAACCAATAGGGTGACGCGAGCACCATGTTGATCAACGGGAAGTCTGAGGAATAGAGGAGGCGCCCCTGCCATTCAGGCCGGGCCAACGCCTCTTCCAGGTAACCGAGCCGATTGATCTGTGTGAGCGAGGAAATCTCGGCAAACAGATTCGTGTACTGGTTCATCATCCTCGCAAGTCGATCCGTGTCCCGCTCGCCTTCGTTGGAACCGGTCGCGGCTATGTGGGCAACGATCACGGTCACTCCCATCTTAAGAGGCAGGTGCAGGCGCTGCGGATCGCAAAGCTCGTCATTGGCCTGCGTGAATGAACGCTCTTGTCCAGCATGCGTGAGCAACGGGATCCGATGGTTGACCAGTCGTTCGTAAAAAGGCTTGAGCGATTCGTCGCCCGGGTCAAACTGCATGATCGATGGAATCCATTTCACCAAGCGTGCCCCGTTTTCCTTCGCCCAATCCAATCGCTCCAATGCGTCGTGGCGTTTGGGATTGATGCTCGCGCCCCAAAAGAGGTTGGTATACTTGGCAGTCTCGCTGGCCACAAACCCGTTGGGCACATAGACCTCAGTGCGTCTGCGGTCCAGTTTCCCTTCTGAATCAACGGCTCCGTCCAAAGCGAGAATCACCGCAGCACCGACGTGTTCGCTCTCGGAAAGATTCCGGGAGATCTTTTCAATGATGATCGCGTCGCCCTTCTCTTCGACTTCTGTCCGGTCAGACCAGAAACTCTTCAAATACAGCCCAAACTTGTAACTCTCCCGCATCTCCTTAGAAACGAAGCAACCGCTATCCCCTGCCCCAATTCCTGCCGTGTGAACGTGGATATCGAGCAATTTGACAGGGGGCAATGTCTCCACGGTCCGATATGGACCTTGATGCAAGAGCGCGCAGGAAACACAGCCAGCCAGTGCAAGGACGGGGATCGAAAGCAATCCGATCTTTAACGCCTTGCGGAGTCGCGAAGCTGCAGCGGGCTTTGGATTGTCATTCTCCTGACTCAAAACTTCAGCTGTTTGACCAGTTCACGATGATTGACCTTGCCCGTGCCGAGCTTGGGAATCTCGTTCACAAAAACCACCTCGCGCGGAACCCACAAGTTGGAGTGCCCCTTGGATTTGATGATTTCGCGAACCTCTCCTGTCGAAAGCCGTTTCTCATTACTCACCACAATCAATCGCTCGCCTTTATCCGCGTCGGGTTTTGAGACCACTGCCACCTGACAGCGCAGCCCGTAATGTGGAAACGCTCCGGACAAGGCATCTTCCACGGCGGTCAGACTGACCATCTCGCCACTCACTTTTGCAAAGCGCTTCATGCGTCCGAGGATGTGGACATATCCCTCGTCATCGATCTCTACGATGTCTCCTGTGTCGTACCAGCCATCCAATGCCTGGAAGCTCACGTTGGCGTCTTTGTTCAGATACCCCTTCATCACATTGGGCCCCTTCACAAACAGACGCCCTCCACGATCCACGCCCGGGACGGATTCAACCCGGGTTTCCACGCGCGGCAGCATTCGGCCCGCTGAACCGAACTTGGGCTTCATCGGTGTGTTCGTGCATAGAACCGGCGCGCATTCCGTTGCTCCGTAGCCTTCCAACACCCGCACTCCATATTTCTGAGCCCAGATTTCCGAAGTCTTTTCCTGGATCTTTTCCGCCCCTGCCATCAGATAGCGAAGGTTGCGAAAGTCGTACGGATGCGCCTTGCGGGCGTAACCATTGATGAAGGTGTTGGTGCCGAAGAGAACCGTGCAGTCCGTGTTGTAGAACGCGGTGGGCACCACGCGGTAGTGCAGCGGAGAGGGATAAACGAACGAATACAGTCCACGAACCAAGGGGACAAGAGTGGCTGCCGTCAGGCCAAAGCTGTGAAACATCGGCAACGAGTTGAAAAACCGATCGTCGTCCTGCAGATCCAATACGCTCAACATCTGCCTGATGTTCGCGAGTATATTGCGATGACTCAGTTCCACCCCCTTCGGCACACCCTCCGACCCGCTGGTGAACAGAACCACAGCGGTATCACTACTCTTGATGGTCCGGAAAGCCGCACCGGGATTCAGCTTGGCTGCCGCCAGTGCGAGCAGGCGATCGGTCAAACCGATCCGTTCACGAACATCCTCCAGGAGAATCAGTTCTGTCCCGTTGGTTTCGATTTCCGCCGGATCCATCTTGATTTTCTCAAGGAAGATCCGTGACGAAATGACCTGCTTGAGGCCGGCGATATCACAACAGGTATGGAGAGTGGTCACGCCTACCGAGTAATTCAAAATTGCCGGAACTTTCCCCAATCGCCACATCGACATCAACGAGACTGGCAATGCGCAGGTATTCGGAAGCAGAATCCCGACTCTCTCGACATCCGGCGCAATCGTTCCAGCAAGCTCATTGGCAAGTGCATTGGCGCCGGCCAGGAAGCGTTCGTAGGTCAACGGTTTCAGATTGATGTCCTCAATGATCTGTTTCTTTCGATAGAGTTGCGCGGTTTCGACAACCGCAGCCGGCACGTTTTGTGCCCCGAACTCCATCTCTGTGTCGAAACGCAACCCGACGATGTGATCACGGAGCCATTGGGTGTAAACGGCACGCGCCTTGGAAGCGCTGAGATTCTCGTATTCAGGCGGTGCAAACGCGTCACTGAAATGCACGCTGATCTGAGGGAACCACAGCTTCAATCCGATGTTCGGTGAGAGTGGCATCCTGTGCGCATTGCGGAGATGAGCGCAGATCACCTTGGCCCGGGTCTTGTGCAGCAGGAAACCGGTGCCATCGAAAAGCTTCATCAGTTCCCCCGTTCGCGAAAGCCGTCCCTCAGCAAACAACACGAGCCGTCCACCGGTCTTCAGGTAGCTTGCCATTTCCCGCACGGAATAAGGCGACATCGTATCGATCGGAAACGTGCGGCTGTTGATCATTGCCTTGCGATGAAACCAACTCGTCTCAGCGGTCGTTGCAGAAGTTACAAACTTCCAGTCGTCATCGAGCAGCACGCCGAGAAACAGCCAGTCGAACCAGGAGACGTGATTCGGAATCAGCAGCACAGGACCGGGCGTGTCGAGTATCTCGGTATTGAAGGCCCGATATCGGAAAAACAAGCGCGCGAAGAATTTAAGGATCGATTTCATGAACGAAACTCAGTGCACCTAAGATGTAACACGGGACTCTCCGAACTCAACATTCATACGCCCCAAGCGAACATTGATTACAATGATACCCGCAGTTCGAGACGCCACGAACACAGCGATTGGAATCACATTCCGGTCAGGAGGATCAAGGCGAGGGCTCCTCAGAAATCCAGCAGTAGAGCTTCGACAGGTTCACCTCTTTAACCTTCCACATGTCCTGTGCATCGAGAAAGTGGTGATCCATATCCAGGGAACAGACGTTGGCGTCGTGAGAGCCCAGTTCCACTTGCCATCCACCTTCGTTTCCCGGTGAAGACCATCTCGCGACAGGAGGGTGACTGCCTCGCCCATGTAGCTCTTGCTTCCCTCAGCCTTGGCCACCTCATGCCAACAATGCCCCCGCCTCGCCAATGCCCGCGTGGGAAAAGTGGTTGGACGGACTGGCATCAGGAATCTGAACATTGTTCAGAGTGACTGATCGGTTCAGGCCAAGCTCTTGATGTAAGCCGCGATTGAGGCCGCGCCTTGCGGATGGCGTGCAAATCGCCAGCGGGATTCCGTCCGGTGAAACTGGAATCACTGGACCTCACGGTCGGCGGTCATGGCATAGACTTCACACCAATCCAGATTGTTTCCATATTCCACGACGGATTGACCGTTGTCGATGCACGTGATTCGGTTTCCAATCGCCCGCACAGCCAGCCATCGGCCACCACCACGAACGGCAGGTGAAGTTCTGAGCTTCAGGATGACATCCCGCCAACCGGATTTGTCGTCCAGCCGATCATACGCAACGAACGGACTCACTTCTCCGCGACCAGGTTGTGTCATCCGGTAGGGATGAACGACACTCTGAAACATCAATTGCCCGACGCGGTCCGGACTGATGATGATCCCGTCCAATGGGATATCCGCCATGTCCAGAGAAAGCGGATTCGTTTCCAAGGCGCGGACAAAGAGGCGAGGTGTCGTCCCGGCCGACTCGGGTTTCCACGCAAATCCAAGTTCGAAGTCGCGGGATTTCTTGCCGCAAACTACCAGGAAGGAATGGGCCGTGCGGGAGACGTTCATTGGCGCAGGGAGGTTCGCGCGGATGGCCTCGTCCGTTGGGACCCAGCGAGTGTTGGCTGAATTCACATCGCAATGAATGATACCTTCGCCATGCGCGTAGTTCAGGGCCGCACAGATCTGCGGCATGAAGGGCTCGAGTTGCTGCGCCTTCAGATAGTTCATCGTAATGCCCTCGACGTATTCCATCGAGATGAACGGCAGTTCGTCGGCAAAGTGATGGAAGTCGTAGATTCGAATGATGTTGGGATGCGTCAGTTCGAGGCTCTTGCGCGTCTCGCTCCGCATGATTTCGAGCGCGATCGGATTGTACTGAATCGAAGGCGAAAGAAACTTCAGTGCCACCCGCTTGTTGAGCATCTCATCCTTGGCCAGACAGACAACACCCATCCCCCCGCGACCAAGAATACTCTCGATCACGAAACGCCCGGCCCCGAACAACGTTCCCGGAGCAAAACGCTCGTCTGGCGACACGCGCGCGAGATAGTGATTTCGCGAGAGTTTGGCGAGACAATTGCCACCGCTGTAGTAATTGATCGGACAGTGACGATTTTGCTCCGCGCATGGGTTGCTAACTGCTTCAATCCCGCCATTCGTAAATCGTAATTCGAATCATTCGCAAATCCCCATGTCAGTTCGAGTAGCCGAAGGCGACATCCACCTCACCAACCTAGCCACACGCATGCCGTTCAAGTACGGCATCGCAACCATGACCCGCATGCCCATGGCCTTTGTCCGGCTCGCGATCGAAGTCGATGGCAAGGCGGCTTATGGCATTTCATCGGACCTCCTGCCGCCCAAGTGGTTCACCAAGGATCCCGAACGCAATGTGGACGATGAAGTGCACGAGATGCTGGCGGTCATTGCTCGCGCGCTCGAAATCTCGATTGGCATCGAAGGCGCAAGTCCATTCGAAATCTGGGAAGAAATCTACGAAACCCAGGACATCTGGGCGGAGACAGAGGAAGTTCCACCGCTGCTCGCGCATTTCGGAACTTCGATGATTGAACGTGCGTTGATCGACGCCGTCTGCCGTGCCCATGGAGATTCGTTCTATCGTCTGCTCCACGCCGATCAGCTCGGTATCAAACTCGGCAACGTTCATGCTCCCCTGCTCCACAGCAGCCCATCCGATTTCCTCCCCAACTCCCCGCTGCGATCAGTCACCGTTCGTCACACCATTGGTCTCGCCGATCCGTTGACGGATGCGGATGTCCCCGACGATGAAAAGATCCAAGACGGCCTGCCTCAGTCGCTCGAAGATTGCATCCGCACCTGCGGCCTGACTCACTTCAAGATCAAGGTCTGCGGCAAACCAGAAGTCGATCGCGACCGCCTGACAGGAATCGCCAAGCTGCTGCTCGCCAACTGCAAGGACGGATTCAAGTTTTCACTGGATGGAAACGAACAGTTCAAGTCGTTCGGGCCATTTCGTGAATTCTGGAACGAAGTTACGTCTCTCCCGGACCTGAAGGACTTCTGGAGCAATCTCCTGTTCGTCGAACAACCCCTCCACCGGGACGCTGCACTTGAAGCCGACGATCAACCGCTCACGGACTGGGTTGACGCGCCTCCAGTCATCATCGACGAATCCGATGCCAGCACCGGTTCAATGCCCTTGGCGCTCAAGCTGGGCTACTCGGGCACGAGCCATAAGAACTGCAAAGGCGTGTTCAAGAGCATTGCCAACGCCTGTCTCATATCCAAGCTCAAGGAAGACAATCCCGGACGCCAATACATGATGAGCGGCGAAGACCTTTGCAACATGGGACCGGTTGCCCTGCCACAAGACCTCGCGGTCTGTGCTGTGCTCGGCATTGAGAGTGTCGAACGCAACGGCCATCACTACAATGCAGGCTTGTCCCAATTCCCACGAGGCCTGCAGGATCAGGTCATCCATCACCACGGCGATCTCTTCCGATTGAGCGAAGCCGGTTGGCCGACATTGAACATCCGCGATGGAAAGATCCCCCTGGCCTCGGTGAACGAATCGGCATTTGGAGTTCGTTTTCTTCTCGATACGACGGAGTTCACACCGGCATCGAAGTGGGAATGGCCATGATGGCGAAGCCGAACTCTTGCAAGCCCTTTCGCACACATCACGACTGAACACCCGTGAGCGATACAGCCCCCGAAGAAAAGCCCAAACCGACTGAAAAGCCGAAGCGCAGCCGCAAGCGCTTTATTCTGCTCGCATTGCTGACACTTGGACTTGCCAGCATCCCGGCGATTCTGATTCTGGAGATTGGGATCCGAATTGCGCTCCCACATTACAATCCCAACCGGCAGGTTGCTTACTTCGTGGCAAAGGACGGAACCCCACTCGGTCCTACCAACAAAACCGTCATCCAACGCACACCAAAGGGCGACTATAATGTCGAGATCACCTTCAACGAACTCGGCATTCGCGACGACAAACTGATCGGCGATGCAACAGCCAACGATTGGATCACACTGGGCGATTCGTTTACGCACGGGCACGGGGTCGAGGAACATGAACGCTACGGCAACGTCACCGCAGAACTGCTTCAGACCAACGTCTACAATCTCGCCATCCCCACCGACATGCGCGGCTATCAAAAGCTCATGGACTACGGACTGCGCCACGGAGCCGTCATCTCCAATCTCGTGATCGGTATTTGCATGGAGAACGATCTCCTCGATTACAGTCTGCCTGTGCCTGAAACCGCCCCATCCTTAGGCCCGATCCGAAAGCTCCGGCGGATCTTCAAACAGAACAGCGCCCTATACCTCTTTCTGTCCATCGAACTACAGCGCCGTGCCGCGATCCGAAAACTGCTCGAGTCTGTCGGAATTGCCCGCCGAGTGGATCACCCTGATCTTTTCCTGCGCAACGACCTTTCAGACGAAGCCATGCAATCCTGCATCGATCGGCTTGAGCCGTTGATCGCAGAGGTCCGGCACGCAATCTTCGTCATCATTCCCTCACGCGGCCTCTGGATGGGAAACAACCGGGAAAAGGAACGAAGCATCCACGAATCGTTTGTCGAACGGTTGCGCGAACTCAGTCCGCACGTAGTGGATTTGCGTTCGGTGATGGAAAAGAACGGACCTGCCCTGGATAATTACTTCAAGACCGATCCGCACTGGAACGCCACTGGACACAAACTCGCAGGGGAGGAACTGGCCACCAAAATTCTGTACCTCTCCGAAGGCCCGTAGCAACGGGCGTGAGCGAGCCGTCCATGATTTCAGGTTCTGCTCGCTCACGCTCGCTACTTGCGCCAGCCCAGCAACGCCTTTACCCCCCTGATCCCACTCCTTAACCAAGGCACCTGGCGTAACGGGTCCACGAACAAATAGAACCACAGATGCGCTTCCAATACGCTAATTGGATTGCAGCCGTGCGAGCGCCGAACGCGCAAGAACTCCCATGATTGCCCGGCAATTCCGATGTCAGTAATCGAACCCTGCCGCTTATGGTAGATGGACAAAAGCTCGTCGATACGCCGACAGGGAAACTCCTTCAACGCGCGCACCATCCATTCGTAATCCATCGCATATCGGAACATGCCATCCATTCCGCCGACACGTTCGTACACTTCACGATGCACGAATGTGGAAGCCTGGATAATGTTTACACACTCGTTCAGCAAGGCCTCCGACGTATACGGCCAGGGTTTTGAGACGACCTCCAATTGACCGTCATAGGCTCGAACTTCCTGCAACCCACAAACGATCCGATCATCGGGATCAACAACTTCCAGAAACCGGCGCAAAGCTCCCGGTGCAAACTCATCATCCGCATTCAACCACAGCACCCACTCACCACGTGCCCGATGTATGCCTTTGTTTACCGCATGCGACAGACCTCGATCTCGTTCGGACACAAACCTTACGCCTCGTTGGGATTCCAGATACTCAACCGTGCCATCCTGCGAACCCCCATCGATCACCCAATGTTCCAGCTCCTTTTCAGAAAACCCCTGCGCACGTACTGAGGCAATATTACGCGGAAGAAATTCCCGCGAATTCATTGCGGGGGAAACAACCGTGAAGATGGGGCGCGACATGGATCAGAATTTGCGTGCCACCGGTATTCGCCTGCCCACACCAAAGGCTTTGTCGGTCACCTTCAACCCGGGCGCGGCCTGTCGTCGCTTGTACTCGTTGATCTCGATCAGACGCACGACCTTGCAAACAGCGCCCTCTTCGAAACCGGCTGCGATGATTTGTTCCGCAGATTCACAATCGACCACGAAACGGTCGAGGATCGCATCGAGCACATCGTACTCGGGCAGTGAATCCTGATCCTTCTGATCGGGCCTGAGTTCAGCCGATGGCGGCTTCTCGATGGTATTCCACGGAATGATCTCCCGCTCACGGTTGATCCAACGCGACACGCGATACACCATCGTCTTGGGCACATCGCTGATCACGGCCAGCCCACCGCACATGTCCCCATAGAGCGTGCAATATCCAACCGCCAGCTCACTTTTGTTCCCCGTGGTCAGCAGCAGCGAACCAAACTTGTTCGACGTCGCCATCAGCGTCACGCCCCGCAGGCGGGCCTGGATATTTTCCTCGGTAACGTCTTCATCCCGGCCGGCAAATACACCACTCAGTTGTTCCTTCATCGCCGAGAAGCTCGGCTCAATCGGAATCACGTCGTACCGAATCTGTAGTGCATCCGCCAACTGCTTTGCATCGTCCTTGCTCCCTTGCGAAGAGTATCGGGAAGGCATTGCAACCCCACGAACGTTCTCAGCACCAAGCGCTTCAACCGCGATCGCAGCAGTCAGTGCCGAGTCAATGCCACCGCTCAAACCGATCACGACCGACTTGAATCCACACTTCCGCAGGTAATCTCGCACCCCCAGCACCAAGGCCTCGTAAACCAGTTGCTCCTCCGAAACGTCTGTCCTGGCAGCAGTGCTTCCGTGCAGGTCCACCATCAACAAATCGTCCTTGAACGATGCCCCTCTTCCGATCACCTCGCCGCGCGCATTGAACGCAAGACTGGTCCCATCGAAAATCAGTTCGTCATTTCCCCCAACCAGGTTGCAATAAACCAGCGGAGTCTTGGCGTTCCGTGCGTAAGTCTCCAGCATCTCTTCTCGGAGCCCATGCTTTCCAAGCTGCCAAGGCGAAGCGCTCACGTTGATCATCAGGTCAATCCCCTGCTCTTCCAGCACCTTGCCCGGATCGTTCGGATAGAGGCGTTGATCCTGCCAGAATTCTTCGTCGTTCCAGAGATCTTCACAAATCGTCAGACCGATCTTCTGCCCGTTGAACTCCACCGGTTCGTTTGATTCGGCCGGCTCGAAATAACGATCTTCATCGAAGACGTCATAGGTCGGGAGCAAGGATTTATGACGACGGGCGACGACCTCTCCCTGGTGCAACAAGGCCACCGAATTCGTCAATGTCCGGCCCGGCCGTCGATCAGAGCGATCCACGTATCCGATCACCATTCCGACCTCGCCAACCAAAGTCGCTAGGGTTTGAACGAGTTTCAGGTTGTCATCGACAAAGTGCGACTTGCTCAGCAAATCCCTCGGCGGGTAACCGCAGGTTGCCAATTCGGGAAACACCACCAACTCAGCCCCACGCTCAACCGCCGACAGATACGCGCTTCGGATCGTTTCCTCATTCCCCGAGAAATCACCGATGGTCGTGTTGATTTGAGCGAGTGCAATTCGCATTTCAATGGTGCGGAGCGTCCCGGAATTCACTGAGCATTTCAATCGTTCCTTGGATGGACCGCGTGAATCGGTCGGGCGTCAAATGGTTCAGATACGTGCGTGTTCCATTTTTCAAGAAACTGCCCGCGCGGAACGCTCACCGCTCCAAGATCGAACTTATACTGCATGAACGGTTGGCCCAGATTCCAAAACGCAAACCCAGCATCACGCAGATACTCGCCGAGCTTGAACAATTGCAGCGTTCCCGTGTTTGTTCGTTCACGATCGCAAAATCCGGTCAAACTCGTGTAAACGCGCCCATAGCGATAGCCCATCTCACCGGCTGCCAACTCCCCTGCTCCGTTCACCAGTCCGATGGGCATCAGTTCGAAATCATCTCCACGGTTTGAATCCCACCTTGACAGTTCCTCCAACAACTCCAGGTAGCGAGAACTCATCCAGTTGTCGCCGGCATGATGTTTGGCAATTCCGGCGTGCACCGCCGAGGTCTCAAAACCAACCACCAGCTCGTAACCAGCATCGACACATTCCGGCTTGCGCATCCAACGACGCATTGATCGAGAAACTCTCAAGTCCGGCCAATCAAGAACTGCATAATCCGGCTGCATCTGTGGTAGCAAGAGATCCAGCCCAGGCATCATTTCCACGGCGACGCTGATGAATCCATGGCGTGCCAACGAAACGTAAAACTCCGGTGACCAATCATCTGTCCAATACAGGTCCATTTCGGATTCACATATCTCCCTCAATCGTTCCTCTGACAGCAGATCCGCCAACGAAATCGCTTCGACAGATTTCTGTTCCTCCGATTCCATGAATCAGCGTCCGTGAGGGTTCTGCGATGTCAGCCCTCGCCAGACACCCGTCGATGCCTTGAGAGAGCAGGAATTGCCACGCAGCATTATTCCCCCCCCGGCAGGAATGCTCAGCTCAGACACGTTGCCGCATTTCGGACAGCGTCTGTCACACCTGAACCATGCGGCCCAGCCAATAGCAACGAATGCAACGAGCAACAGGACGTTTGGCAATGCATTCCCGATCGGAACCTTCCGTGCCCCCAAGGCAAACACCACCAAGACAATGCCAAGAAAGGAAAAGAAGAATGATGAATTCCTTCGCGCATAAGTTTTTCCCACAGCCAGTGCCAAAGTCTTGAAATCGCTATTTTGCATCGTGTCTCACAGTTCGATGTGTTTCAGCCATTTGAATTGACTTCACCTTTCCCGCCAAGAACCTTCGCCACGCGTGGCAGACACTCGGCCAACACTCGAAAAAGATTCCGTCGTTACACCGGATGAACCATTCGCATATCAGGCGGCCAAGTTTGCATGTGCGCTGCCTTTCGTCAGTCTGCTGATCTATGGCGCGGTGAACCAGGCCATGGGAACAAGGAGCAAATTGGTCGTGGTGGCCGTGCTGATTTTTCTGATGCTCATCGCCTGGTTGCTCGCAATCGTGGCGCTTTGTTCGATTCCGAAACACGGATCCAAGGGTTTGTTGCTTCCTGGAACCATCGGCATCGGCATATCCAGCGTGCTCCTCTGGGTTTCGATGACGGGCTTCATGGCAGAAGCCAGGACCGCGGCAGAGAACCGCAAGACCCGTTTGGAGCCGGGGGCCTCGCTGACGAACTTGCAAGAACGGATGCGGCAACAGGTATTGACGAATACCAACGGTTCCGGAGGCGAAATCATCTCGGAATACAACCGGCTCCTGGTGGAGGCCGCTGACGAGTTGAAGGGCGATGAAGGAATCGCATTGCGTGCGATGGCCAGAGTCACTTCAAAAGCGCATGAGCTGAACGCCAAACTGGTGAAGAGCGCAAAGAAGGCCTTCGTTGCGGTCTACCGGCTGGACCAGCTCAAACAGCGGGCGGATATCGTGGCACGGAAGCAAGAGGTGAAGGCCTTCCTCCGGGACAACGCTGCGCTAAAGGCATACACGTCAAACCTATCTACCCATCTCCGCAAGGAACTGGACGCCTCGCTCATGAAAGCGGAAGACAAGGACCGATATTTGCAGGATCTCACCAAAGGATCAGCCGCCAGATTGCCGATGCTTGACTCGATGCGTGATCACGAACTGGAAATGGGCAAGGCCTTGGTGCAGTTGCTGAACATCCTCAATCGGGAATGGGGCAAATGGAAACCCGTGCAGTCTGATTATCCGGATTTGGAAAGCTCAACCGCTGCAAAAGCATACGAAATGCACACACGCACGCTGAACGAGCAGGGAGAGAAGCTGGACGCGCTCCAAAGACACCTTTACGGGACGAAGTAGCTTCGGCATGGGTTCCGAAGCATGCGCAGCGAGGGGCGCATCACCTGCGCGCCGCTGTTCGTCAGACCTTGAGAATCTCTTCTTCCTTCGCAGACAGATGCTCATCAATGATCTTGATGAACTTGTCGGTGAGCTTCTGAACCTCACCTTCGTCATGCTTCAATTCATCCTCGGAAACTCGATCTGCCTTTGCCTCTTTCTTCATCGCTTCCAAGGCGTCTCGCCGCAACTGGCGAATCGCCACGCGACCCTGTTCAGCCATGGCCTTAACCGCCTTCACGAACTGTTGGCGCTGTTCACCGCTGAGTTCGGGAATGGAGATACGCAAGAGCTTGCCTTGCGCGGCTGGATTCAGGCCGAGATTGGCCTTTTGAATCCCCTTTTCGATCGCGGCCAGATTCGTTTCATCCCAAGGCTGTACAACGAGTTGACGCATTTCCGGAACAGTGATCGTTGCCACGTCCTTGATGCGCATCTCGGACCCGTAGACATCCACCTTCACGTTCTCCAGCAGCGCGGGTGAGGCCTTGCCCGTGCGCACGGAGGCGAACTCATGCAGAACATGCTCCTCGCTCTTCTGCATCTTCTCTTCGGTTTCCAAAAGTGTTTCTTCAAAAGCCATGGTATGTGCGGAAGTTGATAGTTGAGGAAACAACGATTTGCAAGCGCGCTGCGTCCGTTTGCCACAACCGTGACTGGATTTGACTCAGCACGCCAAGCGAGACAAGGGAATGGAGACCTTCAGTCCATGGATGTGGCCAGGTCGGAGACCGGCCACAACGGCGCAATCCCTATTCCGAAAACAACGGTTCGGACAACCCAGTCAACCACGCTGGATCCATTTTTGTGATTGAACGATCATAGGACATCAACCCGTTCACTTCTCCTTCAACATCCGTCGTCTGTGTGTAAACCGCGGCAGCGAGTCCTTTCTTGATGAGATCAGGAAGTTGTTTGAGAAGCGCGGAATAGTTCTCCTTCATCTCAGCCTGTGTCTGGTACGTGCGATATCCCCAGTTGCGTTTGGTCCACCAGAGGTGCCCTTTCACCGGCCAGCCGAGGCCGCCGAATTCGCCAAGCACAGAGGCACGATTCGGCTCCACATCAAACATCCCCGGCCCTGGATACTTGTGCATGTCGATCATGTCCCCACTACCGCGATCGGTCCAACCGCTGGCACCATCAACTAAGCGACTGGGATCGTAGGCCTTCGTCCAGTTCAGGATTTCCGTGGTCTTGAACTGCCCCCAGCCTTCATTGAAGGGCACCCACACGACGATGGACGGATGATTGTGAAAGGCATCGATCATCGCCTTCAGTTCGGTGCGATAGATTGCTTCAGCTTGCGCAGGCAACTTCAGGTCTTCCTCCGCGCCTTTCTTGAGGTGCCATTCGCCTCGCGCGTCGCCGGCGAATCCACTGGGCAGATCCTGCCAGACGAGCATGCCGAGTTTGTCCGCCCAATAATACCAGCGTGCCGGTTCGACTTTCACGTGCTTGCGGATCATGTTGAAGCCCATCTTCCGCGTCATTTCGATGTCGTAGATCATCGCCTCCTCGGTAGGCGGGGTGTAAAGGCCATCCGGCCACCAGCCTTGGTCGAGCGGCCCCCAATGGAAGATTGGCTTGCCGTTGAGGAACAGGCGATTGATTCCGTTCTCGTCCTTGGCCACCTTCGTTTCGCGCATGCCGAAGTAGCTGAGCACGTGATCGACTGCTTCCCCCTTCTGGCTGAGCGTAATTCGAAGATTGTAGAGGTGTGGTGATTCCGGCTCCCAAAGCTTCATCTGTTTCACAGGCAGATGGAGGAGTTGCCCGGCAAACCCGGTCACTTCACCAACCATTCGATCGCCTTCATAGGCTTCGGCCGTGACCACGGCGGAACCGGCTACACTCGGAGTAACGACGAGTTCAAGAACCTGATTGTGTATATTGGGAACGGATTTGATCTTGGCAATGGAGACTGCCGGAACCGGTTCAAGCCACACGGTTTGCCAGATGCCGCTGACACTCGTGTACCAGATCCCACGGGGCTCCTTCACCTGTTTGCCACGCGGTTGAAATCCATCGTTGGTCGGATCCCAAACCCTCACGAGCAGTTCCTGTTTGCCTTGGTCCTTCAGCGCATCGGTGATGTCGAAACTGAAGGGATCATAGCCGCCCATGTGTTCGCCCACCTTCTTTCCATTTACGAACACGACCGCTTCCCAATCGACCGCACCGAAGTGAAGCAACATCCGTTCGGCCGCTTTACGATTAGGTGTTTCAAAGTTCCGGCGATACCAAAGATAGCTTCCACTTCCCACTATTCGCTTGACTCCGGATAGCGTGGACTCGATTGGAAACGGGACGGTGATCAGCTCTGCGATTTTCTTCGGCTGATTCTTGTTGGTGCCCGCGACGGCGAAGTTCCACAGTCCATTAAGATTCTGCCAGCGCGGACGCACCATCTGAGGACGTGGATACTCCGGCCACGGATTACGCATATCCATGTCCCCCGCCCAACGCGAAACACGTCCGCCGATCGTGGTCGAGCCAGCTTCCTGAATCTCGACCATCGCTGAATGAATCTTGCCTCGGAAAACGAAGTTGCCCTTGTATCCTCCCACGTTGCCCTTGTCGTCGAGTCCCACCTCGAGTCCGTCTACTGGTTCAGACGGCAGTGCGGCAGTTGCCTTGCCTTTGGCAGCCTGTTTTCCGGCGACGGAAAGAGTCATCTTCCCGTCCATCATCAACTCGCCCGTGAGTTTCACCCTCCCCTCTGGCAGTGAGTTCTTCCCTTTGATCGAAAAGAGTTCGTTTCGAAATCGAACATCAAACACCGGTTTTCCACCTGCGATATTTAGGGAGTAACCAACCGCCTGCCCCCCTTGCGCGACGATCACACCATTCTTGCCGTTTGCACTCACTTCAGCGGCAACTCGAACGCGATTGCCCGCGACCTTGGGCGCACCCGCTCCTTTCAAACGGCTTTTCGGCGTCAGCACAAACTTCTTCCAAGGCCCGGAACTGGTGGTTCGTTCCGTTCCCGAAATCGCGGGCAATGACTCGCGCCACGCGAGCAGACGTTTCGAAAGCCGCTTGGTGATCTCCGGATGTTTGCCAGCAACGTTGTCGAATTCGCGCTCCGATCTGGAGAGATCGTAGAGTTCGGTGCGGGTTCCATCGTCGTTGACCAGCAACTTCCAGTCACCGTCTCGGATGGCGAGATTGGGACTCTGATCCAGCGGATGCGCGGGGCGCAAATAAGAAGGTTGCCGTCCGTATTCCCAAAAGAGCGTTCTCTTACGAACCTGGGCCTTCCCCTTGAATGCAGCGCTCATATCCACACCATCGAACGCGACTTTCGGCGCAACCACTTTCGCAAGCTTGGTGAAGGTCGGAAAGAAATCCACAGCCGCGACCACCGTTTTGTCATCGACCTTCCCCGCGGGCACGGTGCCCTTCCAACGGACGATCAACGGCATGCGAATTCCGCCTTCATACAAACTCCACTTTCGTCCACGCATTCCAGCAGTTGAACCAGGCGGTTCTTCACCCGTGCGCCGATAACGTGGCCATGCCGTCGGACCATTGTCACTGGTAACGACGAAAAGCGTTTCCTCCTCGAGCCCGAGCTTGTCGACGTGCGCGATCAACCGCCCCAGCTCGTCGTCCATGTGCTTCAGCACGGCATACATCTTCTGCAGCTCCGGGCGGTCTGAGAATTTCGCAAACTTCTCCAAGTATTCGTCCGTGGGACGGAAGGCGTCATGCACGTCGTTCAACCACAGGTGGAGGTAGAAGGACTTCTTGTTGTTTCGAGAAACAAAGTCGATTGCCCGATCCACATAGATCCCCGTCTGTTGGTGTTTCTCAACGCGCGTAATCTTCCCGCGTCCGAGCTTCGCACTCATCTCGGACAATCGACCCGGAGGCAGGATCCGATTCCCCAACCCTTCAAAGGAAACCAACGACTCATCGAAACCGTAGGCCTGCGGCAGGGGCGCATCGTCCACATCGCGCCCTCCGCCCATGTGCCATTTGCCGAAATGAGCGGTCGCATAGCCAGCCTGCTTGAACGCACGCGCAATCGCCGGTGCTTTGGGGCTCAGGAAATCAACCATGCCTCGAGCAGCGTTCCGGGCGCGGCTGTTGAGGTAGGAGTTAATCAGGTGACGCGCAGGGAACTGCCCGGTTGTGCAGGCCACGCGGGATGGCGAGCAGATCGGCGAATTTACGTAGAACTGCGTGAAGCGCGTGCCCTCAGTTGCCAATTGGTCGATGTTGGTCGTCTGCACGTCCTTGTTACCAGTGCAGCTCAGATCGCCGTAGCCCATGTCATCGATGAAGATGAAAATGATGTTGGGACGATCAGCAGCGCGAAGTGAGGTGGCCAGGAGAGCAACACCAGCTAGGAGACTGTAAATGGCGGTCTTCATGTGAGCGCGGGAATTGAAGCGCGAATTGGACACATGTCCAGCCTCCCACCGAGCACGGCACGTTTCTTTCCCCCACCGGATTATTTATTTCCAATCCGTGGTTCTCTCAGTCCGTGGGTATACCTGCGGGAACTAACGCACTCTGACAATCCTGTTGCACCGCGCAACAACATGGCTGAGGATACCAACAACGATCAGCATTCCATTATGAGTGCCAATACGCCACTGACCCGAAGATCATTCCTCGTCGCCTCCTCTGCAGGGGTGGCCGGCTTCCGTTTTGGCGGTAACAGTTTCGGCGCGACACTGCCACCCAGCCCCAGGCGCAAGCCGGCAAAGACGACCATTCTCTTCTTCCTCTGCGGAGGCATGTCCCACGTGGACACCTTCGACATGAAGCCGGACGCACCGTCGGAATACCGCGGCCCGTTCAATCCAATCCGCACCAGCGCACCGGACATCCAGGTCTGCGAACACCTGCCGATGACCGCGAAGGTGACCAAACATTTGGCGGTCGTGCGCTCGGTCAGCGATCACGGCCGTGCCACCGGTGACCATCACGCCGGTTACTACTACAATCTAACGGGCCAAAAGCCGGACCTGACATTTCGAACTCAGGGTAACAACCGCCGGCCCTATCCGGAGGACTGGCCGTTCATGGGCTCGGCAATCACTTCCCGCCTGCCCGCACACCCGAAGCTCCCGAAACTGATCACCCTTCCGCACAAACCCAGCCGCCCGCCCTTCACCCGCCCGGGACAATTCGCGGGCAAGCTCGGCTTGGAATACGATCCGTTCTATCTGAAGGGCGATCAGCTGCAACCGATGCAGTTCAGCGCTCCCTCACTGTCCCTGGAAGGCATGACGGTGGATCGTCTGGATTCACGACAGGACCTGCTCAGCGCGGTCAATCAGGCGCGCCGGGATTTCGATCACGAAGTCCAGATCGCGAACTACACCAAGCAGCAGGAAAAGGCCTTCGATCTCCTCGCCTCCACCGCTTCCACCTCCGCCTTCGATCTCAAGAGCGAACCCGACAAGGTCCGCGAACGCTACGGCAAGACGATCAACGGAATGAGCCTGCTCATGGCACGGAGGCTGGCAGAGGCCGGCGTCCCCTTCATTACGGTGTTCTGGAAAGAGAACACGAAGCTGAACAAGAAATGCCGAAGCGCCGGCGGTTGGGACACGCACGGAAACAACTTCGGATGCCTGAAGGAAGATCTGCTCCCCGAGTTCGATCGCGCCTATTCCGCACTCATTGAAGATCTCGCGCAACGCAACATGCTGGAAGACACGCTCGTGCTCGTGAACAGCGAGATGGGCCGCAAACCGAAAATCGGCGATCCTCGTTCAGGCGGAGTCAAAGGCGCCGGCCGAGATCACTGGACGGCCTGTCAGTCCGTGCTGCTCGCAGGCGGTGGCATCCAGGGCGGCCAGGTATTCGGGCGAACCGACCGTTTCGGTGAGTATCCAATTGAGAATTCCCTGAGCCCTTCAGACATCACGCAGACCGTCTATCACGCAATGGGCGTGAATGATCTGCTGGCGGAGGATGAGTTTGGAAGGCCGTTCAATCTGATCGAAGACGGACGAGTGCTGAACGAGTTATTCTCCTAGCGGCGCTTCAGTCAGCGATCACGCAGGCCAATCGCCAGACTTCGAGTCCCGTTCAATCTCACCAAATCGAGAACACAGCTCCATTGCTGCCTCTGCATTTCTCGCCGAGACGTAAACCCATCCTCCGTCACCGTCATTCTGAAACCCGATGATCAGATCCCAGTCGCCGTGATATCGAGACGGTGGCCAGTTTCGCTGTGGCAATTCGATTCGAGGGTATTGCGATGCCAACTTGATGAGCTGCCGGGGAGCCTGCAAGTATGCCGAAGCTGTAAACTCCGTGCCAAGGCGCTCCAAGTTATAGAGGAACAACTCGACCGTGAACTCCGAAAACGAAGGAGACTCTTCAAGCCAAGTTGATTCGTCTTCGGTCGAACTCACATATACCGCGGGATCCGGATCTTCGCCCTCAAAATCCGTCCTCCGTACTGCCCAACGCATAACACCCTGATTCTCGGTCATGAAGACCCGGTGTTCGTGGTGCTCGAACATTTCATGCGCAGACCAAATACCCGTGAAGTGTGAGTAGGATTCATGCCAGCTCTGAATTGCTTCAGAGCAACAGAGCCTGTCAAAGACATCATTTCCTCGCGCATGGCGATCGGGACTATTGTCAAACCACCTAAATATCAGGCGATTCAAAAGGCTCATCCGAATTCGGGCCATGCGAATTCTTCAATGAGACCATTCAATCGGGAAATGCTCTTCGAATTGGCGAACAACTTCGCTGAATGATCGAGTATTCCACCTTCTCAGCATGCGTGTCGCAGACTACGCCAACAACGGCTCCACCACGTGCCCGTGCACATCCGTCAGGCGGAAGTCCCGGCCTTGGTACCGATACGTGAGCTTTTCGTGATCGAAGCCAAGCAGGTGCATGACGGTGGCCTGGAAGTCGTGAACGTGAACCTTGTTCTCCGCCACCTTGAATCCGAGATCGTCGGTCTTTCCGTAGTCAAAGCCGCCCTTCACGCCTCCGCCGGCCATGAAGAGGCAGTAGCAATCCGGATAGTGATCGCGGCCCAAGATCTTGCCTTTGGCAGTACGGCCCTCGCGGAATGGCGTACGCCCGAATTCACCGCCCCAGATCACAAGAGTTTCATCGAGCAGCCCGCGCGCTTTCAGGTCGTTGATGAGCGCAGCAACGGGCTTGTCCGTACGCGCCATCTTGTTCGTTAATCCGTCGGTAATTCCCGTGGTAGGATTCGTGCCGTGGAAATCCCAGCCCCAGTCAAACAAATGAACAAATCGCACGCCCTGTTCCACCAGGCGCCGTGCGAGCAGACAGTTGTTGGCGAAGCCCGCTGCCCCGGGAGTCGCCCCGTAGGTTTCGACGGTCTTCTTCGATTCGCGCGAGATATCCATGACCTCGGGCACGGCGGTCTGCATGCGATACGCCAGTTCGTATTGAGCGATTCGGGTGGCGGTTTCGGGATGCCCAAATTGCTTTGATTGCAACTCATTCAAGTCGCGCAAGGCATCGAGAGTGGCCCGGCGCATGTCGCGCTTCATTCCGGAGGGATCGGATACGAACAACACCGGGTCGCCTTTGGATCGACACTGGACTCCTTGGTAGACCGATGGGATGAATCCGCTTCCCCAGCAGCTCTGACCACCGCTGGGTTGCGTTCCACTGGAAATCAACACGACGAAGCCGGGAAGATTCTCGTTCTCACTGCCCAGGCCATAGGTCACCCAGGAGCCCATCGAGGGCCGGCCGGAACGTGGCGAACCGGTGAACAGAAGCAGTTCTGCAGGAGCGTGGTTAAACTGATCTGTGTTCATCGAACGGATGAGCGTCATGTCATCCGCGATGGCGTGGAAGTGCGGGCAGGCATCGCTCATCCAGATGCCGGCCTTGCCGTGCTGCTTGTATTCGCGAGGCGAACCCATGAGCTTGGGAACGCCGCTGGTAAATGCAAAGCGACGGCCGGCGAGGTAGGAATCCGGGCAGTTTTCACCGTCGCGTTTCACCAGTTCGGGCTTGTAATCGAAGATGTCCAAGTGCGGGGGCGCACCGGACATGTGGAGGTAGATCACGTTCTTCGCCTTACCGAAACTGGGGGGGCGCTTGGGCGCGAGCGGGTTGATGACATCGGTGGCCGCGGAGGCCTTCGGCAAAAGACTGCCGAGCGCCATGGCGCCCAGACTGAACTGCGAGGAGTCCTTGAGAAACTGACGGCGCGTCTGGAGTTGCAGGCGTTCTTGTGCGACTGGATTCATATCGATGCTGGGTTCGGCCTAACGGCGCATGATCATTTCGTCGAGATTCAGGATGACATTGGCAACGGTCGTCCATGCAGCGAGTTCTGCAAGGTTGGCATTTCCACCCGGCATGCCAAGAGGATCGGTCGCCATGGACTTGGCCAATTCCGCGTCCGCTCCGTAAACCTCGCGAGCTTCATTGAGAAGTTCTTGCAGGCGTTTCGATTCGAAGGACTTCGGCTTTCGCGACGTGCAGGTGAGGAACAGATACCCGAAGCGCTCGGCATCACTGCCCCCTCCCTTCTCCACCACGCGCCGGGCCAGAGACTGGGCGGCCTCCACGTAGGCTGGATCGTTCATGGTGACGAAAGCCTGAAGAGGCGTGTTGCTGCGGCTCCGACGAATGGTGCAGGCTTCACGGTTCGGAGCGTCAAAGATGCTGAACGACGGATACGGACTATTCCGGCGTACCAAGGTGTAAATCGAACGCCGATGAGCATCTTCGCCTTTGCTCGGCGTCCAGTCATTGCTGCGGCCAAATGCCGTGCTCAGGCCGAGGTTTGGGCGGACGGGGCGAACCGGTTCGCCATACATCTTCGCGCTCAGCAATCCGCTGACATACAATGCCTGATCACGCAGAACTTCTCCCGTAGCCCGGAACCTGGGACCGCGGCTGATCAGGCGATTCATGGGATCCGCCTGCAGCAGCTTGGGGGTGACTTTGGAGGACTGCCGATAGCTGGATGACGCAACGAGTTTCTTCAACAGTTCCTTCACGTTCCATCCGCCCTCAACAAACTCAGCCGCGAGCCAGTCCAGAAGTTCGGGATGGGTCGGAAGCTCCCCCTGCGCGCCGAACTCTTCGCTCGTGCGCACGAGCCCCGTGCCAAAGAGGCGTTCCCAGAATCGATTGACCGTCACCCGGGCGGTGAGCGGATTGTCTTTGGAGACGAGCCATTTGGCCATGGCAAGCCGATCGGCCTGGGCGGATTTCGGCAGTGGATGAAACGCGGCCGGCACCCCTGGCTTCACGTGATCTCCAAGGTTTTGATAGCTGCCGCGAATCTGCACGCGATTGGTGCGTCCCTTGTCCGCAGCGAGTTCCTGCATGACCGGAATGGAAGTCATCTTCTGATCCGCAATCTGCTTCTTGAGCGATGCAAATCTGTTTCGCAGATCACGCGTCTGCACGGCGACATTGCGCACGTAGTAGTCGTTGATACCGGCCTGTTGCGCGTCTTTCCGATTCTCCTTCTTCGTCCCGAGGCTCGCGAGGACGGATTGAGGAATCTTCAGCCACTGTTCGATCCGATTGTCATCGGTCGTGCTCACGCGGAAACGTCCGAGCAAATGTTTATTGCCCTTGTAATTCTGCCGAACGATGAGTCGGAGCTTTGCCCCCGGTTGAATTCCCACGCGCCCGGAGGGAATCAGCGTGACATGATGATTCTCACCAATCTTTCCGCCTACGGCCCAACCTTTGTCCTTGGTCAGCTTGTCGCCAATGATGGCACTGGGTGAGAAATTGGGCTGCGTGTAATCCGCGAGCGCGGAGCGGAACTTGATCGGCATTGGGCCGCCGATGGCAAACTCTTTGTTCTTCACCGGATGCTTCGCTTCCTCCTTCGACCAGACCGTGTTCCGTTTCGCGTCCAACACCTTGACTGTGTAGCTCTTCAAGCGAGACGCCACGTTTCCATCCGTGCGGTTCCACAACACGATCTTGTTTATGGGAACGGCGTCCTTGAGTTCGACCTCCCACCAGTCAACGGGTCCTTTACCCGCGGTGTGGGAAACGGATTTTTTGAAGTAATCACCGTTGGTATTGCCATCGATCGCCCTGGCAGCGACCGCGTCCGCATAATCGCTGCTCTGCCTTGCTTTCCCTTTCGGGGCGACGTTTCCTGTGCCGCTGAACACCTGTACTTCAGCAAGATGCAGGAATGGCTTACTGCCAGGGAGTTCCACCCGTACGATCTTGCCCTTCAAGGGCGGAACGCCTTCGTAGATCAAATCCGCCGTCACCTTGCTGATCACAAAATTGCCCGCGGTCAAACCGGGTCCTTTCTTGGGTAGCTTCTCATCGGCCAAGGCTTGGATCCGAACCGCTGAGAGTGTGTCACCCTTCAACGGAATCTGAATCGTATACGCATCGGGACCGGCTTCGGTCAGATTACGCACGGAGTTGTCGTCCAGAATCTCTAGCTTCGACTTCTTCTGCGAGCGAACGAGCGAAGGCTTGGGAGAATGCCATTTCAATCCGGCCGCAAACTGTTTCTCCCACGCAGGCAATCCGCGGAACCAAGCGGTTTGAGGTGAGGCGAACTGTTTGTCGATCTGGGCAACCTCATCCTGCCATCCGCGGCGCGATTTCTTTTGTGCGTCCGTGTAAAACCGATGCAGCGGACTCTCGTCCCGTTTGTCTGCGTCGGCGGAATTGTTCAGGATGGCGTGGAAAGAAAAATACTCGTGCTGCGTGATCGGATCGTACTTGTGAGTGTGGCATTGGGCACAGGCCATGGAAGTTCCCATCCAGACCGCAAGAGTGGTGTTCACCCGATCCACGACAGCAGCGTTGCGAAACTCCTCGTCGCTGGTTCCGCCTTCATTCTGCGTCATCGTGTTGCGGTGGAAGGCGGTGGCAATAAGTTGCGAATCCGTTGGCTTGGACAACATGTCCCCGGCGATCTGCTCGATCGTGAATTGATCGAAGGGCATGTTGTCATTGAACGCCGAGATCACCCAATCGCGGTAAGACCAGATGGTGCGTCCGGGGTCACTCGGATAGCCCGCTGAATCGGCGTAGCGCGCCAAGTCCAACCACATGCCAGCCCAGTGTTCGCCAAACTCCGTCTTGTCCAGCAAACCGTCAACATAACGCTCAAAGGACTTTGGGTTCTTGTCCTCGATGAACCGCTGTAGTTCCTCAACCGAAGGCGGCAGGCCGGTCAGGTCAATAGCCGCTCGGCGGGCCAGTGTCCAACGATCTGCTTCTGGAGATGGCGTGAGTCCGTTGGCGCGGAGTTTCCGCAGGATGAACTGATCGATGTCGTTGCTGATCCATTTGGATCGCGAAGCCACGGGAACATCCGGACGCTTCACCCGGGCATACGACCAATGCACGTCGTACTTGGCACCTTGAGCGATCCAGTCCTTGAAAAGCTGAACCTGCTCCCGTGTGAGCCGTTGTCCTTTGTCAGGCGGGGGCATGACATCGTCGTCCGAGGCAGCGATCCGCTTGATGAGTTCGCTGAGATCCGGTTTGCCCGGTATAATCGCGGAGTAGCCATCGCGATCGGCAATAGCGCTGCCCCTCTCGTCCAAACGGAGCTTCGCCTTTCGCTCTTCCTCGTCCGGTCCATGGCAGGTGAAGCAATTGTTCGAAAGGATCGGTTTGATATCGCGATTGAAATCGACGGTCGCGCCAGTTCCACCAAACGGCAGCAACGCGAATCCAAGCAAAATGGCGATGGGTTTGTTGCTGATCATCGACGAGCAGGGATTATCCCGAAATACCGTGGACGTGCAAGCCATGCCCTGTGTTCAAGCCGATGGTGGTACAAAGAAAAGCAGTGCGGGGACCGCACTGCTTTCGCTTGGTTCTAAACTAACTCCCGCGATTACGCCTTGGGCGCATCAACACCCTTGGACTCAAGCCATTCGTTGCAGGCTTTGGAGTCGGCGAAGACCTGGTCGCTCGGAACGGTCCCGGGGATGAGGTTGGTCTGTTCGAGGCGCTTCTTGTTGTCGTTGTCGGGCGTGATCAGGAGCGGAGTCATGTCGCCGTCTTTGATGTCCAGCAGCGCGTCACCGAGTCCATAGGCAGCGCTTTGGTCAAACTCAGTCGCTTCGGTCAGGTTCAAGACGACGTATTTGGCCTTGGGAAACTTCGAAACCAAGTCGCGGAAGGCGAACACAGTGCCGAAGAATTGCGGCCCCTTGACATCGTGCACGAAAACATCGCCGGACTCGGCCTTGCCATCCTCTTTCGCCGCCCGCTCAGCGGTGCCGATGAGTGACATCGTCCCACCAAACCCATTCTTCTTGATCGATATGAGGAATGCCATGAGCACGCCAATCGCCACCGCGTAAAGAAGATTCCAGAAGACGGTCAACACGAGAACAGTCCAGAGAATGACAGAGTCCGAAACTGGAACGGCCTTCATATCCTTGAATCCCTTGCGATCGACGATGCCATATCCAACGGTGAACAGAATGCCGGCCAGCACGCTGAACGGGATCTTGTTGGCAAGAGGCCCCAAGCCCAGCAGCAACAGCAGCAACAGCACACCGTGAACAACACCGGAAATCTTGTTGCGACCACCAGCATTGACGTTCACCACGGTACGCATTGTGGCACCCGCACCAGGCAGGCCACCAATACAGCCCGAAGCCAGATTGCCGAGTCCCTGCCCGATCAGTTCCCGATTGGAGTTGTGTCGCGTGCGCGTCACCTTGTCCGCCACCACCGAGGTCAACAGCGAGTCAATCGCGCCCAGCGCGGCAAGCATGGCACCAAACTTGATCACCATGACGATGTGAGCCGAGGTGACGGAACTCAGTTCCCCCACAAGGATTTTCGGGAAACCCTTGGGCACTCCGCCCTTTTCGTCGGCAATCAGGCGAACGTCCAAGTCAAAGATGGCTGCCGTAGCCGTCATGGCAACCAACGCCACCAAGGCGCTGGGCACGGCCTTGGTCAGTCGTGGGAATGTGTAGATGATGACGACTGTCGCTGCACAGATTCCGAGTTCTGCAAAGTTCAAGGGGTCTTTGAACAGGCCCCCGAGGTTTTTGATCACCTCAAGGGTCTTGGGCGAACTCGCCATGCCGAAGGCAGGAAAAATCTGGAGTATGATGATAATGACCCCGATCCCCGTCATGAAACCCGACAACACCGGATATGGAATAAACCGAATGAACTTGCCCATACCCAACACGCCCATCAGCACCTGGATGGCACCGGATGCAAGGAAACAGGCAACGATCAAGCCGAGACCTGCCTCTGTTGATCCGAACTCGGTGACGGCCGCTGCGACCACAATCGCAGAGATGACGGTCATGGGTCCGGTCGGCCCGCTGATCTGGGTGGGCGTTCCGCCAAAGATCGCAGCCACGATGCCGATGGCAAAGGCGCCATAGAGTCCGTAGATTGCGCCCATGCCGGAGCTGGATCCGAACGCCAAGGCAAGCGGGATGGCCACGATACCTGCCGTGATTCCACCGAAGAGATCCCCGCGCAGGTCTTCCTTTTTGAAGAAGTTCTTAAACATGTCGATTGTTTGAGGGTTAAAGCTGACCGGGCCGGTTTCGGCCGATCCTTTGTTCTGGTTGTACTTGATGTGGTTAGAGGAATCTCACTTCGCCGTTGCGAACGTCGTAAACAGCCCCGACGATCTTGAAATCGTCTCCGCTCGCGAGCTTGTCGATGACCGAGCTCTTTTCCCGGATATCCTTGATGGTTTGGAGAACGTTCAGTTCCGTCACCCGAATTGAAAAATCTTCGTTCTGGGATGACCGATCATCGGATTCGCTGGTTTCCTGCTCCACCGCCCGGCCGATGGGACCGGTAACGGAGGCGATGTTGCCGAGCCCCGTTTCACCCACGGCATCCTTGCCCATCAGGTCGATCGTGGCATTGACTGCGCCGCAGCGAGTGTGCCCGATCACAATCACCACTTTGGAACCAGCGACTCCGCAACCGTATTCCATGCTGCCCAGCGCTTCGGAAGACACGATGTTGCCTGCGACCCGGATGCTGAAGATGTCACCCACACCCGCGTCAAAAATCACCTCTGGCCCCACTCGTGAATCCATGCACGCAAGCACAACAGCCAGGGGTGCCTGCCCACCGGCAGTCGCTACCACGTCGTCGCTGTGTTTCCTTGAAGCCATGTTGTTGTAACGGAATCGTTGGTTACCGGCAGTTAAGAGGGCCAAGATGTCATCGGGGGATGCATCGTTCTGAATGTCCTTGGTAACTACCTGACAGGGGTCGAGTTCGCTCATGAGATTCGTTTCAATTTTGGTATCTGTTTCTGGCTAAAACGCCGCGAAGTTAATCGAAAACCGGCTCGCGTCAATCAGACTTGTGCAAATACCTGCGCGCGGCCTGCAAGTTTTTGCAGACCACGAACAGCTACAACGATCTTCCAGCCCTTCGCTTCGGCCAATTTCTTTGTTGCGCGGGCAGTTCCTACCTGACGTTCCTCAAGGAACAGGATAGGACTGTGGCCAGCGTGTTCCTTGCCAGCAAGAAGCAGATTCCGCCCGTTCTATTACCCCTCACCATGGGGCTTCTGGTGCTGTTGATTGGGGCAACATTCGGCACGATGTGGATGGTATACGAGGTACGCAAGGAGCAGGACGCGATCGGTGAACTACTTCGGGTTCACACCTCCGAGAAAATCGATTCGCTCGCACCGTTTCCGGAAGAGCTTCGTTGGCAATTAATTCTGACGATCGTCCTGTTGTTTGTGCTGATCTCCGCGTTCGTGATTCTGTCACTCGTCCTGCGCGGCTATCTGAACAGTCAGAAGTCTCTCCAAAATGTCCAGCGCGAAGCCGGGGATATCCTGGAGAGCATGGGGGAGGGCGTGATCACCGGTGATCGCGAAGGCCAAATCAGCCTGATTAATCGCGAGGCGCTACGGATCCTTGGTTCTTCCTTCCCTCGGAACGATGCAACCCTGGAAGAGCTCGACACGCGCACCGGACTGGAGTTGGGGAGTTTATCCGCTCGCATTCTTGAGCAGCGATCGCCCATACGACACGAGCCGTTCGAATTTCACCGCTCCGACAACCAGGTCAATCTGCTCGTGGATGGCCACGTGCTGCGCGATGGAGCCGGTGAAATCCACGGAACCGTCCTGCACCTCCGGGACGTGACCGAAGGCGAACTGATCCGAAAACGTATGCAGCGCATGGAAGGCTACATGGGCTTGGGACCGGTGGCGGCCGGTCTGCAACACGAGATCAAGAATCCACTCAGCGCCCTCTCCTTGCACGTGCAACTCCTCACGGAGAACCTCCGCGACGAAACCGATCCCAACATTCGCGAGAATCTGGAAGTACTGGGGGTGGAACTACCCCGGATCTCCGGCGTGCTGGAGGCGTTTCGAAGCTACGCCACGGCCGACGCCTTGAATCTGCGCGAACACAACGTCACGGAACTCGTCACCCATGCCGTGAAGTTGGTCGCGCCGCAAGCCGCCAAGAAGTCGATCCGGGTGATCTTCGAAAGAAGTGATCCAATGATGCTCAACGTGGATGGCGACCGCATTCAACAGGTCCTGCTCAACCTGTTGCTGAATGCATTGGATGCCATGACGGATCCCGGCGAAATCAAAGTGCGTCTCTCATCACCGACCGGCGATTGCATGACGAAGATCGCCGTGGCCGATCAGGGATCTGGAGTTGCGAGCACCGTCGCACCAAACATCTTCGATCCATATTTCACCACCAAAACGGCAGGCACCGGCATGGGACTTGCAGTTTGCCGGAAGATCGCCCGCCTCCACGGCGGTGACTTGGAATTCGAAACGGGCGACGCGGGAACGGAATTCACCCTCACCCTGCCGGTCCAGCCAGATGGAAACAACTGACCTCAAAATCCTCGTCATTGATGACGAAAAGAATATTCGCACGGGACTCGCGCAAGGATTGAGACGTGTCGCTGCCTCCGTGGCGACCGCACCCGACGCCCAAGCCGGCCTGAACCTGTTCGCCAAAGACCGGCACGACATCGTGATCACCGACCTCCGCCTGCCCGGCGAGAAGAGCGGGTTGGATGTGGTCAAACAAGTGACAGATGAAAGTCCGGATACACGGGTCATCGTCATCACCGCCTACGCTTCCGTGGAGACCGCCGTCGAGGCCATGCGTCTGGGCGCCTTCGACTTTGTGACCAAGCCCGTGGACCTCGATGTCATCCGCCATCAGGTCCAGCGTGCAGCCGAGCATCGCCGGCTGGTCGAAGAAAACCGCCGGCTGCGCGAGAACATCGTCGCGACCGGGCAGGTTCCGGAGATCATCGGCAACTGTTCCGCGACGCAGCAGATGACCGCCACAATCCGCCAGGTCGCCCAGACCGACGCCACCGTCCTGCTTGTGGGTGAAAGTGGCACTGGCAAGGAGCTGACCGCCCGCGCCATCCACGACCTCGGCGACCGCCGATCCAAGGCCTTCATCGGCGTCAACCTGGGCACGCTCCCCGAGCACCTCATCGAAAGCGAATTGTTCGGGCACGAAAAAGGAGCCTTCACCGATGCTCAACGTCAAAGGGTGGGACATTTTGAAACCGCAGAAGGAGGCACCCTCTTTCTCGATGAAGTCACCGAAACAAGCGCCAAGACCCAGATCGCATTGCTCCGCGTGCTGGAAGAACGCGAGTTCCGTCGCGTCGGCGGCGAGAAAGTGATCGCAAGCAATTGCCGTGTCATCTCCGCGACGAACCAGGACATCGAGCAATCAGTGGAAGAAGGCAAGTTCCGTGAAGACCTCTTTTATCGCCTCAACGTCGTCCCCATCCGCTTGCCTTCGTTACGCGAACGCCGCGATGACGTCCCACTCCTCGCCGATCACTTCCTCGAACATTTCTGTCGCCGCTACAACCGCGAACCAAAGCGCTTTGCGCCGCAGGCCATGCGATCGCTCGGCACGCGCATGTGGCCGGGTAACATCCGGCAGCTGAAGAATTTTGTGGAACGTCTGGTGGTGACCATCTCGGACGAAACGATCAAACTGGATGACCTGCCCGAAGAATCAAAACCGAATGAAAGCCTGGAAGCCGGCCCCTTGGCAAACGCCATCGGACATGCCGAACGCCAAGCCATCCTGGCCGCTCTTGCCCAATGCGGCTACCATCGCGAACAGACGGCCAAGCTACTGGAAATCAGCATCCGCTCACTTCACTACAAGATGACCCGGTACGGGCTGCACTGAGCTCGGTGCATTGAAGTCGTAAACACCGACCATCCGACTCAAGGGATTCGACTCATCGAATATGCAGACGTAAGCCACGATTCCCAGGAGGGTCATCGCTGTCAGATTCTTCAGGAGCTTTTTTTCAGATTTCGATTTGATCATGTTCCATACCCAGTTTGGGAGTTAATAGAACAAGTCAGCAGCGTGTGTGCCATGGGCTCCAAACAACGGTATTGCCCCGGAAACGCAGAATTGGGGGCAACCACTCCTGCACCACGTGCAAGCAATTGCTGACTGCCTGCAATCGCTTGCAACCTGGCGTTGCCGACGCACAGCTTACGGTGCCCCAGAGAGGAGGCTCCGGTGAGTCATCCAATCCTTCAGGCGATCGGGCCATGTGGTTACCGGGAATTTCGTTTTCCGCTGGCCGTATCCGTGGCCACCACTGTCATACAGATGCATCTCGGCTGGGACCTTGAGTTTCTTCAGCGCCATGAACATGCCGACAGTCGCCTCGCATTCGATTCGATCATCGGCCGCATGGACCATGAACATGGGCGGACACTTTTCCGATACGGTCACGTGGTCCTGCAGTTCGATTGATGCAGATTTGTTCAACCATGCCGGATACACCAAGCAGGTGAAGTCCGGCCGGCTGGAGATGGCATCCGTGCTGTCCACCTGCTTGTACCCCCTCTCCGCGAAACGGGTTGATGTGAGAGCTGCGAGATTTCCGCCCGCGCTGGATCCAAGTATGCCGATCCGCTTCGGATCAATCCCCCAACCTTTAGCACGCGAACGAACCAAGCTCATGGCGCGTTGGGCATCCATCAATGGCGTCCGCCACTTGTCCTCCAAGCTGCCGGTCGGAACGCGATACTTCAGCACGATCCCGGTCACACCGATTGAGTTGAGCCAGCCGGCGACTTCCGTTCCTTCCAGATCCAAAGCCAAGATGTTGTAACCGCCCCCTGGACAAATCACCACGGCTGCACCGGTGTTGTTGTCCTTCGGCACGCGATACACCGAGATGGTTGGCTTGGACACGTTTGCCAATCGAATGAGACGGCGTCCGGCGACCTTGTTCGATTTCTCGGTGGTGTTGTCGGTCTCCTCGCCGTCGATCCTGGCGCCAGGCATGTCCGCAGGCCAGAGGGGCAACACGGCATCGGGTTTGCGGGCGGAGAGGCGCATGGCGCTGACAAGGAAGAGGCAGGGAATGAGTGGTTTCAAATTCACCACCGGATGGTCCTCCGGCGAAGATCGAATTCCAGATCAATCGGCGGCCTTGCGATCGAGTTCTTGGCGAACCGTCCCCAGTGCCTGAATGCTCCATCCCAGCTGCCGGTAAGTGCCGGCGAAGGCCACGCCCGGCAGATAATCGAAGGTGCCCGAGCCCAATTGCATCGTGTACGGAAGCTGGTTCGCATCCCCGGGAGCGGGCATATCACCTTTTTCATCGATCGCGCCAACCGGCATGCTGAGGCCGTTGTAAAGGGTGAGAGACATGTCTTCGTTTTCCCACGCGAGATAAGATGGGCTGAGAGTGAGATCGCCGACTCCTTCGGAGCGGATGATGAAGTTGCCAAAGTCTGCGGGAATCGCACCGCGCGCGGTGTTCGCTATATGATCGGTTTCCTGCACGATGTACGGGGTCAGGAAATTCCAGCTCCAACGATCGTTCATTTCATAACCGATCTTCGTGACGTAAGCCTCCTGGTGAATCGCATGTGGAACAATTGGATAATTCTTGTCCGTTCGAGGTGCGGGAGGTCTGGCCCACAGCACCTCGTCATCACTCAATTCTCGCACACCGTCGCGATTGCCTGCGAAGCTGATGCGAATCAAGCGCTGGCTGATCGACCACTTGCTTGAGGTAGTCTCCACGACGCCGGGCTCGGTCGATCGTTTAATGCGCAGCCCCAGAATCTGTTCGAGGCTCATCTCGGTGAGATCGCCGGGAGGCGTTTGCGCTTGGCCGTGGTCGGCAGACAGGAACAGGACCATCATCAACGATGCGGTCCACCGATGGAAGTATCGCGATTCGTTCATGCTTGTAACTCCCACAACCTCAGGAAACTGGCCCACTCGAGGGTCTCAAGCCATCAATTTGTCGTTAGTCCATTTGACTACGGCAACGGGCGCGTCATGCTCCCGGCGTGAATGGTTTCATCTGCCTGATCTGTACGGCCTTGGCAATTCCTCTGACCGCAGCGGACTGGCCTTACTTCCGCGGAACAAACCGAGACGGTATTTCTCCAGAAACCGGCTGGTTTCGGCCCGATGCAAAACTACAGGAGCACTGGCGCGTCCAAGTAGGTCTCGGCTTCTCCGGCGCATCCGTCGTCAGCAACAGGCTCTACACTGCCGGCTACGCAAACAAGAAGGACTCAATCCGCTGCCTGAATGCAAATACCGGTACGACCAACTGGACGGTGGAACTTCCATCCAGCAAGGGCGCACTCTTCTATCAAGGCGGAACCAGCGCCACACCAACCATCGCCAACGGACGGGCGTATCATTTCACCAGATCGGGGATTCTCATCGCGCTCGATGCCCCCTCCGGCAAAATACTCTGGCAAACCAATCTGGTAGAGCACTTGAAATACGACAAACCCACCTGGGGGTTCGCATCATCCCCTGTGGTCCTCGGGGATCGGGTGATCTTGAACGCTGGTGAATCCGCTACTGCATTCAGCGCAGCCGACGGCAAACTGATCTGGCGCAGTGGCCGCGACAACGCCGGATATTCAACGCCGGTTCCTTTCGCACTTGCCGGCGCACCGCATGTGGCGCTGCTCAGCTTGAAAGAGCTTGTCGCCGTTGCCGCCAAGGATGGATCGGTTGCCTGGCGTCAGCGATTCAAGGCGGGTTGGGGACAGGCCGCAACGGACGCCGTCATCGACGGCAAGAAGTTATTCATCAGCGGCCACAGCGCAAAAGGGAAGCAGTTCAACCTTTTGACCGGTGAAGAAATCGCCGGCTTCAAGAGTGGGATAAAGACGCATTTCAACGCGGGCGTTCTCTTGCGCAATCATCTGTTCGTGTTCTCCGGCAAAGCCCACAGCAAACGCTCCACGCTCGAGTGTATGAGCTGGGCAAGCGGCGAATCCACCTGGAGTCACACTGGTCTCGGCGCGGGTGCGCTCACTGTCGCAGATGGCAAACTGATCATCCTCTCCGAAGACGGCCGCCTATTGATCGCCGAGGCCCATTCGGAAGAGTTCAAACCATTGTTCGAACAGCAACTCCTTCCCGATCCCGTCTGGACTCCCCCAACCCTCGCCCACGGAAAGATCTATGCCCGCAGCGGCAAAGGCGACCTGGTCTGCATCTCCTTTCCGTAGCCGGCGCTGGTTCAAATACCCGCCATTATTTCCTACCGCACAACAATCGCCGTTGGTAGAACCCCACCATTCCATGAGTACACAACTGAGATCCCTTCTCGCTCTTACCGTCGCCAGCACCCTGCACGCAAACGAAGAACCCTACAGTACGCAAAAATCAATCGAAGCCTTTCGGACGGAAAAGGGAACTGAGGTCCAACTCGTGGCCAGCGAACCGCTCATCAATGACCCCGTCGCCGTGGCCTGGGATGCGGCCGGGCGGATGTTCGTCGCCGAGAATCGCGGCTATCCCCTTGGCCCGGAGAAGGGTGGGATCGCCATGCTGGAGGACAGCGATGGTGACGGACAGATGGACAAACGCACGGAGTTCGCCACCGGCATCCCCTACCCCAACGGTCTCATGCCTTGGCGTGGCGGGTTCTTCGTCACGTCAGCTCCGGAGGTTTATTACCTCAAAGACACCACCGGCGATGGCCGCGCCGATGTGCGGAAAGTCGTGCTGACCGGATACATGACCAACAGCACGACGCAGCTCCGGGTCGCGCATCCGACGCTGGGGCTGGACGGATGGGTTTATGTCACGGCGGGATTGACCGGTGGCAAGGTAAGCAGTCCGGAACATTCGGATCGCAAGACAGTGGAATTCAAACGCAGCGATTCACGCTTCAATCCCGATACGCTGGAAATCGAGGAGCACCCCGGCGTCGGGCAATTTGGTCTCTGCTTCGATGACTTCGGGCGCAAGTTCATCTGCTCCAATCGAAATCCCCTGAAGCACATCGTCGTTCATCCCCGCTACCTCAAGCGCAACAAATACTTCGCCTTTTCCAAGTTCGACCACGATGTGGCTCCTGCGGGGACCGACGCGATCTGCTGGCCGCTAAGCGAAGACACCACAACAGCCGGTTTCCATCCGCGTCTCATGGCGACGCCTCACGCCGGCACGTTCACCAGCGCTTGCGGAATCTCGATCTATCGCGGCAACCAGTTGCCCGCCTCGTTCTACGGATCTGCGATCTGCTGCGAGCCCGCTCAAAACCTCGTCCAACGACAGACGATCACTCAAAGCGGTGCGACCTTCAAAGGCAGGCCCGCTACTGAGGGCTCCGAATTCATGGCCAGTCCGGACACCTGGTTCCGACCCGTCTTCAGCGCCAACGGACCCGACGGCGCAAGTTACATCTGCGACATGTATCGCAAGATCCTCGACCACCCGCGCTACCTGCCCGAACACATCCGTGACAAGCTCGACTACGACGCCGGCAAATCCATGGGCCGCATTTATCGCATGGTCCGCAAAGGCGCGAAGCCGAAGACGAATCCGGATCTCAGCAGTCCATCCACGGCCAAGCTCATTGCGCACCTGAATGACCGCGTTGCGTGGGTGCGCGAGACGGCATTCCGATTGCTCACGGAATCAGCTGACAAGGAGATTCCCGCCCTTCTCAGAAAAGCCCGTCTGTCCACACCAACCGGACGAGTCGCGGCCTGGCGCTTGATTGCCAACAAGTCGGAATTGAGCAACGCAGAGATCGTGAAGCTCCTGTCGGATCGAAGCCCGCGTGTTCGCGAACAAGGAATCCAGCTCTCCGAAGATCGGCTCGAGGATTCGACCATTGCCAGCCTGGTCCGCACTCTAGCCGAAGACCCAGACTCCATCGTCCGTTTCAACGCAGCACTCGTGCTCGGATTCGACAAGCCCGACTACAGCGCAATACCGCTGGCGAAAGTGGCCGCGACGGTTGGCGACGACGTGTTCACGGCTGCCGCTGTCATGAGCAGCCTGAACGAAGCCAACACCGAATACACCGCCCGTCATCTCCTGCAAACAGGCGAAGCCGCGAACGCACCTGCATTGATGGCATCTCTCGGGCAAGCTGCAGGTCGCACCGCCACAGATGCCCAGTCTCTTCGCCTTGTGGAACTCCTATCACAAGACAAATCAGCAACCGGGATCGAATGGAAGACCTCGTTCACCGAAGGCTTTTCGAAAGGTCTTCGTGCCCGCGGACTTGGCAAAGGCAAATCGCCTTTTGCCGACCTGGCCACTCGGACCAAATCGAAGGCCAGCCTCGACTGGCTGTTTGAGCTCGCCGAGAAACAAGCCCTCAACACGTCTGCGGAAGAAGCCATTCGCCTGGCCGCAATCAGCTTCCTCGCCAACAGTTCCAAGGCCGCATCCGCGAAGGAACTCCAAAGCCTGGTCGCGTCCAAGGAATCCAAGGCCATCCAGGCAGGCGCCATTCGTACCCTTGGGAAGTTTGGGAATGTCGAGATCGGGAATTGGCTGATCGAGGCAAATCGTTGGCGCGCCTTCTCCCCCGAAGTGCGCACTGCTGTCGTGACCGCGCTCCTGTCTCACTCTCGATTGATCCCCCTTCTCTTCACCGCCGTCGAGGACCAGCGCGTTCCGGCATGGGCCGTTCCGGAAGTGCGCCGTCGCGGCCTCCTTCGCCACCGGGACAAGAAGATCAAGGACCGGGCCACCAAGCTCTTCAGCGCAATGGGTGGCGCGGATCGCAAGAAGGTTTACGAAGAGTTGAAGGCCGTCGCCTTGAAGAAAGGTGACGCATCGAAGGGAGACGCCGTCTTCACCCGCGCCTGCGCGACCTGTCACAAATTCAAGGGCAAGGGCTTCACGGTCGGCCCCGATCTCACCGGCGTGCGCAATCAACCGAAGGACGCTCTGCTGCTGCACATCATCATTCCCAATGCGGAGATCTACCCCGGCTTCACTGCGTACGAGGTGGAAACGAAGGACGACCGTTCATTGACCGGAATCCTCGTTTCGGAAACCGATACGAGTGTCACCGTGCGCGCGGCCCAGGGCATCGAGGAATCCTTCTTGCGCAACGACATTCAGCGAATGGCCGCCAGCTCCCTCTCGCTCATGCCAAACGAACTTGAGAAGACCATGACCCGCCAGGAACTCATCGACCTGCTCGAATACCTCAAGAGCAACTAAAATGCGCACCGTCCTTTCGCTCCTGTGCCTGACCCTTGTGCTTCCGGATGCACATGCGCAGGAGCATGCGAAACGCCGACTACTTGTTGCAGGTGGCGGAGCGCTGCCCGAACAGGTTTGGAACATGTTCATCCAGATGGGCGGAGGCACAAACAAACAGTTCCTCGTCGTCCCCCACGCGTCGGCTCGGGAGAACGCCGGCGACAGGATCGTGGAAAGACTCAGCGAACTCGGTGTTCGTCATACCAGCATCCTCGATCTCAACTCACCCCAACACGCGAAGAATGCAATCAGACAGGCCGATGCCATCTGGTTTGGGGGCGGAAGCCAAAGCCGTCTGATTGAAGCGTTGGACAACGCCAAGGTGTCCGGGCTGATCCGCGAACGCGCTCGTGCAGGCGTTGCTATCGGCGGGTCCAGCGCCGGAGCTGCCGTCCAGAGC
>PBAL01000037.1 GCA_002715965.1 Verrucomicrobiales bacterium | reverse complement strand
TCGTTCCGGTGGGCTGACTACAAACGGCGCTGCCATCGTGCGAATCTTATACGCCCATGTATCATAACTCAATGACTCACTGCACTAGTGGCCCGCGCCAAACGCACTGATTTGGTGATTGAGACTACGATTATGATGCTTACTCTGCCGCCATGCTCCGCATCGGTCTTATCTCCGCAGCAACCTACCAATACATGGACCAGCCCATCCGGCATGGTTCGAACCACGGAACGGCCTTCGCCTCCACTTTCAACGGATACAACGGTGATGTGGTGAAGGCACACAAATGGACTTTTATCCGATCGAGAAAGAATCTGCCCGGCGCAAAGGTTGTAAAGGTCTGGGACAAGCACCGGATCTGGGCGCAGCGGCTCGCGAAGGCCTGTGATATTCCGGTGGTGGCCGACACGCCCGAAGACTGCGCAACGGATGTAGATCTGGTGATCATCATTGATGACGGTAGTGGCGCACAATCGAAGTATGCCGCCTATCCACTGAAGAAGGGCATCCCGACGTTCTGCGACAAGCCGCTGGCGATGACGGCAAAGAAAGCCAAAGCCATCGCGGATATTTCCAAACAGACTGGCACGCCGTTTATGTCTGCCAGTTCGCTTCGATTTGTGCCGGACATCATCAAGCTGCGCGATGAGTTGTCGAAGATCGGTCCGGTTCATCTCAGCCAGGTCATTTGCGGCAACGAACTGGTTTACTACGGCATCCACGCGCTTTCGATGGCCTATGCCGTTCAGGGACGCGGGGCGATCTCAGCTGTGAATGTCGGCCAGCCCGGACTGAACATTGTGCGAATTCGATTTGAGGACCACCGCGATGTCGTGCTGATGGTCGGCGAGCGCGACTGGATGCGCGGAGGTTACCAGATCAGTGTGTTCGGCAAGAAAGGCTGGCAGACGGTCAAACCGAACCTGCAAGATCTCTATTGGTATCTGCTCAAGGCCTTCCTCGACTACGTCAAGACCGGCAAGGCAAGTGTGCCGATCGATGAGGAAGTCGAACTCATTGCGGCATTGGAAGCGGGCAAACGATCCTTGACCGAGCAACGTGAGGTGACGATTGCGGAAGTGCTGAAGTAGCTGCGGCAGCTTCCGATTCGCTGCGCATCGACGATGGGCCAACTCATTCTTTTTGCCGACGGCAGCGTGAATCCCCAACTTCGTGTCGGTGTGGGCGTGTACTTCATTGCGTCTCAGGCGCTGGTCGAATCCGAACCGGACCGAATCGCGCTGGAGGTGGTTGCTGACGGTGCACGATCCAAGGTATTCGAATCCACGTCATCCACGCGCTTGGAAATCCAGACCTTGAACTGGGCGCTGGGCGACTTGGAGGATCGGGTATCCGAGCTCAGCATTTACACGGATTCCCAGTGTGCGGTTGGACTTCCCGAGCGCCGCGAACGATTGGCAAAGAACGAGTTCAAATCCGAGAAAGGCCGGGAACTCAATAACGCTGACGTCTATCGAGAATTCTTCTCCTGCCTCGATCAACGAGACGCAAGCTTGATCAAGATCGAGGGGCATTCGGACTTTCGCTACCAGAACAGTGTCCAACGCATCTTTCACTACGTGGACCGCGAGGCTCGGCGACTGTTGAAGAAGCAATTGCGCGAAACGGGTGTGTAGAACAGTTGGCTTGGTCCCCATCTCCCATCTTCGATCTTCCCACTCCTATCCCCCATTCCGAACGCACCTTGACCTTTCATGGTCAAAGCCGGAAATTTGCCGCGCTTTCCGGGCAATACCTTTGATTTGAATACGGCCGTCCAACAAAAACAGACCCCGTTCCTCGATAAGCGACTGATCATCGGTCTCTTGCTGACGATTGGCGTGGCGATGAGTTTCTGGATGGGTTCGCGTTATCCGGATCTCCGCGAGAAGTCCGCCATCGGCGCGGAACGCGACCTGCAAGGCATCGCGTTTGATGTCGTGCTGGAGGTGAAACCCGAGCATCCGACCTGGAAGAAAATCATCTTCACCACGGTCAACTGGATGGAGACAAACAAGAAGGGCATGGCCTTCGGGCTCGTGTTTGCCGCGTGTCTGCTGACGATTCTCAGTTTCATCGAGAACAGTTCGTTCACCGGCTTGATGGCGAACACGTTCAAGGGATTCCTCATCGGCGCACCATTGGGCCTTTGCGTGAATTGCGCGGCACCGGTGGCGTTCGGACTTCAGAAAGGCGGCTCCAAACCGGAGACGGCATTGGGGGCGATGCTCAGTTCCCCGAGCATGAACGTGATCGTGATCGGCATGATGTTCTCACTGCTGCCCTGGTACGTCGCGGCTCTGAAACTGGTTGCGTCGTTGATCCTCATCTTCGCGTTTGTTCCTTTGCTCGTAAAACTTGCGCCGCCGGAATGGATCACGCAGAAGACGTCTGAGGCGGAAGCCTGCCCGATCGACGCGGTCTGTGATCTCAGCGCGAGCCAGGGTTGGGGAGGCGACTTGAAGTGGGTGTTTAACACCTTCTCTAAAAACCTGTGGAAGGTGGGCAAACAAGTCGTTCCCCTGATGCTGCTTGCCGGCTTTCTTGGAAGCCTCCTCATCACCTTGCTTCCTTTTGAACTGACCAAGTCCATCGCCGAAGCGGGAGACAAGTATCCCTTTCTGCCGGTGGTCCTCTGCCTGGCTTTGGTGGGGGTGTTCCTGCCCGTGCCCATGGCTTTTGACGTGGTCATGGTCGTGATCCTGATGGGCCTCGGCATCCCCATTGGTTTCATCGCCGTGTTGTTGATCACGCTCGGAAGCTACAGTTTCTATTCCTACATCATCGTGGCGAGGGCTTTCTCTCATCAAGCCGCGCTGACCGTGACTGTTGTGGTCGTGTTGATCGCCGTGGGCGCCGGATACGCTGCACCGCACCTCAAACAGGTGGACGAGAATCACTTCAAGGATGTGATGAACAAATACTTTCTTGAGTCAGACCCGCTGGATCGGGACCTGCCGACCGTGCCTGCAGCAACGCCCTGGGCGAAGATCTCGGCTGAATTGGGCAAGGCACCGATCCAACTCATGGCGTTCACGCAGTTCACCAATCAGCATCCAGGTGAAGCGCAAATCGCGATTCAGTCCTTCGATCTCGACAAACAAACACCGGGCGAAGGCAAGTTGTTCAAGCGCCGTCGCGGAGAGGACATCGGATTTGATATTCCGACTTACTTCGCGTTTCAGAAACTGATCATCTACCCACAGATCTTCACGCGCGGTCTCGCTGCCGGCGACGTTCATGGGGACAACTATCCGGATCTGTTGGTTTGCGGCGATCCGAACATCGGTGGGCTTTATCTCTTCGCCAACATTCGAGGCGAGCGTTTCGTCCGGCAGGAGCTCGATCTCGGGAGGTTTAACAACTATGGAATCTTCTCTGGTGCCTTGGTGGATCTGAACAACGATGGCTGGCTCGACGTTGTCTTCACCACTTTGGACAACGGTAATCACTACATCCTGAATCGCCAGGGGCAGTTCCTCGACCAGCCTCGCATGCTCTCCCACAAGTCCGGCACAAGCGCGATATCGATGGGCTTCGCGGACTTCGATGAAAACGGATTGCTGGACGCGTTCGTGTGTCATTACACGATTGGTCACGTTGGTGAGATTCATCCCATCTCGCATGAAGTGAGCCGAAACCAGATCCTCTTCAATCGCGGACGGATGTTCGAACCGGTCGATATGCCGAGCATCCCCGGTGAAACACATGGCGTGCTGGTGACCGACTTGAACGATGATGGACGGAACGACTTCATCTGTTACAACGACTGGACCATTCCGGACATGTATTACCTGGGCAAGGCGGACGGCAGCTTCCAACGCCTGGGAGAGTCTGACCGGGTGATTCCAGAGACCGGTGAGGAGACGATGAGCATCTGTTCCGCAGACATCGACAACGATCTCGTGCCCGAACTCTACGTCACGCAGGTGTCAGGACATGAGGATGAGGAGGAAGGTTGGGACATTCAGATTCCGCTCTCAGAGTTGCAGAATCATGCCGAGTCCGATGAAGAGCGGGAGTTGATGCGCAGATACGAGCAGAAGCTGAAGATCTTCAGCAGCGACAACCACATGATGTTTGTGCGCTTCGTTCCGGAAGAACTTCGGCAGGACTGGATCGCGTATCGCATGGTCCGGCGTGTTGCCCGCACCATGGACCCGAACTACCGCGTGCTGGTTCCCCAGCATCGGAAGGACGTGCACATGTTCATCAATCGAATCGGTTCTCCGTATCAGCCGATGGCCGAGGTGAAGGACTCAGACATCCCGGGCGAAATCCCGCAGAATCGCAAGAACGTGAACATCTTCCTCAAACGCGTCGGTGACGAATTCCGCTACGAAGAGCGTGCGGCTGATTTCAAACTCCAGAATGCCGGTTGGACCTGGAACGTGGACTTCGCGGACGTGAACAACGATGAGTTTCAGGATGTCTATGTGGCCACTGGTTTCTTTCAGTTCCACAAACGGGACAACAACGTCTTCTTCATGAACCGGGGCGGAAAGAGGTTTGACCAAGTCACCGAGGAAAGCGGCCTAACCGATTACCTCTCCACCAGCGCATTCAGCCACGTGGACTTTGATCGCGATGGCGATGTGGACATCATGAGCCTCCCGGTGACCATGGCCAGTGTTCGTCTGTTTGAGAACCAGGGGACGAAAGGAAACTCCATCACCATCCAACTGCGCGACTTCGTGATGAACCGATTCGCGATCGGCGCAAAGATCATCATTCGCTACGGCGATGGGAAGAACCAGATGCGCGAGATCAAGGCCAGCGGTGGCTTCGTCTCATTCAATCCGTTGGAAGCCCACTTCGGACTTGGAGAGAATGAGGAAGTGAAGGAGATCGAGATCCGCTGGCCCGGAAGGGCCACAACCAAGCTCAGCGGTCCTTTCCCTGCCAATCGTGTTTACCGGGTCCACCGAACGGGCGCACGCTAGTCGGATCAACCATTCGCGCTGCCCGGCGCGTTGCCGAACACGGACGTCAGTTTCTTCACCTTCGTGATCACGAGTTGCCCGGAACGATCGGAGCACGTTCCGCTCAAGGTGATTGGCGTGCCGCAATGGTAGGCGAGGTTGAAATCGTGGAAGTCGCGGAAGTTCACCTCGATGCGGACAGACGGTTTGTTCTTCACGTCGAGGTAGAAGACCTTGGCTTCGTCGAGGTTTTCGGAAAGGCGGAGTCGGCCTTGAACGGTGACTGTATCACCCGTGCGCTTGACCCAGCTCTCGAAGGGACGTTCGCGATAGGGTTCGAAATAGGATCCGTCCAAGCCAGGCAAAGGGCAGCTGGAGCTGGCGAACGACTCCGCGGGAATGCCAAACTTCTGCAACAAGGCGAGATGAAGCCGGCCCAGTTCCTGGTTCTCCTTGTAGCGCAAATAGCGACCGGTTTTGATCAGTCCACCGCCTTGCCCTGCCAGAATCGCCGGGATGCGAGTGGCGGTATGGTTATCACTATGCCCCATGCCCGAGCCGAAGAAGATGATGCAGTGATCAAGCAAGCGACCGTGCTGATCGCGATAGGACTTCAGACGATTCAGCAGGTAATCGAACTTCGCCATGTGCCAGAGACTGATCTTTAGAAGGCCATCGATGTTCGATCGGCTGAAGTTTCGGAAGAAGTGCGAAAGATAGTGGTGCTGCTCCTTCACTCCGAGGAAGTCGAAAATCATCCGGCTGTTGCTGTTGCCCAGCATGTAGGTGATGCAACGCGTGGAATCGGTCCATAGTGCCAAGGCGATCAGATCGAGCATGGCCGTGACCTGTTGGTCGAGATTCGAGGTTTCGCCCGGCCGTTTCAGTTTGCTGAAGTCCAACTTGCCGTTCGGCGCACCTTGGAGTTGTTCGATTCGGCGTTCCGTCTCGCGCACAACCGTCAGGTATTCGTCGAGCACCTGCCGATCTTCGTGGCCGGCCTTGCGCTGCAGGGACTTCGCATCACCGCTGACACGATCGAGCAGGCTGCTCATCTCGCGGCGCTTGCGGGCATTGCTCAGAGGATTCCGAAACAGACGATCGAAAACCAGTTGGGGATCTGATTCGCGCGGAATGGGATCGCCATTCTTGTCATACGAAATGTAGCTGCAACCGATCTGATTCGGGAACAGACCTTCCGTCGTCAGTTCGAGCGAGCGGTGCGGAGTATCGCTACCAATGTGATCAGCGATGACCTGGTCGACCGAAGCCGATTCCCGATTCTGGTGATGCCCGGAAAGGAACCGGCGTGTGGAATCCTTGTGCGCGGAAAAACCAAAGTCGCCCATGTTGTCGAGGATGAGCAGATCCTTCTTGTGATGCGCAAAGGGCTTCATCAGGGGAGACATCCGGAAATCGTGTTCCGCTCCGCCGTTGATGTTCCACGACGGCGGGTGCACTCCGTTCGGCTTGAAGAGTGTCATGAACCGCAGCGGAGGCTGCCCGCTGTTCACGGTCTTGGCCGAAGCTTCCATCAGGTTTAGATACGGCAACGGCAACAGTGCGCCTGCCGCGCCTCTGAGAAAACTTCTGCGATCGATTTTCCAGCTCATGGTTTCTTCCCTTTTACCACAGTCTTTCGAAACGGCAAACTGTCGACGATCTCGTAGATCAAATCCCGCCAGGTCCCGTTTTCCTCATTCAGCTTGCGCGCGATCGAGCGAACTGTCGGTCGATCGTAGATCTCCAGCTTCCGGCAGAGCGCATAGGACAGCATGCGCTCAACAATGTTCTCAATGATTGCAGCGCGTTGTGTGGTGAGGAGCAGTTGCTTCAGTTCCGCAAAATCTTTGAAGGTTTCGCCCCTCGGAAGGCGGCCGGTAGTGTCGATGGTTCCCGATTCGTAATCCGCATCGCCCTTCTTGCGTTTCTGTTTCTTGGAAACATCCGTCGCACTTCGATAGGCACCGGTGTCGTCGTATCGCTGCAGAGCAAAGCCCAGTGGATCTATCTTGCTGTGACAGACTGCACAGGTCGGATCCGCACGATGCTGTTCGAAGCGCTCACGGAACGAGAGTTTCTCACCCGGCCGATTCGGCTTCACTGTGCCGACATCCGGAGGCGGATCGGGAAGATGAACTCCGAGAATGCGTTCGAGCATCCAGGTCCCTCGTTGGATCGGACCGCGATTCATCGCGAGAATACCGGGCATTGTCAGCAAGCCTCCGCGTTCTGCTGTGTTCTCCAATTCGATCTTCGTGTGCGGGACGATCTCAAGCTCGATCCCTTTTTGCTTTCGGTAAGCGGTGATCTTTTTGCGGTCCTTCGGGTAGAATCTCGAGATCAGCGGATTCGCGAAGGTGGTGCGCGAATCAAGCAATTCCAGCAGCGGACGATTTTCCTGCACAAGATGGTTCAGGAACTCCACCGGTTGAGACTGTAGCGCAATTGCCACCGGCAGTTGCCTTTTCGCGAACTGTTTCATGGCGTCCAAAGTCAGCCATTGAGTGGCGAAATCTTTGACAAAGAAGCGTGACTTGGGTGAATCAAGCAGACGATCCACCTGCTGTCGCCGGGCATCGTTCAAACGAATCTCAGCCGTGATTGCCACATCCATGAGCTGGTCATCCGGCATGTCACCCCAGAGGAAGTAAGAAAGTCGTTCGGCCAGTTCGAAGGTATCCACCTCTCGTTCGACATCGGTCCGTCCACTTTCGCGCAGACCTCGATAGATGAAGGAAGGCGACATGAGCAACGATTTCATCTCCTGCTTCAATGCGTTGGTAATCGATGTAGCGCTCTTAATCCGTGCGAGAGCTGATTCCACTTCGGAAACCAGGACGATTCGCCGGTAGGCCTTGCCAAAGAAACGGCGCACCAACCGTTCGGCATTGCCCGGCGACAGCGCGTCACCGTCGATCGGTCCCGTGTACCGCTCTAGCTGTTCGCGCTTGGCAGGTTCGAAGAGACGTTCGATCGCCAGGTCGGCAAGATACGAATACTGGTCCCAAATTGTTGTGGTTAGAGGATTTCCGTGTGTGTCGTTCTTGAACCCGCTTTTCCCGGGCGGATCGGTGGGCAGGAGTTTCATTACCAGGGATTTCTCCACCGCGGTCTGTTCGGCCTCGATGATCGCGACCTCCAGATCAAATCCGAACAAGGAACGCAGGGTGTTTCGATACTCGGCCGCGGAAAGTCTACGTGGCTTGAAGAATCCCGGATGTGGCTTCACGGATTCGACGAACGCAAACTGGTACCATGATCGAATTCTCTCGAGATCGGCGGCTGTAGGTTGTTTCGCAGCGTCAGGGGGCATCTCCCCCTCCTTCAGAAGTTCCAGCGCGGTTTCCCAGGTCTCAAATGCGCCCAGCGCGTCTTGGGCCGTCTTCATGGTGGTGAAATCAATTCCGCCCTTGGACTTTTTCGCGTTGTGGCATTCGAAACAAAACTCCCTGAGAAACGGACGAACCGTTTCGTCAAAGCTCGCTGCCCACGCTTGCGTGCCGAGCAGCAGGAAAAATGTCAGCGATAATCTCGAATACATGAATCGTCTGTCTGACTCACCGGAAATTTGGTTTATTCTGCGAGTCGTGCCGTGGCCCGATGTTACCCAAAACCACGGCCTAAGTTGAGCCATAAGTGTGAGTCCGCGGTGCTCCCCTTGATCGCGTGAGACGCCACAAATCGATCCTCGCCACGCGTCGCTCACGCGTATGTAATCCGCGGCCATGAAACAGATCAGCATTGCCCTCGCACTCCTGCTCTCCATTGCCTTCGTCGGTGCGAACGAAATCGCGGAGTCCCAAAAGAAATGGATTCCGGTCTACGCGAAGCAGAAGAACATTCCCGATCCGGCCGACATGCTGATCAACAAGGATCCGGAGCCGAATCTGCGGAACGGATTCGTAAACCTCTTCAACGGCAACAACCTCAGCAACTGGATTGCGCGTGGGGGCCATTGCACCTTCGAGGTGAAGGACAAGGCGATCGTCGGAACCGTTGTAAAGGGCTCGCCGAGCACCTACCTCTCCACTAAGAAGGATGACTACACGGACTTCATATTCAGTGCCGAACTGAATTGGGAAGTGGACAGCAATTCCGGGGTCATGTTCCGCGCAGCGTCAAAGAAGGAGACGGGCAAGAACAAGAAGATGAAGGAAACAGTCTTTGGCCCGCAGGCAGAGATGGAGGCCTATTCCAAGAAACGCTATTGGTCTGGTGGGGTTTACGGCCAAAGCGCCGGCGGCTGGATTTATCCCATGTGGCTCGATGCGCACGGCAAGGTTCGGAAGGCAATGAAGCCGCAGGGCAAGTGGAACCGAATCACAATTCAAGCCAAGGGTGACACCATCAAGACCTGGCTCAACGGCGTGCCCGCCGCGCATTGGAAGACCGACCTATACAAACAGGGATTCTTCAGCCTTCAGATTCATTCCGGCAAACAGGGCAAGGTGCATTTTCGAAACCTGAAGGTGAAAGAACTGAAGTAACTTTCACCAATTCGATGAAATGAACTTCCCCACGCCAGCCCACGAAAAACTCGCGGCACTCGTCGGGGATTGGACCGGCAAGGTCACCGTCGCGCCCAATCCGCAACTGCCTGATGGCGCGACCGCGGAGAGCCGCATTTCATCGCGGTTCAAGTTGAATCAGTGGTTTGTGGTTTCCGATTACGAGCAACTGCGCGGTGGCGAGCGTTACTCCGCACACGGTCGGCACGGTTGGGATCCAAGGAAGGAGAAGTTCACGTTTTACTGGTTTGATTCAGATGGCTGGGATCCGGGCGCGCCAGCCATAGGCGAATGGAACGGCGACACGCTTCAGTTGATCGAAGACACGTCGATGGGTCCCACTCGTTACACCTACACCTTCACCGGCAACGACACCTACACCTTGACGCTTGAGAACTCGACGGACGGGGAGGTTTGGAACCTCCTGTTCACCGAAAAGTTTCAACGCGTCTCCGACTGACTTGACCAACGATGTCCGCTTTCAGAATTCAATCCCACCTCAGCCAAATGAACATTCTAACAATTCGACGATCCCTCATAGCCGCGCTCCTTTTGTTTGCCAGCGCTTCACACGCGGCAATGAAACCCAACATCCTGTGGATCACCAGCGAGGACAATGGCATCTCCTGGGTGGGTTGTTACGGAGGCACCATGGCGAAGACACCGGCGATCGACCGACTGGCCAAGGAAGGATTCCGCTACCTGTATTGCTTCGACAATGCCGCGGTATGTGCACCGACTCGTTCGGTCTGGATCACCGGCATGTATGGCATCTCCAACGGCACGCAGCCGATGCGCAGCCGAAACGAGATTCCGCACAATAAAATTCCGTATTACCCAGATCTCCTGAAGAAGGCCGGCTATCACACCTCAAACCCCGGCAAGACCGACTACAACATCGGCGGACGCGAAGACAAGGCCTGCTGGGACTACAAGGGTGGCAAAGGCAAAACTCAATTCGGCTGGCGCATGCGAAAGCCCGGTCAGCCTTTCTTCGCCGTGGTAAACATCGGTGACAGTCACGAGAGCCGTGCCCATGGAAGTCTCGACGGCGTGAAGAAGGCCCCCTCGAAAATGAAACTCCACGCATATCACCCGGATCTTCCCGTCATCCGCAAGAACTATGCGAAGTACGCTGAAGCCGTCGAACGCATGGACAAGAAAGTTCAGGACACAATCAATGCCCTGAAAAAAGACGGGCTCTACGAGAACACCATCATCATTCACAACTCCGATCACGGTGGCGTCATGGCGCGCAGCAAACGCTTCCTCTACTCAGCCGGCGTCCATTGCCCCTTGATCGTCCGCATCCCCAAGAGTCTCAAACACCTCTATCCCGCCGACAAACCCGGCATGACCGTAGATCGCCTAGTAAGCTTCGTGGATATGCCCAAGACCTGGCTCAGTCTTGCTGGCGCGGAGATTTCCGAATCTTTCCAAGGCAGAATATTCCTCGGCAAGAACACCGAATCTGAACCCGCTTATCACCTTGGCTTCCGCGAACGCGCCGACGAACGCCTCGATCACGTTCGGCTCATGCGTGGCAAACGCTTCTCCTATCACAAGAACTATTATCCATTCGCCCCGGCAGGTCATCACCTCGCTTACCTCTGGAAAGCGCAGGCCACAGCAGCGTGGGAACAGCATCATCGCGAAGGCAAGACCGACGCGATCACCGGACGATTCTTCGAACCACGCGTCTCCGAGGAGTTCTACGACAACGCCAAGGACTTCGACAACGTCCACAACCTCATCGATGCGCCGGAGCATCAGAAGAAGATCAGCGAACTCCGAACCGCCCTCCGAAATAAGCAACTGGAACTCCGCGACTCCGGTCTCCTGCCTGAGAAGATGCGCGAGCGCCGCGCGGCCGCCAACAACATGACTATCTACGAGATGGTTCGCGACGACAAACTCTACCCGCTCGAATCGTATCTCGATGCCGCGGATCTCGCACTCGCCCGTGACAGGGCCAACCTCAGGACGTTTATCAGTTGGCTGTCCAACAAGGACGAAGGCCTTCGCTGGTGGGCGATCGTCGGGCTGCATCTCCTGGGTGCAGACGCGAGGAGAGCCACCCGCAAGCTGAACGCAGCGCTGAAAGATGAATCTCACGAAGTCCGCATGATGGCCGCCTGGACGTTGATCAAGACCGGCCAGCAAAAGAATGCCCTCGCTGCGCTCGACGACCTGCTCACGAACGGCACGAACAACGAGAGTATGCTCCACAACGTCATTGATTGGATCGGCAAACCCGCCTTGCCCCTCGTCAAAAAGTACATCGACAACAATGGCAATCGCCAAGGCCGCTATGGCATCGGGATATTTGGCCGCATCGCCCAGCTACAGGGCTGGTAATGCGAAGCGAGTCCATATGCTTGGATTCCAACAGCCAATGAACGACCGTTCGGCGGTCGGAAGTTTTCTCCCTCAACCTCAATCCCTCTCCCGCTGGGAGAGGGACGTTGCGCAGCCCAGGAAGCCAGCGCAGCAGCAAAGGTCACCAATTGGGCCGGATCCTGGAACAACAAGAACTACACACCAAGAGCCTACTCCAACTCGTGCTCACCTCGTAGGGAACAGCGTGGACTGCCAAGTTCACTGGCGCCGGCATCGGTAAGCCGTTTTCCTACAATGCCAATCTGACGGCCAAGAAGACCGGAACCCGCTGCAGTCTCTCCGGTGTGACTACCGTGGACAGTGATCGCTATACTTGGTCCGGAACGGTTGTCGGCAGCCGCACGACCTGTTCGTATCGATCCAGATCGGGGAACAATGGGACTTTCTCGCTCACTGCCAAGTGGGGGAGGTAGCGCCTCCCTCATCTGCTCGCTTTTCCTGTTTTCACTCACCACTGCGCACTCGGTCGATGTCCCGTCCAGCGCACAGTCGCGGAGCGTCATTGTCCGGGGTCGCGCCCAAGCTCAATCAGGAATTCGCTCAAAAGAACCTCAACTGGGGTTCTCCGATCTTCATTCGGATCATCAAGGAATCGAAGGAGCTGGAGCTTTGGGCGAAGTCAGGAAAGAAGTTTGAGCTGTTCCGGAATTGTCGCATCCATTTCTATTCCGGCACACTCGGCCCCAGACTTCGCGAAGGGGATCGACAGGCACCAGAGGGTTTTTATTACGTTCCCGGCTGGCGCATGAATCCGCGCAGCCGCTTCCACCTGCCTTTCGACCTCGGATACCCAAACACCTATGACCGTCAGCATCGACGCACTGGCAGCCTGTTGATGGTTCACGGCAGCACGGTATCAATCGGCTGCTTCGCCATGACCGAGGCGCGGATTGAGGAGATCCACACACTTGCCGATGCTGCTCTCAATGGCGGCCAGAGCTTCTTTCGTGTTCACAGTTTTCCGTTTCGGATGACTTCGCAGAATATGCTTCGCCACTACGGCTCAAAGTGGAATTCCTTCTGGCGCAATCTCAAGCAGGGATACGACTTTTTTGAGCGTTCCAAGAATCCACCGAACGTGGAGGTAAAGAACAGGAGCTACGTCTTTGAGAGCGCGATTGATCGACTTGGAGCAGTCGCCCGGTCACGAAATCCCGACTGGGCTGCCTCGTGCGTTCGGTCGACCGGAATCGCTGGACGGACCGGTGTCAGTCCAATTTGGCCGAAATCGCTTCATCCTCACCACCTTCATCCGCTGCAATGTCATCCAGATGATGGCTGCTCATGAAACTCGCGTACACCACGCCCCCCACCAGACTCCAAAACAGGCTGCCCGCAAAACATAGCAACGACAAGGCGAGTGCCATGGATGCAGAATCCGCAATCTGTGGCGCGATGAGCATATAGACGAAGAGGTTCTCCCTCACGCCCAGGCCGCTCGGCGAAATCGGCAGGACGATGAAGCAGCTGATGATGGGCACAATCGTGAGCAGTTGCCAGAAAGCCACATTCGATCCCAATCCCCAGGCAACCGTCTGCACGTGAACGATGGCGACGAAGTTGATCAGCAGGGAGAGCAGGATTGTGCTGAACAGCACGCGCTTGTGGCGCCCGATCACGAGGAAGGAATCGCGCAGGCGCTCGATGGAGTCTCCCTTGGGCAGTTTCCGGATCCACTCACGTACCCGGGGCAGCATCTTTGACGTGCCGCCACGAAATGCGAGGAACGTGGCGACCGCGCCACCGGCCGCCATGGCGATCACGAAAATGGAAAGCTTTTGAAACACCGGATCAGAGTTCAAGAGCGGAACATTCAGTGCCATGGCAACCACTGCGAACAGCAGCAGTGAAAACAGGCCGACGATTCGGTCCACGAAGACCGTCCCCACTGCTTCCACCTTCTTGTGATGGGTCTCGCGGGCCGCGTAGTAGGCCTTGATGAGGTCGCCTCCGGTGGCGCCCAGCAGGAATGAGTTGAAGAAGTGTGCCACGATCGAAATCTCCATCGCGCGGCCGAATGAGAGTTGCAGCCCATGGACCTCGAGCACCTGGCGCCATCGTATGACGCTGAGTAAAATTGTGCCTCCCATGACGAGTATTGAGATTGCGAACGGGCCGCCACGCACCTTGCTCAGGTTGCGCCAGAGCTCCCGGGGACCGTATTCCCAGGACACGTGCAGGCGTTGTTCGCGGCTGAGCTGATGCCATTCTGGCTGACGATTCTGTTCCTCCCAGGCCCGCTTGCCTTCGCTCCAGAAGATCGCCTGAAAGATCCACGCCATGAGAATGCCGCACAGACTGAGCCGCAGGAGCGTGGGCAGGATCTTGTTCTTTTTGGCAGACATGAGTCTCACGGCCGCGGCCGGCGCCGAGAGCAAGCCACATTGCGGGGGGATCTGACAATAGGGCATTTTGTGTAGCGTCTCATCTATCAACCTTCCGGCTGGATTCTTACAGCCGATACTGCAAGCTACGGTCCATGCGTATTTGGTCTCTCCTTCTCACCACAACACTTGCCTGCCTGTCTGCAACTGCCGGGCAGCCGCCAATTCCTTTTGAAGCATCGAAGGATGGGAAGACCCATTGGTACGACATCCGGCATTTGGGCGTTGAGGGCCGCGGGTTTGACGACACGAAGGAGTATTATGATCGGCTGCCTGCCCGGGCGGAAGGCGTGGTTCGAAGCGCGGTCTGGTCCCTGAGTCGTAATTCTGCGGGGATGTCGGCGCGGTTCGTGACGGATGCGACGGACATCAAGGCGCGCTGGGAATTGACCAGCAGCCGTCTTGGAATGGATCACATGCCACCAACTGGAGTCAGCGGGCTGGACCTCTATGTGAAGATGCCGGATGGAAAGTGGCATTGGCTTGGGTTCGGCCGGCCACGGAAGTATCCGGTCTCCGAGGGGACGCTCGCCGCGGGTATTCTTCCCGGCAAGCGTGAGTATCTGCTCTACCTGCCGCTGTATAACGGCGTAAAGAAGGTCGAGCTTGGTTTGCCGAGGGGAACCACCATCAGCCGTGCCGCGAAATATCCCGAGTCGCGTGCCAAGCCGATCGTCTTTTATGGCACGTCCATCACCCATGGTGCCTGTGCCTCCCGGCCCGGCATGGCGCATCCGTCGATCTTGGGACGTCGCTTCCATCGTCCGATCGTAAACCTGGGCTTCTCCGGAAACGGACGGATGGAGATGGAGGTGGCACGGTTCATCGCGGAGATTGATGCAGCAGTGTATGTGCTCGACTGCCTGCCGAACATCGATGCCAAGGCAGTCGAGGAACGAACAGAACCACTCGTGAAGTTCCTGCGCAAGAAGCATCCCACCACGCCCATTCTGCTCGTCGAAGATCGGAATTACAGCAACGCATTCCTGATGCCGGGCAAGAAGAAACGCAACGAAACAAGCCAGGCAGCTCTTAGGAAGGCTCTCGCCAATCTCAAAGCGGCAGGCATCACCGGACTGTGGTATCTCGAAGGAAAAAACCTGCTTGGAGACGACAACGAAGGCACCGTCGACAGCTCGCATCCCACTGACCTTGGATTCATGCGTCAGGCAGATGCGTTTGAGGCCGTGTTACGCAAGATACTGAATTGACCTGCAGGGGGATTCCTCTCCTGCGCGCGGCCGCGAATTCTATATACGATGCGATTCCGATCGCTGGTCGTCCTTGTGATTCTGGGCGTGGAACTCGCCTCGTAGGGGTGTCAATTCCGGACGGGGGCTGCGTTCATGCCCAATGGGAATTTCGTTCCTCTGGGATCACTCACCAATTGCCAGATCTGTCATACGCAGCCTACGGGAGGGCGCGAAACGCTTTCGGATTCACGGTGGAGCAATTCGTGACACCGAATGGGCAGGAGCAGTTTTGGTCACAGGTTTACTTCCGCGATTCCGATGCAGACGGCTTCAGCAACGGGACGGAACTTGGCGACCCGAACGGAACGGGCGTCGCATTGTGGAGCACAGGATTTTCTCATCCGGCGAACCTGGCTAGCAGGCCGAATCCCCCGAACCTTGCGCCGACGATTACGTCCTCGGCGGTTACCAACGGAATGATCGGCGTGCTTTGCCAGTATCAGGTGACGGCGACGGATTTCCAAGGTGGCGCGCTCACATATTCGCTGCGCAACCCGCCGTCCTTCCTCAGGATTTCGGCAAGCGGTCTAGTGAGTGGAACACCCGGTCCCGGCCAGGCCGGGGTCTACACCAACATTGTCCAGGTGACGGACAATGCAGTTCCGGCCAACACCACTGAGCAGGAATACACGCTGACAATCTCCATGACACCGGATGATCCGCCGGTGATCAGTTCCACGCCGGTGATGAATGCGACCATTGGCTTGTCCTATCAATATCAGATTAGCGCAACCGATCCGGAAGGCGGGCTGCTCAGCTATTCGTTGCATGATTCCCCGGGCTGGCTGTCGGTCAGCACGAACGGTCTAGTCTCGGGAGTTCCACCTGACGATCAGAGTTGTTCGATGATTTCGTAACCGATGATCCGGGTGGCTTGCCCGCATTGGCCGCAGCGGCATTGTTCGGACGGGCTGGCGATGAGTTGTTTGATGCGGGGTAGATGGGCGGGCAGCGGGTGGCGTCCGCGGGCGGGGTTACGGGGCTTCTTCTTTTGGGTGCCCGAGCGCAGGGATGCCTCGTCATTAGCGTGGGCGATCTCGGTGTCGATCTCACCGGATTGCACGCCGGGTTCGCCTTCGAGTAGTTCGAGTTGACGGTCGTTGAGCCGCTCGCTCTCGGGGCCATGCTTGTCGATGCGCAGCCGCCGGATCATCCCCTCCAACAGACCGATGGTCTGATCCTTGTGCGCCATTTCTTCCCGCTGACTGAGAACGATCTCGCGCAGGGCGCGAGGGTCTTCGGGCAGTGGGGCGGCGGCTGTTTTCTTCGGTCGTGTAAGCCGCCGAAGATCGCGCGTTCTTGTTCAATCGATTTGGGCGATGACGGCGCTTTTTTCATCGCTCGATGATGGTCGGCGCACGATGCGCAGTTCACTGCCGGTGCCAGTTGCGCTGATTGGCCGGCGCCCATTGCACGCCGTCCAACAGCAGGGTCAGTTCCTGGGTGGAGTAAGCCACGCCCGATTGAGCGGCAAACTGGCGTTGGGTGAGTCCGCTGCGCTCAAACTCGCGCAACAGCCGGCGAATCTCGTCATGAGTTTTCACCCTTCGAAATTATCCTGCATCCCCACCTCGTGAATAGATGGGTTCGTAAAACGCTTACGTTCGTCAGTCAGCTGGCGTGTTCGAGAACTGGAGCGCCGAGCACTCGTCGCAGCCACGACGCTTTCGCACACGCCATCGTGCCTACAGCTTCAGGTGCTCCCAAAGATCGTCCGGCTTGGCGCGGAGGCTGATATAGAAGGGGCCGAACTCGCCATAGCGAGCGCTGACTTCGTCGAAGCGCATTTCATAGACGATCTCCTTCACTGCATCCACCTGATGGGCCATGAGGGTGACGCCCCATTCCCAATCATCGAGGCCGGTTGAGCCGGTGATCATCTGGCTGATGCGGCCGGCGTATTTGCGGCCGACGCGGGCATGGCCGCTCATGAGTTTCTTGCGCGCGTCGAACTCAAGCATGTACCAGTTGTCATTGCCTTCGCGCCGCTTGTTCATCGGATAGAAGGACATGACCTCCCAGTCCTGCATCTCGGGGTTGATACGAAACTTACGGTAGGAATCGACGTGCTTCTTCGCTTCTTCAAACTTCGTCTTGAACTCCTCGCTTTCAGGATCCAGCCCTTCGCCGATCAGGCGCGCCTTGGAGTCCTCATAAGTCGGCTGGTATTCGGTGAGTTCGGTGACGCTGAGGTAGGAGTAAACACAATCGATCGTTCCCGGTGGAAAGCACGCTTCCAGGTCGCGATGCATCTGGGCCAGGTCGCCGAGTTCGGCGGACATCAGCCAGAAGGCGATGTCTGCCTTGCCGCTGACCGTTGCGTATGAGCGGAGGAAGGGTTCGCAGGTATTGTTGTTCGCGTCGCAGAGCTTCTGCAGTTTGGCGCGGGTTTCGATGGAATCGTCGGTGGTAAGTTCATCCCACGCCACACGGTCCACCTTGTAAAAGAGATGCATCACGTGGATGCCCTGCTCGAGTTTTACGGTTGGTAGTGCCATTTCGTTTGGTCTCAGTCCGAAGCATTTGCCCCGGGAAGTGTTCAATCAAAATCCATTGCCTGGTCGAGCAACTGCTTGAGCTGTTGCAGGATGCCATCGTCGCCGGTAACCAGACTGGCGCCCTCAATCAGGGCGCGTTCGAGCAATTTTTCGGATTCCATATTTGCGAAGGCGATGACGGGCAGATGCTCGGTCTTCGGGTTGTTCGCCAGTTGGTTGATCGCGATCAGGGGATCACGCTGTCGCCAGACGAGATCGAGCAGGACGATGATCGGGCCATGCTCCTCGGCTTCGCTGATGACCTGCCCGATATCCTGCGTGTGATGCGCGTGATAGCCCAGATCCTGCAGCTTCACGAGGAGCTGGCTGCCCGGGAGCATCCGTTCATACACGCACAGTGCCAGGGGTTCGGTCACGGCCGAGAGCTTGGAAAAGAGGCGTGCAAATTGCAAAGGGATTCAGCGTTGCGGAAGCTCCAAGACTCAAACCCCAAGCCACAAATAAGCTTCAAGCACCAAATCCAATCTGAGTTCACACATCATAGCTAAGGTCCCGTATCCAGTGGGGTCTCATTTAGATCTGAGGCTTGGAGTTTGGGACATCCTGATTCCTTGCCCCCCAAGGTATGAGCAGTGAAAGTCGGGCATGCGTTTTATCCTGAGTTGTTTGTGCCTTTCAGTCCTGACGTGGACCTTGCCCGCGGTGGACAAGATAGGTCGCTCACCGGAATTGCCCGACACGATGCCCTGGGATCTAATCCAACTAAGCGAGGTGCCGGAATTTCGTTGGGAAGATGAAAAGAGTCCGATCCGTTCGCTCATTTATACGGGGGAGAACTATCTGGGCGAACCAACCGAAGTTTTTGCGTTCTATGCCTCACCGGAGACGATCGGGGGCAACGTAGCGGGCGAGAGGGAATATCCGGGGATCGTGCTGGTGCATGGGGGCGGAGGGACGGCCTTTGCGGAGTGGGTCTGGCTCTGGGCCAATCGTGGTTATGCGGCTTTCGCAATGGACTTGTCGGGGCATCGTCCGGTGGCTCCGTTGTTCGACAAGGAAACGGGGGAGTTCCTTGAAGACCGCGGACTGTCGGCTGAATTTCGAAAGCAGCGGAAGCGCCTGGACTTCGCCGGGCCGGACCAGGGGCGCGATCAGAAGTTTGGAAGCATCGGGGGTGAGACTGATGATGACTGGCCGTTTCACGCGATTGCTGCAGTGATCCGCGGGCATACTTTGTTGAGGAGTTTTCGGGAGGTGGATCATGCTCGCACGGCGATCACCGGAATCAGTTGGGGCGGATATACGACGTGCATTGCCGCATCGATTGACAATCGCTTTGCTGCGGCTGTTCCGGTTTACGGATGCGGCTTCCTTCACGAAGGAGAATCTGTGCAGAAGCCGGCGATTGAAGACGCGGAATTTCCTGAGGAATGGGTCAAGCTATACGACCCTTCCAGCTATCTGGGTGCCTGTCGTGTTCCGATCTTTTTCGTCAACGGCGACCGCGACATACACTATCCGTTGGACAGCTACGTGAAGTCCTACTCGTTGGTCAAAGGTCCGCGCACAATTCGAATCGAGGTTGGCATGGGGCATAGCCACCGTGCGGGTTGGGCGCCGGAAGAGATTGGGTTGTTCGTGGATTCGCGCTGCAAGAACGGCGACGCACTGGCGATCGTTGGCAAGCCTGAACGGAATGGGAAATCGGTTGAGGTGACTTATCAGGCAGTTGTTCCACTGAAGTCAGCGAAGCTCAATTACACCCTCGATGAGGGACCATTGGCGAAGCGCGTGTGGAAGTCCATCGTCGCAAAGGTGACCGACGACAAGATCACCTGCGGACTGCCGCCAAAGGGAACGAAGATCTGGCTGTTTTCAACAATTGACGAACGCGACGCAGAAGTGACGAGTGAAGTGGTATTCGAGAAGCTTGAGTGAGGAGAAGCGACGAAATTGTTCGAAGATATGTCAATTGGTGGAGCGCCAAGCATGCTCGCCAGGGGGGGCAGACGGATGGCGCTCGCTCAACCATTTTCAGAAACTGTTGGAAGTTAGCCCAGCGTGGTCCTGATAATTTAGGCCGCCAAACAGACTGTAACTTATCATGCGGCCAATTCTTCAATCGTTGTCCTCATCTTGGGAATTCTGGGACAAACGAGGACTGAGATTGACACAACGACGAAGAAAATCAAGTCACGCCAGCCTGAGCGAGCACCATTGGATTGGAGGGAGATGCCGGCCAGGGTTCGGCGCTCCTTTGGAATTCGCCGGGCCGCGATGCCGCACATGGATCGTTGTGCCGGCTCTCACCCAAACACTTCACCAGCTACGCAATCACTCCTTCGGCGCCGGTGCGTCGGCAGCCTTAGCGGGCGCGGGCTTTTCCTCCGGCGCGGGGGCAGGGGAGTTTGTGTTGGTGCCGGATGCGCTCGGAGCGGGGGCGTTGGTGGATGCCGGAGCCGCGTTCGTGCCATCCGATTTGGAATCGGGCATCTCGGGCTTCTGCGGCATTTCTTTTGGAGGCTCCGGTTTCTCCTGTTGCCGGTCTTCACGTCCGGAAACCATCCGGCGATTGGCAGGTGCAAACGGATTCTCGGAATAACGTTCCAACATTCTCAATTCCTGCACTAATTCGCCGACAATCGGTTCGGGCACAGAAACGTTTTGGGCCACTTCAACGAAGTGTCGTTTCCTCACTCGGGTCAGGTCCTTGGTTTCGATCGTACGACCGACCGACAAGATGCCCTTGGAAACGATGACCGAAGTTGCGCCACTGTTGGCGAGCATGATCATTGCGTTCGCCCCGGAGATCTTGATACCTGCGCTGATGGTTTCGTAGCGCAGCTTGCCATTGGCCGCCGGGCCGCACTTGGAATAGATGAAGCCGGATTTGACCTCGACCCGGGGTTCGTCGCCGAGTTCCGCGACCCGGATTTCACTGCCGGGCATCATGATGATCCGGTGTCCGGCGATACTCACGATCGCTGAACTCTTTGAGAGGGCCTGAATGGAGCCGCCTTCCTTCACAATCATTCGTTCCTTTGACATGTCCTTCCATGGATTGCTGTCGCGGTCACGTGCATTCACATCACCCTGCCAGTGGGTGACCTTGGGAGTTCCCTTGAGCGTGGCCGCACCGATCATTCCGCTTGTCGCACCAACGATCAGTGCCGCGCCGAGAGTTGTCAGCCAGCAGGAGATGGCGGCCAGGTAGCCGACGGCCATAACGAACTTCGTGAGGGGGGCGGCAATGATGACGATCGCCATTACCGCGCCGAAGATGGAGATCGCGAAGCGCGGTGCGTCGACGAGAAAGTTCGGTTGTGAGGTCAGCGCCGTGGCCATTCCAACCTGCACCATGTAACAGCCGGCTATCCACGCGGGCGCGGTGGTTCCCCAGCCGTAGCGGGTTGCGTTGAAGGCTGCGCAGGTGGACTGAAACAACTTGGCGCCGCCAAAGAACACCAGGGCAAAGGTGAACGCGAAATGGCCGTCGCTGATCGGTTGTCCCAGCGCCCACTCCAAACTGCTGCTCATGGCAGCTGAAAAGACAGATCCCTCGTTCATATGTCAGAGTCAAAACCGCGGTTGGTTGGAAGTCAATTTTGATCCGCGTATTCGCTTCCATAGAACGCAGATCTTACATGGCGGTTACAAACGGTTTGCGTGAGAGGTGGGAAGAAGCTCCAAGCTCCAATACACAAGCTTCAAACAAGCATCATCAACGACGATCGGTTGATTGATGCCTGCGGCTTGAAACTTCTTTGTGGTTTGGAGTTTGGAGCTTGTCCCGGAAGGCGTTCACTCCGCTGATTCATCCTTCTGTTCCCCCTGCATGGACATGAGCCGTTCGTGCAGGTCGAGCAACTGGGATTCTATGCGACGATGTTCGCGTTGCATGATCAACTGCACGTCGATCTGGGTGAACATCAGACCGAGGATGCCGATGCCCAGGAGTTCGCCGAGCAGGGCAAGTCCCCAGAAGATCTGCATCTTGGTTGTGTCGGCCTGGTAGAAGAGGTAACCCCACAGCGCCGCGACGACGAAGCCGATGATGGTGAACCAGGCTGTGAATTGGATGTTCTTCTTGGATTCATGGTTGTAGGCCTCCTGCGCCTCGTTGCGGATGTGTTCCATGAAGTCGGCGTGCGAGGAATCTTTGTCATCAGGTTCAGTGTTCATCTTGGTCCTTCGTCATTTTCTGTTTCAGTTTCTGTTTGGCGTTGAAAAGGCGTGACTTGACCGTGCCCAACGGGATGCCGAGGAGCGTGGCAAGGTCTCGATGGCTCCATTCCTCGAGGTAGGCGAGGCAGAGGAGTCGTCGGTCGGCGAGTGCAATTCCGTCGAGGGCTTCGTGAAGTCGAAGTTCTCCTGCTGAAGGCAGCAGATCAGTTTGATCGGACCGGTCGGACTGGCAGTCTTCTTTTGCCTGCCGATGACGTTCGTTGCGTCTAACCAGATCCGCGTAACGGCGGGAGGCAATGGTGTATGCCCATTTCGGGAAGGTGCCGACATCGTTCAGGCGGGTGATGCCTCGCGCAATGGCAATGCAGGTTTCCTGAAAAACTTCGCGGGCGTCGTGTTCGTCCTGTGTGAGCGAACAGGCGAACCTCCAGAGCCGGTCCTGCCAGCGGACAAGCAGGTCGTTCAGCGCGCTGCCGTCCCCCTGTCTCGCGGCAATCACGAGGAACTCATCGGCAACTGTTTCTCTGGAACGACCCATTTTCGATCATAGGTCGCATGAAAACGGGGAAAGGTTCAGGAAAATATCGGAGGGTGAATTGGTTGATGGAGTGAAGGGGGCGGGATCGTTGAAGCGACTAACGTGCGATCTCTTCTTCCTCCCCCTCATCTTCAAATTCGTCGTCCTCCTCCTCGAATTCTTCTTCCTCATCGGAAAGCGGACCAGCGACAATGCGGGGTTCGAGGTCTTCTTCCTCGTCATCCAAATCCTCAACATCGTCGTCATCATCTTCGAACTCCTCTTCTTCGTCTCCTCCCGACGAATCTACGGCGAGTTCCGAAGCGGTGTTCTCCTTGGCGCCTCCAACGTCATCCAGGGTGAGTTGTTCGGGAGGCGCGGTCGCCAGGCCGGGTTCTGCCGTGGCCAGAGTTTCGGGTCGCTCAACCGGAATGCGACGAAGTTCATCGGCATCCGGAAGGTCGTCGAGGCTGGCGATTCCGAAGTATTCCAGGAACAGAGGCGTTGTGCCGTAGAGGGAAGGGCGTCCGACGACATCCGCTTTGCCGGTAGATTCGACAAGTCCGCGTTCGAGGAGCTTTTGCATGGTGCCGTCCACGGAGACCCCGCGAATCTGCTCAATCTCAGATCGGGTGATCGGCTGACGATACGCAATGATGGCCATGGTCTCCAATGCGGGGGCAGACAGGCGGGCGGGGCGTTGCTTCTCGCCGACCAAGGTGCGGATCCAGGGTGCGAACTCGGGTTCGCTCGCAAACTGCCAGGCATCGGCGATCTGAACCAAGCGAAAGCTTCCACGGCGTTCTTCATACTCCTTTGCCAGTTCCTCCAGTTCTTTGGTGACCTGGTTGGTTCGGATGCCTTTAAACTCCTGGGCTTGCTCGTCGTCCTTCAGCTCATTTGCCGTGTTGACCAGCACCTTCCGAAGATCCTTGGCGCTGACGGGCTTTTGGGAGGAGAAAAGGAGGGATTCGAGAATCGTCTTGAGTTCCATGTCACTCCTGTTCGCCGGTTGGTGCGTCGTATTCTGAAACGACCGGCTCGTTGCATGCGTCGTCCAAGGGCAGTTCGCCTTCCTCTCGAATGATCCCGTGACCGGCGGGAGCCTTGCAGATCTCAATGTCTGAAAACTCCGCGCCTTGCTCCACCACGATCATCTTGAGCTTGGTGAGTTCAAGCAGGGCAAGAAACGTGGCCACAACTTCGGATCTGCTCATTGCGTCTTCGAAGAGTTCGGTGAACATCACGCGGTCCTTCTTCTCGATCGTGCTCCGGATCTGCTCGATTTTTTCGCTGACTGTCCAGCGATCGGCAAAAATCTCACGGTCTTCCTGTGCATCGATGCGTTCGAGGATCTTGTCGACCGCTCCCAGAAGATCGAAGACGGACAGTTTGAGTTTTACGGACTCGACCTTGAAATCCGGCTTGGTCGGGTTGCGGACGAAGATGTCTTCCTGCGCGAGTTCGCGTTGCTTGAAATCAGATGCCGCGTCCTTGAATTTGCGATACTCAACCAATTGGCGGATGAGTTCCCAGCGCGGATCGTCCTCGTCTTCCTCGTCGTCGACTTCGACCTGTTTGTCCACCGGCAGCAGTTCCTTGCTCTTGATGTACATCAGGGTCGCGGCCATCACGAGAAACTCGCCGGCGATCTCAAGATCGAACTTCCGCATCATCTCGATGTATTGGATGAATTCCTCGGCGATGTAAGTGAGATTCACCTCGTAGATGTCCACCTCCTGTTTCTTGACGAGATAAAGCAGGAGATCGAGCGGACCTTCAAAGATCTCAAATTGAACTTTGTATTCGGCCATGTTGAGACCGCCGTCGCGATCTTCGGAACGCGAGAGGTTATGCTCCAGTGCAGCGCTTGGCAAACGTTCGGCGGGCTTCTCCTTGCGCTTCTTTTTCTTCGCCTTGCTGGCCAGTTCGGCAAGCGTGTCCTTGAAGTTGATCGCCGGTGCCGGCCGCGCCAGCGCACTGGAAAGGATGTTCTCAACACGTTCGGAGATCCGATTGATGCTGAAATCCATCGGTGCAGAAGGATCCTCTTCATCCACCTTATCATTTTCTTCCGTGACGATGGCCGGGACAGGCGGCTGGTAACCAAAGACATCCGGTGCACCGGCGGGTTGGCCGGCTATCAGTTCTTCCGGGCTGTGGCGGCTGAGCGGGAGTTCGAGAATGTTTGGATCGGGCGCGGGCTTTTTGTCTTCAGTAAGTTCAGCCAGAGGAGAATCTGCCTCTGCCGGGACACTTTCCTCACCGGTTTCGGGATCGCGACGCGGTCCATCTTCGGATGGGGAAGTTAATGAATAGGCTGCCACTCGGTAATCAGACGGGGAATTGTGGAACAGTGCCCCAATCACGTCGTCGAGCCCGGACGATTCCAGCATCTCTGCCGGAACGATCCTGGGCGCCGGATTCATCCGCGCGCGATGTTCGAACAGGCCCGGCGCTCCCACCGGCTCGCCGGGCCGTATCTGTTTGCCGCGTGCAAGTCCGGTCAAGTGGAATTCCCGGATATTCGGATTCGGCGTTTGAATGGATTCTTCAGGCAGCGCTCCAAGCAGCTCCTCGGGCAGGCTTTCGGGAAATTCAGTTTCAGTGCCTGTGGAATCCGTGACCGCCAGATCTTCGATCGATACGGGACGGAGACTCGCCGCGACGCGATACTCGTTCGCTATCGGGATAGGCGTGGGAGTTACGTCCACACTTTCCCGCATCACGGGAGTAACACTTTCCTGGCCAAATACCGATGGATCACCCACCGGCTGACCGGCGGATTCGTCGATCACCGCGAATTCCGCCACGCGAACCAGATTGTTCAGCGGAATCAGTTTCTCAGCAGGGGGTGTAATCCGGGGACTGACCGGTTTCTCGGAGCGCGACGGCATCGTGAGGACCTTGTGAAGGCGCTCGGTGTTTGGTTGCCACGCTGCCGATTGCTTGAGTTCACATTCCAACGGGGTGGGTGGTTTGGCTTTCTCGACGTCCGGGCAAACGACCGACATGTCATAACTGAGTCCCAGTGCCCGCTCCAAATCGAACTCCGCAAACCATTTGTCCAGACGGGACAAGACCCGCGGTGCCGGCCGCGCCGTCGGTGATGGCGACATCACGTCACCGGTCCCGAACACAGACCAGCTTTTGCGGGCGAACAAATACGTCACCGCTACCAGCGCAAATGTGAGCTTCAGCCCAAACACGTCACACGGAGAATACGCTCTGTACCGAAAATGACAGGCCTTTTCTTCCGCAATTGAGAAGTAAACGGTGTGTCGAAAACGAATCCTCCGTCCATCAAGCCGCGGTTGATAACCCAGCGTGGACATTATTCCGAGGGCCAGTTATTCCTCCCCCGTTGTGCGAAGCGAAACGAATCCATGAGTTCGATAATAAGATGGTGGCTGCGCTGGACTTTTTCCGGCTTGAAACTACTGGTTCTGCTGGCTGCAGCGGGAGCAGCCGTGGCCGCGACTCACTTTGGCGCGACCGCAATCGAACTGACCGTCTCAACCAGCATTGACGCGGCGGGCAAAGGGCTTGATCCCAAGCTCAAGCAGGTCTACTCGATCGGATGGCGGATCATCGTGCATTCCGTTCAGCTCGCCTTGTTCACATTCGTGTTCGTCGGCGCATTCCCGGAGTTCTTCGAGAAGGAACTGGCTGCGATGAAAGCTCGTTCCGACGCAGACCTGAATGTTGACGCGACGAAGTGATTGGTGAACTTTGTGTTCCGATGGTGATCGGCACTTTGATTTCGGTGCGGTCGCCAACATTTGCCAAGGAAGTTTGAATTCGCCAGACTGCGCCCCGCTGATGAGCAAGCGATACTACATTACGACTGCGATTGATTACGTGAACGGCGCGCCCCACATCGGGCACGCCTATGAGAAGGTCATCACCGACGTCATCGCGCGCGCCCATGTGTCACTGGGTGAGGAGGTCTTCTATCTGACCGGATTGGATGAGCATGGGCAGAAGGTGCAAAACTCGGCTGTTGAACTGGGGAAATCAGCCCAGGAATATTGCGACGAACTCGCCGGGACCTGGAAGAGCTTCGCGGAAAGGCTGAATCTTGCGAACGCCGACTTTGTGCGCACCACCTCGCCTCCGCACAAGAAGGTTGTCAGGGCGGTGTTGGAGAAACTGGAAAAGTCCGGCCACTTCTATCGCGAAAAATACTCCGGCAGTTACTCGATCAAGCAGGAACAATTCCTCACCGATCAGGATCGCGAGGAAGACGGCAGCTTTGGTCCGCAATGGGGCGAGGTCATCGAACTGGAGGAAGAGAACTACAATTTCAAGATGGGCGCGCACCAGCAGTGGCTCATCGACTACATCGAGTCCAATCCTGATTTCGTGCAGCCGGACTATCGTCGCAACGAAGTGCTGGGTTTCTTGAAGAATAACGAACTCGGGGATCTCTGCAGCTCACGACCGAAAGGGCGCCTCTCGTGGGGGATACCATTTCCCTTCGATCCGGAATACGTGACCTACGTTTGGTTTGATGCGCTGACCAATTACATCAGCATTCCTGCTGCGCATGGCGACAGGGGCGTGCTTGAAGGACTGGGCCTCAATCCTGAAGAATTCGAAAACGCCTCCGACGAGACCGAACTCTGGCCCGCAGATGTTCACGTCATCGGAAAAGACATTCTCCGATTCCACGCTGTCTATTGGCCGATCATGCTGAAGGCCATGGGGCTTCCCTTGCCGAAACAGGTCTTGGTGCACGGGTTCTGGCAAAAGGACGGCGAGAAGATCTCCAAGGCCACCGGCAACACCATCGATCCGATAGAAGTCATCGATGAATGGGGCATTGATGCCTTCCGTTACTACGTCGTGCGCGAGCTGGATATCGGACCCGACGGCAATTGGACCGACGAAGGCTTCGCCTCACGCTACAACAACCTCGCCAACGGCATCGGCAACCTTGTGAACCGCTCACTTGCCATGACCAATCGCTATCGAGAAGGCGTGATAGCCGAACCTAACGACGACCTTCGCGAGGTCTCCGAACAAACCGTCGCAGAAACGACCGGGCATCTTCGCAACAATCGGCTGCAAGCGGGACTCTACTCGATCAACAAACTCATCGATGAAGCCAACAGCTACATCGATCGGACCGCGCCATTCAAGTTGGCCAAAGATCCCGGGGAAGCCGGTCGCGTGGGTGAGATCCTCTACAACCTCGTCGAAGTCGCGCGAATCCTTGGCGTGTTGCTCTGGCCCTATGTGCCGGGTACTTCAGAGAAGATCTATGAACAGCTGGGAATCGAAGGCGCACCCGATCGTCTTGCGCTGGCAGTCTGGGGAGGCGTCAAGGGCGGCCATCACGTTGGCAAGCCATCACCTCTCTTCCCGCGCAAGGACCTTGGCGACAAAGCCAAGAAGTGAGTTGTTCAGTGGAGGAATGAGCTTGCGAGTCAGAAGCTGTGGCTTTGCCCAACGGCGGTCGCGAATCAATTGCCTGAATTCTCCACTTGATGCCCGCGAGTCCCTGCCGGCTTCATTGCCGAGGGGATCTGCGTCGCCGAACGGCCCGGCCAAGCAGCAACTGCCAAGGCCGTCCCCTATATCCGGCAGAACGGCGAGAAATGGATGAACAAACGCAAGTGTGTCTCATGCCACCAGATCACGTCCATGCTCTGGAGCGTGCCCGGGAAGAAAAAACAGATGGAGAAGTGGACCAAATGGGCTGCGCAGAAGACCGGGGGAACTTCACGACAATCGATCTTGGAACAAGCTGCTCAATTCCCAGACCAAGGACGGCGGCTGGGGCTGGGTGCTCGGCGAAGAAAGCGATGCGCTCGGTGGGGGACTGGCGATCTTCGGGTTGTCCCACTTTGAGGGAAATCGCGGGCAAAGAGCGGTACAACGACGGCGAGAGCAATTCGATTTCGAACTATTGGGGAACGTCCTGGGCTGTGATCGGCCTGAACGCGGCTGCCGATTGATAGCGTCCAGCAATATCCCGGATCGATTTCTTGATTTCGCTCCAGTCGTATCACTGTCACTGTCCGTTCATGTTCTCTACCACTCGTCCGATCTTTTACTTGATCGCTTCAGGCTTCGTACTGGGGGGCGCTGAACTTCCCCCGCCCTCGGCAGCCAATGTTGAGAAATGGGAGAAGGCGATTGTGGCATTCGAGGCAGCGGACAAGGGGAAGATGCCCCCGAAGAACGGAATCCTTTTCATCGGCAGTTCGAGCATACGACGATGGAAATCGCTGGCGGAAGATTTCCCGAGCCACCCCGTCTACAACCGCGGATTCGGCGGTTCACAGATAGCGGATTCTCTGCACTTCGCCGATCGGATCGTGCTCCCATACAAGCCGCGCCAAATCGTCATGTTCGCAGGCTCGAACGACATCAACGCTGGCAAGAGTCCCGAGCAGGTTCTTTCAGACTTCATTGCATTCACCAGGAAAGTGCATGCAACGTTGCCCAAGGCTCAAATCTCCTGGATCGCAATTACACCGTGTATGAAACGGTGGGAGCAGTTCGCCGATGTTACGCGTGCAAACAAACTCGTCGCCGACTATTGCAAGGGCAGAGCGCAGCTCGATTACATCCACACGACGCCAGAGATGATGCTGAACGGAAAACCCAATGAAGACCTGTTTGCCAGCGACCGCCTGCACCTGAACGAGTTGGGCTATGCGGTCTGGACCTCGATCATCGGTAAGTTCTTGAAGTAGGTTGGCCTGCCGCAACGTAGAGAGACGTCAGAGATGCCAAGGATGGGCATTGGATTCTCCCTCTCCCAGTGTGCTGTCGATTCACCACAATTACAGCATCCCGGAGGGATGACATGAAATTATCACCAACAGAGTTGTGGGTAATGGACAACCCAGCGTGAGAAGGCGGGGTGGGGCAGAACGCTTCGAAAATCGTTCCGTCTCACTACAGCCAAACGCACGGCTTATTCAGATCCCTTTCGCCGGTATTTCGTAAACTTCATTTCCGTGGTTCCTAAAGAGCAGGCTTTTCGCTAAGAGAAGCGCATGAGCGATTCAATTTGTCGTTGGGGCATCCTGAGTACGGCCGGGATTGCGCGAAAGAACTGGCAGGCTATCCGGAATTCCGGCAACGGAACCATCGTAGCCGTGGCGAGTCGGAGCGTTGAAAAGGCGCAGGCCTTCATTGATGAGAACTCGGCCATGGTGTCGTTTCCGGAAGCGCCGCGGGCATTGGGCAGTTACGAAGAACTGCTTGCGAGTGACGACGTGGACGCGGTTTACATCCCTCTTCCGACCGGCGTTCGGAAGGAATGGGTGCTGAAGGCCGCCGAAGCCGGCAAGCACATCATGTGCGAAAAGCCATGTGGTATCCACGCCGAGGATCTGAAGGAAATGATCGCGGCCTGCGAAAAGGCCGGAGCCCAGTTCATGGACGGAGTGATGTTCATGCACAGCAAGCGACTGGACGCCGTTCGTGAGGTGTTGAACGACGGTGAGAGCATCGGAGACATCAAGCGCATCGCGTCTCAGTTCAGCTTTCTCGCTCCGCAGGAATTTCTCGATGGCAACATCCGCGTCCACAGCGGACTTGAACCTCAAGGTGTTCTGGGAGATCTCGGTTGGTATACCCTCCGCATCGCACTCTGGACCATGGAATACGCCATGCCCAAACGCCTCTCCAGCCGCCTGATTTCCGGTCACGGCCGGGAAGACAGCCCGGACCAGGTTCCAACCGAATTCTCCACCGAGTTGTTCTTCGACGGAGGCGTCTCAGCGAGCTTCTACGTTTCCTTCCTCACCGAACACCAGCAATGGGTGCATATCAGTGGCACGAAGGGCAACCTGCTGATTTCAGATTTCGTGCTGCCATACTTTGACAGTGAAGTCGCGTTCGACGTGCACAACGCCCACTTCGATCTCAACGGCTGCCAGTTCAACATGGAACGCCACTCCCGTCGCGTGGCGGTGAAGGAGTTCGCGAACAATCACGCGAACGCCCAGGAGACCAACCTCTTCCGCAACTTCGCTTCGCTCGCTCTAAGCGGCAAACCCGATTCACACTGGCCCGACATCGCGCTCAAGACACAAATCCTGTTGGACGCCTGTCTCGAATCCGCCCGCGCAGACGGAAAGATGATCGAGCTGTAGCGTGTGCCATCCCTCTTGGGATCTCGATTATTCTGCCAACTTGAGTTCTGTATCCATTCACCAGATGGGTAGACCCAGAAATACCGGATTGCCAGCCCGGCGTGACAGGGGTAATCAGATCTCGTGTGTGGAGAATCACAACGTCCAAACTTTCGGATTATCGCCCAAGAATGTCAGGACGTGATGAACACGAGGAACCTCTTATCTTGTCAAAAAAGTGGAACACGAGAAGAAATACGGCAAATATGCTGATCGTCGTGCCAAGTGATGGACGGATACCGAGGGGTCTATAGAATACGTTGTTCTCAGATTGAAAGCCTGTTGCGACATCTTCTGTCACAGTTTCCACGGTTCCATCTACATCAGCGGAACCACCAAAACAAGGTAGCTCCACAATGACTCGGACTCGCCTATATCCCTCCAGCTTTTCACCAAGGTTAGATTTCTCCATAAAACAAGGAGGGTATTGCATATCCTTCCACCCCGGTGCGAGATCGACATAGTATTCTAGTTTTTTAGTCTTCATAATAAAGTAAGTGAGAACCAGTCAGAGCGCGTCAACGCCTTTGGCGTGCGCGTCTTCTATGTTAAATTGGATAACAAGCACATGCAGAGCAACGCCGCTCCGCGTCGTGCCTGATGTTAGTCGTTCGGCAATGAATGGAAACCAACGATGACACAATACCATATTACCTCAAAGGGACAACAATTAGGGCCATTTCCAGAGTCCGATGTGCAGTCCATGCTCGCCAATGGAACTATCACAGCGACGGACTTATGTTGGGCAGAAGGAATGCCAGACTGGAAGGCCGTTCACGAGGTGATTCCACAGTCTAGGAATGTGCCACCACCTCCTCCAGTTCAGGCTCAACAATCTGCGCTGCAAGGCAAGCATTATGGAGGAATCAGGCGTCTGCCATACTTTGGGATCATGATTGGCTTGGCAATCGTTGATAATGTCTTGGCGGCAGGATTTGCCCAGGCCGATTCATCGGGCGGTGGGGTGCTTTTCATCGCCCTGAATTTCATGGTGATTTCATTTTTTCCCGTCTATTACCGACTGAAGAATATCGGGATGAATCCTTGGTGGTGTCTGCTCATACTTGTGCCGATCGCAAATCTTCTAGTTGGCATCCGTTGTTTGGTGTGTCAGGAAGGGTATGAGGACACCAAGAAGCTGGACACTGCTGGCAAAGTAATGACCTACATCGTTCTGGGTTTCGTGATTCTACTAGTCATTGGCTTTATTGTGCTTGCCGTCGTAAGCTCTTAGCCATCACGAATGCCGAACAAGCGCATGGAGAGCAACGGCTGACCCGCCGCGAGTTCGTATGACTTGCCGCAACTACAACCCCTGTCCTCCATCAAGCGCGCTCCCGGTCAGCCGTGCCTCATGCTTGACGTTAGCCCAAGAAAAAGATGTTCGAGACGCACTGCACAAATTGCGGCGCTAGCAACCAGAGCCCACCGCACTACAAAGGCAAAACC
>PBAL01000036.1 GCA_002715965.1 Verrucomicrobiales bacterium | reverse complement strand
GTCAACGAAAAGACCTTACTCTGCACGCGTTTACCGACCCACAATCTGTCGCTCAATCTTGTCGATGCTCGCCGCAGGCCGGAAGTTCGAAGTCCTGGCCCGCGTGGAACTGGGTGAGGCCGTTCAGATCTTCATCGATCGGCTTGATGTGGAAATGGGGATCATCAAGCGAATGGGTTGCGTGTTCTATGGACTTGGAACCTGATTATACCCGTCACGTCGTGCAATCCGAGATTCAGATTCTGCCCCCATCGTTCTGCCACATCAAATTTGCTTGGTGCCTGCGTCACCTTTTCGGCCAGATCGGTCACTCCATCGGACCTTTCCGTAAGGGCACAATCGAGCTTCAATCCCAGAACTGACATGTTTGCGAAACAACTCCTTCTTGGTGTCCTTGGTGTCTTCGTGGTTCACGCGGCGAAGCCGCATGGCGATCAAACGGAACGTTTGCCGAACGTCGTCATCATCTTCATCGACGACATGGGCTACGGCGACATTGGACCGTTTGGGGCTTCCCGTTCAACGCCGCACCTCGATCGTATGGCGGCGGAGGGAATGAAGTTGACGGATTTCTATGTGAGTTCGTCGGCCTGCACACCTTCACGGGCGGCACTGATGACCGGTTGCTATGCCGACCGGATCGGGATGGGAAAGAGTGTCGTGTTTCCGGCGGACAAACGCGGGCTGAATCCAAGTGAGATCACCATCGCCGAGATGTTGAAGAAGGCTGGGTATGTAACGGGTTGTTTTGGCAAGTGGCATCTTGGCGACCAACCGGGATTCATGCCGTTGTCCCAGGGCTTCGATGACTACGAAGGCATTCCGTATTCCAACGACATGTGGGTGAAGGGGAATCCGAAGCGCAACTATCCGCCTTTGCCATGGATGAAGGACAACCAGCCGATCGCACATATTCCGGATGCGGACAGCCAGGCGGTAATCACCGACGCGATCACGGATGCCGCGGTTGATTTCATCAAGCGAAACACCCGTTCGACAGGCTCAGGGCAGGCATCCCGACCGTTCTTTGCTTACGTGTCGCATGCGGCGGTTCATGCGCCGCACATGGTCAAACCGGAGCGACTGGAAGCTGCCAACGGCGACGTGATGACCGCGTTGATCGCGGAGATCGACAACAGCACGGGCCGCATCTTGCAAACCCTCCGCGATCTCGGCATCGACAAAAATACACTCGTTTTCTTTACCAACGACAACGGCGGTGCCGGCAAGACTTCCAGTGGACCGCTACGCGGCGCGAAGTTTGGTCCGAAGTATGAAGGACATATGCGTGTCGCTACGCTGGCTTGGTGGCCGAGCAAGATTCCGGCGGGCAGTGTCTCCCCCGAGATCATGACCACCACGGATCTGTTCCCAACCATCGCCAAGCTGGCTGGTCAGCAGGTTCCCAACGATCGCATTGTTGATGGGGAGGACATCGGCGACATCCTGCTTGGGAAACCGGGCGCTAAATCACCCCACAGGACACTCTTCTACGAAAAAGACGGTATCCGCCAGGGCAACTGGAAACTGGTTCATTATCGCAAGCGGCCGGATTGGGTGACCGAGCTCTACGACCTCGATATGGACATCGGTGAACAGAACAACCTCGCCGACCAATACCCAGATCGCGTCAAAGCGATGAAAGCGTTACTCGATATACACGTTGCGAAACTCGAAACCAACACACGTCCCGCCGCATTCGTCGATAATCCCAAATCACTGCTTTCATCTGCCGCTGGCCTTCCGACTTTGGCCCGGCTTCGTAGCTCAGGCGGCTTGCCTGAGACACCACCGAACACAGGCGAGCCGCCTGTGCTACGAAAGAAGCGTCCGGATGTGTTGTTTATCGCGATTGATGACATGAACGACTGGACGACTCTTTTCCACCAAGACAATCCGATCCAAACGCCAAACTTAGAGCGCCTGGCATCGCGCGGTGCCTTTTTTTCCAAGGCCTATTGCGTAGTGCCTGCGTGCAACCCCTCCCGCACGGCAATCCTCACCGGGCTCGCTCCGACCACGTCTGGCGTTTATGGCAACGGCAATCCTTGGCAGGAACTGCTGCCAAACGTCGTGACGCTCCCGCAATATTTCGGTCAGCATGGCTTCACGACCAAGGGTGGTGGAAAGATCTTTCACCACGGCGGAACGGGAGCCGATCGGAAGAACAACCCTTCGTTCCAGGACTTCTTCAATCTCCGCATCCACGCCCATAGACCACCGACCAATTACAACGGCTACGTTCGCGGCAAGGACGCCCGTCAACTCACGACGGCCGGCTGGGACTGGGGCGTTCACGACGTGGAGAAACAGACGGACGAATACACCGTCGAACACATCAACGGACTGATGAAGACGGAACCGCGCGACAAACCTTTGTTCCTGGCCGCCGGCATCTTCCGTCCACATCTTCCATTCTGGGCGCCGCCGAAGACCTTCGACCGCTATCCGTTCGACCAGGTGAAGCTGCCCCCTCGGCCAAAAGACGACCTGAATGATGTCCCCCCGGCTGGCGTGAAGATGTCCCGCACGGAAGCCTTCATCTTCGACAAAACGACCAAGCCGCCTGTCGATCGCCCCGGCAGCCTTCAAAAGATGGTCCAGTGCTATCAAGCCTCCACCGACTATGCGGACGAAATGGTGGGACGTCTCGTTGATCAACTCGATGCAACCGGTCGCGCGAATGATACGATCATCATCCTCTGGTCCGATCACGGCTATCATCTTGGCGACAAGAACGCCTGCGTGAAATTCACCCTCTGGGAAAAGGCCAATCACGTTCCCTTTATCATCGTCGCTCCCGGTGTCACGCAGCCGGGCACGGTCATCGATCGGCCGGTCAGCCTGCTGGACATCTATCCGACACTCGTGGAACTGGCAGGTTTACCAAAGAAGAACGACCTCGATGGACAGAGCCTCGTCCCCTTGCTTAGAAATCCCAAGACCAAGTGGACTCGACCCGCCATCATGACCCAAGGCCGTGGCAACCACGCCGTCCGTTCCGATCGCTGGCGCTACATCCGCTACAACGACGGCACCGAAGAACTCTACGACCACGACAACGATCCGTGGGAATGGAAGAATCTGGCGGGCGATTCCAAGTACGCCTCCTTCATTGCCGAGCACAAGAAATGGCTGCCCAAGAGCGAAACCGATCCCGCAAAGAAACTGGTTAAGAAAAACGACCGTCCCAAACGCCAGCCTCGCCAGGGTCCGCAACGGGTCGACCTCATCCCGGCGCCCTACGCGCCGGCAAAGGCGGACATCCTGATCGCCGATTTCGAAGGCAAGGACTACGGAAAGTGGCAGATCGTGGGTGAGGCCATGGGCAGGGAACCGGCGCGCACAGGCTTTCCGCGGAATCGCGTGACTGGTTACTTGGGCAAAGGATTCGTGAACACCTATATCCAGGCGGATAAATCCAAAGGTGAACTCGTCTCACCCAAGTTCCGCATCGAACGCAAACACATCAACTTCCTGATTGGTGGCGGCGAACACCTCGATCGCGTCGGTGTGCAACTTCACGTGGGGAACAAGACCGTCCGTTCCGCCACCGGTCACTCGCTGAAGGACACCAAGGGCCGCGAAATCTTGGACTGGCATACGCTGGACGTCGCGGAGTTTAAAGGTCAGGAAGCCGTCATCAAGATCATCGACAATCACACCGGCGGCTGGGGGCACATTGTCGTCGATCATATCTTCCAATCCGACCGCCCCATGCCGGCCAGACTGCCGATGGCGCTGGCCCAGGCTGATGAACCAACACCGCAACCTCCCACGCCGATCAAGCCGTCCGAATACGTCTCACCCAAGACGGCCCAATACATTCCACCGCCGAAACCGGGGATCACGCTCAAAGACGAATGGTCCACCTTTCCGCTCTACGATCAGGTCGGCTACGATCAATCGCTGCGCCCGCAGTTCCACTTCACCTCCCGCATGGGCTGGCTCAACGATCCGAACGGCATGGTCTACTACGACGGCGAGTGGCACATGCTCTTCCAGCACTTCGCCAAGGGCAACGCCAGCGGCGCGAAGTCCTGGGGCAACGCCATCAGCACGGATCTGATGCACTGGAGACAGCTCCCGCACGCCATCAATCCGTACGCCAAGATCGATGGATCCGACGGTGTCCACGCCATCTGGTCGGGATCGGCAGTGGTCGATGAACTCAACGCACTTGGAAAGCAGCACGGTGAAACGAAGACGCTGTTTGCCCTCTACTCGGCCACCCATGACAATTTCTTCCAAGGCGGTGCGTACAGCACCGACAAAGGAAGAACCTGGATCAAGATCAATGGAGGCAAGCCGGTCATTCCGCATCAGGAGGGCTTCTCCAGGGGCCAGCGCGATCCCCGCGTCTTCTACTACGCGCCCGGCAAACACTACGTCACCATCATGATGATCGGCGGCAAGGACCGCGCGGTCCGCCTTTGGAAATCCACCGACCTCCGCAACTGGGAGATCATGCGTGACATCCCCAACAAGGCCGCCGAGTGCATCGACATGTTTCACGTTGCCGTCGACGGCAATCCGAACAATCGAAAATGGGTGATAGCCGACGCGCCCGGCCGTTACGAAGTTGGCGAATTCGATGGTACCAAATGGAACGGTTTTGGTGCGGAGGACAAGAACGGTGATCGCCTGCGATTCGAATACGGCGATGCCTGGTATGCTGCCCAGGCCTTCAACCAAGCCCCTGACGGCCGCACGGTCCATGTCGGTTGGCTTCGCAGCAAGCAGCCTGGTTATCGACCGTTCCTCGAAGCCGGCATGCCCTTCACGCAGCAGATGTCTGTCCCCGTTGAGATCACGCTGCGGACCACTCCTGATGGCATTCGCCTGTACCGGAATCCCGTCAAAGAAATCGAAAAGCTCTACACCAAGACGAGGAAGCTGACCAACCTCACCGCCAAGCAAGCCCTCAGCAAATTCAGCGACTTCAAACGCGAACTACTCGACCTGACCCTCCGCTGCGAGGCCACCCAGTTCACACTCAATGTTCGTGGCTTGAAGATCCGCTACGAACGCGATGACCAGGAGTTTGTTTTCGTAAACTCGAAACGTGCTGCCGGCGAAAAAGCCGCGTGGAAACGCAAGGGCCGTTACCGCGACGACGGCATCCGCCGCATTCCCGCGCCACCGATCGACGGCAAAGTCACCCTCCGTGTGCTGGTCGATCGCGCCTCGCTCGAACTCTTCGTCAACGATGGGCAGGCGGCTGCCAGTTTCGTGGTTGTCCCCGATCCGAAGAATCGAGACATCTTCATCAAAGACAACCTGCCGCTGAAGATCGACGAATTTGTTGTCAATGAGCTGAAATCGATCTGGAAGTAGAAGTAGCTTCAGTTATTTGCTCTTTGTGTGACGTCGTTTCAGGGCGTCGATCAGCTTGGGTGATGCCCGGAAACTGGTGTCAAGAAGCGCGGCCAGAAGCTCGTCAAAGTCAGCCAGACCGGAGGTCACAGCGGCGTCAATCACACCCAGCGATCCCATGACCGTCACGCCAACATCACGCGCGGCGATCCGTCCATCCAAATCATCAATGAGCAGGAGATCGGCCTGTTCTGCCATCGCCAGTCGGATGGTGGCTTACTCACCACGATGCCGATGCGTGAAATCTGCTACGGATGTTGCAACCGAATCGTCGTGCACCTTCAACCAATCTGGTTTGGCGGCCATTCAATTCCGGACGATCTCGGGCGTCGCGGGATCTGACAGTTCATCCAAGACCGACCTGGGAACGTGAAGCTCGCCACGAAGCGTCCCCAAGAGTTCTCCCTGGCCGATGAGTATGAGGTAGTTCAGCGGCGATGTGTTGCTCACCACCATTGGGTCATGCGCGATTCAATCGCTCAATTGTGGCGAGCTCTGACTCCACCTCATCATCGGGCCATTCACGTACAGCGTGATATTGCGCGATCAAGGACTCGAACGTCGCCCGACTGCTGATGTGCAATGATTCCATCGCTTCCGTGGCGGAAAGGCGGCCCTCACGGTAAAGGCCGCAAACGAGTGTCCGTTTCGTTTCCTCCTCCACGCCACCATCGGTCTGGCTCAAGCGAGTCAGTACGGTTTCCAGCAGGTCGAGAGATATCGTCATTGCTCAAGCATACGGATCGCGCTGAATTATTCAACAACGTCAGGTCGTCCTTTGTATTCCTGTTCCGTCAATCAACCAATTGTGCCATAGAAACGAAATCTGCTGATCGAACATGAATTCACGACTCATCATCCTCTGGTCTCTCTTACTCTCCGCTATCCACCTCGCGGCGGAACGGCCCAACGTCGTTCTGCTGCTCAGCGACGATCACAATTATCGCGCTCTGGGTTGTTCGGGGAATGATGTCATTCGCACGCCAAACCTGGATCGTCTGGCGGCTGATGGTGTATACTTCGATCGCTGCTTCACTCCCAATCCGATTTGCACGCCAAGTCGGGCTTGTCTCTATACGGGACAGGACAGTTGGTCCAACGGGGTCACGTTCAATGGCAAGGTGATCAAGGCGGATTCACCGTTGCTGCCGCGCGTGCTGGCGGAAGCGGGATACGAAACCTGTTTCATCGGCAAGTGGCATAACGACGGCAAACCGTGGACGCGCGGATACACCACGGGCGGCCGTTGCTGGGCCGGAGGAAAGTTCGATCACTTCGAACTCGCGCTCACTCCCTTCGGCGGCGGGCCGAAATCCCGACGGACGGCGGAGGATTATTCATCGACAGTATTCACGGATGACGCCGTCAAGTATCTCACCGGCAAACCCAGGCGTCCGTTCTGCATGGTATTGGCCTACACCGTCGGCCACGACGTGTTCCAAGCGCCGCCGGGTTATGAAGACAAGTATTCGCCGGACGAGGTGCTTGCACCGCCGAACTTCATGGCCAAGCCGCCCTTCAAACAGTTCAACCCGAAGATCCGCGATGAAACCGTCCTGCCGTTCCCGCGCACCGCAAAAGACGTCCGCGAAGCCACCGCCGAATACTATGCCATGTTCGAACACCTTGACGCGCAGGTCGGGCGGATCCTGACGGCATTGAAGGAAAGCGGTCTTGATGATGAGACGTTGATCATCTTTGCCAGCGTCAAGGGGATGTCGATGGGCTCCCACGGCATCATTGGCAAGCAGACGATGTATGAGGAAGGCATTCGCACCCCGCTCATCATTCGTCACCCAAATTTGGATTCCCATGCCGCCAGATGCTCCGATCTCGTCAGTACGATGGACATCCTCCCGACCATCTGTGAGTTCACCGGCGTGAAGATTCCCGCGAACGTGGAAGGTCAAAGCCTCTTGGGCCTCTACACGGGAAATGGCTCACCACGGAAACAGCTGTTCTTCTCCTACCACGATCCCCGGCGCTTCACGGTCACGCGCGCCATTCGCACGCCGCGCTACAAACTCATCGATCATCTTGTCACCGGAGAACGGCAGCTGTTTGACCTCACCGCCGATCCACACGAACTTACAAATCTTGCCGGCCAGCCCGACAGCAGGCTCGTCGAAGCCAGGCTTTCGCGAGAGCTGCGTCACTGGCGTGAGGGTCCGGAAGGAAAATAATCTCAGTTCCCGGTCTTTTTCTGGAAGCTCTGGAGTTCGTACCAGGTCAGTTTCCCATCCTTGTTGGCGTCCGCCTGAGGATGTTTCTTGAAGAACTCGGTCTTCCACGTCTCGCCGGCTGCCTTTTCACGGGCCGCGGCCTGCTTCTTCTTTTCCTGATCGCTGACGAGGTCATCGAGGATCGGTAGATGCCCGGCTTGATTCATGCGGGCTCCATACATTCGATCGGTGACGCGACTGTCGATGAACGGGAAGAAGGCGTTCGGATTGGAATCAAGGATCGTCGGCCGAGCCCGGCGATTGCCTCGCAGGTTGTCGATCTGCACGGTCTGCGCGTGGTCCCGAGGTTCCAGCTGGAGAACCATCTCTTCCAAGCGGTTCACGTCCACGTCATACCACACCAAGGCCTGCGCATGGGGCAGACCGGTCATGTTGGGAACCAGATTGTCATAACCGGGAACGACGTTGCCCCGCCTCGGAATCGATGCCGCGACAAGGATGGCAAGTCGGGACCGTCTACTTCGCCCGCTTCCGGTATTCATCCACGCGGTAGGCGGCCAATGCTTCCGTGATCCGATCCTCCGGCCCTGAATCTGGGAAGAGCCGATAACTTGGCGCAACGATTTCAGCGATTGAGTTTGGTGTGATTTCAATGATCGAGATCACCGGAAACGTCGCGCCAATCATCGCAGTAAACTTCGCGAGCCTCCCGTTGTATCCATCGTCGTCAGGCTTGAGCACGATTGCTGTCCCGACCACTTTGAATCCCTTTTGAACAAACACATTCACGAAGCTGAGACAGGCCTTCTCGTTCTGCTCGATGTTCCGCGCGGTCACTGGCGAAGCTATGTTCGCGATGAGGATGCTGCCCTCACCATCATGTAGAAAGGCTTCCTTGGGGGAGACATTCGGGACGCCGTCACTCGAGACGGTGGCGAGCCAGCAGAGCACGCTCTGGCCGATCGATTCGGCCACTTCGTCGGTGACCAGATTGGACATATTGAATTGATGCAACGAACGCGGCAATTTGTCATCCAGATCCGCCCTTTGTTCCCGGCACGCTGGTGACCAGAAGAATCAGCTTGCTTACAAGTTCTCCTCAAACGAGTTGTGATTCGTGCAGCGCAGACAAAGCGACACGTTGACGACGCGATCTCTTCCCGTCAGATTGCTTATACCCATCTGACAACCCAAACCGGAATTACGCCTTCAATAGCACCATGACCCGATCGATATGCATCATCCTGCTCACAGTGCTTTCCTTGTCCTGTGCGCAACGTCAGCCATCGGTGCCAAGGTCCGGCATAGGATTCACCGCACCGGAGGAAGCGGCCATCACGATGTTTCGCGCGGGAGCTTATCGAGATCGCAAGTTGTTCGTCCGGTCTCGTTTGCTGGGTGTTTGTGAAGGTGTGAATGATTGGCCCACCCGCTACACCGACTGTCTTCAGCAAACGATGTATTGGTCCGGAAAGAAAGCGGTGTCCGTCGATGACCTTCCCAAGCAAATGAAAGAGGGGACGGCGCGCGTCGTTGCCAGCGACGAATTCAGCTCCGAGGATATGGACAAGCTGCACGGGCAATTCGTGAGCACCTACTACGCTCCAGAGCTACGTGGCTGCGAGGTGGCCGCGTTGAACGGCGATGGCCTCGAATACAAGACCCGGATCGTCGTGTCGAAGAACGATGATCGCTGGTACGCGATTCCGCGCTGCCGCAGCTCGCAGGAGTTCTATCGCGTATTGGATGCCATGCCATTGACCGCCGTCGTTCAGTAAAGCGCAACGGCGCTCCTTCCGCTCCGCAGGATCACGAGAATCTGAAGCAACAACGGACGGTTGGCCGAGTCCCGCACTTGTCGCCTGACAGTTCTGTTTGGAGGAGCTAGAACTTCCGCCGTCACCGCATGAAACGATTCGTTCCACTTCTCATCATTGCCCTGTGTTCACTCGTGGTCCGTGCCGAGCGCCCCAACGTCATCCTCATCATGACCGATGATCAGGGTTATGGAGACATGTCCGTGCACGGCAATCCTGTCCTGAAAACACCGAACATGGACAAGCTGCATTCGCAAAGCGTGCGCTTCACGGATTTTCACGTGGCACCGATGTGCTCCCCCACACGGGGACAACTCCTTACCGGCCGTGATGCTATGAAGAACGGCTGCACTGCGGTTTGCCAGGGACGTTCCATGCCGCGTTCAGACATTCCGATGATGTCCAACTTCTTTGCGGACGCGGGATACGCCACCGGCCATTTTGGCAAGTGGCATCTAGGCGACAGCTATCCGTTTCGCCCGCAAGATCGCGGTTTTCAGGAAACCATTCATCACCGAGCGTGGGGCATCACTTCGCTCGCCGACTACTGGGCCAACACCTACTTCGACCCGGTACTTTCCCACAATGGAACGGACAAGAAGTATGAAGGCTACTGCACCGATATCTTCTTCAACGAATCCATGAAATGGATCGATGCGATTCAAACGAAGAACAAAGAACAAGGAACGAAGAATCCCTTCTTCCTTTACCTGCCGACGAACACCCCGCACGTCCCGAACGTGTGTGAAGAGAAATACGCCAAGCCGTATCGCGGCTCTCATGAGGGCAAACCAATGCCCGCGGAGTTTTACGGCATGATCGCAAATCTCGACGAGAATCTCGGGCGCTTGGAAGCGTTTCTGAAAGACCGGGAATTACGCGACAACACCATCCTTATCTACATGACCGACAACGGCACGCAAAGCCGGCAAGCCCAGGCAATCTACAACGCCGGCATGCGTGACAAGAAAACGAGCGTGTACGAAGGCGGCCATCGCGTTCCCCTTTTTGTTCGCTGGCCGGCGGGTCCGTTGAAGCACCGACGCGATATCGACGACCTGACGCAGGCGCAGGATCTGTTGCCGACGCTCATCGAACTCTGTTCGCTTCAGGCCGGTCAATCGAGCTTTGACGGCACGAGCCTCGCGGGTTTGTTGAAGGGAACGGAAAGCGAACTCCCTGATCGAAAATTGGTCATTCAATACCGTGTTTCCGGCGCGCCATGGGATCCCGCGGTCGTGCTTTGGAACAAGTGGCGACTGGTCGGAAACAGGGAGCTTTACCACATTGGGCGCGATCCTGGGCAAAAGACGAACGTTGCGGGAAAGAACCCACAAATCGTTGCCGCAATGTCCGCGCACTACGACGCCTGGCACAAAGAGGCGGCCCCATTGTACGAGAAGATCCGCTGGATCCATGTTGGTTCGCCGGAGTCGAATCCAACCGTCCTCTATGCGCAGGATTGGACGGGCGACTATTGCGACAATCGGGGCGGACTGACCCGCGCGACGGCCAAGGGCTACTGGGAGGTGATCGTCGATCGCGCCGGCACGTATGAACTGGAGATGCGCCGGTGGCCTCGTGAATCCAGGAAGGTCTTCATCGAAGGATTCAAGGGACCGGAGGACAAGTCGATCAGTGCACGTCCGATCACTGCCGCAAATCTCCAGATCGCCGGAGAGAACTACACACTGAACATCCCCAGCGAAACTCAGGCTGTTTGTTTCCGTGTCAATCTGCCCAAGGGGAAGAACCGTCTTCAGACCTATCTGCTCGATTCGCAAGACCGTATTCTCTGCAGTTCGATCTACGTGTACCTGAAGCGCTTGAATCAGAACGAGGCGAAGTTGACGGCCGTCACAGATCGTAAGCCCACCGGCACAGCTCCCGTCACTCCACCAAGAAAGAGAGGGCGCCAAATAAAACCGGCCCGCGCCATCACCTTGTCCAAGAATGATCTGCGGCTGACAAACTTCGAGGGCAAGACTTATGGCGAGTGGACGGCAACCGGCACAGCATTCGGATCCGGACCGGTCACCGATCTTCGGGTCGATCTCCATGACGGTAGGCGGGTGCTTGACACCCACGTGGCCGGTGGAGGCGACGCAGCCACTGGACGGCTCACGTCGCCGACTTTTGAAATCGATCGAAAACGTATCAACTTCCTCGTTGCCGGCGGCAGCCACAAGGGCAAGACCTGCGTCAACCTCCTCATCGACGGCAAACCCGTGCTCAGTGCCACGGGTTCAGCTACCAAGAACGCGCGGGGCAAAAAGGTCATGCAGTGGGTTTCGTGGAACGTTGCACCCTACCGCGGCCGACAAGCCCGGATCGAGATCGTCGATGAGGCAACGCGCGGTTGGGGCCATATCGTGGTTGATCACATCTTCCAGTCCGACAAGCCCGTCAAATGATGAATTCCCTCACTCGTCCGGGGACTGAATTCGATCGTGTTATGCGGGATTAAGTTTAGGCTCACCTGATGTCCCCGCTGATCGATCGTCGAAGATTTGTTGCCACCGTCGTTTCCGCGTCCACGATGCCGGCGTTTGCCAGGGATACGGTCGAGCCCATCATCGATATCCACCAACACCAGCACTACAAGGGACGGTTGGACAAAGCATTGCTGGCACACCAACGGGCGATGGGCGTCACCACTACCGTGATTCTCCCCTCGGCCCGCGCGTTTGACCGGGTGCAAGGCGACAACACGAAACGGAAGGATCCCACCCGCGCAGAACGCGCAGTTAATGAAGCAGCTGTCGATCTTGTTGAAAAGTATCCGAAGCACTTCGTTCGCTTCGCCAATGAACATCCGGGGGTGCCGGGCGGGTTGAAGACCATTCGAAAATATCTCGCCAATGGCGGGATCGGAATCGGTGAATCGAAATTCAAGATCGGCAGCGACTCACCTCCGATCGAAGCGCTCGCGGAATTGGCTCAAGAGTTCAAGGTGCCGGTGTTGATGCATTTCCAGCACCGCGCCTGGAATATGGGATTCGAGAAGCTGCCACGAATTCTCAAGAAGTTCCCCGACGTCAACTTCATCGGTCACGCCCAGACCTGGTGGGGGCACATCGACAAGAATCACGATCCCAGGGTCTTGTATCCGAAGGGACCCGTTACGGCCGGTGGTTTGACGGACACTTACCTGCGTGAATTTCCGAACATGTATGCCGATCTTTCCGCCGGTTCGGGCAACAACAGCCTGATTCGTGACGAGAAACATACGCGCGGTTTTCTCGAACGCCACCAGGACAAGATCATGTTCGGTTCGGACTGCAACGATACCCTCGGTCGCGGTCCCGGCTGCACCGGCGCACGCACGATCGCAGTGGTCAGGCGCCTGTCGTCTTCCAAAGAAATCGAGCGGAAGATTTTGTATCGGAATGCCCATCGCTTGTTGAAGCTTTGACCACTTTTGCGCTGCCGAAAATTGTGGCAGGCTGTCTGATATGGACCTCCGTCGAATATTGCTTTTGCTCACAGTGGGCATTGCGGCAGTTGTGCAAGGCGCCGATTTTGGTCGTGACATCCTGCCGGTTCTTTCTGGCAAGTGTTTCGAATGCCACGGTCCTGACGAAAACGCCCGCAAAGCCGGGCTTCGACTCGACACAGCGGCCGGATCAAGGGAAGTGATCAAGTCAGGCGAGCTGCTCAAGCGCATTCATAGCGGTGATCCGGATGAAGCAATGCCCCCGCCCGAGTCCAAATTTTCACTGACACCGGCTGAGAAGAAGATCGTTCGTGAATGGATCAACGCAGGCTCGGCCTATCAGCAACACTGGGCCTTCATCGCGCCGAAGAAATCTCCGGCCAGATCGCTGGACGCCGTGGTCGACGCACGTCTCCAGGCGGAAGGCCTGAAGCGCTCGCCGCGCGCCAAAGCCGAAACGCTTTGCCGACGATTGTATCTTGATCTCACCGGCCTTCCACCGTCACCAAAGGACGTCGACGCGTTTGTCAATCATGCCCGAAAGAATTGGAAGCAAGCCGTCGAAGAGCTCACCAACCGGCTTTTGAAGGCCGAGGCCTATGCGGAAAAATGGGCGCGCCACTGGTTGGATGTTGCCCGGTATGCCGATTCAAATGGCTTCGAGAAGGACATGCCCCGCGAACAATGGGCCTGGCGCGACTGGGTGATCCGTTCGCTGGCGAGGGACCAGCCTTACGATCAGTTTGTCATCGAACAAATTGCCGGCGATCTGATCCCCAACCGCACACAGGAGCAATTGGTCGCCACCGGATTCCTTCGCAATGGCATGGTCAACGAAGAAGGCGCGATCATTTACGAGCAGTTTCGGCTGGAAGGAATATTCGATCGCATGGATTGCATCGGCAAGGGCGTGCTTGGACTGACGCTCCAGTGCGCGCAGTGCCACACCCACAAATTCGACCCGATCACCCACGACGAGTACTATGGGATGTTCGCCTTCCTGAACGACACCTACGAGGCGCAGTCATGGGTCTATACCCAGGCACAGCAGGACAAGATCACTTCGATCAAGAAACAGGTTGCCGCCATCGAAGACCAGATCCGCAGGGAAACTCCGGATTGGAAAAAGCAACTGAATGCCTGGAAGGAGAGGGAGCGATTACGCGAGCAACAGTGGGAGGATCTCGACGCAATCGAACATATCTGGGAGGGCGGCCTCAATCACCCGGAGAAACTCGCTGACAAGAGCATCATTGTCCTCGGCCATCCGAGCACGCGTGGAAAGATGTATGTCACCGCCAAGCCGAGGACGACGACACTCAGTGCAGTTCGAATCGAGGCCTTGCGTTACGGGGATCTTCCCTTTGGCGGTCCGGGGCGTAGTTATCGGGGACTGTTCGCCATCAGCGAGGTAGAGGTGTTTACCCGGCCTCCCAAGTCACAGGCATGGACGAAGATGAACCTCACTCACGCCGAGGCGGATTTCGAAGAGAAGACTCATCCGATTGAGAAGTTCTTCTGGAACCACCGAGCGGAAGCCAAATCCGATGACCGCACGATCGGCGCGGCCAAGCTCGCCATCGACGGCAACGGCAAGACCGCCTGGCGCCCCGATCGCGGGCCCGTCCTTCGGCACACCGATTCCGTTCTGCTTGTTCGTCCGGGTTCACCCGTCAAACTCGCGCCGAACATCGAGATCAAAGTTCGCATCACAGTGGATCACGGTGGCGATGGCGGTGTTGACAATCAACAGCTGGGCCGCTTCCGGGTCGGGATCACCGGTGTCAAGTCACCCAAGCTGGCGCCACACGATCACGCCCACACTATTGGAGTTCGAAAAGGCCGGGCCTCATTCCGCGCCTGGCGAAAGACCGTGGCCAAGCTGAAACCGCTGAACGACAAGATCGCCAGACTCGAACAAGGTTTTCCTGAAGCTTCGACCAGTGTCCTCCACCTGGCCGAACCCATTGCTTCCGAGCGCCGAGCGACGCATCTATTGGATCGGGGCGCATGGAACAAGCCCCAGCACAGCGTGAAGCCACACACCCCGGCTCTACTTCCTGCCTTGACCAAAGGGAACGCCAGTCGGCTCGACTTTGCGAGGTGGCTGGTCGAGCGGGATAATCCCTTGAGCGCACGGGTGGAAGTGAACCGAACCTGGCAGGCCATTTTTGGCACGGGTCTCGTTGAAACCGCTGAGGACTTCGGCACGCGGGCAAAACGACCGGAACATCTCGACCTGCTTGACTGGCTGTCCGTTGATTTCATGGAACACAATTGGAGTCGTAAACATCTCATTCGCCGCATAGTCAGCAGCCAGACCTACCAACAGTCTTCCAAGACGACCGCGTTGCTCCTCGAAAAAGATCCGCGCAATCACCTCCTTGCGCGAGGTCCCCGCTTCCGCGCCGAAGCCGAAGTCGTCCGGGATATCGCGCTCAGTGCGTCGGGGTTGCTTCACGCGAAGATCGGGGGCGCGAGCTTCTTTCCACCCGTTCCGCAGAGCCTATTGGATTACAATTTTTTCAAGCCTTACTACTGGGAAGCTGCAGAAGCTCCCGAACGTCATCGTCGTTCGCTCTACATGTTTCGCAAACGCGCCATGCCCGATCCGGTCATGTCCAGTTTCGACGCGCCAAACTCCGACTTCGCCTGTGCCCGGCGGGTGCGTTCCAACACGCCATTGGCAGCTCTGGTCTCGTTGAACGAACCAATCTTCGTGGAAGCAGCCAAAGCCATGGCGCTCCGCATCGTTCGTGAAGGCGGGCATGGGGATGAAGCCTGGATTGACTACGGTTATCGCCTCACCACTGGACGAAGCGTCAAGGCCGCCGAACGTGAGGAACTCCTGCGCTTCCTGAAAGGCCAGCGCAAACGACTCGCCAACGGCTGGATCAACATGTTCAGACTCGGCTTTCAGGATCCGGAAGACATTCCCGAACTACCCAAGGGCGTTTCCCCGCAAGATGTCGCTGCGTGGACCATCGCTTCCCGAGTCCTGCTAAACCTCGATGAAACCCTGACGAAGAACTAAGAACGATGAACCAGGAACTAGGATCTCTTCTGTCACGCCGTTGGTTTCTCCGCGACTGCGGAATCGGCATGGCGGGTCTGGCGGTGAATTCACTCTTGGCAAAAGAGTCCGGCAATGCGCTCGCGCCCAAGCGCCCACATTCCAACAGCAAGGTGAAACGGGTTGTCTACCTCTTTCAGGCCGGCGCGCCGAGTCACCTCGAATTGTTCGATCACAAGCCCGAACTCACGAAACGCAACGGACAACTCCCGCCGAAGGAACTGCTCAAGGACTACCGATCTGCATTTATCAACCCCAACTCCGCGCTGCTCGGACCCAAGTGGAGTTTTGAGAAGCACGGCCAATGCGGCATGGAGTTGAGCGAAGTGCTTCCTCACACCTCCGCAATTGCCGACGAACTCTGCCTCATCCGCACGATGAACACCGAGGCGGTCAACCACGCTCCCGCGCAGATCTACATGAACACCGGCTCGCAGCAATTTGGCCGACCGAGCCTGGGCGCGTGGACGCTCTACGGTCTGGGCAGCCAGAGCAGCGAGCTTCCAGGTTACGTTGTTTTGACCAGTGCCAAGGGTACGAGCGGTGGTGCGTCCAACTACGGCTGTGGATTTCTGCCAACCGTCTACAGCTCCGTCCCCTTCCGGGGCAAGGGCGACCCGATTCTTTACCTGAGCAACCCGGATGGCTTTGACGACGAAACACAACGGGCATCCCTCGACACCTTGAATCGTCTCAATCGCATGACCCTCGACGAGATCGCCGATCCGGAAACGGCCGCGCGCATCCAAAGCTACGAACAAGCTTATCGCCTGCAATCCAGCGCGCCGGAGTTGATGGATCTGTCCCAGGAACCGCAACACGTCCTCGACCTCTACGGCATCAAGGACAAGAGCCAGTCCACCTTCGCCCGCAACTGCCTGCTCGCCCGACGCCTGCTGGAACGCGACGTCCGCTTCGTTCAACTTTTCCATGAAGTATGGGATCAACACGGCAACCTGAAGAACGGCGTCAAAAAGAACGCCCAGGACACCGACCAACCCGCGGCTGCCCTGATCAAAGACCTCAAAGCCCGCGGCATGCTCGACGACACGCTCGTCATTTGGGCTGGCGAATTTGGCCGCACTCCCATGGTCCAGGGTGGTAACGACGGCCGGGATCATCACAACCGGAGCTTCTCCATCTGGCTCGCCGGTGGTGGCGTCAAGAAAGGACACATCTACGGTGAGACCGATGATTTTGGGTTCAACGTTGCCAGGGATCCCGTGCACGTCCACGACCTCAACGCCACCCTCCTGCACCTCCTTGGTTTCGACCACGAACGGCTCACCTACCGCTTCCAAGGTCGCGATTTCCGCCTGACCGACGTTCATGGTCACGTCGTGAAAGGCATACTGGCGTAGCAAGCCCAAGGCCGAGGGGAAATAAACGAACAAGCGAGCCACGTGGCGTTCGTTTTCATCTGCAGGTAACCGTGGCCTCACCGCTGCGCGGCTGCAACCTCGGCTATTCATGTTGCAGCGCTAAGCGCCTCTCCCTGTTGGAAAGGAGCTCTTCTGTTTCCTCTGTTCTCTCTCGTTCAAGTCCACTATCAACTCCAAACGCAGAAATGCTCCGATGAAAAAAACTCCTCGCTGTCCTCTTTGCCATTTGTGCTTTCGTCGTTAATGCCGCCCCGAAGCCCAACATCGTTCTGATCTTCATCGACGACATGGGCTACGGCGACATCGGCCCCTTCGGAAACAAGGTCAACCAGACGCCCCACCTTGATCGGATGGCCAAGGAGGGGAATCTGTTGTGGCAGTTCTATGTCTCCAACACCGCGTGCACGCCGTCGCGATCGGCTCTGATGACGGGCAGCTCCCCGCATCGGATCGGGATGGACGGCAAGGTTGTGTTTCCAGGCGAAAAGCGCGGATTGAATCCGAAGGAAATCACCATCGCGGAGATGTTGAAAGAAGAGGGATATGCAACCGGCTGATTGACAAATGGCATCTTGGCGACCAGAAGCCCTTCCTGCCGTTGACTCAGGGCTTCGACGAGTATTTCGGGATTCCTTATTCCAATGTCATGTGGCCCGGCAATCCCAAGGGCAATCCGGTCACAGATCGGGGGTCGTACGAACCGTTGCCGGTGATTCGCCAGAACGAAGCAGTTGCCTATGTGGCGGATGGCGCGGATCAGTCGTTGTTATGCGAAGCCATCACGGACGAAGCCGTGAAATTTATCCGGGCGCACAAGAACGAGCCGTTCTTCTGCTACATCCCACATGCCTACGTTCATCTCCCCCGATTCCCCGGCCGGACATCTTCCGGAAAGCCCAAGGCGATGTGGACCGCGCGAACGTCGAGGAAGTTGATACCAGCGTCGGTTGCGTCCTTGACACGCTTCGCGAACTCGACATCGCCAAAAACACCCTTGTCCTCTTTACCTCCGACAACGGCGGAGCAAGAGGCATGAGCATGGGGCCGCTTCGTGGCGGCAAAGGCGGTCCAAAATACGAAGGGCACATGCGCGTCCCGACCGTCGCCTGGTGGCCGGGAACGATCAAGGCCGGCACCAGGATCGATGCCATCGGCACGACCGTCGACCTGTTGCCAACCATTGCCAAACTCACGTTCATGCCAGGTCCGGTTCACGTTATGATCCGCTCTGGAGGACAGATGAAAGTTGGCAACCGAATTAGGGCAACCGAATTTCTTTTTCGGAACGGGCCAGGGACCCGATTCGTTTGCCTCCCATTCGCTTGCCCTACTTTCGGCCAACGGAGGTTCAAAAGTCGCCGATAATCTCGATGCCGCTGATTAGTGATTGGCCGATGGTGGCTACGAGCTTCAGTTGCAGCGTTCCGTCTTCGACCTTCGTCTTGATTTCACGAACCAGTCCGGTCATGGGGGCTTGGGCGGTGGCGTGGATGTCGAAGTCTTGGATTACTTGAGTGCCTTGCAGCCAGATCGATTGGAGGCGTTCGCCTTGCCTGGCGTTGCGGGTTTCGGCGAAGTGGAGGCGCACGGTGTAGTGGCCGGGTTTGAGGTCGTGCAGTTTCAGCTCTTTCAATCCCTCCACGGTGGAGGCTGCAATCCACGGTGGGGATTGACCGGGCTTCATCCAGAGACTGTTGCGGTAGTGGCAGGCGGGGGATGGTGGGATGGTCTCGACACGGATCTTGGGTGATGGGCCGCCGACGGAGGGCTGGTCGAGCCAGAGGGTTCCGGCGCGAGTCTTGCGATCGCCGGGTGCGCCGAAATTGAGGCCGATGCGGCGAATGGAATTGGTGGCAATCGGATCTTCGCCCCAAGCCGCCCATTGTTCGTGCGTTTCCGGCATGGCGACCATGGCCAATCCGATCGGGAGCGGATAACTGCAGGTACAGCCTTCGTAGAAATACGGGACGTTCAACAATCCGCCTGAGGGAATGATACTGTTGGAGCAGCCGCTGCGCGGTCCGCTGATGAAGACCGTCCCGCTTTCGAGGGATTTGTCGTAGAACGCCGCGGTCCCGCTGCGCAAGGTGTAGAGGAATCCGTAGTCGACTCCGCCGTCGCAACCGTAGGTCTTGGGAAACGCGCGCGGCTCCTCGCGCCCGGTGAGCGGATTGATGCGTGTTCCTACCAGGGGCGGTTTCGGGTTCAGCAAGGTCTTCTGATGCGGCGCGTGGTAATAGCTTTGTTGCGGCTTGTCCCGCCCGACGTCCGGCAACCGGGCGCGCAAGGAAGCTTGTTCGGTCGGCTGCAGTATCCGCCCGGTATACATGTCGGACAAGACCGGTCGCCGCAGCGGATAGTCGATCGACCAGTCGCCTTTCACTCGCTCGGCCTGCCATGCCTTGGGTCGGGACACCATGATGCCGTCCTGAAACTCCGGTTGCGGTGATCGTTTGAAATGCGACAGCGTGTCATCGAACCAGAGCACGCCGAGGGGAAAGCGCACGAGCTGGTCTTCACAGTGGGCGTAGTTGCCTTCGTACTGGGCGGAACCCGGCAATGCGCCCACGCGCCGAAGGAGCGGCCGCCCGTTGAGTTCCGAGCGTGCGAACCCGGCGGCCGCAAACGCCTTGTCAGCGGGCCAGGCAATCCCGCCGTAGGGACGCAAGGCAAGTTCGCTTCCTGTTGTCTTCAAAGGTCTTTCCGTCGTGATGAGCGTGGCGAGATAAGGCGGCAACGAACTGGCGTCCGGCGATCGTTGCAAGACGGCACAGCGTGTTCCGTAGAGCCCGGCTGCCTGCAATTCACGTCGCAGTTTCCTGACCCGCACCGGATCGTCGTCGATGGCGATGACGTGATATTGCGACTGCAACAACAAGGCCTTCGTGAGCGAACCATCAGCAAGGCCCAGGACCAGCGCGTATCCGTGGGGAGCGGTTGCTGCCGCGATCAGGGACTTCGCCAGCGCCATGGAATTCGGATTGGCCGACAGATCCTTGGTTGCCAGCTTCCAATGCTTCACCGGTTCTCCGTCCGGCGCACCAAAACACAGAATCTCACCCGCCCGTGTCGAAACATAGAGGCGTCCATTGGCGACGATCATGGAATGAACCGTTCCCTTCACGCCGGCGAACCCTTCATCAAATTTCAGCGTCCGCCCCGCCGAACGAATCATTCGGCTGACACCGGTCGAACCCTTGCCATGACGCACCTCGTCCTCATGCAGTTCGCTGTTGATGACATCGTCAAAGGTCAGTTTGCCACGACGAATGGCCTTGGCCGTCTCCTCATCCAACGACGCATACCACCCACCCGGCAACCTGCCCGGCGCGGGCAGTTCAAACTCGATCAACTCGCCCGTCTCTCGGTCCAGTCGACCGGGATAAGCCGTCGAGCACGGCACGATCAATTCCTTCCCGTCCACGATCAGGTAACCCTGCGGCGCCAGTCCTCCAATCGCCTTCGTCTTGTGCGGTTGGGTGCCAAACAGATATCCCAATCGCTCGTTGCGCCAGATCAGCTTCCCAGTGGCAATGTCCAGCGCGCAGATGAACACTCCTTCAAACGGCCAGACTCCGGCCGCGAAATAGACCCGGCCATCCGCCACCACCGGCCCGCCCCGCACCGGCCACACGGAGATCAACCGGCGATTGCCCAACAAGCGCCGCTCGCTCGGCACGACCTTGTGCTTCCACCGCAACTGTCCCGAGATCAGATCTACACAATAGAAGAACCCGTCATCCGATCCAAAGCACACTGCCTCGCCCGCCACCGCCGGCGCAAAACGAACCGGCCCATCCGTCTGATAAACCCAGAGTTCCCGCCCCGTCACCGCGTCGAACGCCGACACACAATCGTGCCGTGACGAAGCAAGCAGCAAACGCCCCTTGGCCTCCACCGGTTCATACCCCGCATCAAACTGTAGGCGAGTATTTCGAAACGCCGCCGAAACCACCGGCAACTGTCGTCGCCACTTGAGCGTCAGATCTTTCGGCAACGCCTCCGACGTCGCTCCCGTCCGCCCAGCGTTCTTCCGCCACATCGGCCAGTCCTCCGCCCCGGTAACCGTGTGCGACAGCGCGAGTACCGCAATGATACGTAGAACGTTTTTACCGACTGGCATAAGCCGTCTTTCTCAATTTACCGAAAGATCGTCAACACCCGAGCTTACCGCGGTCAGAATTAGAAAATGTCTTTTTCTCCGCTCCCTCCGTTTGCTCCTGTTCAAAACTGCTCTTCCCTGCCGGCCCAGTTGCGCGCAATTCCTCGTTGAACGTTCGCGCCCATCAGCGCACCTACTCTGCGACAGCAAGGTGATTACGCTGGCCGAAGTCAGCCCAAATTCACAGCACATGACGCTGCCGCAGACAATAGGCACCGCAGTGGATCGAGCACGCGGCAGCAACCACACCGAACAGGACGGGCAGAATTGCCAGACTACGTAGGGGCTGTTACGAAATAACCACAGCAAATCTGCTGGTCCTTTCCCTCGTTCTCGGCGTTGGAATCCACCTCAAATAGCTCGTTTCCTCACCGCTTTGAACGAGCGCGGGCGGCAGCGCGAATCTTTTGGCGGGCTTCCTCCAATCGTTCCGGCCAAACGAACTTCGGAGCCTTCTTGGGATCGTAGCCTTCGAGGTGACCGTGCAGTCGGGTGACGGGCTTGGTGTATTTGAGGACGGTATCACCGAAGACTTCGCGGCAGAGTGCGGCCAGACCGGGATCGTATTCGACCAGTTCCTCGCGGGTGTTCACGTGGTTGTGGTCGTGATCGTCCTCACGGTTGTCGTCGAACCAGCTCTGTACGCCCTCGGCGAAGTATTCGTGATGATTCACGGCGGCGTACTTGCCCTTCCAAAGGCCGGCCTTCATTGCGAAATCGTATGTCTTCTTTAGGCGATGATCGAAGGTCGGGTCCACGTTCACCATTCCGCGCAGGTGGATGTTGTGAGCCAGTTCGTGGATCAGAATGTTTTCAGTTGAGTAAGGGTCACCTTCGTAACCGAGCACGTTCTCCTCGGCGCAGGAGCAGAAGGGATCGGTCCGGCTGCCGCCCATTCCGCGGGCGCGGGCGTCGCGATAGTCGTGGGGAGAGATGCCGGGAAATCCGGGCACAGGATGTTTCGCCAGCCACTTCCACTCGGGTTGATCGGTGGTGAATTCTTTCCATGCGAGAATGCTCAAGCGCGCGCCGCTCTGGATCATTGCCTTCCGCACATCCGGCCGTTTGGCCAACATCATGTTCACGAGATAAGCCGCCTCCTTCAGCGCATACGGATTGACCTTGGCGGAGGCAACAATCGGAAAGCCCTTGGCGCTTAGCCGTTGGGTATAGAACTTTGGAATGCCTTTCTCATCTGGAGGGTCGAAGCGAAACCCCTGCACGGGCACGACACTGGTCACCTTGAATTCCTTCTGGTCCCGCTTGCCCACGACCGCGAAGCGATGGCCGATGGTCGTCGAAATAATCGTGTTTGCTCCCGGCTTCACCGTTCCATTCGAAACGCGTTCCTCATTGGACTTCAGCCAAAAGATTTCAATCGGCTGGTCGCTGCCATTGATGAACTGAAGTTGAGGGCGTGGTGAGCGATTTGCACCTTGCGCAACGGCAATGGCGGGGTGCAGAACGGCGAGAGTAAGAATGAGAACGCGGATGATCTTCATGTGCGAAGCGGCCAGACTTTTTTCAGCTTTGCCTGGGAAGCTTATCAGAGACAAGAAAATGGAGGACAAGAAGATGAAGCTGAGGGTGCCATGGCCGGCTATCAAATGCGCCGTTTCCCTTCACCTGATCCTCTTCCCGGGGGCACTCACAAATCGAAACGAAGAAGGAATGCTTTCGGTTTGCCACCCACACTTCGACTGCCAGTCGAAGCAACTGTGTGGATACGGACGAGTTTAGAGCGTAAGGCAAAGAGAATGTCGGATTCGATTTAGGTCGGAAGGCTTCCCTTTGAAGGAGACCCCATCGGCACAAGGCCAATGGGGTCGATTGAATGGCGCATGTCGATTAGCTCACCAATCTTTCTCACCACCGAGACAAGCTCGGTAGGGTCGTTGGTTCCTTCAAGTTTATGACATCCTTCGTGCAGTTCGCTCCATCCAATCACCTCGAGCTTTCTTCTCTCCCATTGCAATATGATGCAGATCGACAATGATCGCTGGCATGTTTACACCGTTTCATCTTGCTGTGCAGGTTCGTGACGTGGCGGAGGCCCGGGAATTCTACGGAAGCAAGCTGGGCTTTTCCGAGGGGCGCAGTGCGGAAAGCTGGATCGACTGGAACATGTATGGACACCAGGTGGTCACGCATTTGAATCCGAATCTGGGTCCGGATGGCAAGCTGCCAAATCACCGTAACCCGGTGGATGCGAAATCCGTGCCCGTGCCTCATTTCGGCGTGGTGATGACGATTCCGGAGTGGGAAGCGCTCGCGCAGAAGGCGAAGACATTCGTGGATGAGTTCATTATCGAACCCTATGTGCGCTTCAAAGGAGAAGCGGGTGAGCAGTGCACGATGTTCTTCGAAGACCCGTCTGGGAACGCGCTGGAATTCAAGGCTTTCGCGGACATTGAAGGGCAGCTTTTCGCCAAGTAGGATTGGAATCATGAAGCAACGGTTTACCGGTTTGGGACTGTTCATCGCGTTGACGTCTTGCGGACTGATTGCGTTCGCAGAGACGAGCCGAACCGAGATCATCGGCAAGGGAACGGAATGGGAATCCAAGGTACACGTTCGGGACTCCGGGATCCCGGGACCAACGGTCATGATGATCGGCGGGATACATGGCAACGAACCCGCGGGTGCTCAGGCTGCGGAGCAGATCCGTCATTGGCCGCTGGCGAAGGGAAAGTTCATTGCGATTCCCCGGGCCAACGTGGCCGCACTTGGGAAGAGGATTCGCTACATTCCCGAGGCGCCGGAGAACCAGCGTGATCTGAATCGGAACTTCCCCGGGGAGCAATTGGACGACGGCACGCGTGGAAAACTGGCGGCTGCCTTGTGGATGCAGGTGCTGAAGCACAAGCCAGATTGGTTGTTCGATCTGCATGAAGGTTACCAGTTCCACGGCTCGCATCAGCCAAAGCCCGGCCGGGAGAAGTCGGTTGGATCGAGCATCATCTATGATCGGGGCGAGTTGGATCCGTTGGTGAATCGCATGCTGGCGGCTGCCAACAAAACGGTGACCAATCCCAAGCGAAAGTTCGTTTCGATTGGCCGTGGACCGAAGCGGACGGGTTTGGTGAGCGCGGCGATCCGGTTCCTGAATATCAAGGGAATGATTCTCGAAACAACGTACCAGTATCAGCGCTTGCCAATTCGCACGCGCCAGCATCGTGCGATGATGAACGTCGCGCTCCAGCACGTGGGATTGATCGATCGAGATTGTGTGGATGTGATGGCGCCGACGGATCCGCAAGGTCAGTTATATATAGGTCTGTACGATGGGACGGGAAGCTCCGCACGCGGAGTGAGCAACGTGGTGAACAGTCTCACCATGCAGCCGGGATTCACGGTTTCACAACTTGGTCCGAAGGATATTCGCGGTGAAATACTTTCGCAATTTCAAGCCGTGATTTTCAGTGGCGGCAGTGGTTCAAAACAGGCTGCCACGATTGGCAAGGAATCCGCCAAAGCCGTGCGATCGTATGTGAAAAGCGGGGGCGGCTATCTTGGAATCTGTGCGGGCGCTTTCCTTTGCTCCGCGCATTACAGCTGGTCGCTGGGTCTGGTGGACACCCATGTGTTCACCGGCGCTCGCGAGATTGAAGGTGTGGGACGGAAACAGATGTGGTACCGCGGAAAGGGGACGGATCAGAAGATGCAGCTGACCGAGGCCGGCAAGAAACTGTTCGCCGATATCCCCGAGCACGTGGATGTCCGGTATCAAAACGGCCCGATCGTTTCCCCGAAGAATCTTCCCGGTCTGCCCAACTACAAAGTCCTCGCCTATTTCCGTTCGGAGAAGGTTCTCTATCCACCTCAAAAAGGAACCATGATCAACACGCCGGCCATCGTTGAAGGCGAGTTCGGTGATGGCCGCGTCGTCTCGATCAGTCCACATCCGGAAGCGACCAGGGGATTGGAATCGATCATTGCCACTGCGGTGAGGGCAATTGCACGCAAACGCTGATCGGGATGCCGCGATAATTAAATGGTGCTCGCTTAATTGTTTTCAAGACGATCGATCCCTTGGGATGTTGGGCGAAGAAACATTGGTCGGAGTCACCGAGAGTTTCGACCTTGTGAGAAGAAGGAAACCGGTTGCCGGCTTTGTCTTTCAGTCTCGCCCAGGTCGCGACCCAGTCCGCTGAAGGCTGGCCATCCCGGAACACACGAAATGAAGCCAGCGCTCCGGTGGGTTTGTCTCCGGTTGATCTCGCAACCAATTCCTCGCCTCCCACGACCAGATTCGTGAGGACGAATTGGTAGCCGCCATGGTGGCGAGCCACGGGCAAGGGCGAACTGGTCCAGTTGGTCTTCGTAAGTCGGCCGGTTTGATGTAATTGTCCGCCACGATGCTTCCGCCCGACTCGGCCTACTTGGGAAGTTCATTGAACGAACGTTGTGGCTCAGGCGTGTGTTGCAATACGCCAAAGCAGAACACGCGATCCGCCGAGCCTTGCCGAAACGGCATGGCATAGATGTCGCCCTGAACGATCAACACGTTTTCCTTGTTGCCGATGCGGTCTGGGGATGGATCTCCGCGAAACCCGGTGCTGAGGCCTGCCGTCCAATTCAGAAATAGCCTTGAACCGCTTGTGATGTGAAGTGGACACTCGACGGACCGTCCCAGCCCCCTCAAGCGGACCGGTGAGCGTATGAGTCAGGACGAAATCAAATGCCCGTGCAATTCGTGCGGTGGGAACATCTCATTCCCACGCGAAGCTGTCGGCATGGTGGTTCAATGTCCGCATTGCGCTACGGAAACGACGCTCTTTGAGGAGGATGAAGCGGTTGTCGTCGCCCCGGTCATCATGGCTGAGCCGGACGATGATGTGCCGACAGTTACCCCTAGCGCTCCTCCCCCGCCACCAGGTGGAGGAGGCAAGCCGCCCCTACCCAAACCCAGGCCGGGAATGAAGAAAGGCGGTGCCCCGCCTCCACCGAGGCCGCGCGCCCTGAAGGCGCCCCCACCTTCAAACCTCAAGGCCACCTCCAAACCGCCTCCTGCGCCACGCGTCGGACTGGGTTTGCGCAGGCGTCCCGGTGCGCTGGCCGTCTCACGCGCCGGACTCGATAGACGGAAGGCGCCGTCGAAGGTCAAGGCACTCTGGGAAGACGAGGTCGAGGAGGTGCTCAAGGCCGGCGAGAAGCGCTGCGCTTCCTGCGGCTACAAGGCGCTCGAGAAAAAGTTCTGTCCTGCCTGCGGGGACATCCTCGTTTGGTGGGTCAAGGCGCTTCGTTACACCGGTTACATCGTCGTCATTGCCCTCGCAGTCACTGCCTTCATGAATTACCGGCGGCTCTATCCGCCTCCGGTATTGGGCCCCGACGGTCTTCCTCCGAAGGGTGGCGTGGAACTCCTCACCCACCAGATGAAGAAGGAGAAATTTGGAAACCTCGTCTACATCCGCGGCATGGTGACGAACCATTCACCGGTGGATTTCTTCTACGTGAAGGTCGAATTCGATCTCTTGGATGGCCTGGGACAGGTGATTGGCACGGCCACCGACCAGAACCCGGTCGTCTCCAGCAACGCCGTCTGGAATTACAAGGCTATGATCCTTGACCCGGACGCGCGGGGTTATCGGAACGAACGGATTTCAGCCGTTCGCTGAATCGAAATCGTGTGCCTTGCGCAAGGAGATGTAATTCATCATGTTGTTGAGAACGGTAATAAGCAGGCACGTGTGAGAACGACCAAACGATCAAAGCGATTCATGACTAGGCAAGCGATTGGCTGCGTGCTCGCTTTGATGATCGTTCTTCCCGGCACTTCGTTCAGTGGCGAGAAGGCCGCGATCAAGATCGCCGATCTGGATGGCAGGAAACTCAAGCCGCTCAACCCCGCTGAGAAGGGTTCGATTCTCTTCTTCGTCACTCACGACTGCCCGGTCTCCAATGCCTACTCCCCTGAAATTCGACGTATCCACAGGGAGTTTGCCAAGCAAGGCTTCTCATGCGCGATTGCCTACGTCGATCCCGACGCCAAGACGGACGCGCTGAAGAAACACCGGCAGGAATTTGGACTCTCCGAGGTGACCGCCTTTCACGATCGCCGTCATCAACTCGTGAAAGCTACCGGAGCGACCGTCACGCCCGAAGCGGTGTTGATCGATACAGAAGGTCGCACCGCGTATCGCGGACGGATCGACAATCTCTATGCGGACTTCGGCAAACGCCGGCGCAAAGCGACGGTCACCGATCTTCGGGACGCCCTGCATAATTTGATCGCTGGAAAACCCATCAGCAATGCTCGCACCGAAGCCATTGGCTGCTACATTCCCAAACCAAGAAAGAACCCGGACTAATGAAACGCATTTCAATACTTCTTGGCGCCTTCCTGCTCCTGGCGCTCACGACCAGCGAGTCGGCGGTTGCGAACGCACCCACCTTCTCCGACGACATCGCGCCGATCGTGTTCAACAAGTGCACGACCTGCCATCGTCCGGGTGAAGCCGCGCCGTTCACGTTCATGAATTATCGTGAGATCAGCAAACGCGGCCGATTGATTGCCCGCGTGGTGGACAGCGGGTTCATGCCTCCGTGGCACGCCAAGTCGGGCGACTACCAGTTTCATGGCGATCGCCGTCTGAAGCAGAGCGAAATCGAGGAGATCAAGGCCTGGGTCGCTGCCGACATGCCCGAAGGCAACCCGGACAAAGTGCCCGCATTGCCGAAGTTCACCGATGGCTGGCAGCTCGGCAAACCCGACCTCGTCGTAAAGATGAAAGAAGGCTACACGCTCCATGCTGAAGGACCGGACGTGTATCGCAACTTTGTCATCCCGCTCGAATTGAAGGAGGACAAGTGGATTTCCGCCATCGAGTTTCGTCCAGGCAACCGCTCTATCGTTCATCACTCCTTGTTCTACTTCGACACCGAAGGCAGTGCCCGCGAACTCGATGCCAAGGATCCGGTCCCCGGTTTCCGGCGCATGGCAAAGGGCCTGCAACGAAACGCCATCGGCGGATGGGCAGTCGGCGGAACGCCTCGTCACCTCCCGGGCGGCCTGGCCTACAAACTGCCCAAGGGTTCGGACCTCATCCTCTCCACACACTTCCATCCCTCCGGCAAGGAAGAGACCGAACTTTCCACGCTTGGGATTTATTTCACCGACGCGCCCACGCAGGGCTTCTCCGTGGTTCAGCTTCCACCGGTCTTCGGCGCATTGTCCGGGGTGAACATTCCTCCCGGCGAGGCGAACTACCACAAGGAAGATTCGTTCGTGCTGCCGATTGACGTGCGCGCCTTCGGCGTCAGTGCCCACGCGCATTACCTCGGCAAGGCTCTCGACATGTCGGCCGAACTGCCGGACGGGTCGAAGCGCGTGCTCCTCGACATACCGGAATGGGACTTTTCCTGGCAGGAACAATACAACTACACCGGCTGGGTTGATTTGCCGAAAGGAACGAAGGTCCACGCCAACGTAGTCTGGGATAATTCCAGCGACAACATCAACAATCCAAACGATCCGCCGAAGTGGGTTCGTTGGGGCCGCGAGTCCGAAGATGAAATGGGCAGTGTCACTCTCCTCGTCGTCGCGAAGAATCCCTCTGAACTCGACGTCCTCAAGCAATCCTACCGCGACCACGTCCGCAAGGCAGCGTCACAATCCGTCGTCAATCGATTCGCCGGATCAGGGAACAACCGCAAGAGCCTGATCCAACGAATCACCGAACGATTCGACAAGGATGGCGATGGAAAACTGAACCGGGCTGAACAGGAAGAAGCCCGGAAGTTCTATCGCCGAAATCGGCGTTGATCGTCACGGCTGTTTGCCGTTCAGAAACTACGAGTCTTCTTAGCGAAACAGTCGTGTACATAAACATGTCACATATGTGACATGTTTAGAGTCTGCCGCATACAGATGTCGGAACCTTGAAGGAACTAACGACCCCACCGAGCTTGTCTCGGTGGTGAGAGAGATTGGTGAGCTAATTGACATACATCATTAGAAGACCCCATCGGTCTTGTGCCGATGGGGTCTCCGTCAATGGAAAACCTTTTGACCGAAAGTGAATCCGACATTCTTTTTGCAGTAAGCTCTACGTAGAGCGCTTTTCAATCGAGATTACGGTGTTTGCACGGGGCACTGAATGAAGAATCGCAGACGAATCACCCATTCAAGACGCCCGTTTCCAAGAGCGGATCAAGGTAGTCGTTCCACGATCTGTTTGTGCACCAACGCGGGTGCACGGCGACGCAGAATGGCCAGCCGGTGGCATAGGTGTCGTCGATCATCACGCGTGGTTTGGGCAGGAAGGCTTCGAAGAGATTTTCGATTCCGGCCAACGCTGCGCACTTACGTGCATAGTCCCACGCCTCCGGCACTCCAGCAGTACAGCTTGGCACCTACGGAATGAATGCGACGAAGATGTTCGACAACTTCAGGGATCGGAGTCTGGGTCGGTCCGGCGTTGCTGATGAAGGTTTCATCGACGTCTACGTATACGATCATGGTGTTGCGTGATTGCAGGGATGGAGATCGGTCTCTGGCGGGCTGTCTGCGCTACGGATACTTCATTCATCCAGCAAGAGTCCTGTTCGAATTCCGCGCGTGCTGGCAACGAGTTTATCCAAGTTGAATTCATCGAGAATGACGAGGTGAATGGCCGCGCCAAAGGGAATCACATCCGCGCGTTCCGGAGGAATGCCCGGGATCTTTTTGCGTTGTTCGAGCGGGCTGGTCCAGAGGCGGTTCGTCAGTTTCATCAGTGTGGCGCGGTCGAGAACCGTGGATTCGATTTGTTCCCGGTCGAAGTCATCAGTTTCGTGAAACATCTTCGATAGGAAGGTGGTCGTCCCACCCGTGCCGGCAAGCGTGCTGATGGGATCAAGATGTCGGCGGATTTGATCCTTTGGCAGAGTTCCGGAATCCAAGAACTCGCGAACAAACTCAAGACACCGATTGAGACCCTCCTCGCCAGGCGGGTCCGCGAAGTTGAATTGCGACATCGCGCGAACAGAGCCAAGCGGGATGCTGATGGAAAATGCCGGTGTCTCTCCAGAACCCACAATGAACTCGGTGCTGCCTCCGCCCACATCGACCACAAATACCAGTCCTGAATCCAATCCGGGTTGAGCGCGGATGCCCCGGTAAGCCAATTCAGCCTCCCGATCACCACTGATTATCTCCGGATACTGACCGGCGACAGCGTGAATGGCCTGCCGGAATTCCTGATGGTTCTCCGCATCCCGAGCCGCGCTCGTGGCGACGATGATGTTCCGTTCTGAGCCGTAAGATCGTGCTGTGTTCATATACTCGGCGATGACTTCGGCAGTGTGCCGGATAGATGCATCGCTGAGGCGTTTGGTTTCATAGAGGCCGCGTCCCAATCGGGTCTGAATGTTCTTCTCAAAAATGGGTTCGATGGCGCTGCCCACCACCCGGGCGACCAGCACCTTCACGGAGTTCGTTCCGATATCAATGACCGTTCGTACCGAGGAAGATTGGCTCATTTGCAGTATTCACGTCCTGCGAGCAAACGCGCGGCGCGCGACTGCTGCAGCTCCGATAATGCCTGCATGGTCACCGAGCTTGGACGCAAACAAATGGATACCCTCGCCCACGCCGGGGAGGGTGTATTCCCCGGTCGTTTTCTGAATGATCGGCATCATCTCCTTGCCCAAGGCCTCGATGACACCTCCACCCAGCGCGATTACCTCGGGGTTGAGAAGGTTGATCATGTTGCCGCACACGATGCCGGCGTAACGCGCGGCATCGTGCACCACCGCACGAACAAGTTCGTCACCGCGCTTGATGGCTTTGCGGAGATCGCCACTGCGAAGATTCGCGAGATTCGGGCCGTGCAGTTCGGTGAGCGAGGTTTTCTTGCCGGCATCCACGGCTTCCTGGAGGCGGGCGTAGATGGACTGCCGGCCGGAGAATGTTTCGAATGTTCCGTGGGGCCCCCATTTGCTTTTCCGGCCGGAGAGATCGAGGACGGTGTGTCCGATTTCTCCGGCAGTGCGGTTGAAGCCTGAATACAACTCGCGATTGATGATGATGCCTCCGCCAATTCCCGTGCCGATGAAGATCCCGAGCATCGATTCGGGTTTGCCGTCCAGTTCCCGTTCATAAACACCAATCGTGCTCGCGTTGCAGTCGTTCTCGATGGAGACCGGGAGTTTCAGTGTCGACTGAAGGTCCTTTTGCAGCGGCTCATCGCGCCAATTGAGATTGGGAGCAAAAATGACCCGGCCTTCCAGTGGATCAACGGCGGCCGGAACGCCGACGCCAACGTGGCAGATCTGTTCGGGCTCCAGATCACATTCGTCGATTGCTTCATGAACGCAGCGTGTAATGCGATCGATGACTTCCTTGCAGCCCCGATCCGCCTTGGTGCTGAGTTTCATCTTTCCCTGCAGGTTCAGTTCCATGTCGTAGACAGCCGCGAGGATCTTCGTCGCGCCGAGGTCGACGCCGACGAAATGATCTGGGCTGGTATCGGACATTACTTGCGCAGGACGGAAGTGATTCGACGACGAAGAAGTTTCTGAATCTTCTCCACCGGTTGATTCGCGTCCACGATGTTGAACTTGTAGATCTCTTTCAAGCGGAGGAATTGCTCGACCAACAGCGATTGGTATTTCAGGAAGCTGTCGAACATGTCCCTCGACAAGCCGAGGTCCATGCCGCTTTCCCAGTAATCCAGCGCCTGCTTCTTGGCGAAGTTGCGTTGCACCAGAGTTTCGGGAGAAGTTTGCAGATAGAAAACCGCGTCGGGCCGAAGTGCTATATCGTAGACGTTTCGCAGCCAATCCATGTCCATGCCACGCACAAGGTCGCGGGCCATGAGGGTGTAAATGTATCGGTCTGCAATAACAATGGAGCCCGCCTTGAGCGCGGGAATGATAAGGTTCTCCAACTGATCTGCGAAGTCGGTCGCGTAGAACAAGCTGAGGGTGGTGCGGCTCAGAATGTTTCCTTCCTGCGCCTGCTGCAGTTCTTCACTGACGAGCGTCGAACGTTTTAGTCCCACCTGCACGGTCGCATGTCCGCCTCCTTCCAGCCACTCGACCAGCTTATTGGTTTGGGTGGAACGTCCCGAGCCATCGGCGCCTTCCACCACGATGAGCTTGCCGTTTAATTGACGCAGATCGACGCCCGGAATTCCGTGTCCGTAAAAGCGCTTTGCCGAGCGCCCGGGAATCACCACGTTCAATCCGCTGGGCTGGCGTTTCTTTTTGCTTCGGGCGACCATCTTCAACTTCCTGCGGCAAAGCTATCCAGGTCGATCTTGTCGGTGACGAGTTTTCGAACCAGTGCCTGTTGTTCCTCCACACCTTCATTCGCATCCATGATGGTGAACTTATACTCGCTGCTCATGGCGAGGTATTGCTCCAGCATTCGACCTTGGAAGACGCGGAAACTTTCCTGGATGTCGTTCGACAGATTCAGATCCATGCCCGCCTCGAAGTATTTCAATTGCGGACGTCCATCCAATATGCGAGCCAGCGAGACTTCCAACCGCGCATTGAAGAAAAAGGTCACGTCCGGTTTGGCAGCAAAGCTGTAGAGCTGGCGAACCCAATCCGGCGGACAACCCCGCACGACATCGCGGGCAAAGGCGGTATAGGCGTAGCGATCACAAAGCACGAGATAGCCCGCGCGTAAAAGAGGCACCAGCTGGCGTTCGTATCGATCCGCGAAATCCGTGGCATGAATGAGACTGAAGGTGGTGGGTGTGAGCAGCGTGCGCTTCTTTCCCTTGCTGGTGGCGCTCTTGACGAGCTGGGAGGAATTCCACTCCGAGAAATAGACCTTGAGCCCGGTTAGTTCGAGCCAGCGTTTCAAGAGGTAGATCTGAGTGGACTTGCCGGAGCCGTCCAAACCCTCAACGGCGATCAGCCGCCCGGGAAAACCCAATTCACCAAATGTCTTGTTCATCGCCAGCGCTCACGAACGAGCGTACGCATTGCGTTGGGGAAAGACAAAAGAATTAGTTAAAACTGCCGTACCGCTCGATCCATCCCTGCGGAATGGTGCCATAGCTGAGGAGCCAGTCGTTGAACTTCTTGAGCGACCAGCCCTGTTCGTTGACCAATCGCCGATGCAGCCGAGCGTTTTCGAGTCGACCGAGCCAGTAGCTCATGGGAATGCCCGGAGCCATGGAATACCAGTTGATCTCCGCCTCGGCGCGAGCGCGGGTAAAGCCAAGGTGTTTCTCCAAGTGGGCGGCCGCCTGATGATAGGCGTAACGGCCGGTCTGCAAGCGCAGGTCCACCAGAATTCGATGCACCCGCCAGAGCGCGTCGTGCAGCTGCTGAATCTTCGTCCATGGACTGCGATCGATCTTCAGATCGACAAGCATCTGTTCGCACCAAAGCGTCCAACCTTCGTAGAACACCGCATACGCGAACATGCGGCGCCAACGGCGCGGGTGGCGATTGGCGGTGACGAATTGCAAATGATGGCCAGGATATGCTTCATGCGCGGATGTGAGACTGACCCCAAAGTGTTGTTGTCGTTCGGCGAGCTTTTCCTTCGCCGAATCGCGAACCAGGCTGAGATCGTTCACCCAGAACGTTCCCTTCTGCTTCTTCTCAAACGCGCCCGGTGAGGAATAAGCCGCGGTTGGAAAGAGATGGCGCATGAAGTCGGGAACCAGTCGAACCTCAAGTCGCTCGCTCTTGGGGAAGGTAACCGCCTTGGCGGATTTGAATGCGTTTGCGACACGCTTTGTCTCGTCACGATAGTGCCCAAGCAGGTCCTCACCCGGGTCCCAGTCACCACGCGCCTTGGCGATGATTGCATCGGCACTCTTTCCGCGCCCGTATCGCGAACAGGCTTTCTTGAGGAGCCCGCCGATTCGTTCGGCCTCGGCGTTCGCGAGTGCCTCGAGTTGGCCGAGGGAGTAATCAAGACCGATCTCATCGCGCACACGGCGTTGCAGAATCTCCTTCCCGACGGCGAACGAGGACGCCGGAGCGAGTTTTCGTTTCTTCATTTTGTCACGGTAGGCCGTGATGGCTTTTCCGGCGGCCCTCGTCAGATTGGCGTCACTACGTTTGGGTTCGTTTCGTTGGAGAAACGTATCAACGGCATCGAACAAAGACGGCGCGCCGGCGCAGCCTTCTTCCATCACCTTGCGCCATACGGATTCCGGACGATCTGCCACCTCGGCAGATTCGGAGAGAAATCGTGGCACCTGCTTGAGCAGAGACCGCAGGTTTGAAGCGGCTCGTTTGGAATCACCCGGATCACGCATGAGTTCGTGAAGCAGCGAATTCATCAGAGCTTCCGGTGCTTCCGGATTGAGGCGATGAACACCGCGATCGTGATCTTCGACTTCGCGAAGCAACTGGGTTTGCAACGCAAGTCTATCGAGGTGCTGATCGTTGCTCAGCTCGCGTGGATTGATCGTATCCAGTTCAGCCAATGTCTTGAGTCGGCGCTTGTGTTCGCGTTCGACCGATCGCTGGTTTGCCCGGCCAAGCTTTCCTTCCGCATCGCGGATACCCACGGCACTTGCCGCCATCGGGTTGTCCTTCAGGTAGCCTTCGAAGTAACGGTCCAGCAATCCTTCAAAACGCGTTCTCTCACTCATGTGGCGCGATCTTTGGGAATTGGAGGGAGGGTGGGAAGGTTAAATGGTTTAAGGGTGAAGGGGCGGGAATTCGATGCCGGTTTGAGTGAAACATTTCATCAATTGTTTGCCGGGATGAGCGTGTTGATGAGCTTATGCAGATCGCCTTCTCCAAACGGTTTACAGAGAAACCCTGAGAAGTCCGCGCTGCCGAGTTCGTCCCTTGCCCGTGGATTTGCGGACATGAGAACGACCGGCAGATCCGGCTCGATCTCGTGGAGCCGATCGCAGAGGGCGGGACCATCCATCTGCGGCATGTTGTAGTCGGTAAGAACGAGTCGGATAGAGTCCGGCGCGCTGCGGTATTTGTTGAGAAGATCGTCCGGAGAATTGAACTCCTTCAGATCGTACTGGGTCGTGCGTTTAAGGGCCACGCATACCAGCTTGAGCAGCATGGAATGATCGTCCACGACCATTATGGTCCTTCGCAGTTCAATGGCTGGTTCCGTGAGGTTTTTCATTTGAGTGCCTTCTGTCTGGGCTGATCCATCGCCAGACGTTGAAGACAATGTGACACCCTCATGTAAGTCCCCAGTCCCTGAACTGTTCAGGAAGTGTAAAAGAAGCGGAAAAATTTGGTAGGCGGCAGGATTGGCCGCGAAACAGTGGTTCGTCCTGTTCACGCCCCTTCAACTTGTTTAACCCTTTAACCAATGGACCTACCTATCAAACTGGTTTCCACTGATTTCGACGGGACGCTGTTCTGCGAGCATGAATCTCCTTCCGTTCCCACTCACCTGCAGGAACTCCTGGGCGATTTCCAGGAACGCGGTGGCAAGTGGGTCATCAACACCGGACGGGACCTCCCCAGTCTGCTGGCCGATCTTCGCGATCACGCGATTCAGCCGAATCCAGACTTTCTGGTGGTCGTGGAGCGATTGATCTACGTGCGGGAAGGAGATGGCTTCAAACCCCATACCTCTTGGAACGCCGAGTGCACCCACAAGCATCAGGAACTTGCCTTAGCGATTCAGAAGGAACTTCCACCGCTGGTCCAGTGGATCAATCAGAACACCGGAGCGTCGGTGTTCTCCGACGAGTATTCCCCATTGGCGGTCATTGCCAGCAGCGTAGCGGAAATGGATGTGATCCAGGCGCGCATGGCAGACCTCGCGCAATCGCTTCCGAATACATCGTGGATGCGCAACGACGTCTATGCCCGGCTATGCCACGCGGATTATTCCAAGGGAACGGCTTTGCTGGAGATCGAACGGCTGCTCGAAATCGATGCGTCTGAGGTCTTTGCCATCGGCGATCACCTGAACGACCTCGAGATGTTTCAGCCACGAGTGGCCGAGCACGCAGCAGTTCCAGCGAACGCGGTGGACGCGGTGAAGGAGCAGATACTCGAGTTGGAAGGGACTATCTCTGAATATTCGTTCGGGCACGCCGTCGCTTTTGAACTCACGCGGTTGCTGAAATCAGAGTGAATTAACAACCGTTCAAATCATGCTAATTTAAATAAGTGTTTCTAATTGAAACCCAGTTTAGATTTCGCATGACACGGCGCCACAGAAAACAAATTGTCGGGAAAAATCGGATACAATTGACACGAAACTTGATATTGATACGGTAAACGCACCCAAGAGCGAGAGGCCCGGCTGCCGTGTGGCCGGATAAGGTCTCTTAACATTAGAAATCCAAATCATAAATGAGCGAATCGACAACGGCTGCGCCAGATTCCAGCGAACGAAAAACTTCAGAAATTTCCGAGGCGGTCATTCGCATCGCCGGTAATTCCCAAGACGGTATCCAGGCGATTGGCGGCTTCCTCGCGCGTCTCGCGGGCCGCAGCGAACAGGACGTGATGACCTTCATGACGATTCCGTCCACGATTTCGGGCGGTCCGTCCATCTTTCAGGTTCGAATTGGCACAGGCGAGATCTTGAGTTCCGGTGACGAGGCGGACGTGCTTCTGGCCTTTTACCAACACTCCTACGAGAACCACATAAACTTTGTGAAAAAAAGCGGGATCGTTCTATACGACTCCGACCACGTTGAACCTTCCGAGGAGCACCAAAAAAACTACCGTCACGTAGGCGTGGCGGTTTCCAGCCTGACCGTGGAGGCCATCGGCGGTTCTGCGCGCGACAAGGGCAAAAACATTTTCGCCCTCGGCCTGATCACCCGGATGTTCGACCTGAATGTCGAAAAGCTGAAAAAGCTCATTGCCGAACGCTTCAAGGGCAAGCCCGAGAGCATCACCACGACGGCGCACAACGCTTTCGACGCCGGCTACGCTCAGGACGTCGGCAATCTGGTCGATCTTTACGAGTTCGAAGAACCGGACGGCAAGCTCTCGAACCAGGTCGTGATGAACGGCAACGAGGCACTCGCATACGGTCTCATCGCAGCGGGCGTCCGATTTGGTGCCGGATATCCTATCACTCCATGGTCTGACATCATGGAACTCCTTCGTCGCGAGCTTCCCAAATACGGTGGCACGTTCATGCAGTGCGAAGACGAGATCGCTTCGGTGTCCATGGCCATCGGTGGAAGTTGGGGTGGGCGCGTCGCGGTGACGGGCTCCAGCGGGCCGGGCATCGCACTGAAAGCAGAAGCCATTGGCTGGGCAATCATGGCGGAAGTGCCATTGGTCGTGGTTGATGTCCAGCGTGGCGGCCCCTCGACTGGCATGCCAACCAGTGTCGAGCAATCGGATTTGAACATCGCGGTGTTCGGCGGCCACGGGGATTCACCTCGCGTGGTTATTGCACCAGCACATGTCGAAGACGCGTTCTATACCGCCATCGAAGCGGTCAACATTGCCCGCAAATACAGTGTGCCGGTAATTCTGCTGACCGATCAAGCGATCGCGACCCGCATCGAAGCATTTGCAGAACCGAATTTGAAAGAGTTGTGCCAGGACATCTCGCCCGATCTGAGCGCGGTCGCAGACCACAAACCTTACGATCTCGATGCCAACGATGGCATCACGCGGCATCTTGCACCCGGAACCCGGGTGGCGAGCGGCAAGTATCCGGTTCTCACGGGATTGGAACACGACGAGATGGGGCATCCAACCTCGTCTCGCGAACTGCACATGGACATGCAGACGAAGCGCCGGCGCAAACTTCAGGCACTGCGCGAGAGTTTTCCGGCCACGCAAGTTTACGGTCCGGACGAAGGGAATATTCTGGTGGTTGGCTGGGGATCGAGCCAGGGGCCCATTCGCGAGGCGGTTGATCGAATGCGCGGTGCGGGCGAGAGCGTTTCAGCCATTCACATTCGCTACCTGAATCCCCTGCCGGACAAGCTCGACGAGATCTTCTCCGGCTTTCATCACGTGGTCGTGGTGGAACTCAACGATGAAGGCCTGAATGGTTATGGTCAGTTGGCCCAACTTCTTCGTGCAAAGTATGCGGATCCCAAGATCCAGAGCATTTGCAAGACCGATGGGCTGACTTGGCGGATTGGAGAAATCGTCGAACGGATTCATGGATTTGAAGCCGCCCAAAAATAAGGATTAAGAAAACAGCATGAGCAAACTTTCATTCGGATACGAAGCGTTGGATCGAACCGGTGATCTCAATGTCGGAGAGATTCCCGAACTGCCTGAGGATCGTCCTGCCCTGAAAAAGAAGCAGATAGCTGCCGACCACCCGACCTGGTGTCCGGGCTGCGGGGACTTTTCGGTACTGGCACTTTATTTTCGCCTGATCGAGAAGCGCAAGATTCATCACGAGAAGATCACCACCGTGGCTGGCATAGGCTGCTCCAGTCGCTTTCCTTACTTCGTTCAGGGGCACGGCACACACTTCATTCACGGTCGTGCGCTTCCATACGCCACCGGAGTCTCACTCTGCCGCCCCGATCTCCATGTTTTCGTGTTCGGCGGTGATGGAGATGCTTTCTCGATCGGTGGCAATCATTTCAATCATACCGCCCGAAAGAACGTGAGACTTACATACGTGGTCATGGACAACTGGGTCTACGGACTCACCAAGAAGCAGACTTCACCGACGTCTCCGGTTGGATTCAAGAGCAAGACGGATATGTGGGGGGCGGTTGATCCGCCCATCAATCCAGCGAAGCAGGCGATCGCAGCCGGCGCGACGTTCGTCGCGCGCTCCACGCACACAAACCCCAAACATATTCACGAGATGATGGATGCGGCCCTTGATCACGAAGGATTCAGCTTCATTCAATGTCTTAGCGAATGCACTGAATTCTATGAAGGTGCTTTCGATGCCGCGAATCCCCGCAAGGGCGGAGAGTTCAATCTCGTTCCTGAAGATCACGACGTCACCGATCAAGATGCGGCCATCAAACTGGCCGACGAGGTCTTCCCTGGTAAGTTTGGCATCCTCTACAAAGTGGATGAGAAGTCCAAGAACGCGAAGGAACAGGAGATCAACGCAAAGTTTCAAGCCAAGGTCGAAGGCATGGAAGATTGGGAAATCCTTCAGCAGAATTTCAACCGCATGAAATAAACGCTTCGACAGCCGTTTCGACAGCCCGCCCATCCGGCGGGCTTTCTTGTGGCGCAGTGAGCTCGCCTGAGCTCCAAAGAAATATCCATGACGGGCAGTGAACAAGCCCGGTATAAACAGCTTGTGGGTCTGGTCAGATCCTATGAGGCGACTTCCGATATGGCGGAGACGCGCAGAATCTTTCACCAGATCAACGCCATTGCCGAGCTGAGTGAGTTCGAGCTGTGATGGTGTGGACCGGAAACCGTTTGAGGGAATTCTGAAGGAACTCAACGACGATGGCAGGGGACCCATCTGCTTGGGATCGGGCGGATAGTTGAGATCTCCAAAGCTCCTGGGGGGTGATTCTATTTGGGTGGCGCAAGCGAGCTGGTGGTGGAGGGACGAGTTTACAAACCCATAATCGAGCTACAGCCCTTTGAACTTGGGCGCTGGAGTTTGAGGTCTGCTCGCAGCAGCACGGGGCAAATCATACCCGCCTGGGATTCTCGCGCCTACGGACTCGTAAACTCGTCCCTCCACCATCCACGAGGAATCGCACTCAAGTTCCTGTAGATTCGCATGTTCTACTTCTTCGACGCTCGCAGCAGACGCCAGAACTCCTCATCGAATCCCCGCTTCGCCGGTGGTTGATCACCGATTCGCGTTATGACGAGTTGAATCTCCGGAGACACCCAACAACGCCGATTCAGTGCTCCGTTCGCAGAAAATGTATCCGGTGGTGAAGAAGCGTTCCTGCGCGATCGTGGTTTGTTGGCGTCTCGATTCAGCCACCAGAGATAACCGTAGTGTGGGTTCATTCGTTGGGATGTTTGCGTGGAATCGCGAAGATAGTTTTCGTCGAGGATCGTTTTTCCGGCCCACTTGCCGTTCGCCAACATCATCAATCCGAAGCGGGCAAGATCACGAGCTGAGGTGGCAAAGCCGAATGCGTTGACCGATTGGATTTCAGCCGCCCGCCGTGGCGTCCATTTTGAGTCGTTCATGCCCAGGGGGTTCGTCAGCCATTCATGGGTGAGTTCGTGTCGGTCCCTTCCGGAAGCCTTCTCCAACACCGCGACGGTTTGTGCATAAGCCCAGGTGTTGTAACGCCACTTCGTTCCCGCCCTGGCTTCGAAACGCGCGTTGTCCTTCAGGCCGCTGGTCATGGTGATGAGATGCCGGATCGTGATTTCTTTCTCTTGACGCAGGCCTGCCTTCGACCAGCCGGGACCGAGGTGTTCGCTCACCGGATCGCTGAGCTTCAGCAGACCTTTCTCTCGCGCGATTCCGACCAGCACGGACACCACACTTTTCTGCACGGAGGCAACATCCTCGATGGGATGGCCCGCATCAGTGCGTCCGATGACCCGGCTGCCAAACTTCGCCGATCGCTTGCCTTCGACCTCCCAGTATTGCTCGGCGAGAATCCTTCCCTGGTGCAGAATCACCACGCCCGAAGACTGGTTTCGCCCCGCGTAATCCAGGGCTTTCTGAAGCTTGTCCGGATCCAGACCGATACTCTCAGGTGAAACACGTTCCCATTCGCCTTTCTTGGGAAAGTAGAGTTCCGCCGAAGCGCCAATGACGCCGACTGCGAGAACGGCCAAGAATGTGAGTTTCAATCGGAGGTCCATGCAGGAAGTCTATCCGCATTCGTGAACTTAGAAAAGTGCTCGAACCACAATCAGACTTGATCCGTTGGGCGTGGGATTGCGTTCCGCAGGAGAGGATCACCCGTCTCTTTCATCCACGCTTCCAATTTGGCGGACCAGTCGTTCGCGAGTTCAGATTCGGTCATTGCCATGTTGTTTGTTTCCGAAGGGTCCGCTTCGAGATCGTATAATTCGAACTCGGGCCGATGCGACCAGAACGCCTCATCCGTTCCCATCGATTGCCGGGTGGATGAGTTGTAGATATCGGAAGGCATCAGCAAATTGGGACGTTCGGCGAAGTTTCGGATGAACTTGTATCGCTCCGTTCGAATGGCGCGAATGGGATCGTAGTGTTCGTGATAAGTCTTCTCGGCAAAGAGCGAGGTGGCATGTGTGTCTGACTCGCCGCGGAGCAACGTTGCCAGGCTTTTGCCCTGAACCTTCGGTGGTGGTTCCGCGCCAGCGAGTTCCACCAAGGTCGGCATGACATCCACGTTTGATGTCAGTGCGGAACATCGTTTGTACTCGCGAACTTGTCCCGGGTAACGAACGATGAATGCAACTTGGATCCCAGGATCATAAAGCGTTCCCTTCGCTCGGGGAAAAGGCAGGCCATGATCCGCGGTGAAGATCACGATGGTGTCCTCCGCATGTCCGCTTTCGCTGAGCGCTTTCAGCAGCGTATCGACTCCGGCGTCTACTGACTCCACCGAGTGCTTCAGATGTGCGAATTCGCGCCGGGTGGCTTTGTTGTCCGGCAGGTAGTTTGGGAGTGAAACATCGGTGAGATCTACGTCCGGCGTTTCGCTCGGATCGCCCGGCTGACCACAAAACGGGCGGTGGGCCTCCCAGAAGCCGACGTGCAGGTAAAACGGCTCCTCATCCTGGTAGTTTCGCAACCAATCGCCCGCCCGCTTCGACGCAATATTCGCGAAACCTTCCGGTGAGCTGTCCACCGTGGAAACGTCATCCGACAGATCATTGAATCCTCCCAAGGTCCATTCGTGCAGATGCCAGATGCCGAACATCGCCGTGTGATACCCGGCTGCCCGCAGCGTGTCGGGGAGCAACTGCTCGTCACGATTCAGAGTCCAGCCGAGATGCGAGAGGCCGAATTGGCCGTTGGAGTGCGGGAAACGCCCGGTGATCAGCGAAGATCGGCTTTGGCTGCAGCCGGGCGAACTCACAAAGTGTTTTTCGAATACCATCCCTTCCTTCGCAAATCCGTTCAGCGCCGGTGTGGCAGTCGGGACGCACCCGTAAGGCCCCACGTAGGTGCCCAGATCGTGCGAAATCATCAGCAGGATATTCGGTTGCTTGGCCATGATTCCCCTAGATGCCGAATTGCCCGGCCGAACACAAATTCAATCGACCTCTCCCCTTGACTTCCGCGCCACGAACCAGACACTCACCCCCCTCAAATCACACAACGCATGAAAAACAAACTTGTCCTCCCATACGCTCTCGTCGCAGCCGTCGCAATCACCGGCTGCAATAATCCCGCCGACAATGTCCCCGCAGCCTCGGTCAATACCGGCGACAAGGAAGAAGTCGAGAAGAAGCCAAAGCCCGGCGAGCTTGTGAGCTACGCCATTATTGGGGGATCAGAGATCAATTTCATCGGCTCCAAGGCGGTCGGTGGGGAACAACCGGGCGGCTTCAGGAAGTTTGAAGGCACGCTCAATGTCGTGAACGACGAACTCGTTGCCGAGGGCAGCAAGATTGTCATCGACATGAATTCCATCTGGACCGGGGACGACAAGCTCACCGCTCATCTGAAGAACAAGGACTTTTTCAATGTTCCGGAGATCCCGACCTCCACCTTTGAGGCAACCGACGTCAAGGAAGAGGATGGCAAAAAGCTGATCACCGGCGACCTGACCATGCACGGCGTCAAGAAATCCATCACCTTCCCGGCAGACGTTGATGTCAACGAAACCGGCGTGACACTGTCCGCCGAATTTCACATCAATCGATTCGACTTCGACATGAAGTATCCCGGACAGGCGGACAACCTCATTCGCGAGGAAGTCGTGCTTACCCTGAATGTCACCGCACAGCGGGCGGCCTCAGACGCAGCGGCCGATGCCAAGGAAAAAACTGACGCTCCGGCCGAGAAGCAAGCCGATGCTCCTGCAGAAAAGAAGGCTGATGCACCAGCCGAGAAGAAGGCGGCCGCCCCCGCGGAAAAGAAAGCCGATGCGCCTGCTGAGAAGAAAGCGGACGCTCCAGCTAAAAAGAAGGGTTGATCCCAATTTGGCCGGTGCTCTCGCAACGGGAGCACCGGTTTCCAACAAGGAGAGATGGGTGGAGCCAAGAATAGAGGAGGGATCCAAGGCCGGTCGATTGCTTCTGTTGGCCTTCTGGTTCCATTTCGCGTCTCAGATGGTGTATTGGACCTGTGAGGCCGATCGCTAGGGAAAATCCAGATCAGACTTTTACCTGGCTCCAAACGAGTTGCTAGATTCCAACGACGGAAAAGGGTGGGAATTTGAAGAGATCATCGAGAGCAAACTTGAGAGCTGTCGCGAAAACCTGTGGAGGCTGCGATACAACGTTCTCCTCGCGGCCGTACTCGTCCTGATCGGTATTCTGATGATTCGCTCCAGCGAGAGCGACATGCTTGTCCCGGTGGTCAATCAACCCGTGAGCCGGCGGGTTCTGTGCTACATCCTCCCGATGATCGCGTTCTACACCTGGATAGGATTTGGATACAATCTGAATGATCTGATCCATATGCGGATGGCAGCTGTTCGACCGATCGAAGCTTCCGAACCGTATGTCACGCTCAAGGATAACGGCTTCAAGCCTTACATGATTCACTACACCCGCCACCCGTATCCACGGCTTCGGCGATCAGGAAATCTTGGATGTCTGGTTCATGTTGTATAACCGGGACGAGATGCGAATCTTCGAACGAGATACCCAGACCCATGCGTGGTCCCGTCAATCGCCCTGGTGCTGCACGATCGAAAGACGCCGGCGGTCAAGGGAGAGACAGTCGTTCTGTCAAGTTGGCCGAACTCTGATCAGCACTACAGCGGCAGGCCGTAAATCACACGCTCAACCGGCGACGAATTGGGATCACAAACTGTGATCCCTTTTTCATCGAAACGCGCGGTCGCCAAGGCGCCTTTGCCGGCCTGGATGGAGGTGTAATTCGAGTCACGTACCTGCGCGGCTGCATCGACGATCGCGACCGTGATGCGGGCGTCCTCGGCGGTTGGATAAATCTCTGCAAGTTCGTTCCGGCTGGTGCCCTGGAACTTCGATCGACAAATGGCGACCATACCCGCGGTGAGACTGTCGACCCCGTAACCGATGTAGGCTTTGGTGCCATCGGGCCGCAGCACGTCGCGGGTGAAGTGGTTGTTTGAAGTCCGGCTGCCCCCGCCCGCATTCCAGAAGCGAAACCCACGGTATTGTTGATCGCTCTCCACCTTTCCATCCGCACCCACGATTTCGTGTCCCTGGTTCACCGGTCCTTCGAAGTCATCCGGAGTGACCCAGTTGTTGTGGTAGTAGATGCTCATCCCGTTCGCATAATCCACGCGCACCTGTACCGCGTCGTACGCGTCGATACCCTGGCGCTTCAATCGCTTCTTCTGGCCCACCGCCGTCAGCGAAACCGGGTTGCTGCGGTAATAGTGGTGGATCAAGTCCGTCCAATGCGGCCCCACGTAGCTGAACGGATCGCTGTCTTCTACCCACTTGAAGGTGCTGGTGGAGACTTCCAACGGTTCTTCCAGAAAGGCGGCTCCGTACAAGGGATCACCGATACGATTGGCGATGTCGTCACGGATACGAAGGTGATCCGGATCGTAGCGTTTGTGCATGTCCACCGCCACAATGCGGTCGGTCTGCTTGGCCAGTTCGATGATCTCGTCGGCTTCATTGAGTGACAGGCACATCGGCTTCTCAGTGATCACGTGGATCTTCTTCCGAAGCGCGGCCAACACCACCGGCGTGTGCAGATGATCCGGGGTGGCAACCGCCATGACATCCAGATCCGGATGCGCTTCCAGGATGTCGTCCCACGGCGCATCTCCATGATAGCAATTGGGACGGTGCCCGGTGATCGATTCGAAATGGTCCGCCGATTTGTTGGCGGATGCTTCAGACCGGGTGGCAACCGCAGTCAGTTCGAATTTGATCGGCGCAACATCGCGCGTCCAATGATCGAGTCCTATCCGCGCAAGTTGTCCCGCCATTCCGAATCGTTGCAGGTCGGCATAGGCGCGGAGATGAACGTCCCCGCCAAACATCCCGGCGCCAACGAGGGCAATCTTGATGGTCTGCTGTGACATATGTTGGCGAATCCTATGCGACGACCTGAGGAATCGGCGACTTCAAAGTCGATCAAGATGTGGAAGAAGTGCGTGACGCTCCGATGGTCTGGCCAGACAGGCGTGGACGGGTTCAGTTGCGATTTCTCACAGCTGAGCGACCGGCCAGACGTAGCGCAGACTTCCAAGTCTGCCGTGTCGCAGGTTTCCTAACTTTCCTGATCGGCAGAGCGTCCGGGTGCCAGTGACCAAGGTGACACCCTGCGGATTTGGAAATCCGCGATACGGCAGGTTGGGACACGTTGAGACACCTGCGCTACAATCAATATGCCCTCGGTAGCCTCCGAGTATGAGAATTCGGGTTAATCGCGAGTTGATGGACTGCGCTTCGTTGATCGGTTTCCGATGCGGGGCACGAGCGATTGGAAGTTTGTCGGTCCAATGACGGTTCTCAGGCGGGCTGCTTGAGTTGCGCAAGAAAAAGCGGAGCGAGTAATTCGCTCCGCTTCGAAAACAGCTTGCGGGTCTGATTACTTCTTGCCCTTTTTCTTCCCTTTGCCGCGCGTGTCCTTTTCCTTCACCGCGAGAGCGGCTTTGCCGATTCGGTCGCGGAGGTAATTGAGGCGGGCGCGACGAACTTTGCCATGGCGCTCCACGGTGATCTTGTCGATGCGCGGGGAGTGGAGCGGGAATACGCGTTCGGTGCCTTCGCCGTAGCTGATCCGGCGGACGGTGAAGCGCTCGTTGAGTCCGCGGCCGCTGCGGTCGATCACGAGTCCGGCGTAGACCTGGATACGTTCCTTTTCGCCTTCGACCACCTTGGTGTGGACGCGGACGCTGTCGCCTACGCAAAAGTCGGCGTCTTTCTGACGCTCTTGTTCGCCGTGAATCTTATCAAGCAATGCCTGGTTCATAGTTGTCTTTCAGTTATGTGGCGGGGCCACAGTTCAATCTTACTTGGAGGTCATTCCGGACCGTCCAACAAATCTGGTCTTCGTTCTTCTGTTCGCCGTTGCGACTGTTCGTTGCGCCACTTCTCGATCTCGGCGTGATTGCCCGAGAGCAGGACGTCCGGAACTTCCATTCCGCGGAACTCGGCCGGCCGCGTGTATTGCGGATATTCCAGCCGTCCGTCGCTGAACGATTCTTCGGTCGCGCTTTCCGAGTCGCCCAATGCTCCGGGAAGCAGGCGGGTGACTGCGTCGATCACTGCCATCGCAGGCAAAGCCCCGTTGGTCAGGACAAAATCCCCGAGGGAGATTTCGTCGTGCGCCAGTCTTTCGCGGATTCGCTCGTCGAATCCTTCGTAACTGCCGCAGATCAGGAGCAGATGTTCCACATCGGCCAGTTCACGTGCGATTGATTGCTCGAATCGCCGACCTTGTGGAGTCATCAGCGTGACTCGCGTATTCTCTGAGGCAAGCGCCTCAACGGCTTCAAAGATCGGTTCGGGCTTCAACACCATCCCCGGCCCACCGCCATACGGATTGTCATCCACCGTGCGATGCCGGTCGTGGGTATATTCCCGCAAATCATGGATCCGGAGATCCAACAAACCCGCCTCTCGTGCCCGCATAATGATGCTTTCATCGAGCGGACCCGCAAACATGGCGGGAAAAAGTGTCAGCACGTCGACTTTCATCGCGCGCGATTCGCGAAACTATTTGTTCCGCGGTGGTTCGTCTTCGACCACCTCGAGCGAGCAGCGAATGCCTTTCTTGGCGCTGCCGGCTTGGAGCAGGGTGCGGATCGCATTGATCGTTGCGCCCTGGCGGCCGATGATTTTCCCCATGTCAGTGGGGTGAAGGCGCAGTTCGTAGACTGTTTCCTTCCCGTTGTCGACGGGGGTGACGGACACGGCATCTGGACGATCCACGAGCCGGTGCACCACAAAATTTAAGAACTGTTCCATCAGGCTTCTGCAGCAGCCGTGGCCGCCTTGCGTGCCTTCTTGATGAAGGAGGAGACGGTGTCACTGGGCCGAGCGCCGACGCCAAGCCAGTAGTCCACGCGGTCGAGCTTGAGATCGTAGTTTTCACCTTCACGCATCGGGGCGTAGGTGCCGATCTCCTCGATGCATTTGCCATCGCGGGGACTACGACTGTCGGCCACCACCACACGGTAGTAAGGGCGGTTCTTGGAACCCATGCGTTTCAAGCGAATCTTAACCATATTCAGTCGTTTCAGGGGAATGTCCGCCTGCAGCCACCGGGCCACAAACTTCGATTCCGATCGAAAAAGGGTGGGGAGCTTATGCGTCGACCATGGGGGATGCAAGCCCGATTTCTGATTGATTGGCCCGTTGGACGCCTCGATTGGCAAACAAGTGCGTCAGATCAGCGCCGCACAAATCGATCGGCTGCAGGCTCCCAGCAAAGCCAAAGGCCGTGGGCGAGGTCGCAGTGGGACCAAGCCTGGCAGCCTGCTGAAGATGCAGATCCCGATCCGGACCGACAACTGGGGCATCGATCGGCCCGGCTATCTGGAAGCCGACACGGTGGCCCACGGGATCGTGACCGCCACTCAGGATGTCGAAGGCCGGTTGCCCTTTGCGATCCTGGGGTTCGATTGCGACAACGGCAGCGAGTTCCTTAACCACCACCTGGTGAACTACTACACAGATCGGAAAAGGAAAGTTGGCTTCACCAGCTCCCGGCCCTACCAGAAAAATGACAACGGGCACGTGGAGCAAAAGAACTGGACGCACGTGCGCCAACTCTTGGGATACCGGCGACTGGAGGATGCCGAACAGCTGGCCGCCATCAATGAATTGTATCGGGAATACTGGGCACCGCTGCACAACTACTTTCTGCCCAGCGCCAAGCTGGCGAACAAACATCGAG
>PBAL01000035.1 GCA_002715965.1 Verrucomicrobiales bacterium | reverse complement strand
GTGAAGAGCTTCCCGCACAAAAATTTGCCGAGAAGATGCTGAGTCCGGTCATGGATTCGCTGAAGGCACCGCAACGCGATGCCATGACGCGACTTGGCGAGCGAATGATGAATCGGCTGGCGGAAGCGGTGACGGATGTGATCGCGATCCATGGACTCTCCGGCGAATCCGCACGCCAGATCGAGGAGCGATTCGAGGACGACTTTGCTATCCAACAACCGGCGGACAAGGGACTGGCTGGGACCATCTCGGGTTTCCTCGGCGGAGCGTTGACCGGATTGGCCGCAGACTTTACCGCGGGTGGATTGACCTTCGGCGGTGGGGCGGTGATCGGGGGTATCCTGGGTGCGACCGGTGGTGTGTTGGCCACGCAGAGTTACAACTTCATCAGCGGAAAGAACGAATCGCACGTGAGCTGGTCCCCGCAATTCCTGCGCGGAGTTGCGGAATCGCTGATCCTGCGATACCTCGCGGTCGCCCACTTTGGGCGTGGCCGTGGTGAATGGCGGGATGCCGAGCATCCCAAACACAGGGTGGATGAAGTGAAGTCGGTGATGACTTCGTTCGAATCGTTGTTCGATTCTGAATTCGAAAAACTCCGCAAGGTGGATCGTGAAGCCCCATCGGAACTTCCTAGAATTCTGTGCGATGCGGTTGCCGCGTGTTTGCACCGGTTATATCCGGATGCGGTTCCGGAGGAGTTGTTGAAATGGCAGCAGGGAGTGGGAGAGGTAGAGGGTTGAAGGGGCAAGCGGATCCGTCACGTTCCCCGCTTCCCAATCGTTTTCCTCATCCTTGTCTCAATCTCATTCCAAAGGCGCTTGCGCCGGCTGTTCGGTTCCTGGAAGTGACTGTTTCCTCGTATCCTTCTGTTTCTCGCTGAACGTGATCAATCCCGCGCAGATGACGATCAGGACGACACCACTCCATCTCAGTGCGCTCACTTTCTCGCGCAGATAAAACTTCGCGGCGAGGTTGGTGAGGACGAAGCCGGGGGCGGTGAGCTGGCGTGCCGGTTCAGACGCCATAAGTGGGCGCGACCCGGCCGGTGAGATGCCGGAACCAGCTGCGGACGATGAGGAAGAGCTTGTGCGGTTTGCTGAGCTTGGTGGGCGTGGGATTCAGCACCTTGTATCCGGCTCGTTCGACCTTGCAAAGCAGCTTCCAGTAAACACTACCCATGAGCTCGGCAGCGACCATGGAACGCCGGTCCTCCTTCGGAAGCGTGTCGCGGGCGGATTGGTAGAAGTTGCGCGCGCGAGAGCCAAAATCACCAGCAAGCTCATTGAACTCCTCGGTGTAACGACCTTTGAGAATGTCGTCCTCGTTTACGTTGAATTGTTTCAATGCCTCTTGCGGAACATAGATGCGGCCGCGTTCCGCGTCGTTGCCGACGTCGCGAAGGATGTTGGTGAATTGCAGGGCCTTGCCAAGTTCCACTGCGTAGTCGTGGCATTTGGGATTTGTGTAACCGAAGATCTCGATGCTCAGCAGCCCGACCACGGAAGCGACGCGATAACAGTATTGCTCAAGTTCTTCAAAGGTCTCGTAACGATCCTTGTCCAGATCCGCTTCCACGCCTTGGAGAAGTTCGTCGAAAAGATCGTAGGGAAGGTTGTGATCGAGGATGGCGTGCTGAAGTTCCTTGATGACGGGCAGTTTCGGGGAGCCGCCTTCACAGGCGAGCTTGGTTTCCTTGCGCCAGAACGCGAGTTGGGCGCGACGATCGACAAGCGGGGTGGTTTCCTCATCAGCCACATCGTCCACCTCCCGGCAATAAGCGTATAAGGCAGTCATATGCTGGCGTTTTTCCCGCGGCAACATCACGAAGGCCAGCGCGAGATTCGAGGCGCTCTTCTGGGTGATGTCTTCGCTAGTCGACGGGTTCATACGGCGGGGATTGTGCGCGCCGCTCCTTGCGAACGGGGGGGAGTCCTCCTTCCTCCGAAATGGGGCGCCTGTTTTTCTTGTCCTTTGCGGACCTGCGCCGTTGACCGACATTGCGGGAGGCGGATTCGATGGTGGTTGATATGCCGGGCTTCTGCCGGCGAAGCAACAGAGCCCAGAGTATGCCGGCGATCAGGATGATGCCCACCCCGAGAAAGATGGTCTTGTGGCCGTCGGCACCGGGCTGATTCGAGGAACCGGCCGGAGAACCGGGACCGTTCACCACATCGGTGGGATCGAATGCCGCGATCAAAGGAGTGAACTCGGACGGATCCATGGAGCGTCATTTGTCCCCGCCTGAGTCGCTCTCGCCGGATTCATTGTTGATGTTCAAACGCTGCATCCGGTAGCGCAATGCGTGCCGGGTCACCTTCAATTGGTCGGCCGTCTTGTTGATGCTGTAGCGGTTGCGTTCGAGGGAACTGGTGATGATGTTCTTCTCGTAGCCGGAAACAAGTTCATCCAACGACTGGTCAATTGCGATGGGCGCGGAAGGAGCTTTCGCAGATTGATCCTCTTCCTTCCCATGCAGCCTGGTTTCAAGTTCGAAATCGGGCAGTTGCTTGGCCCCGATTTCTCCCTGGCTGAGAATGACCGCGCGCTCGATGGCGTTGCGAAGCTCGCGGACGTTTCCGGGCCAGAAATGGGAACGAAGTTTGTCCGTGGCTTCATCCGAGAGGGTGAGATCACTCTTCTTCAACTGTGCGGCAAAAGTGTTCAGGAAGTAGTTGGCGAGCAACAACACGTCGTCGCTCCGGTCGCGCAGCGGTGCGGGCCGGAACTGTACGACGTTCAGCCGGTGGAACAGGTCTTCGCGAAATTCGTTCTGCTGGATGGCGTCCACGATGTCGCGATTGGTCGCAGCAATGAGGCGGACGTGGACGCGAAGCTCTTCGTTCCCGCCCACGCGGGTAAAACTCCCGTCCTCAAGGAAGCGCAACAGCTTGGCCTGAAGCGGCCGGCTCATATCGCCGATCTCATCAAGGAAGATCGTGCCCCCGTCGGCTTCTTCAACCCGCCCGGCCTTCTGCTTCAGCGCGCCGGTAAAGGCTCCTTTCTCGTGGCCGAAGAGTTCGCTTTCCAAAAGCGTTTCAGGGATGGCCGCGCAATTGATGCGAACGTAGGTTTCATTCGCACGCTGGCTCAGGGCATGCAATGCGCCGGCGATGAGTTCCTTGCCGGTGCCGCTTTCGCCGAGGATCAAGACCGTGGCATCAGTGGGAGCAACGGTCTGAATCAGTTCGCGAAGTTCGTCCATGGACGGACATTTGCCGATGATCTGATCGAGCGAATATCCTTCGGAAACCTGCTGGCGCAGCGAATGGTTCTGGCGAATGAGCGTGTGCCGTTCCGCGCAGCGGCTGACGGCATGGAGAAGTTCCTCCGGCGCAAAAGGTTTGGGCAGGTAGTCAACGGCGCCCGCCTTGATTGCCTCCACCGCGAGCTTGGGCGTGGCGTAGGCGGTGATCATGAGGGCGGGTACGTTTGGGTGAAGTTTGCTGGCCTTGCCCAGAAACTCGTAGCCGCTCATGCCATCCAGATGCGCGTCGGTGATGACCATGAAGTAGCTGCGTTTGGCGAGCTGGTCCATGCCTTCCTCGGCGCTCTCCACGGCTTCCACCGCGTAATCCTCGTCCGCCAGCATCGACTGCAACGAGAGGCGCATGTTCTTCTCGTCGTCGATCAGGAGGATTGGGGGAAGGGCCTTGCTCATGACTCCTGCGGGGCGGTGGCTTTGAAGGGAAAGGTTAGGATGAAGCTTGTCCCTTTTCCAAGCTCGGATTCCACCTCGACCTTGCCCCCGTAGATCTCAGCATTGTGGCGCACGATGGCGAGTCCAAGTCCCGTGCCCTTTTCCGAAGTGGAATAAAACGCGTCGAAGATCTTCTCCGCCTTGTTCGCCGACATGCCGGGACCGTTGTCCGTCAGGCGGACACGGATGTTCTCACCCTGATTGACCTCAACCTGGATCTTGAGTTCGCCCTTGCCGCTCAACGCTTCGCGGGCATTGGTCAGGAGATTTACCAGAATCTCGCTGAGATGCAGCCGTTGCATCAGCAGAGGCGGGGGCATCTCCGGGATGTCGGTCGTGATCCGGATGTCGTGTTCGTAGCCCGATGGAAAGACTGAATTCTTCGCGTGCTCGATGGCGGGGCGGATGTTCAGCCGCTCAACTTTTGCGTCTGCGAGTTTTGCATATCCCATCAGTTCGGTGAGGATCTGGTCGGAACGGTCCACCTCTTCTTTGATCATTTCGATCTTCTGATTCACCTTCTCCTCCGCGTCGGGGAGCGCTCGTCTGAGACTGAAGACAGCGTTGTTGATGATTGCGAGCGGGTTCTTCAGGCGATGTGCAATCTCGGCGGCAAGCCGGCCGGTGGAACGCAACTGGTGTTGGCGGCTGGCAAATTCCTCTTCCTCCGCACGTTGCTGCAATTGGTAATTCCACAACACGCTGATTCCGTAACAACACAGGCTCAAAAGCGCGAGCAGGACGATACGGATGAGCTTGGACTGCCATTGGCGCGGGTCGGTGAGCTGGAACATCGCGGCAAGGAGCGCGTCCTTGAAGTTGAGCTCGGTGCCTTCCAGGTTGACGGTGTGGCGGCGGGTTACGTTCGTGCCATTGATGCGCACGGCGGGATTCGTGGCGGTTGCAATGTTGTTGCTCAGCGACGTTGCGAAGTTCGTGTCGGCGACCACGACTTCATTCGTGGAAATGGCGGTCGCAACTTCCTGTGAAACACTTTCGGGTTGATTCACCTGTTCGACAATATTCTCAATAGTGCTGCCGATGACCGGAGAAAAGATGTAGCAGGTGATCACGAGTAGATTGATCGCGACCTGGTAACGATGCTGGGGAACGCTGATTGAGTTGCGCACGATCAGGCAGAGGAACACCCAGTAGAAGGTCGACTCCAATCCACCCGTCAGATTCACCAGCAGCGACACAAAGATGGCATCCATCAGGTTCATGATGAACACCGCCCATTGGAGTGTCGTCAGAGGCAGCCAGGTCATGGCTAACAGCATGCCGATCACGATGAGGTTCAGGACGCAATAGCTGAGGAAGGCGCCACGAACGGTTGCCAGGGCGAGTTCCGCACTGTCGGAGCCAGAAAGGTGATCGAAGGCCGCAAACACATCGGGCTGAAAGTAGAGCGCGTAACCGAGCAGCCCCAAGATGATGACCTTGGTCGTCACGCCAATGTCGCGTTCCATCAACCGGATGCGATTGCTGATGTGCTGCGCATCCGGATCAGGGGCATACAGCAGCTGTTGGAGCAGCTCGATGATGGGAGATTTCATGATGCGCTTCCGTTCAGTTCATTGCTGGCCAGCTCAACGATTCCCGCAGTCTCCCAAAGCCGGCCAATGCCTTCGTAACCACAGGACAACATCCCCTCTTCCGGACCAATGAAGATTGCGCCACGTTCCTCCAGGATCTTCACGTTCTGTTGGGTCGCCGGATGCAGCCACATCTTCCCGTTCATGGCCGGCGCAATGATCAATTTCGCATCCGGATTCAATGCGAGTGCGATGCAACTCAGCGCATCGTCGGCGATTCCAGTGGCCATCTTCGCCAGGATATTCGCCGTGGCCGGCGCGATGAGCAACAGATCCGCCTCGTCCGCCAAACGGATGTGGGTCGGTTTCCATCCATCTTCTTCGTCATACAAATCCGTCACGACTGGGTTGCGGGAAATCGTCTTGAACGGCAGTGGCGTCACGAAGCGCTGCGCGTCCCTGGTCATCACGACTTCGACCTTGAATTCTCGCTTGGTCAGTTGACTGGCCACGTCCACGGCCTTGTGCGCTGCAATCGAGCCGGTCACGCCAAGGACGATGTTTTTCTGCCTGCCCATGTTCAACGGATGTTTGGTGTCGAAACCCGATGTTGCCGCAGCTTCTCCGCTTCGTAAATGGCTTTGAACTTCTGGAAATCCTGGCTCTTCGTTCCGCTGAGAATCACGTAGTCATAATGCTTCCATTGCGTGATCTCGTGCTTTGCCTCCGCCAATCGCTTGCGCAGCGTGGCAGCCGTCTCGCTCCTGCGCCCCTGCAAACGGCGTCTCAATTCAGCGATGCTCGGCGGCAGGATGAACACTTCCACCAACGCTTCGCAAAGCCGCTTGTCCTCCATCGCCTGCTTGCGAATCGTTGCCGCGCCCTGAACATCCACCGCCAACACCACGTCCTCGCCCGCACGCAGCTTGCTCGTGATCTCGCTCTTCAGAATTCCATAGCTGCTCCCGTGAACCGTGGCGTGTTCCAGGAAATTGCCCGCCTGCACGCGCTTCAAGAAATCCGCAGCCCTCAGAAAGTAATAATCCTTCCCGTCCTTCTCGCCCGGCCGCGGGTCGCGCGTCGTGCAGGTGATGGCGCGTGCGACATTGGGTGAACTTCTCAACAGCCGATTGCACAGCGTCGTCTTGCCCGCCCCAGATGGGGCGCTTACCACGAGAAGCAAGGGACTGGGTTTCTGCTTGGCGGCCATCGCGTGCGGTTTACTCGACGTTCTGGACCTGCTCGCGAAACTTCTCCAGCTCCGTCTTCGCCATGACGACCTCCTTCGAGATCTCCGCGTCCTGCGCCTTCGAACCGATCGTGTTGATCTCCCGAAACATTTCCTGGCAGAGGAAATCCAACTTGCGCCCGACGGGTGCCTTGGATTTCGCGCACTCATCGAACTGCTGAAAGTGGCTCTTCAAACGCGTGAGCTCCTCTGAGATGTCCGTCCGATCCGTGAAGATGACGATCTCCTTCAAGACCCGTTCATCATTTGGGTCGATGCTCTCAATGCCCAACGATCGAAGGCGGTTCATCAGATTTTCGCGAAATCGCTTCGGCACACCCGGCGCGAGCTTCGAGACTTTGGAGACACACTTCTGAATCACCTTCACCCGCGATTGAAGATCCTTCCGCAAATGCGCACCCTCTTTCTCGCGCATCTCCACCAGCCCATCCAGCGCCTTCTTCAACGCCGACTTCACCTGCGGCCAAAGCTTCTCGGCATCCGTGTCCTCACTGTTCGTCTCCAGCACGCCCGGCGATCGCAAAATCGTGTCCAATGAAAACGTCCCCCCCGACTTCAACGCCGTTGCCAGACGGGTGAACTCCTGATGATAAGTCTGTGCCAGCTTGTGATTCACGCGGACATTGACGGGCTTGAACCCGTCAGCCGATTGAAGGTGAATTCGAATATTCAATCGGCCGCGCGCCACTCGGCGCAACGCCTCATCTCGCACCTGCGACTCAAGCGAATCCAGTTCACGCGGCAGACCCACCGAAACCTCGCCCGATTTTCGATTCACCGAGCCGATTTCAACCGTGATCTTGCAGCCGCTCCGAACATTCTCGCCGCGGCCATAACCCGTCATGGACTTCATGCCGCACGAATATGAATGAACCCCCTATTGCCGCGAAGAAAATAGTGAAAATCCAGCGCTTCTCTGTGCCCTTTGCGATCTCTTCGGTTAATTCCAACTCCCAAATTCCCTCGCGAAGCGAGTCCAACGGACTCACCACCCCACCCCGGATCTCCCGCACCACATGCGTATAAATCATCGTCGAAGACAAATCACGATGCCCCTGCAATTCCTGGATCTCCCGAATATCCGTCCCCCTCAACAACAAATACGTCGCAAACGAATGACGCAATACATGACTCGTCACCCGCTTCACCAGACCCGCCCGCTTCGCAGCCGCCTTCAATGCCTTGTCGATCGTCCCCGGATCCAAATGATGCCGACGCAAGACCGCATTGTCCTCGCCACGCGGGTATCCCGGCCCGGCCACCCCGTCACCCATCTTCGATCTGCCAACTCCAAAATGCCCCACCACCAAGTGGGCGCCGATCCTTGCTGATCGACTTAGACGGAAAAACCCACTGCCAACCCAACTCCCTCGCCGCACTCGGAAACTTCCTGCCCAGCCCCTCCGGCAGATACACCGCCCCCAGTCCATCCCGCAAATCCGCCTTATGCAACAACTCCACCCGCAGCAACTGCTCCCGCAACGGCACGCGATTTTCTGCTGCCTGGTGTAATTCTCTCTGGGTGGCGCAAACGAGCTGGTGGAGGGACGAGTTTACGAGTCCTTACTTGAGCTACAGCCCATTGAACTTGGGGGACGGTAAGGTCTGCCGACAGCAGCACGGGTTAAGTCATACTCGCCTCGGAACTTTGCGCCCCACGGACTCGTGGGCTCGTCCCTCCACCACCCAGTGGCAATCGCACCCTCTGCTGCCAAGGTGAAAAACTTTTTCTTGGCAGAATCGATGCGCCCAACTATCAAGCCGCAGCTCTTTGATAGAGCGGGCCTGTTCGGTCCGCAATCTGTGACAATCAAACGCAGGGAACCCCGTTAGAATCGGGGACGGTTGCGCCACTGTATCGGGTGACAAACTCCCAATTGCCACTGCTCGTTGAGCGGGAAGGCGGGAGCGAGGTTGGAAACCCGGAGTCAGGATACCGGTTTGGTTGTCCTCGTCCGGGCGTCAAGGAAGACGCCCACTTCTCCGACAAAGAGAAGGATGGGGCCAGCGTGTCGAACGGTTTTCGTCACGGCTTGGAATTTGCCTTCATCTTCCGAATTGCGGGGTGAAGGCTTTTTTGTGCCTCCCCGCCTGGTTTCCCACCCCAAAACAAACGCACGAATGAAACCAGTCCCCTGATGAAAACTCGAAAACTGACCCTGTCCCTCCTGGCCGCCGCGCCCCTCTGCGCCGCGGCACAGACCAACGCGCCTTCCTACGCGCGTGATGCCATCCAACTCCCTGAACTCGTCATTACCGCGACACGCACCGAACGGGATATCAATCGCACGGCCGCGACGGTCTCGGTGATCAACCGCGCAACCATTGAAGAAAAAAACTTTCGCACCCTGGCCGAGGCGCTCGAATCTCTGCCCGGTCTCTCCGTGGTTCGCAACGGCACACCTGGCCAGGCAACCTCGGTCTTCACCCGCGGCACCAAGAGTCAACACACCCTGCTGACCATCGACGGCCGCCGTTCGCCGAACATGCTGGCGGGCGGATTCGACTGGGGCAGCCTCACACTCGACAACGTGGATCGCATTGAAATGGTGCGTTCGTCCGTTGGTGCTCTCTATGGCGGTGATGCGATTGGCGGGGTGGTGAACGTCATCACCGAATCCGGTCGCGGACTCGAGCAGCCGGAATACAAGGCGATGTTTGAGGTGGGTTCCTTCAACAGTTTTCGTGAGTCGGCATCCGTTCGCGGGTCCGATGGAAAGATCGATTACGCCTTTGCGGGTTCACAGTTCAATGCCGATTACCCACGGGACAACAATAGCTTCCGCCGAACGAGCTTTCGCACCTCCTTCGGCTACGAGGTATCGGAGGATGTCTACGCAGATGTGAAGACGAGCTACTACCAGACCGATGGCGGTTCGCCAGGTTCCCTCGCATTCCCCAGCGTGAATGATCATCTCAAGCGTGAAGTGACGCGGGTTTCTCCAGGCGTGGAATGGAACGCATCTGAGCGATTTACGACGCGGGCCTACTACACTTTCGAGAACCAATGGCAACCATCCGAAGATTTTGGAAGTGTCAATCGGCTGAGCGTCCGCTCTCACATGTTCGACCTGCAGAACGACCTCGAATTCAACGATCAACTCGACGGAACCGCCGGCTTGCTGTTCCAGCACCAGGACATCGAACGCACGACGACGAGTCCGTTTGGCGGCGCCTTCGTGGCAGGATTGGGATCTCTTTCCGGTTACGGTCAATTGGAATGGGAACCGCGCGATTACCTCCGTCTGTTCAGCACTCTTCGCTACGACCGTTATTCGGACTTCCAAGATGCGCTTTCATGGAATAGCGGAGTGTCGGCAACCGTGCCCAAAACCAAGACCACCATCTTTGGGAGCGTTTCCAGTGCGGTCAGCACGCCCACAGCACAGGATCTCTATTTTGATTTTCCGGCCTTCGGCAGCTTTGGTAATCGAAACCTGAAATCCGAGAGCGCATCGACCTTCGAGGTGGGCGTTCGCCAGCCCTTGATGCAGAAGCTCGAACTGGGGGTCACCTGGTTCAGGCATGAATTCCAAGACCTGATCCAGTTCATCGATCCGGATGGATTCGGACCGATACCCGGCCGGCCCCAGAACATCAACGCCGCGCTGAGCCAGGGTGTGGAAAGCACCGCAAATCTGAAATTGAACGAGCGGGTTGAATTGTCCGGCAGCTACACCTACCTCACCGCCATCAACAAACGTACCGGCCAACGCCTGATCCGGCGTCCGCGGCACCAGTTCATGGCCAACGCCCGTTGGAAGGTCATCAGCAAACTCATGCTGCATTCAGGAATCCAGTGGGTGCTCGATCGACAAGACACCGGGGCCAACATCCCCAATGGTGACTACGTGTTGCTCAACGCCGGTGCAAACTATCAGGCGACAAAGAACGTGGAGCTTTGGGTGCGCGGTGAAAACCTGACCGACGACAAGTTTGAGTATACCAGTGGATTTCCAGCCTTGCGACTTGGGGTCTACGGCGGGATTCGCGCCACCTTCTGATCCGCAAGCATCCAATCAGCCGGCCGGCAATCCCGTCGGAGCAAAAAAAAAGCGCCCCGGGTTGGGGCGCTTTTTTTGAGTTTTCCAAGAAGATTACCAAGGCTGCCAGATCCAGGTATTGAACCCGCCCCGGGCATTACCAGCTGCGTTTCGCGGCCCACGGGCGCCTTGGTGCATTGCCCGGCCAAGTGCATCAATCTGCTCGGTAACGAGCGAGAGCACAGCTCCATCGGACATGGCCATATTGCCCGAATCACCGTGCAGATTGAATCGGTTGCCTTCGTCAAACCCGTGCACCCACCCCCACACATGGACGCTGATATTGCGCGAACTTGGCGCGTGACTTTCCGTCACATTACGTTGCTCCAGACGATTCCCGTCGCCACTGGTGTGGCCCATGCCGCCGGGGATGGGATCAAATCGCGGAAACTCATTGTAGTGACCATGCCAGCGATTGACATTGAAGTCGTAGGCGAGGATTTGGTCGGGAGAGTTGGCCTGTTTTACGCCCCGGCGGAGCTCCCCGCGATTCCAGCGCATGATTCCGTAGGAGATGGAGTTGTCGTAGCCGGCTCCGCGCCCATAGTTGGGGTCTTCTCGCCAAGTCAGTGGATGATGCCCGTTTGCGCTGATGGCGGTGCTGTAGAATCCCTGAAGATTGGTGCTGTATTCGTGCGACACGGCGTTCCGCTTCGTGCGATTGCCCGGGCAGAGGAGAATCTTGGGATTCACGATGGAATTGGACATGAGGGCGTAGACCGTCCATGTGCGGGGTGCCTCGCTGTTGGCCGTCCCGTGCCGGTTAAAGTCATATCCAGCTGACCTGCCCCCGCCCCAAGGGTTGTTGGGATCGACGAAACGCATGGTGTAGCGTTGTTCAAACTCCCACGGATAACTGTCATCCTTGTCGGAAGCCCACGTCCGAAAACCTAGCGCGATTTGACGTAAGTTGTTGGTGCACTTAATCTTAGCAGCTTTTTGTTTGGCCTTTGCCAGAGCCGGGAGGAGCATTCCAGCCAGAATGGCGATGATTGCGATGACCACCAGAAGCTCGATGAGCGTAAAGGCGGAATTGGATTGATTGGGCTTATTCATAACCGGGTTTTATTCAAGCGTCCGGCCAATACTTACGTATTAAATCTAATCTGTCAAGTGATGCTAAGGAAGCTTTGGCTCCAATACACTCCGAACAACCGACTTCGGGTGAAAGGAGAATTGCAATTAGAGCGGCCGATGTATTCCATTCGTGCGATTTTTTGGGATTTACGCCCGTTGGCCGATCGTTCCCTATGCTTAAACTCACACACGATGCCGACAGAAACTGATGATTTTGTGCGCACATTGACCCGCTCACTGCGCGAAAACGCCAACCCGGAGAATGTCAGGCCCATGGAGGCGTATCTTCGCAATCAGTTTCGGTTCTACGGAATCGAGTCTCCTGAATTGAAAGGCGGAAACGGATCCCCGGATTCTTGCCGCGCGTATCAGGGCACATGTGGACCACGAGGACTTCTTCATCCGAAAGGCGATAGGCTGGGCCTTGCATGAATACGCCAAAACGGATCCGGACTGGGTGCGGGACTTTGTGGAGAATGACGAGCTGTCCGCGTTGAGTCGTCGGGAAGCGATGAAGCACCTCGATTGAGCCGGCGCAAAAAAGACTTTCCGCGGGCGCGGCGGCACTGAACCATCCGGAGCATGAACTCCCGTTTCATCGCCCCGCTCGTGTTGGGGATCAGCGTCATCTGTGCGTCGGCAGAATGGAACCAACTGCAGGGCAATGCCCAACGTTCAGGCAATGCGCCGGACGCCGTGCTGCCCGAAAAGCTGGGTCTGGTCGGCTTCATTCCTGCGACCGACGCGATTCTCGCGTCACCAGTGGTGAGCGAAGGGCGAATCTACTTCGTGGATGGTTCGGGCGTGGTGTTCTGCGTCGATGCCGAGAATCACAAGGTCGTGTGGCGCAAAGCGACGAAAGGCGGCAAGGGGAACTGCAACAACATCGCAGCTCCGGCCGTTGCCGGGAAGTTTCTGCACGTGGGAACAACCGCGGGGGTGTACTACGTGTTCGACAAGTCTAACGGAAAGGTCGTGAACGAAATCGATTGCAAGGAGCCCATCTTCTCCGCTCCGGCGGTGGGGAAAGGGCGCGTGTATTTTGCGACGCTCGGCGCACAGGTCTATGCGTTGAAGCCAAATGGGCAGCAGGTCTGGAAGTGGGACTTCGTGACGGAGGTCGTTGGCTTCACCGGCAACAGATGGCTTGGTGCTGACTGGGTGAAATTCCGCGGTGATCGGGTGAATTGGAAAGATCACTTTGTTTGTTCGCGCGACATCAGTCTCATCGGCAAGACCGTGGTCATGCCCGCTGGAGGAAGAACGGTTTTCGTGGAGGATGCGGGAAATGAACCCAAGTTGCGCAAGGTGGGTGAGATTCCCTCTTACCGAGGCAGGGAATACCCCGCGACCTTTGGGCAAAGTGCAGACAAGGAAGGCAACGTGTATGTGCAATGGCATCGGCGCGACAATGCCGGTCGAGTCGAGATCATGCGTTTGGAGGGTGAAGAGTTGAAGGCGGATCATGTGAGAGGAACCGAGACATCGATCAACACCGCAGGTCTGCTGGGCTTTGCCAGTGTTGCCATTCGGGACGGCGACGTGTTCCGCACTCGTCCGGAGCATGGCCTCGGTTTGTGTGTGCACAAGAAAGGTGAAAAAGAGCCCACGGTTCTTTCTGATGCTCCATCGATCAGTCCTCCGACATTGACGCGGGATCATGTCGTGTTTGGTGGCTTGGATGGAAAGCTGCATGTCGTCCCGATCCAAGGCGGCAAGGGGCAGGCATTGGACACTTCATTTGGAGCCTCAATCACCGCGCCGGTCGCGGTGTCTGGAGGGCGCGCCTATGCGGCTTGTGAAGACGGATATGTTTACGTCTACGGAAAGGACGGTCGCGCGCAGTATCCAACAAAGGACCTCGGCGTTAAGGAAGTGCGCAGCCCGCTCTCCGGCCCGATGGCCGCAGACAAATACAACTGGTATTCCAATTACGGAGACTTCCGGGGTTCGAACGCAAACGATCAGGGACTCAAGCCGCCCTTGCGCATGCGATGGGCACGTCGCCTGGAAGGCACGGTCAAGCACCTCCCGGTCTGTGGTGGCGGTCGGATGTATATGCACACGGCCGAGGGACAGGTGATAGCGGTGGAGCAGGATACCGGCCGCCTGCTTTGGCGCCGTCATTGGCCGCACGTTTACCTGTCCTTCACCTCACCGCTCTATCACAAGGAGAAGCTCCTGATTCCGCAAGGCGGCATCAAGCAATCACGGGTTCGCTGCCTGGATGCGAAATCCGGCAAGCTGCTTTGGGAAGCGCCGTTTACCGGATCACCGGGATGGAGCCGTCAGTTCCCTCCAGTCGTGCACGGCGATGTTGCGATCTACGCATCGGGCTCCGGCGAATACGCGGCCCAGGGATCGGAGAAGGCCTTCGTCTTTGGAGGAACGCCCGCCCCCACGAAGGATGGTCGTGAGGTCATGAGTTGGATCTTCGCCAATGCCACGCCTTACACACCCAAAAATCACAAGCCCACCGTCTGGGCCTGGGATCTCAAGACCGGAAAAGTGAAGTGGACGAAGGATTTCTCCGCATACGGCCGCGGTGGCAACGACTGTGGCATCTGTATTCTCGACGGGAAGCTCTACTACTCCGTCTACTTCGGTTTCGATACCGATTCCAAGAAACGTCGCGGACTACCGATCGACCATAATGGATTTACCGCGTGCATGGATCCGGCCTCGGGCAATGTCATCTGGTCCACCACCAAGTATCACGTGACTTCCAAGTGCACGTTGAGCGCCCGCGGTGGCCGCATATTCCTGGGAGGATTTGCGGCCGCCGAGCAGGGAGCCAAGGACCGCTTCGTCTGGTGCCTCGATGCAAAGGATGGATCACTGGTCTGGCAATCCGAACCGGTCACCTCCGCATTGAACGTAGTTAGTGTCGGCGACGATTACATCTTCTCCAACGCATTGCGTGGGAAAGGGAACGTCTTTGATCGCAAGACCGGCAAAGTCGTTGGGACCATTGGCCATAACTACGCCTGTTGTCGTTTCACGCTTTCCGAGCCTTACGTCCTGGGCGCAAACATGGACATGATCGATCTCTCGCAGGACGGCAAACTCGTTTCCACAGGGCCTGCCATCGATTCGCGTGAGTGCCTGGGAGCAGTCGTCTCCAACGGAAGAATCTTCTACATGTCTCAAGCCAGCGGATTCGTCGTGTCCCAGACCTTTGGGCCGGAATCAAAGAACCTGCCGGCGGTATGGGAACGCGTCGAGTAGGCGGGGCGCTCAGCAGGAACTTCGCCCCACCGGACTTGTTGTAGCACTCCGCTGGCCGCCAACCGGAGCGAACTCCAGCACATATCCCCGGCAACGAACCGAGTGCAACGCCAAGGTCATCACCAAGCCCAGTGTCCCAAGCGAGATTGTAACGCTCAGCAAATCGTGGATGTATCCGCCTCGGTCCAGCCACCAGAGGCTCAGGCAGACAGATGTCGCCCAGGTCACGAGGCAGCCGGCCACCGAGCTCCGTTCGCCAGTGGCGATTGGGTCAAAGCCGCGCCCAGCGCACTGCTGATCCATCCTGCGATTGCCGCGACGAAGCCGAGCCTGATGCGGGTGTGAAGAGAAGCGTTCCTCAAATTGATCCATGCTGCCAACAGTCCAATCTCTGCGAGGAACACGCCCACAAACGCCGAGCGCGCCAGTTCACTGCCAGGGCTTCCAAAGGCGGTCGTGGCCAGGTCGATAACAGGAAGCGAGAGGAAGCTGAGTGTGGCGAGGACCGGGATCTGGCCAATGGGCCAACCACGTGGGGAATTCGGCCGGCAGGATCTCACGAATTAAGAACGCTCACGGTCGTGAACGCTCGATGAACGCTGCATGAAAACGCGGTGAATTGCTTCCATTCGCTTTGTGTGCGCGAATGGAAACCGGGCTTACGGCCAGACTCTGTGGACCTTCAGCCCTTCTTGGGTGCGTAATACCCGGTGGTGTATTCCTGCACCATGCGCCAGGTGTTGAACTGAGCGGCGAGGGTGGTGAAGTTGTTGCGGATTCGCGAGATCCACGCGCGCGGAATGCCAGTGGCGTCGCGATTGTAGAAGGTCGGAATGACTTCCTTCACCAGCGTGTTGTAGAGGTTCTCGCTGTCGACGCGATCCTGTTCTTCCACACTGTCAGGATGGGAGTCCGGGCCGATGGCGAAACCGTTTTCGCCGTTGTAGCCCTCACGCCACCAGCCATCGAGGATGGAGAAGTTCAGACAACCGTGGACGACGGCCTTCATTCCACTGGTGCCCGAAGCTTCGAGCGGACGACGCGGATTGTTCAACCAGACGTCGCAACCGGAAACCATCTGACGCGCGATGTGCACGTCGTAGTTCTCGATGAAGAAGAGGTTGTCCTTCAGCTCGCTGTACTTGCTGAGGTGGATGATGTTCTGGATGAAACGCTTGCCGTTGTCGTCACGCGGGTGGGCTTTACCGGCGAAGATGAACTGCACCGGACAATCGGCATCCTTCGCGACTCGGGCAATTTCCTCAAAGCGCTCGAACATAAGCGGGGCGCGTTTGTAGGTCGCGAACCGTCGGGCGAATCCGATGGTCAGCGCATCGGGATTCAGCATGTGATCGAAGTTGATGTAGTCGCCCTGCGTCACGCGCTGTCCCTGGATGAGGAGCCGGCGCCGGCAGAATTCGATGAGTTCGCGACGAAGGTGATAACGGAAGGCCCAAAGCTCCTCGTCGGAAACAAAGGCGGGATCGGCAATCTTTTCCCAGAACTCGGGCTGATTGACTTCCTGTTCCCAGTCCACCTTGAAAAACGTGGTGTCCCCAGCATCGGCATCGCTGGCTTCCTTCAGTTTTTTCCTCCAGAAGGCCCGGGCAGTTCCCTTCATCCAACTCGCAACGTGGACGCCGTTGGTGATGTGACCGATGGGAACTTCATCCACCGATTTGTCGGGGAACATGCATTGCCACATGTCGCGGCTGATCTGTCCGTGCAATTCGCTGACGCCGTTGGCTGCGCGTGATCCCTTGAGCGCGAGCACGGTCATGCAGAATGGTTCGTTCTCGTCGTCGGTCTTGACGCGACCGAGGGCCAGCATGCCTTCGCGATCCAAGCCGAGGTCGGGCGCGTAACGGTTGAGCACGTAGTCGAGCAGGTCTGGCGTGAAGCGGTCGTGTCCGGCCTCGACCGGAGTATGGGTGGTGAAGATGCACTCCTGGGTGGTCTGGGCCCAGGCATCTTCGAAGCTGGCTCCCTTCGCAATTTTTTCCCGGGTCAATTCCAAGGTGAGGAATGCCGCGTGCCCTTCGTTCATGTGGAACACGCCCGGTTCGATTCCGAGGGCGCGGAGTAATTGCACGCCACCGACGCCAAGCAAAACTTCCTGCATGATGCGGGTGGAATTGTCACCGCCGTAAACGCGCAGCGTGAGATCCCGATGCGAAGGATCGTTTTCCGGCATGTCAGCGTCGATGAAGAAGACCGTCGCGCGGCCAACGTTTGCCTTCCATGCCTTGAACTTCACCACGCTGCTGGCAACGCGAACGGAACACACCAAGGGCGAACCGTCCGTTCCCAGCACGGGTTCAATCGGCAGGATCTTTGGATCGAGTTTGCTGTAATACTCCGTCTGCCAGTTCTCGTGATTGATCGATTGCTGGAAGTAACCTTCGCGATAGAAGAGGCTGATGCCGTAGAAACCAATACCGAGATCGCTCGCGGACTTCGCGTGGTCGGCTGCGAGGATGCCGAGACCACCGGCCGCGACGGGCAGGGTTTCATGAAAACCAAACTCGGCGGAGAAGTAAGCCACCGGTTTTTCGTGCAATGCCGGCGCGTTCCGATGCCCCCAGGTATTCTGGCTGTTCATGTAGGCATCAAAATCCTTGATGATGTCCTGCACCTTGAACGCCAGATCGGGATCCTGCAGCCGCATGCGCAGTTCGTAGTCCGAGAGTTCGTGTAGAACGGCGACCGCGTTGTGGTAGAGATTCTGCCAGCCGCGCGGAGACAATTCGGAGAAAACCTCCTGCGGTTTCTGGTTCCAGGTCCACCAGAGGTTTCGTGAAAGGCGGTGGAGATTTGCGATAAGTTCGGTGAGTTCGGCGGCGGAGAGTGGCTGATGGCTCATATGCCCGAATAATGTAGGTATAACGTTAAAACTCGGCGATTCTTAAGACCACTGGGACGCTAGTGAGTGGTGAAAGCCTCTGCAAACAAATTCGAATTGCCTTTGAAATTGCCGATTCCGGGCAATTCCAGCCGAAACGCCCGGCACTCACTGCAAACGGTCGTATGCTTCGGACAGATCCGGACGATCCCACCAGATTTGGCGTTTGAAATCTGCCGCAATCACGGAAGCTGCATTGTATCCGCAAAGGCCCGTGATGTTGCCTCCTGGGTGGGTGGATCCCCCGCATAGATACAGGCCTTCAATGGGCGCGCGGTAGCGGCCCGCACCGGGGAATGGGCGGTTGGCGCCGATCTGGCCATTCGCAAACGAGCCCACGAGAAGATCACCCTGTCGCATGTTCGGCAGGGTTTGTTCGGTGTCCAGCGGACTGAGACAGAACTGATCGATGATATTGGCGGAATCCAAGTTGGGCGCATGTTCAGACCAGAAATCCAGCAGCTTCTTTCCATGCTCATCCCGATAGGCAAGCCAGTCCTGCGGATTGCCGTTGAGCCGGTAAGGGAGTTTTTCCCAGAGAAACGTGGAGTGTTTGCCATCGGGGGCCTGACTGGCGTCAAACCGAGTCGGACATGCGCCCCAGGCAACCGTGGGTGGAACGGACCCGTTTTCGTGTGCTTCGACGATTTCGTGAAACTGCCCCAGTCGCTCAAGCCCGAGAATGACCATGAATGCTTCATTCAGATCCGGATTCGCGCGAGCAGCCCTGTATTCCGGTGCCTCGTTGAGCGCGAGGTGAAGGCCAAAGAGCGGCGCCAGCAGGTTGTACTCGAATTGGCTGGCGCTCTCGCGGATCTCGGAGGCGACTGCAGATTCGGGGAGGAATTGAAGGAAGGTCTGTTGCGGATTTAAACCAGAGGCAACGAAACTCGCGTGAATGGTTTCGCCATCGGCGAGTTCAACGCCGGTCACACCTGTGCCGTTGGCGCGAATGGTTTTCAATTCAATGCCACAACGAATTGATCCGCCGTGTCGCTCGATGTCCGCGATCGATGCCTTCGCGAGATTGGCCGAACCGCCTACGCACATCTGAGCTTTGTGACGAGAAGCAAGCAGCGACGGAATAGCATGGCCAAATCCGGGCAGTCGCAGATCAACCTCACGCAGTCCATTGAAGAACAAGAGTCCCGCGCGAATCGCGTCGTTTTCGAATTCGCTCGTCACAAACTCCAAGGGGGACCAGGCGGAAACTTCCAACAACCTTCGTCCAAGCGCACTTCGCTCAAGAATGCGTCGTCGTTCGTCCGACTCAAGTGGTGGGCTCTGTGCCTCCGGGATGAGAATCTGATCGACAACCGGCTGAAATTCCTCGGTCCAGCGAACCAGCGCATCCGCGTCGCGCCTGGAGAACTGGGCAAAGGACTCGCGGGTGCGATCCAGATCCGTCCACCATTGAAGGCTGCGCCCGTCGGGCAGGATCATCGCGACATTCAATTCCGGCTCGGTGTATCGGGCGCCTTGGGACTCGAGTTCCAGATCGCGATACCAGGGCATGGCGGTGACCGCGCGATGAAAGAAGGAGTGTGGATTGTGGAAGAAACCGGGAGCATTCGGATTCTCGATCGTGGACAAACCGCCCCCCGGCGTTTCCGCACGATCGATGGCAAGCACCTTCAGTCCGCAACGGGACAGGTAGGCCTGCAGCACCAGGGCATTGTGGCCCGTACCCAAAATGATTCCATCGAATGACAAGGAAGGAGGATCGTTCGAAAACTCCGTCCTTGAAACCAAAAAAGGACAGGTGAATTCCTGCCCTTTTCGGTTTCATGTGACATGCTGGAGTGTCGCTCAGGACGCTTACAGTTGTGGAGGATCTTGGACGGGCATAGCCGTGGTTTCGAACGTATTGCGGATTTGGTCACCTGTAATCATCGCTCCCTGTATCTGTGAAGCAAGATCTCCCGCGTTCCCAGGTGAATGGAATCATGTTTCTTTCTTCACAGTTCCGCCGCGCACTCACCATGAGTCACATGTCGGATTTTGATGGCGACAAGGTAGCGGGCCTCTTCGTCCCCGCTATTATGATCGCTTCGTCCCTTTATAGTAACCACTGCGGCCTAGCAACGCGGCCTTGGATCCGCGTTGCTGGCCGATGCGGCGAGGGATTTCACGTCTGGCAGCAACCGGCGAAGATTCTTCGCCAGGGTCGCCAGATATCGGAGCCGGTTGGTTTCTTCGGACTCCTCCGGGGTAGCCGGTTTGCGGTCCGCATAGCGCACTATGATCGTCGTGTGCATGGTTTTCCTTTCGGGTTTCCAGGTAGTGGATCAGGTGGTCCAACATGATAGGCATCTATTTGAGTAGGAGCAGAACCACGAATGCGAAACCGGCGTTCAGCAAGAGGGCACACCCCAGCATTCCCGAGTGATTGAGGATCTCGCTCTTCCAGCAGCGCGTCGGAGCGCCGGGGAGGAGATCGCCTCTCTCACTGTTGTTGCTGGACGCTGACTTCTTCATACGGGAATGAATATCGTGATTCTGTGGCCTTCTCGCAAAGAGGAAGAAGACCGACGCCAGTCGTCGGCAAAAGGACCGACAAGCTTGCGACAAGGAACATCCGTTTGACCGACGCTCTATTGCGAAGGAATGGGGCCATTCTAACGCAACTCGTCGGTGTGATCCGATTATTCCCGCCTTTCCCATTGCGGGGACTGCTTCGTTCCCCTAGCTTCCCCGCCCTTTGTGATGAGCCAGTTTGTTGCGGGACAACGTTGGATCAGTGAGTCCGAGCCGGAACTCGGCCTCGGTACGCTCGTGCAGGTGGGCGACAGCCGGATCCAGATTCTCTTCCCCGCGTCAGGTGAAATGCGTGTGTATGCTTTGGAGAACGCTCCAGTGAAACGCGTTCGATTCCGAGAAGGTGATGAAATCAAGGCGCATGACGGGGAAACCATCACTGTGGTTGACGTTCGCGAGGAATCCGGCCTGCTTACTTACATTGGAGACGATCGTGAATTACCCGAAGCACAGCTGAGCGACACCATCAGTTTTAATCGCCCTGAAGATCGATTGCTCAATGGGCAGATCGACGACACACACGACTACCAACTCCGTCAGCGCACCTTGCAGAATCTGCATCGCTCACGCAGTTCCGATGTCCGTGGCTTTGTCGGCGGGCGGATTGATCTCATCCCACACCAGCTCTACATCGCGCACGAAGTGAGTTCGCGTCAGGCACCTCGCGTTTTGCTGTCGGATGAAGTCGGTCTTGGCAAAACAATCGAGGCCTGTCTGATCGTGCATCGACTGCTGCTCAGCGGGCGCGCGTCACGTGTGTTGGTGCTGGTGCCGGACTCGTTGGTTCACCAGTGGTTCGTGGAACTACTGAGGAAGTTCAACCTCTGGTTCAACATCTTCGACGAAGATCGCTGCGCTTCCATCCAGGCCGCCAATCCGGATGCAAATCCTTTTCTCGACGACCAGTTGATCCTTTGCAGCATCAACTTCCTGACCGAGTCGCCGGATCGGGCGGCTGAGTCGGTGGCCGCAGGATGGGATGTGCTGGTCGTTGATGAGGCACATCATCTTGAATGGCATCCGGAAGAGCCAAGCACTGGTTATCGGCTGGTCGAACAACTCAGTGCACAGGCCGAGGGACTCCTTTTGCTCACTGCGACTCCTGAACAGCTCGGGCCGGAAAGTCATTTCGCCCGTTTGCGACTTCTGGATCCGAATCGGTTCAGTGAACTTGAATCGTTCCGTGAGGAAAGCAGAGATTTTAAGGACATTGCCACGATCGTTGAAAAACTGGACGCGGGCAAGAAGCCGACCAAGAAGGATGCAACGTTCCTCACCAGGCATTATCCGACTGAAGCGGACTCGTTGAAGGTTGCACTTGAGCGCATTGGCAAAGGTGATGAAGAGGCCCGCGCGGATTTGATTGGCGACCTGCTCGATCTGCACGGACCGGGCCGGGTGTTGTTCCGCAATACCCGTGCGGCCATGCAGGATTTTCCCAGGCGCATCGTGCAACTGTCACCCATTAAGGCGCGCAAGGATCACTCGGATTGGGTGGATCGCGTCTCGACGGAATTTGCTGTCGACGCGGGCGACGACTCGCTCACGCCTGAGCTGGAGTTAAATCAGGATCCCCGCGCAATCTGGCTGGCCGACTTGTTGAAGCAGTTGGAGACGGAAAAGATCCTCCTCATCTGCCGGACGAAAGAAAAAGTCTTCGCCTTGGAGAAAGCGGTCGCCAGCCATCTCAATGTGAAGACCGCAATCTTCCACGAAGATCTCTCGCTCGTGCAGCGCGATCGAAATGCGGCCTGGTTTGCGGAACAAGACGGCGCGCATTTGTTGATCTGTTCGGAGATCGGAAGCGAAGGTCGAAATTTCCAGTTCGCACATCATCTCGTGCTCTTCGATCTTCCGCTGAATCCGGAACTGCTGGAACAACGCATTGGCCGACTGGATCGGATCGGTCAGACTCAGGATATCAACATCCACGTTCCCTTCCTCACCGGCAGCCCGCAGGAAGTGGTCGCCCATTGGTATCACGAGGGTTTGAACGCCTTCGAAACAAACCTCGTTGGCGGAAACGAACTGCAACAGACCTTCGGTCGCCAGGTTCATGACGTGGCGTTGGAATATCCCGCGCATTCCGCCGATGAATCCGCTGCTGAACTCAAACAGCTGGTCGATGAAACCGCCAAGGTCCGCAAGGATCTGGTCGATCGTATGGAGCAGGGACGTGATCGTTTGCTGGAGATGAACTCATTCCGGCCTGCGGTTGCCCAGACATTGGTCGCTGCGATTTCCGGCGAAGACAGCGACGACTCGCTTGAGGAATTTATGCTCGATGTCTTCGAACACTTTGGAGTGCACGCGGAAGAACTTGGCCCGCACACCTTTCAACTGAACCCGCAGGGCGTGATCACTGACGCGTTTCCCTCGCTGCCGGACGAAGGAATGATCGCCACCTTCGAACGCGCTCATGCCTTGGGACGCGAAGACGTCGGCTTCCTGAGCTGGGACCACCCAATGGTCACCGGTGCGATGGATCTGCTCCTGATCGGTGAGAAAGGGAATTCCTCCTTCGCCTGCCATCCTTCTCCGGATGAGAAGACATTGCTGCTGGAAACGACCTTTATCTTCGAAGCCATCGCCGACACGCGACTTCACGTCGATCGCTTCCTCGCACCCACACCCATCCGTATCGTGGTGAACAACCAGGCGGCTGACGTGACCGGTGAGTTCCCATCGGGTGCGATGGACAACAAATTGGAGAAAGCCAATCCCTATCGATTGATCGACAGTCCGGCGGTCTCACGGGAGGTGCTTCCCAAGATGCTGGAGGCTGCGAACAGATTCGCAGAGACCCAGGCAAGCGGTATTCGTTCGGCGAAGCTAAAATCGATGAACCACCTGATCGAACACGAAATCACGCGCCTGCAGACGCTCGCGAAGGTGAATGATCACGTGCGCCCGGAGGAAATCGAGTTGGCCACGAAGCAGAAGCAGGAATTGTGTGATGCACTTGAAAACGCCCGCCTGCGGTTGGATTCCATCCGAATGATCTGGAAGGGCGATCCCGCTGCGCTGCAATAAGTGCGCTGTTCGACGAACTTATTCTCTGGCCACGTTTCCACGTGCATCGGTATTTTGCGGCCATGCCCAGACGGTATTTAGTATTTGTGTTGTTGAGCGCGCTGTTTGTCCCCACCCCTCCGCTTCAGGCGGCCAAGAAGAAGCCGGCTCCGAAACCGCGCTTTGATTCACCGGACATTCCATTTCGCATGGCGCCCATGCCCGCGACCAGCCGCAGCATCGCGGTTTCGCTGAGCAGCAACCTGCACCTCGCGTTCGACACGGAGTTGTGCAGAACCCATACGGTCTGGCAGGGCAAGGGCCTTCATCTGCTGGGCCCGCAATACTCAATGGCCAAGCGCCCGTTCATTTCCACCAATGACGCACCGGTTGTGTGGACCATGCCACCCATGCCTACCTGGTCGGCCGATGAGCCCGGAAACGGCAATGAGAAGCGGCTGCAAGCCAGATATCGTGCGGTGAGTTCCAAGGGCGGCTTCACCACGTTCATGTACAACCTCGAAGTGGGTGGTGAAACGGTCAACGTCCATGAAACTCCCCAACACCTGCGCCTGGATGACATGGATTTCGTGGTGCGCCGCATCTCCGTCAGCAAGTATGCGAAGGACCTTTGGTTTGCGGCCCAGTCGGAGTTTGGTCGAATCTCACAGATTCCCGGACCGGCAAATGGCTTTCTCACCACGCGCAAGGAGAAACCCATTCTGGTGACCTTTGTGAAAGCCAGCCGCAAGTCGGTGATCGTTAGCGACGTGAACGGCGGCGTGGAGTACGACGAGTTGGTTTACACCGAGCAGGGTGCTGAGAAGGGCCATCGGTCCATCAAGCGATCCGGGCGACTGGGCACGGGTTGGATCAAGGTGCCACCCCACAACGGACCGCTCGTGTTCGAAGTCATCACCTACGCCCGGCCGGAAGGCTCCGGCAAGATGCGCCTGGATCCCAAGTTGCTGTTTGCGGCGATCGACCGGCCGAACATGAAGTCCCCGGTCACCAGGATCAAAGACCGCCCGACGGCAAAACCCGAGCCCCTTCCCGCTTCGCCCATACCCAGCATGAGCATGGCATCCACACGTTCCTATCGGGTGGAGGCGTTCCCGATTCCCAAAGAAACTGAGATGTTGGTCACTGGAATGGATTTCATGGAGAACGGCGATCTGGTCGTCTGCACCTGGATTGGCGATGTCTACATCATCAAGAACGCCACCAAGAAGGTGCAGGCTGCACGCTATCTGAAATACGCCACCGGTCTCTGTGAACCCATGGGTGTGGCGGTGCGCGAAGGAGAGATTTACGTCGGTCTTAAGAACGAACTCGCCAAGCTGACGGACACGGACAACAACGGCACTGCGGATCTCATCGAACGCGTTCACGCCGGCTGGACCTACACCGGACATTACAACGCGTTTTCGTACGGGCCCGTCCTCGACAAGAACAACGACTTCGTACTCGCAAACGCCGGACACAGCGCGCATTGGAACACCAAGTACGCGGGGTGGGGATTCCGAATCGCGGCCGATGGTTCGAAGCTAACACCGATCTGCAGCGGATTCCGCGAACCCAATGGCATCGGAGTATTCGGTCCCGATCGCGATGTCTTCATCACGGACAATCAAGGTGCGTGGGTCGGGGCCTGCCGGATGGACCACGTCGCGCCCGGCAAGTTCCACGGTCACCCGAGCGGCTGGCCATCGAAGGAAGCTGAGTATGGCAAGCACACGAAGATGGACCCGCCTGCAATTTGGTTTCCCTACAAACTCGCCCGCTCAACGACCGGCCTGGCCGAGATCACCAGCGATGAGTTCGGACCCTTTAAGGGGCAGCTGATGGTGGGCGATTTTCAAAACGCCATCGTGACGCGCGTTCAACTGGAAAAAGTGAACGGCGATTACCAGGGTGCCGTATGGCCTTTTCTCAAACGTTTCCAGTCCGGTGTGAACCGCCTCGCATTCGGTCCGGACGGAAAGCTTTACGTCGGCGGTTGTCAGCGCACCTGGGCATCCATTGCCGTTCGTCCCTTTGCGTTGGAGCGGGTTTCATTCACCGGCCACCTGCCATTCGAAGTTCAGGAAGTGCACGTGAAGACCGATGGATTCGAACTTACCTTCACCAAGCCGGTCGATCCGGAAACCGCCGGTGATCCCGAGAGCTATGACGTCCTCCAATACAACTACAAGTATCATGCGAGCTACGGTTCGCCGGAGTTCGATCACGACGGCAAGAAGGACAGCGCAACGTCGATCGACGTGACGGCTGCCGAAGTGGCCCAAGGGAACAAGAGCGTCCGCCTCCGCGTGAAGGGCTGGAAGACCGGCTATGTGACGATGGTGCGCAGCCTGGACGTGCGCAGTCGCCGGGATGAGAAGCTGGAGAACAACACCTTCTGGTACACGCTCAACGCATTGCCCGAAGGCTGAGCGTTCAAGCGTCTCCCAAAGCTGCGCTCACCGAATCCGCAAGTTCATCTGCCATGAAGGGTTTTTGAAGCAACCCTGAGACATTCAGTCCGCCGAATCGGCCCATCACGGAATCCCCCTGATAACCGGTCATCAGAACGATTGGCACGGAAGGGTCATGCAGACGGATCTCGCGACTCAGCGCCTCGCCATCCAGTTTCGGAAGCTTGAGGTCCACGGCAACAGATCGATCCGATGGCGGTGTTCGCGGCAGCGGGCGAGCCCCTGTTTTCCATCGTTCGCTTGAATCACCTCATGCTTGTGATGATTCAGTATCAGCGACATCGTCGTCACCATGCTCGACGGCACGAAGGCCACCGGCTGCGTCATGAACCGCAGTGGCGACGCGATGCGCCTGAACACGAACGTGTTCAATCCGGACGAGACCATTCTCGCCACGTTCTCTCTGGAGACGATCCCAGGAGCGCAATGTTCGGCCAGTAGCGGAGTTCCGATTGTCATGGGCAGCCGGCGCCGAACGAAGAATGAATGAGATCAGAGACAGCACTGCGCGTGCGAACAAAGTTCTAAACTTTCCGGAGGGCACTTTGCTTTACTCGGAGATTGATCGGCGCGATTGAACAACTCGTTCGCGATGTTGACGAATAGTGCATGTGCAAACCATTGCTTCGCCTGAAAAGCCACGTTGTTGAACCCATCCCATTTTCCCTTCCCCCGTCTCGCCCTCGTCTTTAAGGTCCGCCTTTCCTGCGCATCGCGAAGTCCTTGGCACACAATCGGCCACGTCGCGCGGACAGCTTGAGAATCGGTCATGGAACCGCCAGTCAATCCATACGCGGCAATGCCTTTCCACTTCTGGACGGCGACGTTTTTCGTCTTCGGCACGGTGGTGGGCAGCTTCCTGAACGTGTGCATTTACCGCATGCCGCGTGAACTGAGCATCGTTTCCCCCCCGTCGCATTGCCCCGGCTGCGAGTATCGCATTCCCTGGTATCAGAACATCCCCATCCTCACCTGGCTCATGCTGGCGGGACGCTGCGCGAATTGCCGGACGGGGATTTCGCCTCGATACCTGCTGGTTGAACTGCTGACCGGTTGCATGTTTGCGGGGTGCTGGATCGGCCTGGGCGAACAATCGGTGCCCGTGAGCATCGTTGCGTGCATTTTCATCGCCGGTCTGCTGGCCGCGACTTTCATTGATTTCGAACACTTCATCATTCCGAACGAAATCACCTACGGCGGCATGGTTGTGGGGGTGATTGCCTCGGCGGCCGTGCCGGCGCTGCACGACGTTACGAATCGGGCAACTGCGATGAAGGAGAGCATGATCGGTGTCGTGGTCGGTGCGGTGGTGGTTCTGGTCGTCCTGCAGTTTGGGAAGATTCTCTTCGGCCGCTTCGAGGTCCGACTGGGCAAGGGCGAGAAGATGACGTTCACCGAAACGGAACTGCACCTGCCGGAGAACGTGATTCCCCTCGGCGAGATTTTTACCCGCAAGAGCGACTACATTCGATTCCATGCCCGGCGTCTCGAACTGGTCGATCGTTGCCATTGGGACACGGATGTGGAGCTCTGCCCGGGCGCGCTGCGGATCGGCAATGACACGATGCCCCCCGAATCCGTTGACTTCATGCAGGCCGAAACGGATCGGGTGGTCTTGCCGCGTGAAGCCATGGGTTTTGGCGACGTGAAATTCATGGCCGCGATTGGCGCGTTCCTTGGTTGGAAAGCCGTGCTCTTCTCCCTGACCCTGAGTTCGCTCGTCGGTTCGTTCGTGGGCGTGTCGTTGATCATCCTCGGCAAGCGCGAGTGGTCGAGCAAGCTGCCCTACGGCCCATACATCGCCCTGGCCGCGCTGGTGTGGCTGTTCATGCACGAGGAAATGGTTGCACGCCTCGGCTGGTAGTCTTCACGTTTGGCGTATGCGCATCCTGTTGCTCATCGCCACTTTCATCTCGACGATTGCCCGGGGGGGCATTCCGCAAACCGTTTCTGAAATCAGCAAGGACTTCGATCCCCGCGCGGATGACCTGGAGACGGAGGTCATTCGCGAGTGGACCGAGGAGAGTATCAAGTTTCGGGTCGTTCGGTATCTGGTGGGAACTTTCAGGGGAGCAAAGTCACGGGTTGCGGCTTTTCACGCCTATCCCTTGAACGCGGAGGAAAAACTGCCGGGGGTGCTGCACATGCATGGTGGTGGACAGCGCGCGTCGCTATCACAGGTAAACTATTACGCATCGCGCGGATACTCGAGTTTGTCGATCAATTGGGGCGGGCGAGAAATGGAGCGAACCAAGACGGGTGATCTGAACACCGATTGGGGCACGGTGGATCCAACGCAGAAGAACGTACCGGGGTATTTCAATCTGCTGCCGGGAGAAAAGTTTGCGAATACGATTGAGTCACCCCGGAATTGCAACTGGTATCTGCTGACCTTGGCCGGGCGTCGCGGCATCACTTTTCTCGAGCGCCAACCCGAAGTGGACGCGAATCGCATCGGGATTCAAGGACACTCGATGGGTGGCAACCTCACGATCTATGTGGCAGGAACGGATTCGCGAGTGAAGGCGGCTTCGCCATCGGTTGGTGGCAGTGGATTCCGCACCCAATCCCGGAACGGACTGCCTCCACAGATCCGAAAGGTGACGGGCTCGCGTGAACTCTTCGATCGGACAATGGGTTATGAGAATTACGCGCCATTGATCACTGCTCCAGTCCTGCATCTCGGCGCCTGCAATGATTTCCACGGGCAAATGGACGACACCTACGCGACCGGCGAATTGATCCCCAATCAAAACGCTGTGCGTTATTCCTTCGCGCCGCACCACAACCACCGATTTTTTCCTGAGCAACAGATCGCGCGGCCGCTGTGGTTCGATCAACACTTGAAAGGTTCCTTCCGCCTGCCTGCCACGCCCGAGCTTCACCTGAGCCTGGAGACCGATACCGTTCCGCGCGTGATCCTGCGTCCGGACCGTTCCATTCCAATCAGCCGCGTCCATATCTATTATTCAATCGATGTAGATGCACGTTCACGTTTCTGGCGTCGCGCGGAACTGGAGAGCGACGGCAAATCCTGGACCGCGATCCTGCCCATCATGAACGCGGACCACCATCTCTTTGCATTTGCCAACGTCTATTACCGACTCGCCAAACCTGAGTTCCTGCCACGCAATTCATCGATTGATGAGGTGTGCCTCAGTTCGAAGTTCTGGTCGGTGGCGCCGAAGGAACTGAAAGAAAGACGGACGCTCACCACGGATCAACCAACGCGCATCATCGATGACTTCAAACACGGTTGGCACGACTGGTATCCGATCAACGCCGGTCACAAACCGCTGTGGCAGTATTGGACTCGCAAGGTGACCGATCCAAAGTGGCGCGGACCTGAAGGCGCGAAACTCGCCCTCACATTGAAGATGCCGGATACGAACGAGCTCATCGTCGTGCTGAAGGAAAACACCTGGCGAAACTATCGTGGGAAGGCGGAGACTTACATAGCACTCAAGGAGATCCATGGCGAACCTGAGCAACAGACCGTGTTGTTCGATTTGGCGGAGTTCAAATCTTCCAAAGGCAAATCACCGAAAGACTGGACGCAATTAGATGAGCTTGGGTTGTGTGCGAAGTACGAACTCAGGCCGCGAGGTGGTGAACGAAAATCGTTCGGGGACGGGAAATGGAAAGGGGACCTGCCGAAGTTTGTCCGGCTGGAGTGGAAGTGATTCGCAGCTCAAGCAACCTACCTTGTTGTGAATCGTAGCTCAATCGGCGCCTGAGATCTCCCCACGATCGATCGAACTACCTTACGCTTGTCAGTAAACGCGCGGCCTCCTTGGTGTTTCCCTGAAACAACGCCGCGGAAGCCAACTCGAGTTTGGCGGTAACGGATTCGTTCCGAGCGTGCTTTTTCCTTAACTCATACAGTCTCACCGGCAGTTTCAAATCATCGGGCCGGTATTTCACGCGTTCATGTTTCTGAATCTCCGCCAGGTATCGATAACCGGAACGCCGGGTGGGCTCGATGACAGTGCCTTCACCGTAGTCGTTCCAGGTAGCAACCTGGATGAACGCGCAACCGCTTCGCTCCGCCGTGTCGAGAGTTTCTGAAAAAGTCTTTCCGTCGCGTTCGGAGATGAAGCCGTAACTGTCGTGCAGCCCGGCCTGTTCATAGATGTCGCGGAAGCCGGGAAAGACCGCGCCGGCAATCGTTTCGTCTTTCGTGCGCGCGTAGAGGCGTCGGAGATAACCATGCCGGGACGCAACCGAGATGTCCTTGCCTCCTGTGACCGGCGGCCAGCCAAAGGCGCCGGACATGTCGTATTTGCCAGACAGATGCGGAAGACCAAGAATTACGGGGTTTGCGCCCATGCCACGCATCACCTGCTTCCACTGCCCCGGCGAATAATGCTGCGGTCCGAACACGAGCAACGCCGGACGATTGTTCACACGAAAATACGCAGGATCCTTCAACCAGTTCTGCGACAGCCATCCCATCACCTCTTTGCCGTGCGCCACACCGTCGCTTGCCGGCAACGCCTTGCCTTCAATCATGTGGTTCACAGTTTGATCTTCGTAACAGATGGCGAACTGAAGTCCGGCTCTCTTGATGAAGCGTATAAGGTGCTTCGTATTGCGATGGATGGTTCCGTAGTCGCGGAAGTCTTTTATTCCGTACCAATCGACGATCACACCGTCGAGCCCGCCCAGCTTCATCAGCAGGACGTGACACTCCAAGGCGTGTGGATCATTGGAATCGTAGGGGCCGATGAGCGGATAGTCGTGCGCAGCGATCTCGCGCTTTTCGGTGTTGTCGATCTTATCCGGATCGTAGCGGTTCATGGTCCAGTGCCATCCCCAATGCCCGCTCACGGGCTTGGAGTCGTACCAGGGCATGTAGTGCGCGAAGATGGGTTTGCGATCGGCTGCCGAGCGTGCGTTGGGAACGCAGACCAATGTAAGCAGCACGAGGATGATGATTCTGATAGGTTGCATCAGGGCGTGAATTCTGCCCCGCGAGTCGATCGCTGCTCAATTCGATTCGCTTGCCGTCTTGACGGCTAACCCGGGCGGGGGTCGAATGGCTGGAGATGCCCCTTGCCCGCAATCTGTTGCTCTATCTGCTCGCGACCCTCATCGCGCCAACGGTGATCGCGGTGGATTTCGAGCGGGACGTGGCACCGATCTTCATCACGAGGTGTTTGGAATGTCATCAAGGTAGTGAACCTTCCGGCGGGCTGCTGCTGACATCCGAGGCCGGTCTTTCCAAGGGCGGCAAATCAGGGGACGCCATTCGCGAAAAACTCCTTGAGAGAGTGCGCGCCGGTGAAATGCCTCCAGAAAAACAAGGACGTTCGCAGCGACTCCCGGCGAAAGAAATCGCGGTCCTGGAACGGTGGATCGAAGCCGGTGCGAATTGGCCGGACCAGAGAACGCTGGACTGGTTTGAACGAACGACGCGTTATCGCGCCGGAAGGGATTGGTGGTCATTGCAACCCATCAAACGACCGGAGGCGCCAAGCGTGAAGATCTCCGGCAATGCGGTCCATCCGATCGACGCGTTCGTAATGAACAAGTTGCAGCAAGCCGGAATGAAGCCCGCGCCGCGCGCGAACAAACGGGTGCTGCTCCGCCGTCTTCATTACAGTCTGACCGGACTTTCACCCACGCGCGAACAGCTGGATCAGTTCGTTGCCGACGATTCGCCCAAGGCCTGGGAGAACGCAATCGAAGAGCTTCTGGCATCGCCTCACTACGGCGAACGCTGGGCGCGTTACTGGCTGGACATTGCACGCTTCGCGGAGACCAGCGGATACGAGCGCGACCAGGAAAAGCCATACGCCTGGCGCTATCGGGATTGGGTGGTGAAGGCCTTCAACGATGACATGCCGTTCCGTCGTTTCATCCTTGAGCAACTCGCTGGCGATGAGATCGATGCGCGTAGCGAGCAATCGGTCGTTGCGACCGGTTTTCTGCGACTGGGTGCGTGGAATGATGAACCGAACATTCCCGCGGACTATGAATACGATCGCTTGGAAGACATCGTGCACACGACCTCGTCGGCTTTTCTCGGGCTGACCGTGAAGTGCGCGCGATGTCATAATCACAAGTTTGATCCGATCCTGCAGGAGGACTATTACCGCATGGGGTCGGCATTCTGGCCCGGACCGATTGCAGCACGGAGCGGCGGGTTGCTTGGTGGTCCCACCACAAATGAATTGGGCTACGACAAGGTGCTTGGCTGGACGGACATCTCCGCGAAGCCACGTCCGCTGCATCTCCTGAAGAACGGCGAACGGCTTCATCCGCGCAAGCAAGTTGCTCCTGCGTCGCTGTCCTCGATTCCCAGCCTCGAACGCAGGTTTGATCCACCACCGGATGGTGCCAAGACAACTGGACGGCGACTTCAGTTGGCAAAGTGGATTGCGGATCCAGACAATCCACTCACAGCCCGCGTGCTGGTGAACCGCATCTGGCAGCATCACTTCGGAAGGGCGATCGTTCGTACGCCCAATAACTTTGGATTTCTGGCTGATCCGCCGACGCATCCCGATTTGCTCGACTGGCTGGCCGCTGAGTTCTTGTCGAGCGGTGGCAGCATCAAACATTTGCATCGGCTGATTCTCCGTTCGGAAACCTGGCGGCAGTCATCGCTACACCCACAGCGCGAGGAATACTCCGTTCGGGATTCCGGAAACCGGCTTTGGTGGCGGGCGGAGCGGAGACGACTGGATGCGGAGGCCCTGCGCGATTCGATGTTGCAGGCCACCGCGGAATTGGATCTGACATTGGGAGGACCCAGCTTCAAGCCGACGATCAGCCCTGAGGCGTTGGAAGGCCTGTCGCGGAAGTCCAGCGCGTGGAAGGCATCGCCGGTGGAGAAGCAGAACCGTCGCAGTCTCTACATCTACATGAAGCGCGGTTTACTCCCGCCGATGATGACGACCTTCGATTTGTGCGACACGACCTTGTCCTGCGGGGAGCGCGATGTGACCACGGTTCCGACACAGGCGCTGGCGTTGTTGAACAATGCGTTCGTGCATCGGCGCAGCGAATACCTCGCGGGGAAGTTGACGGATGACTTCGCAACAGCCGAGGAACGAATCGAACAGGCCTGGACAAGCATCCTGAAACGAGAACCGAAGCGAGATGAACTGCTTTTGGCCCATCGCCACCTGAATGTTCAGCGGGATGCGTTCGATCGACAAGCGGGTGTGGATGCTCTCGCGCCGAAAATGAGCATGCATCTGCGGGCGGACCAAGCGAAGACACGACGCAATGAAGGCCAGGTCGAGTCGATCACCGATATTTCCGGCAATGGGCGTCATGCCTTCCAGAAACGTGAAGACCGGCAACCCGTCCTGAACCCGAATGGTTTTGGCGGCCGGCCGACGATCGAATTCAGCAAGCGGGATTACCTCGATGTCAACGGCTCGCCGATGAAGGGCCAGTATGCGACAATTATCTGTGTCGCAAACGATCATGGCCCGCCGGGGCATCGGGAGATCATCTCGAACTGGCGACGAGGGGAGAATGTGGGCAGTTCGGTCTTCCTCGGGTTAACTGCGGAGAACACGGTTCGCTTTTGTGATGTGTTCAACAAGGCGGGTACGATTCCCAACCGCGATCGGCCGTTCATCCTGACCGCGGTCAATGGAGAGCACCTGGCCGCCGTGTACCACAACGGTCGTCTGTTGAAATCGCAATCGAATCCATTACGCACCCGCAAATTGGACACGCCCTGGGTGATCGGCCAGCAGGGCAACATCAATGGTGAGTTCTGGCAGGGTGGGATTGCAGAGATTCGCGTTTATGATGGCGCGCTCGATCGGCACGAACGTCGCACGGTCGAACGCGAACTTGCCGAGCGGTATGAAATCGAACTTCCCGATGCGCATTCCGGCAAAAAACGAAGCAGCGAATTCCTGGCCCTGGCTTCCCTCTGCCACGTCCTGTTGAACTCCAATGAATTCATCTTCATCGACTGAAACATGAACAATTCGAAATCAATGTTTCCCTGCGGACGATCGCGTCGGCGCGAGTTTGTCTGGGAGATGGGTGGTGGCTTCACAGGACTCGCGCTGGCCAGTCTGCTGGCGGGCGATCGTTTCTTCAGCGGGCGCGCCAGGGCTTCTACCAGCAATCCGCTGAATCCACGCGCCACCCAGCTGAAGACCAAGGCGAAGTCCTGCATCTTCCTGATGATGAACGGCGCGCCCTCGCAGGTGGATCTGTTCGACCACAAACCGGAGTTGGAGAAGTACTCCGGCAAACAACTCCCGGCCGACAAGGAATACATCAACTCCGGCAATCGCAAGGTCGGCTATCTCACTCCAGCTTGGCGGAAGTTCCGCCCCGGCGGCCAAAGCGGTTTGATGATCTCGGATTACTTCCCGATGGTCCGCAACCATGCGGACAAACTTTGTGTGTTGAATTCCTGTCATACAGACAGCCACGCACATGGTTCCGCGCTGGTGGCGATGAACACAGGCAAAACGCTCATCGGCCGTCCGTCGCTTGGAAGCTGGGCGGTTTATGGGCTCGGAACGGAAAACGAAAACCTGCCCGGCTACGTGACCATCCTGGACAAACGAGGCGGGCCCATCAGCGGCCAACCCAATTGGTCCAGTGGATTCATGCCTGCGACTTATGCCGGAACCTTGTTTCGACCGGTTGGCGATCCGATCCTCGATCTGAAAGGCCCGCGGCATCTGAGCCGGCAGGCACAGCGCCAGCAACTCGATCTTCTGGCCGAGCTGAATCAGCGCCACCTGAGTGCCCGTCCCGGCGCTGCGGATCTGGCGTCGCGAATCAGCAGTTACGAGCTCGCCTATCGGATGCAGTCCGCCACCCCCGAGGCAGTGGACCTGGCACAGGAATCTCGCCAGACCCTCGATCTCTACGGTATCGGCAAACAACCCACGGACGAATACGGACGCAACTGCCTGATCGCTCGTCGACTTGTCGAACGTGGAGTGCGCTTCATACAGTTGTATTCCGGTGGCGGGCACTTGGAAGAGACCTGGGATGCCCATGCGGGGATTGAATCCAATCACGGCCGGCACGGTGCCGAGGTGGACCAGCCCATCTCCGCGCTGCTTACTGATCTGGAACAACGTGGCCTTCTGGAAGAAACCCTCGTGGTCTGGGGTGGCGAGTTCGGGCGCATGCCATTCAGCGAAGGCAAAAACGCCCCCGGCCGTAACCACAATCCGTACGGATTCTCGATGTGGCTCGCCGGTGGCGGGGTGAAGGGCGGGATAAAATATGGTGAGACCGACGAGTTCGGCTTCGAATCCATGACCAACAAGGTTCATCTCCACGACCTGCACGCCACAATTCTCCACCTGATGGGACTCGATCACGAAACGCTTACCTATTTCCATCAGGGACGGGACGAGAGCCTGACCGATGTCGGAGGAAACGTGATCGGGGACGTGTTGGCGTGAGCGCGTCTCGCGGGCAGCAATTGTTTTACATTCTATTTCGAAACTTTTCCCCATCCCTGCGCATCTAAGGGATCGTATGCCTACGTATTTTCGCGTATTTGACCAAGCCTAACTTCAGGAGACACTCGTGACCGTCCACAACTGCGACCATCGCGGTCGTATGTGGAAGAGAACTCGAGCGCTGAGATTCCCGGCTACAAGGTGTCTAGGGCTTTGTAACTCTTTAATCTTGAACGACTAAGAACCGCTGAACTAGCCTCCATCCGCCATGCATAAAGGGGAAAATCCATGGTTGAACGCAATAATCCTTGGGTTTTTGTGCTCGGCCACGATCACTGTGCAAGCCGCCACAGTTGGTCCGGTGGCGCATTGGCGCTTTGACGAGGGAGTGCAGCAGAGAACGGCAGTCGACTCGATCGGGGGCGCACCGGGAACGCTGGTTGGCAGTTCGGCCTTCACCGCAGGCGGGGTGTCCGGAAACTCGCTTTCGCTGATCGCAGTTGGAAATGCCGCGGTGGACTTCGGACAGATTTTTCCGTTCACCAACGCAAACTTTTCCATCTCGTTGTGGGTGAAGACCTCTGCGGGAGAAACTCAGCAGAACATGACGATTCTTTCCCGGAATCGTCCGAATTCAGCGGATGGCTACGCGTTGCAGGTCAGCTCGGACGCACAGGGGATTACGCCGGGGACGGTCGCCTTTCATGTCGGCGGAGCGGGAGTGATTTCCAGCGGTGTGACACCCATCTCAGTCACGCCCATTACGGATGGAAACTGGCATCACGTGGTCGTGACGCATCAAAACGGCGGATCCAAGAAGATCTACGTGGATGGACTCCCGCTGGAAGACACCAAGCCGGTTGAGCCCTTTATCGACCTGAGCAATCCCCTGGTGGTCGGAGCACGCCACGATGGAACGGGCTACACGGAATTCTTCAATGGTGAGATTGACGATCTCCAACTCTACGATCGTGCCTTGCAGGAAACGGAGATCGCGCATCTGTTCAGCAATCCCGGTCAGATCTCTGTCAGTCCGCAGTTGACCAGCCTGAGTGGAACGGTGCGCGATGCCGTCACCGGCCTCGTCCTCCCGAATGTCCTGGTGTCCGTTTTGGGCGAGACAGGGCTCTCGGATCTCTCGGGGAATTACCAGATATCGAACCTCAATCCGAGACCATCGGTGGTCCAGGCGTCGCGGATGGGATACGCGTCCATTTCCAACCAGATCTCGCTGAGCACCCAGCCCATCAACAATCTTTCCTTCGCGATGTCGCCGACGATCGACAACGACAATTCCATGCGGACCGTGCTCACGTGGGGACAGCTGCCATTCGATCTGGACAGTCATTTGCTGACGCCCGTCATCAGCAACTTCACTCATCACATCGCCTTCTACAATCGCGGCAGCCTGACCACCACGCCATTTGCGAACCTGGATGTTGACGACGCTTCCAGCTTTGGCCCGGAGACCATTACCATTACGAACCTGTTTCCCGGGGCCTATCATTATTACGTGCACAATTTGAGTGGCTTCCCAAGCCTGACCAATTCATCGGCCGAGGTCCGTATATTCACATCCGCCGGAGAAGTGTTGTCGCGCGGTGTGCCGACTGCGCCCGATGGGGCGTATTGGTATGTTGCCCGTGTCGACGGTGCATCAAAGACGCTCACGATCGTGGATCAGATGACCACGACCGAACCGCAGACCAATGCTGCTCCGTATTTTACCTTCGTCTCAGGAGGCCAAACGGTTTTCGAGGGTGTGAACGTCACACTCACAGCAATGGCGGAAGGCGCGCCAACGATCACGTATAACTGGTTCCGCGATGGCGTTTCCATCCCGAACCAGAATGGGAGCAATCTCGTGATCACCAACGTGCAGTTGGAGGATGCGGGAATATATTTCGCGACCGCCTCGAATACCGAGGGTTCCGGCCGGACTCTTCCCGTATCGCTGAACGTGGTGACGCCCCAGCCGATCATCACCTTGCAACCGCAGAGCCAGATTGCGCCGGAAGGCGGGACGACGTCGTTCACAGTTGCAGCGGTGGGAGAGGCGCCGTTGTTGTATCAATGGCGCAAAGCCGGATTGAACATCCCGGGAGCGACTTCGCCGATCCTGACACTGACGAACATCGCCGCAGCGGATGAAACGGCATACACTGTTGTCGTTTTCAACTCGCATGGTTTTGCATTGAGCGAGACAGCCTTCCTCGCGGTGAACACCGGTCCGCGTTTCATTACTCATCCCGTGGGATTGACCGTGAACGCGGGTGATGCCTTTTCACTGAACGTCCAGAACTTCGGTCTACAACCGTTCTTCTATCAGTGGCAGTTGAACGGAGTTCCGATTCCCGGCGCGAGCGATCCGACCTATCGCGTGGATGTTTCACATTTCACCAATCAGGGCACGTACTCTGTCGTGGTGACCAATGCCATAGGCACGTCCGTCAGTTCCAACGCATTGGTCAGTGTGAACTCGGCACCTGTCATCCTCAGACAACCGCTAGGACATCAGATCAGCGCGGGCGGTTCGGCGGCGCTCGATGTGCATGTGGCTGGCTCCGCGCCGGTGCAGGTTCAATGGACGCGTGATGGCACCAACCTGCCCGGGCAGACGAACATGAATCTCGTGTTTCCTAGCGCGCAACTGTTCGACAATGGATTCTATGGGGTGTGGGCTTCGAACAACTTCGGCAGTGTGACCAGCAGCTTGGCGCGTCTGCATGTGCTCGGTGCGAATTCATACGTGCCCTGGACCTCCGGACTGGGGGGGCTTGGTGCGGACGAAGCCCGCTCGGTTGCCATCGCTCCCGACGGCAGTATCTATGTCGTCGGACACTTCAACCTCGTCGGGCATTTTGAAACGAACAGCCTGACCAGTGCCGGGCTCGAAGACGCCTTCCTCGCAAAACTGAATACCTCCGGCCAGATTCAGTGGATCCGTCAGATTGGCGGGACGGGATCAGATTTTGCCAATGATGTGGCGGTCGATACCAACGGCAATCCGGTGATCGTCGGATCGTTCTCGGGCACGATCAGCGGTGCGATCAATCTCACCAACCACAATCCTTCTTCCTTCACCGACATCTACGTGGCGAAGTTTGACACGAACGGAACGACGCTTTGGGCGCGGCATGAAGGTGCGGTGTTTGCAAACGATCTCGGGCGAAGCGTGTCCGTCACGGCAGCCGGGGATGTCTATATCTGTGGGTCTTCTTTCCAGACCACCTTTGGAACTACTGTGATCACCAACACCGGACGCATCCTGCTCGTCAAGTATGGCAGCGATGGCACACGCATCTGGGCGCGCAAACTGGGAGACAATCCCGGTCACGCCAACGACGTGGCGCACGCTGTCGCTACAGACAACCTTGGGAACGTGGTCATTGCCGGGGTGTTCCAGAGCACCAGCATTGGTCTGGCCAATGTGATCACCAATCAAGGTGGGATTGACGGCTTCGTCGCCAAATACAACACCTCGGGCACGCTCATGTGGAACCAAAGCCTGGGAGGACCGGGCAACGAAGCCGCACTCAACTTGGCATTGGACGCGTCGGGCAACATTTTTGTTGGGGGTGAGTTCAATTCGATCTTGAGCGCGGGTGCCCTGCAATTGACGAGATCCGCCAATTCTGTGCAGGACGGTTTTGTCGCGCGCCTGGATGCCAACGGGAACGCCGTCTGGCTGCAGGCTATCGGTGGTGGTTCTGTTGCCTCGGTACGCGGGGTAACCATCGGCCCGGCCGGAAATGTATTCCTCACCGGCTACTTTGCCGGGGACGCCACCATTGGGGTCGCAACGTTTTCCAGCATCAAGAACACCCTCGATCTATTCGTCTTGGAACTGCAACCCGATGGGCAGGTGAGGAACTTCCAGCAGGCCGGAGGCGAATCTTCCGGTGGCGACATTGGCAATGCCATCGCGCTCAGCGCGGTTGGAGATCAGACAGTGGCCGGTTCCTTCACTGGCGAAGTCGTCGTGGGCAGTCATTCCGCGCAAAGTGCGGGGGGAACGGACGTCTTCATCAGCAGATACGCGGGCATCCCGTCCACCCCGCTGAGCCTGAGTTTTACGCTGAACCCGCCCAACGTCATCTTCTCCTGGCCGGTGGAACATTCCGGTTACATCGTGCAGGAGAAGATCAATGCGCTGATTGGCGTGCCGTGGCAGGACCGGAACGTGCCCCTCGTCATCACCAACGGCCGGTATTACATGACCAACTCGCTTTCGACCAACCTTCAGTTCTTCCGCCTCCGTCGCCCATGACCGAAGACCATTGATGCGAAGCGGGTCGTTTTTCCCCACACCTTCAACCCGCTTTCACCGATCGCAGTGTGATCGCGTCAGCCGTAGCTGGACCATCGCTTCTGAAGCACGAATGTTTCTCTTGCCAAAAAGGTTGGCCTACGTATTTTGTCCGGCTCAATTTTGCATATGTTTTTCGGGAATCTGATGATTTTACTGGCCATGGCCGGTCCCGCGCAAAAGGGCGCGGAAGCACCTCCTGTCTGGATGAACATGGTGCCCTTGCTGGTGATGATCTTTGTCTTCTGGTTCATCCTCCTGCGTCCGCAGATGAAGCAGGAACGCCAGCGCGAAGAGATGCGCAAGACCCTCTCCAAGGGCGATCACGTGTACACCAACGGGGGGATCGTTGGGACCGTCATTTCGGTCAAGGACGATACCGTGATGATCCGCTCGGATGAAACCAAGCTTGAGGTGCTCAAGGCGAGCGTGACCCAGAAGAAGACCTGAGCCGGCAACTGTTTTCCAGAGGGAAGTTTTTCAATGAAGCGAAACAATACGTTCAGAACATTCGCGGTCCTGTTTGTGATTGCGTGGGCCTTTTATGAGATGACCCCGATGAAGGATCGCAGCGTGATCGAGGTCTTTCAGGAGAGGGCGCTGAAGCGGGATGAAGCCTTCAACGGCATGGTCTCGGTGGCCACCAACAATTTTGCCGCGGACACCAATGTTCCACCGCGCGAATACCGTGCCCTGATGTCGGCCGTCGGCACGAATCAACTCACCAACTACTTCAACTTCAGCGTCAAAGGCGAACGCGATCCGAACCAGGCCATCTTGAGCCGCCTCCAAAAAGAATCGCGCGGCCGCTTTCGCAAGGGACTGGACTTGCAGGGCGGCTCTTCGTTCATCGTCGGATTGGACAGCAATACGGTGGCGCGCGTTGCGGATACGGCCGCCTTGCAGGATCAGGCGATTTCCGTGCTTCGGGCGCGTGTCGACAAGTTTGGCGTGGCCGAACCGATCATCCGCGCAGAAGGCAAGGATCGCATCATCATCCAGATGCCCGGTCTCAGCAGCGGTGAGCGCAAGCAGGTGATTGACACGCTGACCCAGCCCGCTTTCTTGGAGTTTCGGATGGTGCACGCGGAGAACGATGACCTGGTGGCCCAGGATCTCATGGCTCCCGGCTATGAGATGATGGAGCTGTCACGCAAGAACGACAAAGGAGAACGCTTTGTCGAACGTCTGCTGGTGAAACGGAAGGCCGAACTCACGGGCAAGTACATCACCCAGGCGTTCGTGGACCGTGACATCGTCACCATGCAGCCGCGCATCGCCTTCAACTGGGATTCAGAGGGCGCGTTGATTTTTGCCGGCCTTACCCGGGAGAATATCGGCAACCGACTGGCCATTGTTCTGGATGGTGAGGTGAAGTCCGCCCCGGTGATTGAAGGCGAGATCAAGGGAAGTGGTGTCATCAACGGTGACTTTACCTACAAGGAAGCCAGCGAACTCGCGCAGGTGCTCGAAAACCCGCTGGAGACTCCAGTGAGCCTGCTTGATATTGAGGAAGTCGATCCGACCCTCGGAAAGGCTTCCATCAGCAGCGGACAGAATGCAGCGCTCCTCGGAATCGTCGCGGTTGCGATATTCATGTTGTGTTACTATATCGTGCCCGGATTCCTCGCCAACGTCGCCCTGGCGCTGAACCTTGTGATCCTGCTCGGGGTCATGTGCTCGCTTGAGGCCACCTTCACGCTGCCGGGCATCGCCGGTATCGTGCTGACGATCGGTATGGCGGTGGATGCGAACGTCCTGATCTACGAACGTATCCGTGAGGAACTCAGGGTCGGCAAATCTCTGCGAGGGGCATTGAACTCCGGCTATGACAAGGCCTGGGGAACGATCTTCGACTCCAACGTCACAACCCTTATTGTCTCGATAATTCTGATCTACCTCGGCACGGGGCCGGTCAAGGGCTTCGGCGTCACGCTGACCATCGGCATCTGTGCGTCGATGTTCACCGCCCTGGTGGTCACACGCCTGTTGTTCGATTTTCTGGTGGAAAGGGGAATCGTCAAGGACGTCAAGATGCTCTCGGTCGTTTCCGATACGAAGATCGAGTTCCTGAACTTTGCGAAACCGGCTGCAATTGCTTCCTGTGTCATTCTCTTCCTCGGTGTCGGACTCGGCATCGGCGTGAAAGGCAAGTCCGCGCTTGGTGTTGATTTCGTCGGCGGTGATGCTCTGACGTACTCGTTTGCCAAGTCGGCGGACGACGGTGAAATCCGCGAGGCAATTGCCGCGGTGAACTACACCGACGCTGGGAAGGAAATGACCGTCGGCTCGGACGTGACGGTGCAGTATCAGCAGAATCTTGGTGATGTCGGTGGGGAACGCCTGCGTATCACCGCTCCGGCAGGGGCTGGCGATGCCATCACAAGCGCCCTGCAGTCCGCCTTTGCCGATTCAGAGTTCAAGGAGCTTTCCAAGCGCCAGGTCGGTGCGGTCATCGGCAAGGAAATTCTTGCATCGGCGCTCGTCTCGTTGATCCTGGCATTGTTCGGCATCCTGTTCTACGTGGGTGTTCGCTTTGAGTTTTCCTTCTCAATTGCGGCTGTCATCGCCGTCTTGCATGACTTCCTTGTCACGCTCGGCCTGTTCATCCTGGTCGGCGGACAGTTGAGCGCGCCGATCGTAGCCGCGTTGTTGACCATCATCGGTTTCTCCATCAACGACACAATTGTGATCTTCGACCGCATCCGAGAGGATCTGAAGCTGGGGTATCGGGGAACGTTCCTGGAGCTCATCAACAAGGCGATCAACCAGACCTTGGCACGCACCATCATCACATCCGGAACGACGCTGTTTGCGGTGACCGCCCTCTACCTGTTTGGCGGTGGGGTGATTGAGGATTTTGCACTGACTCTGCTGATTGGCGTCATGGTGGGAACCTACTCCAGTATTTACGTGGCCAGCGCAACTGTGCTTTGGTGGCACAAGGGTGAGCGACCGAAGATGAGCAGCCCGCAGGTTTCCGGCCCGGATGTCGGAACTGCGACCGCCTGAGCGACACGGGATTGACTCCCGTCCGTTCAACCCGAGATCCAAATGGAAAACTCCCCAGCCGTGGTAGATGGGATTCAGCGCATGGAGATCACTCCGATGCATTGGGCCATTTTCATCGTCGCGGTGTTGTTCTTCCTCGCCCTCGATCTGGGCGTCTTCCACCGCGAAGCCCGCAAGGTCAATTTTCGTGAAGCCTTGGCCTGGTCGGGGTTGTGGGCGTCCCTGGCACTTCTGTTCGGCAGCTACGTTTCCGTGTATCGCGGGTTCACCGAAGGCACGGAATTCATCACCGGTTACATCATCGAGCTGTCCCTCTCGATGGACAACGTCTTCGTCATTGCCCTGATCTTTGGGTACTTCCGCGTACCGGCAGAACTCCAGCATCGGGTTCTCTTCTGGGGAATCATGGGTGCCCTCGTGATGCGTGGTGTGATGATCGTCGCTGGTGCCGCGCTGATTCGAGAGTTTCACTGGATTCTCTATTTCTTCGGGCTGTTCCTCGTTTATTCCGGTGTGAAGATGCTGCTCCAGACCGACGAGGAAGGTGTGGAGCCGGAGAAGAATCCGTTCATCAAGCTGGCCCGCAAGTGGTTCCCGGTGACCAATGAATTCGAAGGCCAGAATTTCCTCACCACCCTGAACGGCAAGCGCGCGCTTACTCCCCTCGCCCTGGTGCTGGTTATGATCGAGACCACGGACCTTGTCTTCGCGCTCGATTCGATCCCCGCGATCTTCGCGGTGACGCAGAAGGAGTTCATCGTCTTTACCTCGAACGTCTTTGCCATCCTGGGCTTGCGCTCGCTTTACTTCGTCCTGGCGAATGCCATCGAGTATTTCCGCTATCTCAAATTCGGTCTCTCACTCGTTCTCGTGTTCATTGGCGGGAAGATGCTTGCGGAAATGGCGGAGATAAAAATCTCGGTGGTTGCCAGCCTCTACATCGTGGCGGGAATTATCATCACCTCCATCATCGTGTCGATCGGTACGGCGCGGAAACATCCCGATCCCGCGCTCTACAAGGAAAGCGATGATCCCAAGCCCGATGATGCACCAAAACCGGACGGCGATTCGGCTGCCGCTGAGAAGAGCGGTTCATGAAGTTCCGCTGGAATCTTGATCCTGCGCAACCCCTGCTCACGGAGCGGCTTTCCAAAGAACTCAACATCACTCCCCTCCTCGCACAATGCCTCGTAAACCGCGGGCACAGCGAGCCGGAAGCGATCGATCCCTTTCTCAATCCGCGCCTGAAGAATCTCGCCGACCCCTTTCTCCTCCCCAACATGCAGGCCGCCGTTGATCGGCTGCGAGCGGCACGAGAAAAGAAGGAGACAATCGTGATCTTTGGCGACTACGACGTTGATGGCGTCACATCCACCACGTTGCTGCTGGATGTTTTCAACCAACTGGGATTTCAGGCAAAGCCTTACTTGCCGCATCGATTTGACGAAGGCTACGGACTGAGTCGTGAAGCCGTTGAGAACTGCATCGAGAAATACCGGCCTGATCTCCTCCTCGCTGTCGACTGCGGATCAACTGCAGTCGAGAGCATTGCGTGGCTGAAAGAACAAGGGATTGAAACAATCGTTCTCGACCATCACCAGGTGTCAGATCCGGCGCCCCGGGCCATCGCATTGGTGAACCCGCAACTCGGCGATCGATTTCAGGAGCTATGTTCCGCGGGACTCGCGTTCAAGCTGGCACACGCGTTGGTCAAGTGCGGACGCGAATTGAACGAGGAAGACGCTGCGGCCTGTGATGTGCGTGAGCTGCTGGATGTTGTCGCTTTGGGCACGGTTGCTGACTTGGTCCCGCTCCGGAACGAAAACCGCATCCTGACATCCACAGGGCTTCCCCGGGTTTCCGGAACACAACGCCTTGGACTCAAGTCGCTCAAGGACGTCGCCCAGATCAACGGTCCAATTGGAGTGTATGAAGTCGGTTTCCAACTGGGTCCACGCCTCAATGCAGCGGGCCGGCTCGAACACGCAATGGAAGCCCTCGATCTGATGACGGCTACGGATCCCGCCAAGGCCAGGAGCATCGCGCACAACCTCGACGCGCGGAATCGGGAGCGCCAGGAGATCGAACAAAGTATTGTCGATCAAGTCATCAGCGACTTGAAGAATCGGTTCGATCCGGCAACGGACTTCGCGATTGTTGAAGGCCAACCCATGTGGCACATCGGCGTGGTTGGCATCGTCGCGTCACGCGTGCTGCGCGAATTCTATCGCCCGACCTTCATCCTTGGTGGCGAAGGCGGGGAATGGCGTGGTTCAGGACGCAGCATTGAGGGCTTTGATCTCGCAGCTGCGTTGCGCGAGTGCGACGACCTGTTGCTGCGGCACGGCGGTCACGCCATGGCTGCCGGACTGAGTATCGATCCTGAAAAGGTCGATGCGTTCCGGGAGCGCCTCAACAAGATCGCCCGCCAGCAGCTTCGTCCGGACGATCTCCTGCCTCCCCTCCGACTCGACGCCGAGGTTGAACTTCACGAAATCGGATTCGAAGCGACCCGGGCACTTTCCCGCCTGGAACCTTTCGGGCAGGGCAACCCTTCCGTGCAGGTCGTGGTCAAAGACGTGTGGATGCATGCCCCTCCACGTTTGATTGGAAAGTCCAAGCAACACCGCATCCTCAAGCTCACCAGCGGCAAGGAACGCGTGGATGCCATCTGGTGGAACTCGGCAGAAAAGTCACTTCCCGAAGGCCGCGTCGATCTCGCCTGCTCCCCGGAGATCAACGAGTACAACGGCGAATACTCCGTGCGCCTCAAAGTTCTCGACTGGCGAAAGAGCTGAAAACTCCAGAGAACGTGAAATCCCCCCAAGTGGGGCAAGGCTCCCGCCGAGCCGCGCGAGTGCTTCAGCACGAGCAGTTTCCCCTTGTCCCACGCTCTTCGTTTCTAGCCCCTTCTTCATTAGTTTAATACATACACTTTAACTATTAACCCCATTCCAACACCGCGTATCTTGATTCCAACAACTTGCTGATCCCGCCAACACGGGACATGGAAAGGTTCAGATATTCTATGAAAGCAAAGGAAACAAAGACCGACGTAGGCGTAATCGTCGGGAGATTTCAGGTTCACGAGCTGCATGAGGGACACCGGGGATTGATCGACACGGTTCGGGACAAGCACGACAAACTCATCATGTTCCTGTTACTTGCCCGGCTGAGGAACACCCTTCGCACCCCCCCTCGATTTCCGGGCTCGGCGGCAGACTACCCCTGCGAATCCGCGCGGTCCCGGAAGGCACGCCGGTCGATGGCAGCAACGTGTTGATGAAGGTTGAAGTCACCGATCCGAAATTTCAGCGTTCCCGCGACCGAACACAGCATCGCAACCGCCTTGCGTGAGGAAGGTAAAGTAGAAATGACGCGTCGGTTGATTCGCGAATACCCCACCGGAATTCTGTCGCACGCCAGCGACAGCTACGACATCGATCGTGCGATCGAGCTTTATGGCAAGACGCTCAAGGACGAGATCGAAGCGCGCGATGGAAAGTTCGTGGTCCGTCTCGACTGTTCCCAAACATCAACGTATTCCCCATTCGCGGTAATCTTGATGCGTCCGCACAACGGAAAACGGCAGAGGACTGCCGTAGTCCAAAACGCTGACGCGTTCGCGACACCCGAAATATCAGAGATATCGGATTTGTGGGTAATAGACATCCCGGCGGAAGCGGGATTGGAGGGAGGAAGAAAATTCCAGAATTCAGCTTGGCTTGATTACCCGTTGTGCGTGCGCGCAATAATCGCCCACAACGGCGCAACTACGATCCCCTCGCCCCGCGTCCCTCGCCCTGTTACCCTTTCCCCCAATGCGAACACACGCGCTGTTCCCAACCTACATCCACTACACCGATCTCCAACGCAAAGGCGCGCCGGCTTTCAATCGCGAATTAATCAAGGAGACCGCGCAGATCCGCGATTTCGACGTGCCGGGCCAGCGCTGGTCCAGGAAGAATTACCCGGGCGGTTACACTTCCTATGGCAGCATGGACAAGCTGCACCAATTTTCCTCAACGTTCATGGAATTGGAGAAGAAGCTGGATCGCCATGTGAAGGCATTTGCAAGGGAACTCGAGTACGATCTCACCGATCGTGAGCTGATTATGACGGACTGCTGGGTAAACGTGATGCCCGAGCATACGGTCCATGGACTTCACCTGCATCCCAACTCGACCATCAGCGGAACCTACTACGTGAAGACGCCCAAAGGCTGTTCGAGAATCAAGTTCGAAGACCCGCGCCTGGATCGCATGATGGCTGCTCCTCCACGAAAACCGGATGCCCGTCGCGAGAACCAGCAGTTCATTCAATTCCCAGCCGAAGCCGGCAAGGTCGTGCTCTTCGAAAGCTGGCTTCGACACGAGGTCGCCTCCAATCCGACCAAGTCCGAACGGATCAGCATCAGCTTCAATTACAACTGGTTCTGATGGACGAACATCCGGCAACCAAATCTCTCAAGATCACGCGGTATCGCGACGGCGCAGTGGAAGAGGTGGAGGACGTGCTGGTGGTGGAGGACCCCCTGGAGATTCGTGTGCGTGGCGAGGCGGTTGCGGTGACCATGCGCACGCCGGGACACGACTACGAACTCGCGGCCGGTTTCCTCTGCACGGAAGCGGTGATCACGAGGACGGCAGATGTGCTAGCCATCAATCACTGTCAGATTGGCGAGGCGGCAGATACCGGCAACGTCGTGAACGTCTACGTGTCTCCCAAGCTCGAACTTGATCTCGAAAAACTCACCCGCCACGTTTTTGCCTCATCCAGCTGCGGCCTGTGCGGCAAGGCAACGATCGACGCCGTGCAACAACAGTTTCCCAAGATCGAAGACGCGCCTCCAGTCAGCGCCGAACTGATCGCCTCGCTCCCACAGAAACTTCGAGAAGCCCAGGATGTCTTCAGTAGCACTGGCGGGTTGCATGCGGCCGCGCTTTTCGATCTGAACGGAGAATTGATTGTCCTTCGTGAAGACGTCGGGCGTCACAACGCTGTGGACAAGGTGATCGGTCACGGATTTCTCGCCGGCGAGTTTCCCTGCACGGAAAACATCCTGCTTGTCAGCGGACGTGCTTCCTTCGAGATCATGCAGAAGGCGCTCGCAGCACAGATCTCGATCATTGCGGCAGTTTCGGCCCCATCGAGTCTCGCCGTCGATTTCGCTCGGGAGAACGGACAGACGATGATCGGGTTTCTTCGTGAAGGCAGAATGAACGTCTATACCGGGGACGTGAAGTAAACGGACCCGCTCAGAAGTCCACGGCCAGGAGCCAGCGAAGTTCCAACTCTTCGGCTTTCGCGAGCACAGCTTCGTATTCCTTCAATTCTTCGAGCACTTCAATGTTGGAGTGAATGCGCTCCTTCAAAGCTCGAACCGTCTTCAGTCCATCGGCGGGTGCAAATCATTGCTCCTCGGGCAGATCGATCTCCCCTTCATCCACGCCTTCGCCTTCAAGGAAGTCGACGGCCTCATCCGGGTCCTGACTGAAGAAATCCATCAGCGGAGTCACGCCCAGTTCCTTGCACGCGCGATCCATTTCGCTCTCGGCATGTGCGAGAGCTTTCCCGTTCACGAACGGACCGAAGTCTGAAGGTGCGTCCTTCAGGACGATGTAATACGCGCCAGACATTCGGCACGCTGGGCAGATCAGTCCTGCTTCACCTGGCGAACAGAATTCTCTCCACCGAAAGGATTCGGGCGCATCTCCGCACATTCCGGATCGTTCACCCATTCGCCTTCGACCATGAACTTGTGTTCATAGTCTGATGGTGGTCTTCCACGCTCCGTTCTTGAGCTTGCGCATGTTTCGGGCGGCTTCTTCCCAGTCGGTGAAGTCACCAGCCAGTTTCACGCTTCCCG
>PBAL01000034.1 GCA_002715965.1 Verrucomicrobiales bacterium | reverse complement strand
TTCGTATCGCTTGGCCATCCCAAGCTTTGTACATATTCACCAGGTTTGTACAATCCTGAATGTCGATTCAGCCTAGCCTCGGGAACTGGACTCTGGACCAGTGAGCATTTGCGCAGCACACAACGTGTGACCTGCCTCGATGCAGCGGGCGAGATGCACGACGTCAATCGCGGAAAGAATGGAACAGATCGAGTTCACTATCGATTGGAGGATCTGTTCGAACGGGAACCTTCCGGAGAGTATGATCTCGTGTCCACGACCTTCTGGCTTTCGCACGTGCCGACCGATCGCCTCGACGAGTTTTTGAGGGATGTCGCACGATCGATCAGCGAGGGAGGACACTTTTTCTTGGTTGATTCCCAAATCGCCCGCACATCACGCGCAAGAGATCACGAGGAACCCGGCGAGAACTTCGGATCCAGCCGGCGAAAGTTCAATGACGGACGTGAATTCGACATCGTGAAAATCTTCCATGACCCGGACGATCTCACGGAGCGCATGGCCAATGCGGGATTGCGCGCGGATGTTCAAACATCTGAAAACTTCTTCATCTACGGAATGGCCGACCTCACCTAACATCTTCGTCATGCGATTTGTGCTGCTCCTGCTCCTTCTTACAAACCCCGTTCGTTCGGCCGAGAAGACCACACCCGCTCACGTCGTAAACCACCTGCAGCGGCTCTATGGCGAGGAACTGCGCAAGTTTCGCTTTCGGGCGAATTACCCGGGCGGATTCAGCCAATGGCAGGACGATTGGCGCTCGGAATTGCAAAAGCTGATGGGGCTCGATCGGATCGAGCGCCTTAATCGTTTTCATCGGCCGCGCATGGGTTTCGCCAAGGAGCTGGATTTCGGAGAATTCACCCGCCAGAAATGTCAGATAGAAACCGAACCACATGTCATCATCCCCTTCTGGATGTTTCGTCCCAAGGGAGACGGCCCCTTCCCGCTGGCGATTCTGCCGCACGGGCACGATCGAATCGGACACGACACTTACGCCGGTGTTTTCCACGACGCGAAACACAAGGAAAGAACATTGGCGGGGGATCGCGATGTTGCGATGCAAGCGGTCTGCCGTGGGTTCATTGCCATCGCACCGGCGGTGCGTGGACTCTCAGTCGATGGGGTTCCGGACATCTATGCGCGACATGACAAGAGGAACTGCCGGAGTCAATTGATGCACTGTCTCCTGGCGGGACGCACGGCAATCGGCGAACGCCTCTGGGATATGCGAAAGATCATCGATTGGGCGATCACTTTGCCGAAAGTGGACAAGTCCAAGATCCTGATGATGGGGAACTCTGGTGGTGGATTCGTGACCATGTATGCCGCGGCCACAGATCCACGCATCTCAATCGCCGTTCCCAGTTGTTCGTTCGACAAGCTGGTCGCAAACGATGGCCGGATCTATCAATGCGACTGCAACACCGTTCCCGGAATCCTGGAACACGGAGGCATGGCAGACGTCGTCGGGCTGATCGCCCCCCGACATCTCCTCATCGTGAACGGACACGGCGACAGTCTCCACAACGACGCCGACATTCGATCGGAAAGCGCGCTCGTTGGACGGATCTATTCAGCCGCCGGCGTGCGTCGTCGTTTTGATCACCGCTGGGGGAACGACGGACACCGTTTCTACAAGGACCTGATGTGGCCCTTCATCATGAACGCACTGAAAGAGCAGTCACGATGAACAGCAGGTTGCGCCGGACTTCCGCACCCGTAGTTTCCTGAATTCCATTGTTCGTAGATCCCCGGTCACCAGGCGTCCAATCGACGGCTCGCCACAACCGGTGATGATCTTCACGACCTCAGCCGCAGCCAGGGATGCGACGGTTGATGAAACTGCGCCGAGAACTGGGAACTGTCTTTTCCAATACGGTGGCGCTTCCGGATATACACATCGCATGCACGGTCCCCTGCCCACCCAATACACACTCATCTGAATCTCAAAATCATACATGGCCGCATCCACCATCGGTTTCCCCTGACGAACACACGCATCGTTCATCGCGAATCGTTCGGGAAACAGAGGGGCGCAGCTCGCAACGATGCCCGCTTTCGACACCAGTTCGTAAGCGTTCTCATCGCCGATATTCTCAGGCACGACTTCAATTTCGATATGAGGATTAAACTCGCGCAGTCGACGCTCAATGGATTCGGCCCGCGAATGACCAATACCTGCGTCAGTCATCAACAGCTGCCGGTTCAAATCACTCGGTTTTATGTTGCCGGCATGTACGATCACGAGCTTTCCAACGCCGGCAGCTGCAAGTTGATAAGCCACTACGCCCCCAACTCCACCACAGCGAGAGATAAGCACGGACGCATCTTTTAGTTTGCGTTGTCCCTCCCCCCCAATGCCGGGGCACCACATCTGCCACTCATAACGGGCACGGTCCGCATCAGTCAACGCAGGCAGTTCATTCTCCATCGCGCACCTCGTTTACCTGCCCGTCTTCGAGCCGGAACTTCACGTCCGCCAATCGCTCGGCCTCGGTGCCGCTGTGCGTGATATGCAACGCGGTGAGATTGTGTTCGCGCTGAATGGACTTCAGCAAATCCGCCACGTCGTCGCGAGTGTCCTCGTCCAACGCAGACAGAGGTTCGTCCAGGAGGAGCACCTTCGGATGAGCCGCCAACGCGCGCCCCAAGGCAATCCGTTGCTTTTCACCTCCGGATAGCCCCGCCGGTTTGCGATCCAAAAGATGATCTACTCCCAACTGTTCCGCGAGTTCGCCCACAACAGACTCTTTCTCCTTCTCAGGACGTTTGCGCAGGCGGAGGGCAAAACCGATTTGCTCGCGCACGGTCATCGTGGGAAACAGCGCGCCGTCCTGTGGAACGTAGCCCAGCCCGCGCCTGGCTGGTGGCAGGTATTGAACTTCATCATCACCAATCCAGATACGTCCGCGATCCGGCCAGCGCAGCCCACAGATTAGCTCCACAATGCTGGTTTTGCCCGAGCCGGTCTTTCCCATCATTACGGCGTATTTCGCTTCGGGAACACTGAATGATACGTCACGCAAACTGAACTCGCCCGCGCTCCAGAAAATGTTCTCCAATCGAATCATATCCGCTCTCCTAGCCAGCGCACGGTCACCAATACGGCCATCGCAAAGAAAACCATCAACAGGCTGACCGCCACCGCCTCCTCGAGATTGCCCACGCTCATCTCCAGCCAGACTGTAGTTGGAAGAACCTCCGTCTTCATTCGGGCAGCTCCGGCAAAAACAAGGATGGGACCGAACTCACCCAGACTGCGTGCCCAAGCCACGCTCATCGCGGCCAGCATTCCCCGCCAGGCAGCCGGCAGGGTCACGAGGCACACTGCCCAACCACGGGAACATCCAAGCGTCATCGCCACTTCTTCCGGTCGAGACGAGAGGTGATCAAAGGTTCCTCTCATGGTTCGAATGGCAAATGCCGCACCGATCACGAATTGAGCGAGCACCACGCCATAGACTGTGTACGTAAAGCGTTGGGTGCTTTCCTCAATCCAATTACCGAGAGCGGTTTGAAAGAAGATCAACAAACACAGGCCGATCACCATGGGAGGGAGGACAATCGGGATGTCCAGAATGGATTCGACGAGGTTTTTTCCCCAGAACCGGCTTCGCGCCAGCAGGTAACCGATGGGAACCGCGACCAGGAGGCAGAGCAATGAAGTCAGCGAGCAGGTTAGCAGACTCAGGTTTACAGAATGCCGGATTTCCCGGCTATCGAGTGCCTTGAGCATGTGCTCTGGCGAACTGTAAGCGGCGGTCGCCTGAAGCAGCAGGATGATGAAGACAACGTATGCCGCGGTAATGATCCCCAGCAATGTCCAAAATACTGAGATTCTTCGCCAAAACCTCATAAGCGACTTATCCCGCAGGCGTCGGTGTCGGTTCCGGAATCGAGTCCCGCTTGCCCCAGCTGATGAACCCAACAACCAACAGAATTACCCCGCCAGCAATGTCCAGAACGGGTATCTTGCCGAGTCCACCCGGGAAGAGAGCGAGGGCTGCTCCCACGAACATTGCAACGCGCAAGTGTGTCGCCAGGGGCGAGAACAGATAACCAGCCAAGCCCGCGGCCAAGCAAACGATGCCACAGACAGCGGCAAGCACTGCATGCACAATGGAAAGCGTGCCACCTTCTGGCGCCAGCATGAGCAGCGCGGGCCGGTAAACAAACATGAACGGCAGAGTGAACCCAACCAGAGCAAAACGGAAAGCCGCAAAACCCGTCTGCATGATCTTTGATCCGGCGATGGATGAAGTCGCGTAGGCAGCGAGGGCGACCGGTGGTGTCACCATCGACATCATGCCAAAGTAAAAAATGAAGAGATGAGCCGCCAACGGAGGCACGCCGAGCTTGCTCAGCACGGGGCCGATCAGCGTCGCCATCAGGAGATAACAAACCGCTGAGGGAAGCCCCATCCCCAGCAGAATCGAGCAGCCCATGATCGCGAGCAACGCGAGGAACAGGCTGTTCTCCGCGATGGGAACGATCGCATTCGGAAACGCCGTGCCGATTCCCGTTTTGGTGACCACCGCGATGATGATTCCCACGCATGCCGAAGCGGAAACGAGTGAGACACCGTTTTTGGCAGCCTTCACCAAAGCGTTGACCACCAGCGGACGCCAATTCGATTGGAGCATCCCGGCAACCATGATGAGCACCATCGCGTACACGCCGGCACCTGGTATGGAAAGTCCTTCGTCGCCTTCTTCTTTGATCAAGATCGCGTCACCGGCGTATTTGATTGCGATCCATGATATCGGGAACAGCGCGAGTCCGATCAGACGGGTGTGTTTCGGCGCGTTGATTCGCGGATTGATCAGCGTGAGCACGAGGATGAACGCCAGTGAAGCAGTGACCGCCAATACCGGTGTGAATCCCTTCACCAACAAACCGATGAGCACGGCAAGCGCACCGAAAAAGGTCCCACCCTCAAAGCTGAACAAGCGGCCCCGATCGTCTGGGATGTCAATGCTTTGAACCTGGGCGCCTGTGCGCTTGGCGTAGAAGTGCACGATCAGAAACAGCGAAAGGTAGTACAGAATGGCGGGGATGGTCGCGGCCTTGACAATCTCGATGAAGGTCACGGAAGGCTCGATCAATTCCAGCATCATGTATGCACCGGCTCCCATCACGGGTGGAACCAGTGCGCCACCTGTGGCTGCGGCTGCTTCAACGCCGGCGGCAACGTGCCGCGGAAACCCGCTGCTGCGCATCATCGGAATCGTAAATGTCCCGGTGGTCACCGCATTGGCCACGGCGCTTCCGGATAGCGAGCCCATCAGACCACTGCCGAGCACCGACACTTTGGCTGGGCCACCAGCTTTGTTTGCGAATACTCGTTGGGCGAAGTCGACGATGAATCCCGTTGCTCCGCTTACTTCCAAGAAGGCGCCGAAGATCACGAACAAGTACACGTAGGTGAACATCACCCGCATCGCAGTTCCGAAGACGCCGTCAGTCGTAAGGAAGGACTGGGCCGCCATGCGGTCGAATCCATAACCCCGGTGTGGAAACAGCCAGTCTGGCAGTTGTTGTCCCATGATTGCGTAAGTCAGGAAGATGCCGGCGAGGATGGGCAACGCCATTCCGATAGAACGCCGGGTCGCTTCCAACACCAGTACGATTCCCATCATCGCCATTGCCTTGTCCATGTTGGTATAGGCCCCTGCCCGTCCGACAAGTTCTGCACCGCCTGTGATCACATAAACGCAAACGACGATCGTTCCGACCGCAAAAACCATGTCCACGATGCGAAGGGGTTTCACGTTCTCCAGCTTCTTCAGGACAGGGAAACTGAGGAAACAAATCACCAAGCCAAGCATGCCAAAGGTGGCCAATTGGGAAAGCGGGGTGAGCATCTGGTAGTTCACCTCGCACATCACGAAGAGCGACAGCACGACGCCCAAGACCGTGACGATCACCATCCGTGTTCGGTCGATGATATGCGGTGCCTCCTTGCTCTCAGCTTGTTTGCCGTCGGTCGCCTCGTCCCTCGCCTCAACAGGCTTTTGTTCCGGCTTGGATTCGGAATCGGACATTCGTTCAACAGCTACTGATGAACCTCAGCGTCAATGCGATGCCCAGGCAGTGCGCCCGATCCATCTTCAACGCCCAAGGTGGGCTTACTTCTTGGCTTCGGCGGGCTTGGCCTCTTCAGCCGGTTTCTTTTCCTCCGCGGGAGCAGTCGCCTTCCCTCCGGCATCCGCTGCTGTTGCAGAACCCGGCCAGAATCCCTTTTCCGTGTAGTAACGCACTGCTCCCGGATGAAAGGTCACCCCGGTGTTGCGAACGGAATTCTTCTCATTAATCGCCCTGCCTGGCTTGGCCTTGGCAGCAATGTCCGCGCGGTTTTCGAAAATGGTTTTGGTCAGTTGGTAGATTAGTTCCTCATCAGCTTCCGCGGCGCAAATCAAGTGGGCGGAACCAACGTTCATGCCATGGAAGTCCTCATCGATGCCCTTGTAAGTACCGCCTTTGATCGTGGCGGCCTGATAGAATTCATACTTCTCGATCAACTCGGCCTTGGCCTTTTCGTCGAACGGCACGAATTCGATGTCCATGGTTGAGGCCGCGCTCGTGATCGCCGCGGTCGGAATCCCACCACCAAGGAAGGATGCCGCGACGTTGCCGTCGCCGAGATAACCAACGGAGGTTTGCTGGCCGGCAAATACCGGCTCAAAGTCATCGTAGGTGACCCCGTGTGCAGCCAAGATGGGACGGATGAAGTATTCGAATCCGGCTCCCTCGGGCCCCACAACCACGCGCTTGCCTTTCAGGTCCTTGAGCGACTTGATGCCGGAACCTTTCTTGGTCACAAACTGTGCGATCAACGGGAACATCGTCATCACCGCGTTTATCGGATAAGCCTTGTCCCATCCCCCTTCTCCGCGTGCGGCAAAATAGCTGATGGAGGAATTGGCCATTGAAAGCTGTTGATCGCCGGACGAAATCAAGCGGATGTTCTCTTGGGATCCACGACTGGCTTCAGCCGAGACAGTCCAATTGTTCTCTCCTTTGTTGGCTGAAATCACATCGGAAATCGCCCCGCCGACCACGAAGAACACTCCACCCACCGGAGCCGTGCCGACCGTAATGAACTGCCGTCCGCCCGCAGACGTGGCCGGCTTGCCCGGCGTCGTTCCGGCGTCGTTTCCGCCTCCGCAACCCGCAAGCAAGGCGGCCGACCCGAGGGCGGAGGTGGCGAGAAAATCACGTTTGGTCAGTTTCTTCATGGCAATGGATTCAATGTTCAATCAGGCGTTCAGCAAACCGTATGTATACGTATCGTTTTGGAGGCCGAGACTGAAACACACCGGTTTGGGATTGGGAAGGCTTTTTGTGGATTCCGCGGAGCCGCAGTTTGGGCGCGCAGCTCAGAGATCGGCCACAACAGTTCTCGTTTCTAAAACCGCCATTGCTCATCAAAAAAACCAGCCTGACGTATTCCTGCGCCTTGCGTGCGTATCTGCACTGGAAACTTCACATTGATTACGGCCCAATCCGGCAGTTTCGGAGTCTGGCGAGAATTGCTCATGGATCCGAATTGCATGAAGGTCGGACCGGAGTTGATGACCACATATCGATTGGGGTTGAGTGGATTGGGATAGATCAATGCAGGCATCGAGTTGTTTGCCGGATACGATTTGCCAGCGACGATGAGCCTTTCTTTGGTCCACTTTATCGGTAGCAGTTGAACGATCCGTTCGATCAACGGATTGCTCGCCGGATCTCCCCACAGGACCAGATGGGAGTTTTTAATGTCGTCAGCGTTGACCGTCTGAGAATCTTTTACCACAGCATCTCCACGCATCTGCCGGCGCCACTGAAACGTCGCGTCGCTCAGTTCTCCGATTGCCCATTTTTCAGTCGCCTGATGCCAGCCGGGAGACGATGGCTTGACGAATACAAACGCATCCATGAAAGCGTCGTCGATCGGGCCTTGCAGGCCATGGCGTTTGCGAAGTCCCGATGGTGAACCCTGTTCCCATTTTCCATTCTCTTTCACAAAACCCGCAGACCATTCGGCGATGGCCCAGGCACGCGGTGCCTCCAGAGTTTGACCATCAAGAATGACTGTCTGCTTGATTCCGCGAAGTGCCTTGGGTGCGAACGCAATCGCAGAGACGTTCTTCGTCGTGGCTTCGATGACGCCTGCTTTCTGTTCCGCTTGCACGCGTGCCTGTTCCCAGTGTTTCTCCATGCCGTCAATGCGGACCCAGTGCATCTGGTTGTATTTCAGCGTGTAGGTCACGAAACGCACCTTCGCCGGACTCAGATTGCGCCCGCTCCGCGCAATTGCGTAGAACAATTCCGCCACACGTTCCCGAGCCTCGGGTTCGTACTTATGCCCGGTCTTGGGTCCAATGATGTGAGTCATCTTTATGCCTTCCTTCGCCAGCGCAGCTTCCATCAGATCCGCAGCCTGCTTCTGCTTGTCCAGCTCGCCGCTGTAAGCAACGAGACCGGTGTTCTCCAGGTTAACCGCGCAATCCAGCGCGTCATAGAGATGCCAAAGTCTTTGTTCCCACCACGGAAACTCATTCAGTTTCGAGGCCAGGCCTTGGTAGATTTTTGTGTCCACAAAGCCCGCGCCCGGATTTACGCCGAACCAACGCGAGGCGTGGTGCGCGCCGAAATGCCACGTTGCCGCCCCTCCCATGGAGAATCCACGAACCGAGATGCGGTTGTCATCGATCGCATAGAATTGCTTTACGTGTTCCATGGCCTCCCAGGTATCCGTTTCACCCGCGAATTTCATGGCGTTGCAGAAGCGTCCATAGGGCGAAAGTACGATCGTATCCGCCGGCGAGAACTGCTCGGGACGCGACATCCTTCGGCCAATGAACGCGACTTCGCTTAAGGTGTTGTTTCGACCGTGATACCAGATATCCAGTCGTCGATGACGTCCATCCGGTTTGTAGTTTGGTGGAATCCAAAGGCCGTAAGGCTGCAGCGAGCCGTCGATCCTGGATCGGTAGGCACGAATGACGAGGCCGGTCTGCACATTCCATGGCGCTACGCCCTTCAACAACTGTTCCAATCGACGCCGGCCTTCCTGCAACTGCTTGGTCGCGAGTTCAAACTCGTTTTTCTTGTAGAAGATCTTGTCCTCCAAAGTCCGCTTTACGCAGACGTAAAACACTTCCGCGTCAGGCAGGAAGCGAAGCATACGCTCGTTGACTGAGTATTTCCCCCGGACTGCTCGCGCGAGTTTCGTCTGCGCTGATATCTCCCGATGCAGTTTTTCGTGAACTTCATCGGGTATCGGAATGCCTGCTTTCGGAGTGATGATGTTCTGCGCGGAGAGAGAGGAAGTGAGGGCAACAAGAATGAAAAACGTTCTGGTCATGCGGGTGGAGGAATTGGATTGGAGGGAATCGATTTTATCAAGTCCATGAAGCTCAAATACTGATACCAACATCGACATTGATCCACTGCTGACTTCCCCCGCACTCCCCTTCCCTGCTAAAACGCGCCAGGTGATTGGCGATCAACAAATCTGGAACCGAATTCGCAGCAGGAAACTCACGCTCATTGCCGGGCCTTGCGTGATCGAGTCCCGATCGCTGTGCTGGACGATTGCCCGGCGGCTCAAGAAGATCTGTGCGGACTTCGATGTGAACTACGTGTTCAAGGCAAGTTACGACAAGGCTAATCGCACTTCTGGCAAGTCTTATCGCGGACCGGGTGCAGAAGCCGGGCTGGATGTGCTGGAGGGCGTTCGCGATTATTTTGAGGTCCCCGTGACCACCGATGTTCACACCGGGGAGCAGGCAATTGAATGTGGCGGACGGATCGATATTCTGCAGATTCCGGCATTTCTCTGCCGCCAAACCGATCTAATCGCAGCCGCAGTTTCGACCGGGAAGATTGTGAACGTGAAAAAGGGACAGTTCCTGTCTCCGCAGGAAATGGGACAGGTGGTTGCCAAAGCCCGCGAGATGGGCGGAGAGAAGCTGCTTCTCACCGAACGCGGAACGACCTTTGGCTACAACAATCTGATTTCGGACATGCGCTCGATTCCGATCATGAAGGAGTTCGGTTGTCCAGTGGTGTTCGACGCGACGCATTCCGTTCAGCAACCTGGGGGGGGCGGAGATCGCACGGTCGGACAACGTGAGTTTGCTCCATTGCTGGCTCGTTGTGCGGTTGCAGCCGGCGCAGAAGCTGTCTTCGTCGAGACGCACCCCGATCCGGACGACGCGATGAGCGACGGTCCGAACATGGTTCCGCTCAACGAAATGCGCGCGTTGGTGAAGAGTCTCGTGAAAATCAAAGCTGCGGTTGCCTGATGCCCAAGATCGTCAAACGCGACCTCAACGACGGGGCGCTCAACGTCAAACTCAGCCAGATCGAGTTGCTGGTCTGCGATGTGGATGGCGTGCTGACCGATGGTGGGATCTATATCTTGGAAGAATCGGAGTTGAAGCGTTTCCATGTGACCGATGGACTGGCACAGCGGGCGGCTCAAAAGGTCGGCCTGAAAATTGCATGGGTTACTGCCCGACCTTCGAAGGTGACCGAGAAACGGGCGAAGGAACTCGATACCGATTTCCTCGTCCAGACCAAGCACGGGAAAGTGCCGGCCGTGGATAAGATCCGCAGCGAACTGGGATTGGTTTGGGCGGATGTGTGTTTCATCGGCGATGACCTCGTGGACCTCGCTGTGATGAAAAAGGTGGGTGTGGCCGTTGCCCCAACAAACGGCTGTGATGAAGCCAAGGCGCTCGCGCACTACGTCACCGAGAAACCGGGCGGAAAAGGTGCTGTTCGTGAATTGATCGAAAAGATTTTGAAAGCACAGGGCAAATGGGGGAAGGTCGTTGCTGAGATCGCACGATGATTCTTCTCCATTTCAATAAACGAACGACAGCCAGTGCATGGCTGACTGGCTTGTTGACGATCTCCATCCTCATGGCGTTGAACTCACTCGCCCAACCGGGTGGCGGGGTCAGTGGCAGAAACTTTCGAATTCCCCACTACGATCAAAAGACAAGCAAATTGATTTCCATCCTCAGCGGCAGTCATGCCCAGCAGCAGTCGCGAAACGTCGTACAGGTTTCCGGCCTCGTGATCGAGACCTACAGCTACGAGGGCAATGCCCGAACGACCAACCTCGTTGTGACTGCCCCCAAATGTCTCGTGAACCTGCAGCAAAAGGTCGCCTCGTCATCCGGCCCCCTCGCAGCGCGCACACTGGATGGTTCCCTCGCCATCCAAGGCGTCGGTTTTGAATGGCGCCAATCCGATTCCCGACTCATCATTTCGAATGACGTAAAGACCGCGGTCGCCCGTAAGGTGATCTTCCCCGACGGATTCAAATTATGATTTCTCAGCTTGCCCGAATTTTTGTGTTCCTCGCGATCGGTTCGCTGTCGCTCGAAGCGGCCGAAACCAATGACGTGCTCCGCATCGAGTCCGAAGACGGATTCGAATACGACGTGCGCAAGGGAGAAGCGACCTACAAAGGCAATGTGGTGGTAAAGGATCGCTCGATGATCATGAATTGCCAGACCCTGAAGGTGGTGTTTGCTCCGCGGGATTCCAGTGCTTCCAGCACGAACAAAGCGAATCCTGTAGTGGCCGGCACGATTGGCGGAAAGGTTGCGCGTATCGAAGCCCGGGGAGGAGTGGAGATTCTCGATCAGACCGAGGGAACGAAGGCCGAGGGTTCAGTGGCCATTTACTCTGCGGTGTCGGATAAGGTAACGCTGGAGGGAACGCCTCCAAAAGTGACCTTCAAGAATCGTAACGGGTTCACCGCAGCCGAAGGGATCGAGTACGACCGGGCTGCGGGAGTATTCCGCGGCAAAGGCCAGATCAGATCCTTCATCGCCGAGGCCCGCAGCAGCAACCTCTTCAACTTCAGCACCCGCCCGCCAATGCCATGAGCAATAAAGGCAAGGGAGAACTTCTGCTACACGCTGAAAAACTGACGAAGGCCTACAAGGAACGGCGTGTCGTCGATGGCGTGGATCTCAAGGTGAATGCCGGCGAGATCGTTGGTCTGCTTGGCCCGAACGGTGCGGGAAAGACGACTTCCTTCAACATGGTGGTGGGGCTGATCCAACCGGACGAAGGTGCCGTTCAGCTGGTTGGCGAAGACGTGACCAAGGCCCCGATGCACGAACGTGCGCGGAGGGGAATTGGTTACCTCACCCAGGAAAAATCCGTGTTTCGCAAACTCACCGTTCGTCAGAACATCATGGCGATCCTGGAAGTTTGCGTATCCGATCGCCAGGAGAGAGAAACCCGCCTGCAATATCTGCTCGAAGAGCTGGACCTGACGTCCGTGGCCGACAACATGGCCTACACCTTGAGTGGGGGGGAGGCTCGTCGACTCGAAATTACCCGCGCCCTGGTAACGAGTCCGAAGATACTCCTTCTTGACGAGCCGTTCGCAAACATCGATCCGATAACGATTTACGAGGTTCAGAAGATTTCACGTGATCTGCGCGATCGCGGATTGGGAATCTTGATTACTGATCACAATGCGCGTGAGATGCTCAAGCTGGTCGATCGCGCATATCTCATTTTCAACGGTCAGGTGATCTACGAAGGCACTGCCGAGCAACTTGCCAATGATCCCAAGGCTCGGGAGATTTATCTTGGACCGGATTTCAACGTGTAAGGCTCCTCATGGCTGCCAAACAAAACGTCACCGTCCAGCAGTTCTTCGAGGACAACGCGCATAACTTGGATCTCAAGCCGATCTCAGGCAAGGGCAAGCTCAAGCGGGTCATCAAGGAACCGACGGTAAACCGCCCTGGACTCGCTTTGGCGGGACACACAAAGTATTTCGCATTTCGGCGCGTGCAGGTCTTCGGTAACGCCGAGATCAGCTACGTGAAAACGCTTTCCGCCGACGAACGCGTGAAGCGCTATCAGAATCTCTTTTCGCACCAGATGCCGTGCATTGTCTTCTGCCGGAACCAGAAACCGGACAAGGAACTGCTGAAGGTGGCAGACAAGAAAGGTATCCCTGTGTTCCGCTCATCGCTCATCACGATGAAGTTCATCAACCTCGCGACGATGGCACTCGAAGTTCTGTTCGCACCACGCGGAACAGAGATGGGCAGCATGGTCGATGTGCATGGCGTAGGCACGCTGGTCAAGGGCGACAGCGGCATCGGCAAGAGCGAATGTATCCTTGCCCTCTTGGAGCGCGGCTACAGCTTGATCTCCGACGACGTGACCAAATTCGTCCTGCTCGACAATCGCGAGATCGTCGGTACCAGCCCGGACCTGACCCGGAACTTCATGGAGGTCCGCGGAATCGGCATCGTCAACGCAGCCGCTCTCTTCGGCGTACGCGCCATCCGCCAGAACAAGCGACTGGATCTCGTGGTCACCTTGGAGCAATGGGAGGACTTGGAGGACGTCGATCGCCTTGGCATGGAGGAAAACCACATCGAGATTCTCGGCGTCAAGATCCCTCATGTCGTTCTACCGGTTCGTCCCGGACGCGACCTTGGCCGTTTGATCGAAGTCGCGGCGCTTCAGGCCAAGCTCAAACGTACCGGCTACAATCCCGCTGAAGATCTGAACGCCCAGTTGAAGGCGAAGATGCAGATCAACGTTAAGAAGCTCTGATTGGGAGATGGAAGATAGTAGCCCCCTCCCCATCTCCCATCTTCCGTCCTTATAACGTCGCCATGCTGGAGCCGGAACCATCTTTGCTCGAACGTCCGTTGGGCGACTTGCGTGGTGTGGGCAAGGAACGACAGGAACAACTGTCTCGACTGAAACTTCTCACCATCGGCGATCTGCTCCTCAATCGCCCGCGCCGCTACGAAGACCGGCGTCGATACCAATCCATCTCCTCACTGGTAAAAGGCGAATTCGCGGCAGCACATGGAACCATTGTTGCTCAGGGCGTGAATCGATTTCATCGCAGCCGCAAGAGCGTGTTCGAATTCATCCTGGATGACGGATCGTCCCGCCTCCATTGCCGCTGGTGGAATCTGCCTTACCTCGAAAAGTATTTCAAAATCGGCGACGAAGTCTGTGTTTACGGCAAGGTGTCCTCAAACCGTCCACGCACGATCGATCATCCGGAAACCGAAATCGTCGAGGAGGATGAACAGACCACTCACATGAACCGAATCGTGCCGGTCTACCGATTGACGGAAGGGATGCCGCAACGCTGGTTGCGCAGTCTTGTCTCCCGCGTACTGAGGATGGCTGAAGGCGCGATCGAGGATCCGCATCCTTCAATCGTCAGCGGTGAAATGCCCGATCGCGCCAATGCGGTGCACATGATGCATTTCCCGGAAGACATGGGTGATGCCGAGCTCTCCCGTCGGCGTCTCGCGCTGGACGAATTGATCGACTTGCAGATTTCCTTTCGCAAGCGACGCGTGAAAATGCTCGATAACGCCGAGGGGCAGGTGTGCAAAGGAGACGATTCGCTGATGAAACCATTCATCGACGAGCTCGGCTTTCAACTCACCGAATCGCAAACCGATGTCTTGAAGGAGATTCGTGCGGATATGGAAACTGGCGTTCCAATGCGACGGCTTCTCCAGGGAGACGTCGGAGCAGGTAAAACTGTCGTTGCCGCGTCCGCCGTTCTCATGGCCATCGAGAGCGGGAAGAACGCGCTCATTATGGCGCCGACCGAGATTCTCGCCACGCAGCATTACGAGAACTTCCGCAATTGGTTTGGCGCGTTGGGCATACCCGTCCACCTGCAAACCGGGGCGCGGAAACTGCAGGATGAAGCCGGCCTCTGGTCTCCCCAACAGAAAACGTCGGGCTCGCTGACGGTTGGCACCCACGCGCTGTTCCAGGGAAAGTTCAGCGTGGACAACCTTGGCTTGGTGGTGATCGACGAACAGCACAAGTTCGGAGTCGCTCAACGTGAAGCGCTCGTTCGCAAAGGAAACTATCCACACCTGCTCGTAATGACCGCCACACCGATTCCGCGCACTTTGGGGCTCACGCTCTACGGGGATTTGGATGTCTCCACGATTGCAAAACCACCGGCAGGTCGTGGGCGCGTGCGCACCTTCGTCCGGGAAACGGACAAACTCACCAAGGTCTGGCAGTTCATTCGCGATCAAATCAAGGAGGGGCGTCAGGCATACGTCGTGTATCCCCGTCTTGAGGATTCCGATCTGAAGAAGGGGCTGAAGGCCGTCGTTGATGAACACGAACGACTGAAACGCGATCACTCGGAGCTGAGTTTTGGTCTGCTGCACGGACGCATGTCCGCTGACGAGAAGAACCTCGCGATGCGAAACTTCTCCTCCGGGAACATCCAGGTCTTGGTTGCCACTTCAGTGATCGAGGTCGGTGTGGATGTGGCAAATGCAACTGTAATGCTTATCGAGAACGCTGAGCAGTTCGGCCTCGCCCAACTGCACCAGCTTCGCGGTCGCATTGGGCGTGGTGCACACGACTCCTACTGCATTCTCATTGCGAACAACAAAGACCAGGCGGTCTGGGAAAGGCTCAATGTGATGACGGAAACGCATGATGGATTTCGAATTGCCGAGGAGGATCTGCGACTTCGAGGACCGGGCGACATGCTGGGGCAGGACCAGAGCGGCCAGCTTCGATTCAAGTTTGCGGATCTGGTAAATGACCTGAGGCTCGTCGAACAAGCACGCGACATCGCGGTAAGCCTTGTGTAGTTCTATCGAACGACCGAAGCAGTTTGCGGGCGCGACACCGCGTTGCCCGGAGAATTCCGATCATTGCCGGGCGAGAGAGACTTCGTCTCCCACCTTGAGGCCATGCGTGGTGGCAGCATCGCCACCGTTTACGGCAATCTCAATGAACCCAGTCGATCCTCTTACGGCCAGTAACACGCCATGCGGTGAATCGGCATAGCAATTTCGCAGGTCGCATTCCTTGCCGTCGCCGAAGGTGGCGCGCCCGGTTTCACCGATCGAGTTACCGGGGATGTTCGTCATCGCATTTCCGAAGCGATCGATATAGACGACTTCGCCTTGGATGCTTCCACCGGAGTCAATCGGCTCCGGCCGATGCAAGCGCAGGTAATCGCTCGTCTCCGGTCCCACCTCCTCGATCCTCTTCCCACCGGCCAGTTCCGCAGCAATCGGTGCAAAGACATCGCGTCCATGGAATGTGTTACTCAGTTCACCGCGGAAGAGTTCGAGGTTTTCAAGGCGATGGATGGACTCAATCGACTCTAATGCGAGCGCCCAACTCAACACCCCGTTGTCCGGGCCAACGAAAGTAAACTCCTGCGTCTTGACCGCAATTGAATTGCGATCGCTTCCAACACCTGGATCAACGACGACCAAGTGAACGGTCTGTTTCGGAAAGAACTTGTAAGACGCAGCCAGCGCAAATGCTCCGGCTTGAAGATCGCCTGGTGGAATGTGATGGCTTAAATCAACGATCCGGGAATCCGGGCATCGATCGAGGATCACTCCTTTCATCGTTCCCACGAACCAGTCGTCCAGACCGAAGTCAGTGGTTAAGCTGATGACCGGCGGAGAACTCAAATCAAGTTTCGGCCATCAAGTTGGCGAACCGTTTGGCGCGTTGAAGATAGGTCCGCTTGACGAGATAGAATTTGTATTTGTTTGCCGCGAAATGGCCGGGTTTGTTCCAGAGCAGATAGATCTCCACCGGCGCCGGCTTGCGTCCGACCTTCCTGGTGAACTGCTTGATACGCTCATCGAGGATTCGTTTCGCCACCGTCCACGCGATGTTTGGGTTCGACCAAGAGCGTGAACGCGTGTACTTCCGCCACACCTCTGGCATGATTTGATAGCGACTTACCTCACCGCTGCTGCCCCGGATCAAATCCCACTTGCCCGCTCGGGACGAGGTTGCGCCAGTCTCAATCATCGCCAGCGAATCCCGCAACGAGAGTGACTGCGCCTGCAGGTTCACACCCATGCATCCAATCAAAAATGAGCAGATAAGAACGACTTGCTTCATGATTCGTACGGCTAATCGTCAGTTTCGAGCTGGGCATTAAAGCAGAGGTTTCAAATTCTTGTAAACCGGTTTTGAAAAGCGCAGGAACTGGTGGTGATGCAGATTTCGGTACACAAGGTATTGGGGGTTGCGCAGGCCGAGCCTTAATCCTTGTCTGATTTTCTGAGATTAAGACAAGGAGTTCAGACAAAGATTAAGAACTATGATCAGTCCCCTACCCCATCCATATCCGAGTCCTTCACCCCGGAGAGCGGATTATTGCTGACCGCCTGCCAGGCGATCTTGCGGAAGATTCGATCCAGTTCCGGGCCCGGGAAATCGCCCTTCTCCCGGAACGCGACCGGCTCCCGGATGAGTTCGGGTGAGCGACCGTAGAGCGTGGCATAGAACACGTAGCCCTCCAGCTGATCGAAGCCCGGTCCGAGGTGACCGAGCGTGTCTCGCCAGAGGGAGCGTTCCTTCTTTCCGACTGATTTGTGCAGGCCTTCAATCCCCGGCAGCTCGCCGCGAAGGTAGTGCTTCGCAGCAAGGACCATCGCGTCCGAGGTTGGCATGATGAATACCCGTTCGCCATACTTCCCGTTGAGGAGCTCGATCAGTTTTGTGTATTCGGCACTCCGTTCGCGTCCGAGTCGGTCCATGACTTCTTCCGTGAAGAATTCTTCGCTCTTGGGAATCTCTTTCAGTTGATGAAGTTGCGGCCACGCATCGGAAAGGTAGAACTTCATGTCCGGGTTGTACTTGAGGCAGAACTCGACCCAACAGGTGTAATACTCCGGTTTGTCGTTGAAGTATGGCCCCCACATCATGGCTTCCCATTTGGCGTTGGAGATCGAGGCGAGTAGTTTTGGTGTCGGTCTGCCGTCGAACTGGAAGATCCCGTTCTCCTGTTCCCACTTGTAGCGGGTGCTGCCGGTCATGCCTCCGCCGGTGTGCGTGTAAAGCGGTTGTTCCATCCCGGCGGCTTTCGCGATCAAGGGAAGCGTCTTGTAACCCGGGGCCATGAAACTGTGACCGGTCCCCACCACGCGAATTGCGCCGTCTGTTGGTTTGTCGAATGACCGAACGGCGCGTTCTTCTCCAACCTTTTTCGCGTAAATGGCTTTGATTTCTTCCGGCGACTTGTAAGAGACGGCGTGCTCGGGAAAACGATCCTTCTTCCACCCTTCATCAACCTTGAAGTTCCGCACAACTCCGCGCCCGCCACCCGGCCTGCGATCACGTTGGAACTGTTTCCTGAATTTCGATGCCTCTTCAACGGTCAGCTTGCCGTCCCCGTTCAGGTCCGCTTTGGGAAAGCGCTTGAGCCAATTGGCGAGTTGACGCTCCGATTGCGCGTCCGCGCTGATTGCGACCAACAGCGAAAGGGCAAGGAATAGGCTCGTGGGTGTCATGTTCGTTTAGTTCGAGTGTTTCTTGATGAACGCGAGCATGCGTTTGGCTCCCGGATCACGTTCTTCGGTGAGTTTGCTGGCAATGGTGCCGTGATTTCGATTCTCGCCGAAATGGTATTCGATGTGGGGATTCTTGTTTGCCTTCATGAAGGCGACGAACAGCTGGTTCTCCTCCACGCGGGCTGGCAGATCGTCGTCGCCGACCAGTATCAGGAATGGTGGGGCGTCCTTGCACACGAAGTAGCTGGGAGCCGATTCGTCGATCAATGGACGATAGCGGTGGATGCCCTGTTCCTTTCGTACGGTCGAATGCGTGATCATCTGGCCTGCAACCGGGAGATAACCGGCAACGTCGTTTGGAGAGCGGTCGTGTTTCCCAAGGTACTTCGGATCCATCCCGACCATGGCGCAGAGATAGCCACCCGCAGAGTGCCCGGACACGAAGACCTTGTTGGGATCGCCTCCAAAATTGCCGATGTTCTCCAGTGTCCACGCCACGCTCGCCGCACAATCCTCGATGTATGCGGGAAACGTTACTTTCGGATGAAGACGATAGTTCGCCGATACAACCGCCATGCCTTCCCGGGCGAAGCGTTCGCAAACCGGCTTGGCAATCTTCCCATCCTTCTCACCGCTCTGGATGCTCCCGCCATGGAACCAGACCAGCGTGGTGAATTTGCCTTTGTTCTTCGGGAGGTAAAGATCCAGCTTGCAGCGCTTGGTGGCATAAGCCGAATGCCCGTCCCCGGAGAGATAAGACATGTTCGTTTGCAAAGTGAAATCGCCGGCAGAAGCGCGCAAACCGATCAGCGTCAGGATGAACGCTGCAATTTGAACTCGATGCATCCGGTGGGTATGCCTCAAGCCGCGAGGAAGTTCAAACCAACTCCAAGGTGCGCATGGTGTCCGGGTTGGTGGCAACGGTGTCTGCCTCGATTCCGGGCCGTTGAAACAGGCTGACAAAGTTTCGGAAGCGGAGAATCGTGAACGCCTTCCCGCGCGAGATGATTTCCGTGCTTGAATGCGCGAACCGCGAGGAGGACGGTGAAATTCTTGTTCTTGTGCGAGTTGGCGTTGCCCATGCCGGTGCCGCCTGAGCAGGTCGCGCGAGGTATTCCAGTAATCCCGGTCATTGACTGCTCGCTGACATCGCTGCGATCGTCGCTTGCATGCTTCGGAAAACTTCCGAAGTCACTTGTCGGTTGATCGGCGAATTCGCATCCACTAAAACGATCTGCCATGTCTTCCATACGCACCCTCATCCTGATCCTGACCGTCGTCTGTTCGATTCCACTGACAGGCGCTCTGCGCCCGAACATCGTGATCATCTTCACGGATGATCAGGGCTATGCCGACCTGGCCTGTTACGGAAACACGAAGAACAAGACGCCTCGACTCGATCGATTGGCGGAGGAGGGCACCCGCTTCACTTCGTTCTATTCGCAAACGGTCTGCGGACCATCCCGTTCCGCTCTCCTCACGGGGCGCTACCCGCAGATCAGCCTCGGGTGGAGCATGCCGGCGAATGAGATCACCTTTGCCGAACTGATCAGGAAGGTTGGTTACCAGACTGCGTGCATCGGCAAGTGGGATGTATCCAACCGGCGTCCCATCATCGATCGCATGCCCAACGCGCAGGGCTTTGATTACTTCTATGGCGCATTGGGAGCCAACGATGCCGGACGGGTAAAGTTCCACGAGAACAATGAAGACGCGGGCATGACCGATGACATGGGCAGCCTCACCCGTCTCTACATCGACAAGACGACGCGGCTGCCGGTTCGCGTGCAGCAGTACGGTTTCCCCCGCAAGTCGGGTGGACAGCCACCTCTGCTCGAAGAGTACACCTACTCCAACGTGAAGACCAACATCGGGCTCGAAGGCAACGACTTCG
>PBAL01000033.1 GCA_002715965.1 Verrucomicrobiales bacterium | reverse complement strand
TCAATGACAGTCTCCAACTCGAGTTCGCTCCCGGCCAATCAATGATGGAATGCGAGGAGCAAATCCAACAGGCGATCAATCAGGCCGGCTGCGATCTCACCACCGAATGTTTGCGCCGTTTCGACACCGACAGTTCTCCCATCTGGTTCGCTCTGTCCGCAGCAGCAATCCCCGCGGACGTCGTGCCATAAATAAGAACGTCGGGAGAACCGGATTCGCGAGCTTCGGCGACCCGCGTCGATCCGAGCAGAAGAATGGAAAGTAGGCTGCGAGTCATGAATCAAATCGGATCGAACCAAAAGTCCCCATCACTCGCAAGCGTTCGGCTTGATCATAAGTCCTGCAATCCCTTCATTGCGGCCTCTTCCTGCGCAGCGATCATTTTCAGGATCGCACAGGCTTCGTCCACATGCCGGGACTCTCCCGTTGCTCCTCCCGTGTCGAGCAATGAAGAAACCCGTGACCACTTCTCGGCGATCTCTATGAAGAATTGGTGTGCCCGTTCCAAAGCCGGATGTCCCAACGCTTCAAAACTCTCTTTCAGAAAATCGCGATAGAGATTTCGAAAAAAGGCGCCCCCGGTGCCTCCTTCCTCCATGATCTTCGCCAGCCCGCAAAAATCTCGCGCTACATCTTCGCTTCGGCCAAACCAGCGCTTGAGCTCATACGCGGTCTTGCGAATTCCCTCGACCCCGATGCTTCGGTCCGGCGGGTGCAGATGGAATTCGGCATTTGCCTTGATCGCGGCACGGACCGATTTATCCAGAGCATGACCGCCGCACGCAGCTTCCAACACCACGGTCCGATGATTCGATGACATTGAGCCTCTTGCTGCTCGTGCCCTAGCGAGGTTTTCCAAAGACACCGTCACCCGTCCGCCTGGCACAGCGTCGATCAGATAGGCGTCAGATTCATCGCAACCATACATGGCTACATAATGGCAGCCCAGATGGAGGGGTGTATCCAGGTATCCCAAATGTTCGCTGTTCAGTTTCAGGCCGACGGGTATTCCTTTCTCCAAATAGTTCACAACCGTCTGCCATGCCTTCTTCACGGATTTCGTCTGGGTGGATTCCAATTTGATCCCCAGATTGCGGCAGATGCTCCCCAGCAATGCGTCCGGTCGATTGCGCCCACCAATAAACGGAAATTTCATCCCGGGAATACGCCAAAAGATATATCCCAATCCTTCACCAATCCCGAACAACATCGGTTCCGACAGCTTGATTCCACGATGTTGGAGCAACGCCCCCGCTGCAACGGTCTCGCAGTGAACACCTTCGTAAGATTCAAATCCTTCGACCTGCATCAGCCCTTTGTGTAAGCCCTCCACCTACTGGAGGGTCAAGCAAGTAAAAGGGCTTTGTGCTCCACCGGCATTCGGTGAACCGACCGGGTCCCGGAAGGCGTGCAATCGCGCTTCCGTTGATCTATAAGCGGTCCATCCATGACATCCGCAATCCGAATTCTGTTCAGCCTGTTGATCTTGCAACTCATTCTGCCCGTCGCCCATTCCGCGGACTGGCCCATGCTGCGGGGGGGCGCTGCGCGCGGTGGCTATACCGCGGAGTCGATTCCGAATCAGCTGTCCGAGCGTTGGCGTTTCAGGTTGCCGCACAAGCCGCGCCCTTCGTGGCCGACAGCAGAAAGGATGAAATTCGACCGGGCCAATCAACCGATCATCATTGGCGAGTTGGTGATCTTCGGAAGTTCGTCGGATGATCAGGTGTATGCCTTGGATGCGAGCAGCGGCCGGGTCGAATGGACGTTTTTCACCGACGCCCCGATTCGCTTCGCGCCGGCCGGGTGGAAGGACCGAATTTTTGTGGCCAGCGATGATGGCTGTCTCTACGCGCTGTCACTGAAGGACGGCAAGCTGCTTTGGAAACATCGTGGTGGTCCCGCCGGTGAGTCCGTGATCGGCAATGAACGCATGACCTCCAAATGGCCGGCCCGTGGTGGTCCGGTGGTGTTTGGCGATATCGTCTATTACGCGGCGGGCGTCTGGCCCAGCGACGGAGTTTTTCTCCACGCGATCGATGCCGCCTCCGGCAAAGTCGTGTGGTCGAACAACGAGACGGGGCAGATGATGATGGGGCAACCCCACGGCGGTGCGGAAGCCTACAGCGGGGTGTCGGCCCAGGGCGCCCTGATCGCCACGACCAACCGGCTCTTCATGCCGACCGGTCGGGCCGTTCCCGCCGCCTACGATCGGGCGACCGGCAAGTTCCTCTACTACCATCTGCAAAAGAACAACCAGCGCGGTGGCTCCATGGCGATGGCCGTGGATGAATTCATGTTCAACGACGGCGCTTTCTTCGACGCGGAGAAGGGCGATCTTGCATTCGAACTTGGGCATGGCGCGGCTGTCTCCGTGCCGGACGGTTTGGTCCGCTCGGAAGGGCGCTCCCTCACGGCTTACAAATGGAAGACAGTCTATCAGAAGAAGGGGGGCAAATTTCTGGAACTCCGTCGCCCGTTCAGCTCCCGCCTCATCTCGATGGAGCACGAAGTCTTGGATTTCATCGTCGCGGGAACGGATGCCATTTGTGGTCAAGACAGTCGGGTGAGTGCCATTGACTATACCCGCCAACGGACCGTCTGGTGGTCCGCCCCGGTTAAGGGGAAGGCCCTCGGATTGGCCGCAGCCAACGGTCGTCTCGTCGTGAGTACGGATGAAGGCTACGTCTACTGTTTCGACGGCGAACCGAGCACGACCATTGATGCCTCTCCCAAAATCATTCAGGCCAAATCCGATCCGATCTATGCCAAAGCGGCGGAAGAGATCATCCGACGCGCAGGCGTCACCGAAGGGTTTTGCCTGGATCTTGGAGCCGGCAACGGCGATCTCGCGATCGAACTCGCTAAGCGAACCAAGTTGCACATCTACGCCATCGAACCCGACCCGGCCAAGGTCGCCCTCGCCCGCAAACGCCTGGCCACCGCCGGTCTTTACGGCGACCGCGTCACCGTTCATCAATCGGCCCTCAACCGTGTTTCCTATCCGGACTACTTCGCCAACCTGGTCGTATCCTCCCGCAGCCTCGACACCGATCTCAGCGCCGGCGCTCACGATGAAGTGAAGCGCATACAACGCCCCTACGGCGGCAAGACCTGTCTCGGTCGTCTGGGCGCCATGAAAGTCACGATCCGCGGCGAGTTGAAGGGCGCCGGCAGTTGGACCCACCAGAATTCCAATCCCGCCAACACCCTTTGCTCCGACGACGCCATCGTAAAGGGGACGCTCTCCATGTTCTGGTTCCGCGACGTGGAATTCGAAGTTCCGAACCGCCACGGTCAAGGTCCCGCTCCCTTGTATCACAAGGGCCACATGGTGGTCGGTGGCGTGCACGGCATCGCCTGTCTGGACGCATACAACGGCCGCGTCCGCTGGATCTATGACATCCCCGGTTTTCTCAGCGACTACGACGGCATTCACCACGACGTCGGCGTCGGCGACACCGGCAGTCCGTTTTGCCTGGGCGAAGAGGCCGTGTTTGTCCGCACCGGCGATCGCTGTCTGCGCATCGCCTACCGGGACGGCAAACTGCTGAACGAGTTCAAGACACCCACCAAGCCCGACGACAAGAATCGCGACTGGGGATTCCTCGCCCACCATGACGGAATCATCTTCGGCTCCACCGCCAATGACGAACACCGCATCAGCCCCCGTTACAAACTCACCAAACTCCGGACCGAATCCACCCGCCTCTTCGCTATCGAAGCCAAAACCGGCAAGCTGCTCTGGCAGTACGACGCCAAACATTCCCTCCGCCACAACGCCATCGCCATCGCCGACCAACGCGTCTACCTGATTGACCGCCCCCTGGTCATGCAGGACCGCATCACGGATCCGAAACGCAACGGACGCCATCAACCCAAACTGAAAGCCGACCAGGTTCCCAAGGGAATACTCCTCGCCCTGAACGCCCGGACCGGTCGCGAAATCTGGCGCAATGAGAACAACATCATTGGCACGCAACTGGCCACCAGCGAGAAACACTCCGTCCTCCTGATGAACTTCTCCGCCGTCCGCCACCGCTTCTTCCATTTACCCAGCGAAGTTGGTGACAGCCTCGCCGCCTTCCACACCAAGACCGGCAAACGTCTCTGGGAAAAGGCCGCCAAGTACCAGACCCGTCCCGTCATCAACGACGAAATCATCTACGCCCAAGGCGGCGCCTGGAATCTGAAGACCGGCGCAGACGAGCCCTTTGAGTTCAAACGCTCCTACGGCTGCGGCCAGATCGCCTCCGGCAAACACATGATGCTCTACCGTTCCGCCACCCTCGGCTACATGGACCTCTCCCGCGGCACCGGCACGGAAAACTACGGCGGCATCCGCCCCAGCTGCTGGATCAACGCCATCCCCGTCGGCGGCCTCGTCCTGATCCCCGACGGCTCCTCCAAGTGCCGTTGCAGCTACCAGATGCAGGCATGGTTCGCCCTGCAGGAGAGGAAATAGAAAAGCGCTGATTCTGGCAGGAAAGAACGTCTTCCTGAGGTATGACGCCTTCTTTGCCGAGTTCGAATCCACCATTGAAGGCATTCGCGAGATGCCCGGACGATGGGTTCCAATCATGGAAGGATCCCCCAGACGCAAAGCCTGATTGAGGCACTTCCCCTGCGTGATCGTTTGTCGGCAAATCACCGAAAGCCGAGTGAAAGTCTTTGTCGTGAAACACCAAAAGCGTCACAAATCGTTCGGATCTCGACGAAACTGAAGAGTCATCTGCACCAAGCATCCAAAAAGCCGTGAAGCTAGATTCCGGTATTGTTTGCCGCGCATCGTCCCATTCATGGATCGACAAGCCTTCCTGCAAACGCCAGCTTGCTCCATGCCTCAGAATGGTTTGATCGTCGAGATCTCTGTGCGATTGCGGGAACTCGCTTGCGTGTTTCTTGGGCTGACAGTTTCCTGCTTGGGGTCAGCGGGTGCCGATCTTAAGCGAGGCGAGCCGTTGGCGTTTTCGTATCAATCGGAAGTGGACGGCACGCTCCAACCCTACATGGTTTATCTGCCCAAGAGCCTGCCGGAGGACAAGCCTTGGCCCCTGGTCGTGGCGCTTCATGGAACTTCGGGCAGCCACCAGACCTTCCTCATGAGCACGAAGAAATATGACAAAGCGAAGTTGATGAAGGCCGCTGAAAAGCACCGGATGGCGATCCTTTGTCCCGAGGGCCGCGGCAACACGGAATGGTGGGGCATTGGTGAGAATGATGTCTTTCGCGCGATCGGGGATTTTCAGAAACGCGCCCCGATCGATAAGAATCGGATCTACCTGACCGGACATTCGATGGGAGGCGGAGGCACGACCTATATCGCCTTGCGCAATCCCGGTTTCTTTGCCGCAGCCGCGCCGATGGTGGGGACCCTGCATTTCGACCTGGCGGAGAATGCGCGTTACACCCCGTTCTATTTCCTGGTGGGCAGCCGGGAGATTGGTCCCCGGAAACTGTTCATCAAGCGCTTGGCCGACAAAATGGAGGCGCTCGGCTATGAACGCATTCATGAGATCGTGCCCGGCGCGGATCATCGCAGCTTCGTGCCTGACGCCTGGGATCGGGTGTTCGCCTGGTTCTCGGACAAACGGCTGGTTCGGCAACCGGACCGCATCACCCATGCCGCGGAAATCCCCAAACATGGCTGGGCCTATTGGGTCAAGATCGACGCCATGGAACGCCCCGGGACCATCGCCAGGATCGACGCCCGGCGCGACGGCAACGAGTTCCGGATCACCAGCGAAAACATCGCCGTGTTCCGCGTCTTTCCCGATCATGCCGCGATTGATCCCCATCAACCCCTTGTGGTCCACATAAACGGAAACCGCCTTGATCCCGGCAAGGAGGTGAGCGGAAAGGAAATCGTCTTCGAACAAATGGCAGACCAATGGTCTGTCCGAACCGCTCCCCTTAATGAACCCAAGCGCGGCAACTATCGTTATGCCGCCGTGGCTCGAGCCGAGCAAGCGATGACGGTCAAGTCCTCGACGGACTACTCCCTCGCGTTTTGGGCCGCGGATGCCTTGCGGGCTGCGTCCGGTGCCGACATCGCCTTTCAGCTTACGGCCCATTACCGCGGCGTCGGTATTCAGCCCGGCGAGGTCACCGAAGATGATCTGATCCAATGCATTCGCCCGTTCCTCCAACCCTTGTGCACGGTTTCACTGAGCGGCCGACAGATTGTGAAGATTCTCGATGGAAATGTTTCCCAGCGGTGGGGCGCCATTTTTGTATCCGGTATGAGCTATCGGTTTGATCCGCAAGCACCCGCTGGCAAACAGATCGTCGAACACAGCCTCGACCCGGATCGGAAATACTCTCTTTGCCTCGGCGAGAACGACATTCTGCGGAAGAGCGTTCGCGTGCCCAAGGGGATCTCGCTGTCAAAATACCAACGGACCTCGATCTGGAATCACGCCGCCTATTACGGCCACGCAGTCCGGCAGGGAACGCTGCGTGTTGATCACCTCGACCGCCGGCAAAAGGTGGTCGGCAACTGACCACCGATTCCATTGTCTGCACCGTTTGCATGCTGAGTCAGTTCTCGACTCGTGAGACCGATGAATGGACTACGGACTGGAAATCGCAAACTCGGTGTATAGGCTCATGCAGCGGCCGGTGGGTTTTCTCTCAACTCATCTATTCGGCAATATGAAACTGCTCACCCTGTTCATCGCCTTTCTCGCCTCTACCTCCGTTGCGGGAACGAATCACCTCGTGCGCGTTGTGACACTGACGCAGGACAAGCTCCGGGCTGAGGCCGGTGAACCGTTGCTCAAGCTGACACTCTATCGTCTCAACGCGGCTGCCAAAGCCTTTCGTCCCGACATCGTCTGCCTGCCCGAGACCTTCTCCCGCGGCGAAGCCGAACCAGTTCCCGGTCTCACCACGGATCGTCTCGCGGACTGGGCGCGCCAGCATCGTTGCTGGGTCATTTGCCCGTTGACCACGCGGCTCGAAGAGAAGACCTACAACTCCGCCGTCGTCCTGAATCGTGACGGGGAGATCGTCGGTCGCTACGACAAAATCCGGCCCACCGAGAACGAACTGAAGAAATCGATCTGCCCCGGACCTGATCAGCCGCCCGTCTTTGAAACCGAATTCGGCAAGATCGGCGTCCAGATCTGCTTCGACGTCAACTGGACGGAGCAATGGCGCACCCTCCGCAATCAAGGCGCGAAGATCATATTCTTCCCCAGCGCCTATCCCGCCGCGCGCCAACTTCGTTCCCTCGCGTGGCAGAATCAGTGTTTCATTGTCAGCGCGACCAAGAACCGTAGCGCCGCCATCTACGACATCACCGGTGACTCGATCGACCAAAGCGGCCATTACCGGCCTTGGGCGCAGGCCGTCCTGCCCGTCGGCAAGCGCCTGTTCGAAACCGATTACAATGTCCACAAAATGCGCGCCATCGAACGTGACCACGGCGAGCGTGTACGCATCCAGTGGTTCCACGACGATGCACTCATCACCTTGGAATCACACGACCCGCAACTGACCGTGGATAGTCTGATCAAGAAATACGAACTCACCCCGCACACCGTGTACCTGCGCCGTACCGAACAGGCGCAGGAAGAGAAACGGGATCAGTAGCGTCCAAAGGCAGAATTGGGATATCAGCCGCGAGCGCTTTATTGGTACACTTTTCGATCCAGCACTGTTCCATCCAACCCCTTGATTTCGACCACCATCTTCGCCGGATTCTTCGTAAGTGTCAGGAGAATGTAGCTGTCGGCGCTTTTCAGAAACGCCGATTGGGAGTCCGGATACAGGTGTCCTTTGCCGCTGAGCGAGGTGTTGTAGTAGGTGAAGTCGTCGACCTCGGCGCGTTCGGCGTAGTAGCCGTAACCCGTGATCGCGATGGTCCCTTGGCGAAACATGGAATGCCAGGCTCCTCGCTCTCGAGCGCGAATCGAGCCATTCTGCTCGTTGTAGAGGGTCACGACGAACTTCCGCGCCTTGTCGCTCATCAGCTGATCGTACCAGCGGAATTGTTCGGAATCTTTCCCGAACGGATGACACGACTGCCAAGTGGAGCCCAAGTCGGAGATGTGATGTAAATCGAGGGCCGCAAAGCGAACTTGGAAACCGGGCACATCGAAACGCCATTTCCATTCATCTCCCGGCAATTCGAAGAATCGGCGGAAGGCCGTGGCGTCGATGTCATATACCGGTCGCTCGGGTGGCTTTTTACCCCGTGGCCTCATCTCTTTGTCATGGTTGCCCAGCACGGGCATGAAGGGCACTGACCGGAACAGTTCGGGGTAACGGTCGATCAGCCGGGCGTAGGGTTTTACGCAGGCCTTGTTTCCAGGACCACAAAGCTGATGCGTATTGGAAATGTTGTCGCCCGCTGTCAGCAGAAGATGCACGTCATCGTTTTTGATGGCGGACAGATCGGGCAGGCCTTGCCAGTCGGCCGCGACGGCGACTCGCAGTTCGTCGCTCGGATACGCCTTGAAGGTGAAGTCCTTCGACGACTGATTGCCAGTGCGAACAGAGTAGTGATAGACGCCGTCTGACTCTTCGATAGGAATTTCGACATGGTGGATCGTCGTGAGGTTGGCGACCCGAACTTCTCGTCGGTACTTTGCCGTTCGACCGTAACGAACAATCGAATCACCGGGTTCCTTCGACATCCAGTTGACAACGAGTTTGCCGGGATCGTGCGAACGATGGCCCAACCAGATTCGGTCGATGCCGGGACGATCGGGCCTGTTCGCGGAAGCGGGTTTCTCGTCAGTGCTCCTCGCGGTCAGCGGCGTGAGCGTCAGCGCAGCCACGAGCGGGATTAATCGGGAAGGTGATCGTTTCATTGAAATGACGGGTTACTCTTAATCGTTGTCTTCATCCTTGTCTCAATCGTTACGGCCTCTCTCGTTCAGCTCCCGAACGTAGATCCGACAAAACTGGATCAGGCTGGACGCGCCGTTCCAATTGCGGGGTCCGTGTAGGTTGCCCGGTAGCTGCCGGGCGATAACAGCGCCGACGGTGATCCCGGGCGGAAACACCTGACAGTTGGACGCTCTCGATGATATGAACACCAATCTGCTCACGGGCCTTGCTCCCTCATCCCGGCTCGGGCGGGTTCTTCGTAACTTCGGTTACGCCATCAGTTACACTGAAGGCATGTATGTCATGTGCGAACGGGTCGCCAGTGTATTGTAGTTGACCATGCATTGAGCGGCCACTGTCCTGCGAAAAAAGTCCAAGTGAGAGCAGATGCTTATCTGGTCCGCTGCCCAGTGTCCAGGTTTCGCAGAGATACCATTTCGCCGTTTCCCCGCCCCATTGATGGTCGACCTGATAGGAGTTTGGAGCAATCCGCTCGCCTCGAAAATTGATGGTGGGCAGTTTATCATAACATACCGAGCCCAATAAATGTCCTTCGGGACTGTCGGTATCCACCTCAAGTTGAACAACGCGCGCAGTATTCAACCCGCCGATCACCCATTCACCGGCAGCCTCCCAGGGGACGTCCTGGAAAAACTGCTTCTTCTCGATTCGAAAAGTTCTCCAGGCTGCTTCATCAGCCGCAGTTTCGTAATCCGGAGCCTTAAAATCTTTTCCCGCGATTCTGAAGCCCATAGTTCCGGTACCAACGTAGCCGATGGCAGCAGCCAAGGCCTGCAGTTCATCATCATATTTCAAATCCATATTCGAAATGTGGTCTCCGTCACCCAGCACCCACGTTCCAGCCAAATCCCAAGGCGCAAGAAAATTGCCTTTCCGTTGCGTCACGTGATACATACTACCCGTGGTTCTCTCGGCGCGAACTTCATCAAGCAGTTCTGTAACAGGCTCGGACCGATAAACAAAGAACCCAGTCTGTCCGGTGGTCCGTACTGACCTTGCTGCGCGAGGTGCAATACTCAGGGCTTGGTTCTCTGCTTCTTCTTGTTGCCCGCTTGGCCTTCCATCCGCTTCAGCATGGCTTTGATCGCCACGGTTTCGGCTTGTGCATCAAATTCCGGATTGCGTCTGCGCGGCATTGCTGCCTTCACGCGACTTCGCCAAGCGTCCAATTCGTTCCGTAATTGTGCAACCTTCCCGGGCATTCTACCGGCGAGGTTGTTCGATTCACCGATGTCATCTTTGAGGTTGTAGAGTTCGTGTGCGTCGTCCTCCAGGTAGTGATGCAGTTTCCAATCGCCCCTACGGATGATGCTGCACGGACGTGAACGGAACAACGGATCTCGTTGTTCGCCGATGACCTGATAGGACTGCAGATAAGCCGGGAAGTGCCAAAACAATGCGCGGTCTGCGATATGCTCGGTATCGCCCTTTAGAAACGGCACCAGGCTCAGCCCGTCCTTCGCTTGCCCGGGAGTGCGGGCGCCCGCGATCTCACGAAATGTCGGGTGCAGGTCCACTCCAATCATGGGTTCCGATGTACGACTCCCGGGTTTGATGACGCCCGGCCATTTGACAAAGAACGGCACACGAATCCCACCTTCGTAATAGGTGCCTTTGTAACCCTTGAGCGGTGCCATATCCGTCGCAGGTCCATATCCGCCGTTGTCGCTGAAGAAGAAGACCACGGTGTTCTTGCTCAAGTTGAGTTTCTTCAACGTAGCCACAATCCTTCCCACCCCGTCGTCGACAGCCTGTACCATGGTGGCCATGGCGACGTGGTTGTGGAGATCACCGGGCATCTTCGATTTGTACTTCGCTGCCAGTTCTTTCTTTGCATTCAATGGCGTGTGCACAGCAAAGAGCGTGAGATAGAGCGCCCATTTGTTGTCTTGGTTAGCTCGAATGAACTGCACTGCACGATTGCAAATGGAATCGGTCAGATACTCGTCATCGGGGACGTCCTGCAACTCCGGCGCGCGTGGATGAGGCGGGTAGTAACCACGGGGCGGACTTCCGGAATGCGTGCCGCCCACGTTCAGATCGAATCCGTATGGCAACGGATCTTCGCTCAAATGCCACTTGCCCATCGTGGCCGTTATGTAGCCCGCTTCTTTCAGGCTTTGCGCCCAGGTCTTGATATTCGGATCCAGCGTACTCTTGCCGGGGATGTGCTCAAGCCGGCGATGTTGGGAATTGCCGCGTGGTTTGGTTCCGACGTTGTAGATCTCGTGGCGTGGGGTGTATTGGCCGGATAGAAGACAGGCGCGCGACGGTGCGCAATTCGCGGCACACGCGTATGCATCAGTGAAAACCATCCCCTCCGAGGCGAGCTTGTCCAGATTGGGAGTCTCGTAGAAGTCAGAGCCCATATAGCTTGTATCACGCCACCCGAAGTCATCGAGGAAGATGAACAGGATATTCGGTGTCTTCGCCGTGAGCGTGGAGGTGCCGAGCGCGATCAGAAGCAGAATGAGAGAGTTCTTCATGTGCGCCGATGCTTCGCGGATTTGGGTTCGAACTCAATCCGGAACCGACCCGTAGGCACGATGGATTCGATGATCCAGAAAACACTCCACATCTGTTCCACTGGCCAAGCCGCGCCTGATCTCGCAGCGGTTCCGAACGAGAAGATTACGTCGGCGGCCCAAAAGCCCCGCTTGCCAGGACCGACGAGGAACTCCTCCACATCATCACGAACGGCGCCGAAGGCAAACCCATGCCCGCCTTCGGGGGCGCGTTTTGGTTCATGCTCGCTGCGCCTCATTCTCGCGCCGTGCCGACGCGGCGCATCACTTCTCTTCCGGCCATTTCGGCAAATCAATGTCCGCGAGCGGCTCAGTGCCGTAGCGCTTGTTCTTCGCGCTCATTTCGATGAGGTGATCGAGGCGTTGCTGGCGGACCTGATCCGCGTGTTTCCCTCCGGTGGTGTCACCAATCCAACCGACTTTCAAGCGTTGATAGAAAACAGGAAAGGCCTGGAAGTTTTTCCACGCGGTCTTGTTCTTGCGAAACTGTTTCTTGATCTCGGATAGAATCTCGAAGGGATCTTCCGGGGAACCGATCTGGGAGGCGATCGGTTCGATTCCGGCGGGAGTCATCAGATCCAGATGCTGGAGCTTCCAGATGCGCTGCCGGTTCAGTTCGGAAAGATAACTTCCCTTCGCGCGACGAGGGGTGATTCGCTGCACGCTGCTGTGCGCATCCAGTTTCTTGACGACGCCATCAATCCAGCCAAAGCAGAGACACTCCTCAACCAGCTCGTCGTAGCTGATGCAGGGTTCGCCCGTGTCCTTGTGCGGTTTGCGGACCCAGATTTCCTTTTTCTTCTGATGATGACGCTTCAACCAGTTGCGCCACTGGGTTCGCGTTTTCGGATAGAAGACCTCGGTGATTTCCATCGCGCTTACTCAACGATTTCGGCGATCAAGGGAGGAACATCGACGGGATTCGCCTCGAATGCAAAAGCATCGGCCAGGCCGGCCAGCGCGCGTTCTGCATCCTCATCTGTCCGGGCATGAACGCGGGCGAACACGGAGTTCACTCCAAATGGCTCTCCCGGCTTGGCAATCTGGTCCAGGCCGACGCGATGATCGATGCCGGTGTTTTTGTTCAGTCGGCCGCCTCCGAGATCTCGCACGATCTCGCCGAGCTTGAGGGCATCGACGCGGGAAATGAACCCTTCGTCTGGGACGATGTATTCGCGAACGACGGGCGCCAGTGAATTTTCGGCAAGTTGCTTGCGGAATTCGTCCACGTCACCGCCTTGCGCGGAGATCATGGCTTCGAGTTTTTGACAGGGTTTATCCGTGGCGAGGACTTCCAGAACGCGTTGCCTGGCCTTGCCGGAGTCCGGGGCCTGTCCAGTCTGCACCAGCAGCGATGCAGCCATTTCAACCACCAATGATTGAAGATCGTCGGGACCGTAACCCTTGAGACAACGAGCAACTTCACGAACTTCCAACCAGTTCCCGGCGGACGCTCCGAGCGGGGCATCCATGCTCGTGAGGAAGGCCCGGGCGTTCACATCGCATTCCAGTGATAGGTCAACAATCGAACGCGCCAGTTCACGCGCGTCATCCTGCGTCTTCATAAACGCGGCCTTGCCGAACTTCACGTCCATCACCAGTGCGTCCAATCCTTCGACAAGCTTCTTGGACAATATTGAGGCTGTGATCAGTGGGATGGAGGGAACAGTTCCAGTCACGTCGCGCAGGCCGTACATCCTTCGGTCCGCCGGTGCCATGTCTTCGCTTTGGCCGACGATTGCCAGGCCAATGTCCTGTACTTGCGCGACGAGTTGGTCTGGTTCGAGCACGGTGTTGAATCCAGGAATAGATTCGAGTTTGTCCAAGGTGCCTCCGGTGATCCCGAGGCCCCGGCCGGAGATCATGGGCACGCGAAAACCAAGGCAGGCGAGCACCGGAGACAGCACAAGCGAGACCTTGTCGCCAACACCGCCGGTCGAATGCTTGTCCACGATTGGCCTTTCGTCGTCCGGCCATTCGAGCACGCGACCCGTGTCGCGCATGGCCAGGGTAAGCGCTCGGCTTTCATCGCGTTCCATTCCCTGAAAGAACACCGCCATGAGAAACGCAGCCAGCTGGTAGTCCGGGATGGTGTTCTCCACACAGGCCTCAACGAGCGCCCGGATCTGCGCGTCGTCCAGTTTGCGCCCTTCACGCTTGGCTTCGATGAGGTCTACAAAATTCATGGGGCGCGCGAAGGCTAGCGCGATGGGTTTTCGAATTCCAGACCACTCCACAACGAGGGATAATGTCGTCCGGTCCAATTCTACTCGCATCCTGATCAGTGCCCCGCTAGCTTCGCGCCTCCGATAAGGAATTACGGCAATGGCATCGCACGAACTCGTTTACAAACTCGCCAAACTCGTCATCGCAGCCGCGTGGGCGGATGGTGAATTGTCCAACGACGAATTGAACTCACTCAAGGATCTCCTCTTCAACCTGCCGGAGATCTACGAGGAAGACTGGCATCGTCTGAAGCTCTACATGGACACGCCGGTGGAAGCGGAAGAGGCGGAGCGTTTGATGAACGATGTGTTGTCGGAGATCCGCGGTGCCAGCGACCGGCAACTGGTGGTGAAGACCCTCGACGCGCTCGTCCATTCCGATGGCAAGGCGACCACGGCGGAGGAAGAATTTGTGGAAGAGGTCAAAGCCGCGATCGAGGCACGTCGCGGAATCGTAAGAGGATTGCGAAACACGTTGAAGCGGCTGATCAATCGCCGCGCCAAGCCGAGTGAGGCGCCCAATCGCGAGGAACACTTTGACGACTACCTCGAGAACGAGATTTATCACGGCGTGGTTCATGTTCGGGGCGGGAACATGGTGCGGTTGCCGGACCAGCAATTGCGAAAGCTCTGCCTGAGCGCGGGATTCATGGCCTGGGTTGCACACACTGAGGCGGTGATCCAGGACGACGAACGAAACCGCATCGCCAACATGCTGAGTTCGATCTGGGGTCTCACTCCACCCGAAGGACAACTCGTCGCGGATGTGGCCTGCGAGAAGGTCATGAAGGGTTTGGATTATCAGCGCCTCTGCCGAACGTACTTCGAAAGCACCGAACACGACGAACGCGTGAAGTTATTGGAGCAGGTCTTTCAAATCGCCAATGCTGCAGGCAAAATCCAGCACGAAGAGATCGAACGCATTCGTGAAATCTCCCAGCGGCTCAAGGTCTCCCACCAGGAATTCATCCAGGCCAAGCTGACGATTTCCCCCGAGGATCGCGCTGGGCTTTGAGTGCCGATGGGGCTTGGGTGCCCTTACTTCTTCCTTCGCTTGGCTGCGGCTTTGGCGCGGCGCTCAAGGATGCCTTTGAGCTTGGCAGCTTCCTTCTCCAAGACCCCCGGCGCGATCTTGACGGGCTGGACGGTCTTGTGACCGATGTCTTCCGATCCGCGAATCACGCGCCAGCGGATGTTGCGATACCAGACCGGGTCGCCGTGATCCTGCAGTGAGAGGTTTGCACCACGGGCAGTGAGATCGCCACCGCGTTTGCGAAGCAGATCGACGTTCCAAGCGAACTGTTTGTCCGTGTAGTCGAAGTCGATGACCTTCTTTCCATTCAGCCAATGCTGGATGACCGTGCCCTGACAGACCACGCGGCCGGTGTTCCATTCGCCCGGCTTCTTTGTGGCATCGTGGGAGGGTGCCATGCAGAAGTAGAGTGAAGCAGCGCTGGTGCGCGGATTGCCGCCATCGACATGCTTGCCGTTGTCGAGGATCTGGTATTCGTACTGCGTGGGCCGGTAATAAATCCCGCTGTTGCTGCCGGGACTGACCTTCCACTCGAAGCGAAGCTCGAAATTGTCCGGGACCTTGGCTGCCGTATACACAAGCGATCCGCCTTTCCCCTTGCGGGAAATCGAGCCGTCCTCCAGCACCTCCCAATTCCCGCCATGGCGCCAACCGGAGAGGTCCTTGCCGTTGAACAGTTTCTTGAACCCCTTTTCCCCCGCGTTTGCGGAAAGAAGAGTGGCGGTCAGGATGAGTAAGGTCGCAGTGATTCGTTTCATCGTGTGCAGCGTGGACATTCGTTTTTCGGGTGATAGTGGATTCACAAGCAGGCGCAAACAAATAACGTCTTCCGGTCTTGTAACCCGGCGCGAAATTCGCATTCGTCTTGCGCATCACGAAAACGAACAGGATTGAATTATGATCACAAGCATCCCACAGGAAATGAAAGGGGTTTGACCTAAGTTTGATGTTCTATGGTATGCCGTCAGCACAGGGTCTTGTGAGTTGAACTTCAAATGCCGTATTGAGAGATTTTGG
>PBAL01000032.1 GCA_002715965.1 Verrucomicrobiales bacterium | reverse complement strand
CGAGTTGGAGACTGTCATTGATCCGATCTCCTTGGCGACGAACCTTCACTTGCGTTGACATGCCGCAGTTTCTAATCCGAACAGCAGCCCGTTGTACAATTCGAATTATTCATGGGTGGCATGAAATTTGTACATCAGACGTCGGTCAGACCCATTGTGGGCGTACTTTGTGACCGAATAGCCACGCTCTGATCGTATCCGGCAAGGATGGCCGAACTGTCATCGTACAATGACGGGTCACAGACGGGGATTTCCAAATTGGGATCGTACGCTTGAGCGGCCGGCCCGTCTTTGCCAAGGCTACGGCGTGGCGGGCGAGATTTCGGTCATGGCTTGATGGAAGGTGAGACCGAGGATTTGCATGCAGACGTCGATGGTGTTTCCGGCGAGCTTACGATCGGGCCGGTTCCAGTGGTAGCTGTCCTTGATGATGAGACCGGGGTATTTGACGGGCTCGAAGTTGTCTTCACCTCGTTCGATGAGATCAATGGGGCGGGGTTTTTCTACGAATCAGGAGGTTCGAATCCCTGCGGCTGTGCCAGTTTCCTTTGCTCCTTTCAAACGCGGGTTCTTGAATGAGCTCGTGTGTTTCCCGCTCAGGGCTGGGTTGCTCCGGCCGCGAGGCGGGTGATCTGGATTCGGTTTACGCCGAACTCAAGTTGTTTGTCGGCATCGCTTTCCTTGTCTTTTCCGTAGGCCCGGAATTGAAGGTATTTCGCATCCATGGGCACGGTGAAGTTGAACGACACGTCCTTGGTGGAACGTGCCTCCATGACTTCCTCGAAATGATCCAGCTTGCCGGTGAAGCACTTGATGCGGCAGGCCTGGCTGGAGGCGAGTTTCAGATTTACATGGAGGACTTCGCCCGGTGCGATGGCTGGGTTGAGGCCGATTTCGGTCCACCACTTCACGGACCAGAGGGTTTGATCGGCGTTGACATCCAGCCGCGTCCAATTCTTGCCGTAGCTGGCGATCGTGAGTTGGTCAAGGTCCGGGAGTTGGGGCTGGGGATTCGGCTGAAGCAGGGGGACGAACACGAAATCATGTTCGTTTGAAATCGCGCGCGGTTGCAGGCCGAGTTGTGCCAGGACCGTGAGCAGGCGATCCGGCCTGGTGTAAGCCTTCCGATGGATGACGATTCCGTGGAAGCCGTAATTGCGCAGTTCGTTCACCATCGCGCGCGGAGGCAATCGCTCAATGTAATGCTGCCAAACCGCATCCATCCGTCCGCGATTGCTGCCGAAACTGAATTTCACCTTGCTGGTGTTCATGTAGGGCCGCAGCGGTTCGTATTGCCGCATCTTGCCCATGCCCCCGCCTTCGGGGAAATCCAAGGCTGGCATTTGGAAAACCATGGCCCCTTCCGGCAGTTCGCTCTCAATCAAGCGCCCGAAGTCACGATCTTCGTCCACGATTTTCTGGAGTCTTTCGCGATTCTCGGCGCGCGGATCGTGAGGAAGTTGGTCTGCGATGGCGAAGGCCACGATGGCCACGCCGAGTGCGGCCTGAAGGGGGAAGGGCCAACGTCTTCGCTTCAAGTGCAGGCGACTCACGGCCCAGAGCAGCACCATCGTGATGATGAACACGCTGTAGCGATTGGTGGCGCGGAAGGTCTTGATGCCGGCCAGCGCGAGCGCGTGATTCATGCCGCCCACGGTCGAGTAAAGCAGCACCCATCCACTGAAGAGGAAGGCCAAGGGAACACTGTGCGCCTTGTTCTGAATCATCTTCTTGCCGGCGAAGAAAATCAGGCAGAGCAAGGCGATGATCCCGATGATCCCGATGTAGGGCGAAAGCGTTTCGGGCTGCTGATAGCTTTGTTGGGATTTGTAGAATTCGCCGAGACCGGAAAAAAGTTCCCAGCGATGCGTGGTTGGCGGCAGGAAAAGTTCGATCGGGCGCAATCCGTAAATTTCAGCCTCAGATACCTTGCGTTGCAGTGCGACGGTGTTTGCTCCTGTTCCGGCGAAGAGCATCATCAGAAACAGGCTGTTGTTCGAGACCAGGAAACCGAATACCGAGGAACCAAATGACATTCCGGCGGTCACCAGGTTTTCACGGCGCCTATGCAGGCAGATGTTCAACCCGACCGCCATGATCAACAATTGCAGAAAGACATTGAGGAAGTATGGATTGCTGATTCCCATCCAGAACGAGACCCCGATACACCAGAGCCGATTCTTCGATCCGGATTCCATTCTTTTGCTGCCGAACACGAGATATACCACGCTGATAGCGGCCGGGAGCGTGTAGATCAGCGCCATCAGGATGTGGGGTTGGCCCCGGAAAACGATGTAGTGCTGCAACCCAAACACAATGGCGCCAACTGCGCTCCACCAGCGGCACCAACGAAAGCGACGACAGACAAGGTAGAACGCCATCGTGGCCAATACGTGTGCACTCAGGATCGAGGCATTGGCTGCCGCAATCACTCCAATCAAGCGGGCTAGGTATCCCAGGTAGAGGGTGAACGGCTTCTCCGGCATCGGATAGTCGTTCCAATTGGCGTCGAAGGGCGCGCCCAGTCGTTCGACGAAGCTCAGGCCAAAGAAATGATAGTCGCCTTCCTTCGCGGCCTTGATCCAGGTCAGCATCGAGATGCCATCACCTTCGTAGACTTGTGGAATGTTCCACTTCTCCGCACTCGTCATGTTCGAAGTGACCACCCAGGCAGCTGAGACAATTGCACCCAACAACAACGCGATGACCCACTCAATCAACCAGGACCTCGCGTCTCTCCCTCGTCGCTTGGAATCGGGATTGGAACTGTCCGGTTCGCCCACCGGATTCTGACTGGATTCTTCTGCTTTGCTCTCGGCCATTGTTCAAGTGCGTTTGCGACCGCGCCGGAGAATCATCAATTCGAACCAAACACGCAACATATCCACGACCGCCTGGATCACGAGGGAAGTGCGGGCGCCGGTGGCTACCCCGCCATCGCGGCTGGTTTGCTTGATGTCGACGTGGCCGATTCGATACCCGAGATAGTGTGCGCGGATCAGGCGTTCGGCTTCATCAAACACCCCGCGCGAGATGAGCGGGATGTCAGAGTAAATCTCGCGCTTGCCGCACTTGGTGCTGCCCGGATCGTAGAGTTCAATCCCGAATAGGATCTTGGGAAGGGCGTGATAACAGCCGGAGACCAGCGAACGATAGCCGCCGTAAGGTTTTATCGTCCGGCGACAGACAACGAACTGGTATTCGTCGAGCATCGGCATGATCTCCTCCAAGGCCTCGGGTGGATACTCGTTGTCGCCCGGAATCAGGAACACCCAGTCCTTTTCCGCGAGCGTGTAGAGGCGCTTCATCGTCCCGGCAATTCCAAGGTTCTTCTCATTGCGCACACCGCGCACTTCCACGTGCTTCTCAACCAGCGCCTTCGAAATCTCCGCCGTTCGATCGGAACTGCAATCGTCGCAGATGATGATCTCGAACTCCTTCGTGCATTTGCCGCAGGTCTTGAGAATGCGCTCGATTGTGGCTTCGAGAGTGGCCTCCTCGTTGTAGGCGGGGACGACGACGGAGACGGGTTTGTCGGACGGAAGCGAGTTGTCTTCCGCAGAAGCCATCAGCCCGCCTTCAACACATCGCGAATCATTTCGCAGACGTAGTTCACGTCGGATTCTGGCAAGCCGGGGAACATGGGCAACGAAACGCAGCGGGCCATAATGTCCTCCGCCACAGGAAACGAACCTCGCTCATGACCGAGGTCGGCGAAGGCGGGTTGGAGATGAATCGGCGTTGGATAGTGAACACCCGTGTCCACTCCGCGCTTCTTCATTGCGTTACGGAATTCTTCACGATCCAAGTCTTCGATCACAACGGAATACAAATGCCAGACATGTCCGGCATCACCAGGATCGGACGGAAGTTTGATTCCGGCAACGCCCGCAAGCTCATTGGCATATTGGGCGGCCGCCGATGCGCGCCCTGCATTATTTTGATCCAGGTGCTTGAGTTTCACACCAAGCGTTGCGCCCTGGAGTCCGTCCATGCGCGCATTGAATCCCAGCTCGGTGTGATGATGACGTCCGTCTTGTGCGTGATCTCGGAGGCGTCGCATGTGGTCCGCCTTTGCTGCATCGTTAGTGGTGATTGCCCCGCCTTCACCCCAGGCTCCGAGATTCTTGGCCGGGTAGAAACTGAAGCATCCGCAATCGCCATGACTCCCGACCCTTCGACCATCCCGACGTGCGCCATGTGCCTGCGCGGCATCCTCAATCAACGCGAGCTTGTGTTTGTCCGCAATGGCCCGCAATTGCGGCATGTCTGCGGCCCGTCCGTACAGATGAACGGGCAGGATGGCCTTTGTCTTTGGAGTGATTGCCGCTTCAACCAGATCCGGGGACAGGATGCACGTGTCCGCGTTCACATCCACGAACACCGGTTTGGCGCCGACGTAACGGATTGCCCAACTCGTGCTGATCCACGAATGAGGCGTGGTGATAACCTCGTCTCCCTCACCAACACCACAGGCGATTAAGGCAAGTTGCAGGGCGGTCGTTCCACTGTTGACTGCGACGGCGTGTTTCGCATCACAGTAGTTGGCGAAGTCCTTTTCAAATTCTTCAACTGCCGGACCGAGGATGAACTTGGAGCCATCGATCACGGCCTTCATTGCGGCCTCGATTTCGCTGCGGAGCGATTCGTTTTCTTCGCTGATGTTGGCGAAGGGTATGCGACGCTCCTCAGCCATGATCAAAGCGTGATGCGGCCGCCCTGTGCCTTGATGCTGTATTGCGCGGCCTCAAGGGTCTTCACAACGCGCAATCCGGCAGCGCCATTGGCCAGCGGCTGTTTGCCCGAGCGGATGCAGGAGGAAAAGTCATCCATCAAATACTTCAATGCCTCCTCGCGATCTATCTGAGGAGACCAGACATCGCCGGTCCGATAGTTCACCAGCAGGCCGCGACGTTCATCGACTGAATCGCCGAGTTCGATTCCGCCATCGTAAACCTTGATTGGTTCAACCGGCTCGAGGTGGTTGTAGACGATGCTGCGTTTGCTGCCGCCGATGATGACGTGGCGCACCTTCACGGGACTGAGCCAGTTCAGGTGAAAGTTTGCAATGAGCGAGTCGCCAAAGTCCATGTTGAGGTAGGCCATGTCCTCGAGGCCGGAACTGGTATGTGCCACGCCGACTGCGGAGACACTGCGCGGGGTCTTGCCGAGAAGGTGATCGACGATGGCCACGTCGTGTGGACCGAGATCCCAGAGCACATTCACGTCCGATTGGAAGAGGCCGAGATTGATGCGGACGCTGTCGATGTAGTAGATCTCACCGAGTTCCCCGGAATCAATGATCTCCTTGATCTTGCGCACTGGTGGGCTGTAGATGAACACGTGATCGACAGCGAGGATGCGCTTGTTCTTCTTCGCACAGGCGACCATGCGTTCGCAGTCCGCAATCGTGCCCGCCATGGGCTTTTCAACCAATACATGTTTGCCCGCCTCCATTGCCGCGCAGGCAAGGTCGGCATGGCTACCCACGGGAGTTGCGATTGCGACGGCTTCAACATCCTTGTCATCGATGAGTTTGCTGAATGACCTGTAGGACTTGGCGCCGGAATAAATCTTGGCCTGCTTGCCGAGCTGTTCGGCGTCGTGATCGCAAAGCGCGTGCAGGTGCGTGCCTGCGTTGCTGGCGATGTTTCGCGCCAGGTTCGGGCCCCAATAGCCGCAGCCGACCACGGCCATGCGCACAGGTATCTGCTTTTTCGTGGTCTTTCGTTTCGCTTTCTTCTTCACACCCATACTAATTCTCTTTCCGGCGAATCAGACGCGCCGGAACGCCCGCCACGATGGTTCCTGGTTTGACGTTCTTCGTCACCACCGCACCCGCCCCAATGGTGGCACGTTTCCCAATGCGAACGCCACACATGATGATCGCGCCGGTTCCGATTGCCGCGCCGTCTTCCACGTGGGTCTCGACCATTTCCCACTCGCCGTCGCCAAGCAGTTCGCCGTCCGGACCCACCGCGGCCGGAAAGCGATCGTTGATGAAGGAGACGTTGTGGCCGATGAAACAGCCGTCACCGATGTGCACGCCTTCGCAGATGAAACTGTGCGAGCCGATCTTGCAGCGTTTGCCAATCGTCGCACCGCGCTGGATCTCGACGAATGTGCCAACGCGCGTTTCGTCACCGATCCTGCAACCGTAGAGATTGGTGAACTGCCGGATCGTGACCTCCTCGCCCAGTTCCACATCGGGAGCGATGTAGCGAAGTTCGGCGTGTGGTGTCTTGTTTTCAGCCATGACGGCAGACCTGCGAAAGCGTTCGGAGGATGCGGCAGGGGTTTATCAACGGCGTTGCAGTGTGTCAACGCGCTGGGGTGGTGAGGGAAGGATTAAGCTTCAATCTCCAAGCCTCAAATGAATTTCAATCTCAAAACTTCGGTCTGAGCGAACCTCATTCCGGCAAGTTGAAAACTGTGTGATCGCGGGCTTCAAGCAGGCGCTTATATACGGTGAGGTTTACTCGTCCGTCCTCGATCAGCAGGCGACTCTCGGTCGAAAAATCCTTGGGTTGTTTCAACCACGCCTGCACGACCGTCTGAGCGTCGCGCTTCTGAACTGCCAGCGGGGCGAGGAACGGTGAGCGGAAGTCCTTGAAGCCTTTCATTTTTTTCAACGACGCCCGGGCGATCTGCCGGATAGCGTCGTAGTTGTCGGTCATCAGCTCAGCCAGATAGGGAGACATCCACTCGTCGCCAGCCGCTTTGTGGGCCGGCTTCCAACCCATGCTCCATGCGGTCAGGGCGCGTTGGAGCGCGTCGCCGCGCAGTGACCAAAGCACACCGGTGGCGATGTTCCGGTCGTCCTCGTCGATGGCGGGAACAGGGTGTTCGTACCACTCGTTGAGTTTCATGGCGGTCCATTGGAGAGTCTTGTCGAGGTGGCAAAGATTGCAGGCGTTGGGGCGCTTGGTTTCAAGATTCACCTTCACACTCGGGCTGGTGATTTTATGCGCGCGAATCGCCCCGAGCAGTCCATAGGTGGTGTGAGGCATGTGGCAGTTGTAGCAGAGACTCCCAGTGGACGACGCGGCGTGGTGGGTGTGTCTGGTCTGTTCGTAGTCCTCAGCATCGTGACACTTCAGGCAGACCGTGTTGCTGTTTCGATAGCCAAACTTCAACTGGTCATCCGCCCATTCCTCGGGTTCTCGTTCGGTGTCGCGTTGATGCAGTTGATGGCAGGAGATGCAGGACAAGGTTCCCTTGGTGAAACAGGCGGACTCGGAAAGCCCGTTGAATTCACGGCCAGTCGTACGGGATTCGCCGTCGGGCCAGAACAGATCGTTGAGAATGCGCTCTATGCTCCCATCCCCTTCGGTCTCCTTCGGGGCAACCAATCGCATGTGCGCTATGGACTCCTTCGTGTTTCTCCAAAGGTGATGGGTCTTCGCGAATTCGTGACCAGGCCGGAAATCAGTCGCGGGCAGGCCGGGCTTGGCGGGCAGGCTGTAACTGTGACAGCGCGCGCAGATTTCCGAACTGCGCACGTGGGTGAGGTCTGCGGGATTGAGCACCTGATCGTCCTCCGACTTCATCGGAGGCAGACGTTTGACCTTGCGCCCGCGTTGAAACTCCACGTGTTCCTTCGCCGGCCCGTGACAGGCTTCACAGGAAATGCCGAAATCGCCGACGGTCGTGTCAAACGCGTAATCGCTTAGTGGATTCGGTTTGCCATTGGTCGTATGGCATTGCGTGCAGCGATTGTTCCAACGGCCGATTTGGTGTTCGAAGCCGGGTGACGGTGCGGTGAGGAACATCGACTTGAACGGAACCCAGCGGTTTTCCTTCACGCGATGCGCGATCGGAAGCATGCAAAGCGTGCGCGATTTGCCGGTGGCCAGCCAATACATCTGGTTGTGATGTGAGCCGGTCGTCAACGCGACCTGCAGCTTGACGTATGGCTGACCGGGGTCGCGTCCCAACTCAGGGAAGTTTGGAATCTCCGCCCAAAACTCATCGCCCTGCCGCCAGAGCCGGACACGGTTGCCTTCGCTCGTGATCTCGACGTCATTGAAATCGCCCAGCACGGAATCCGGCGTCGCGAGCTGCGTCATGGTGCGGTGATACGATGAGGACCAGGTATCATGATTGGCGCGATGACATTCGACACAGGAATTGGCACCCACGTAGCTGTCATCTTCAACTTTTCTGGGAACGTCATCGCGAGACGTAAGCGCAGCTGCCGCTCGTGAAGGACTCTGATTGGTGCGCCCTGGCAACAAGGGTTGGGAAGGAGGAGCAGCCGCGTGCGTGAGAACTGGCGGATCAGATTGTGTGTGTGTCAACCCGATCACCGCACAGCCGATACCGATCACCACCGCAACGATCCAGACGGTCTTGTTCGATTCACCGGCCATGGAATCAGTTTAGTTCGGGAGAACAGCCGTGCGAATCTGTTTTTCGCACGACGCTCAAAGGATTGAGGCTTGAGTTTTGGCGTCCGGGTTTTTGATCATGCAAGCATGTCCGATACGGAAAAAAAGCCGGAATACATTGAGCGCCCGAATGGGCGCGCCGCGGATGCCTTGCGCAAAATAGAATTTCAGAACGGCATCGCACCGCATGCGACCGGTTCCACCTTGATCGCCTGGGGCGATACGCGCGTGATTTGCGGGGTGACAGTCGAGGAACAGGTTCCGCGTTGGATGAAGGCGCAGAACGTCGAAGGCGGATGGCTGACGGCTGAGTATTCGATGCTTCCGTATTCCACCCTGTCACGCAAGCAACGTGACAGCACCCGCGGCAAGATCGACGGACGTTCGACTGAGATCCAACGTCTGATCGGACGTTCCCTCCGCGCCGCGGTGGATCTCAAGAAACTCGGATCGCGCACCATTTGGATTGATTGCGACGTCCTCCAGGCCGATGGCGGAACACGCACGGCTTCGATCACCGGCGCGTATGTGGCCGTTAGTCTCGCCGTTCAGAAACTGTTGGACGAAGAAAAGCTCACAGAGACTCCTTTGGTAAACTCGATTGCCGCCGTGAGCGTGGGTGTGGTTTCCGGCGAAGCTCGCTGCGATCTCTGCTATGTCGAAGATGCGGCAGCCGAGGTCGATATGAATCTCGTCATGACCGGCAAGGGTGAGTTCATTGAACTCCAGGGAACCGGCGAAGAAGCGACGTTCACCGAGGAACAATTGTCGTCCATGTTGTCGTTGGGGCGTAAAGGGATTGGTGATTTGATACAACTTCAGGAAGCGGCCCTCGTGCAGTAGGTTCACGCTCTGGCGCATCTCTTTCTTGAAACATCTTAGTAAGTTGGGGCGATTGTCACTCGTGTTTGCGTGACCGCACGGGACAAAAGAAGCCGAAACTGAAATCGAGCATCCCGGAGGGATCGCACAAGTGTGGGTGCTTGAGCGATTGGCCATGAATGATGACAACGTTCTCGTGATTCGCCGATTACTCACCGCGCTGGGAATTTGCCCGGAGGGAAGCTTGTAGCGAGCCGTCCCAAAGATTCCTCGACACCCCAACGGTATTCCTTTCAATACCGGCCATGATTTTCGCACGCCGAATCGTCGTCGTCGCACTTGTGTTGATGACGTCTTTGAACCTCCCTGCCGCTCCCAAGAAAGTACTGATGATCGCGGGGCGTCCGAGTCACGGGCCCTTGAGTCATGAGCACAATGCCGGCATCCAGCTCCTGCACAATTGCCTTGAGCAGGGCGCGAAGGAGTTGGTCACGGCGAGTTTTCATCTGAGTCCCACGCGAGAGAGCGTCGACTGGCCGGACACATCGGCATTTGAAGGCGTCGATTGCATTGTCATCTACTCTGACGGTGGTGGACGTCATCCCGCGATCCAGGGAGACCGGCTCAAACAACTCGACAAGCTGATGAAGAAAGGGGTCGGATTCGTCACCATTCATTACGGAGTTGAACCCACCATTGAGAAAGGTGGCGCCGAGTTTTTGCGCTGGCAGGGAGGCGCCTTCGAGATCAACTGGTCGGTGAATCCGCATTGGACCGCCAACTTCAAGAAGCTTCCCACGCACCCGATCACGAGTGGGGTCAACCCCTTCAAGACCAACGACGAATGGTACTACCACATGCGTTTTGTGGACGGAATGAAAGGCGTGACGCCGATTCTCTTCGATCTGCCCGGACCCGAAACGCTCGCGCGCAAGGACGGACCTCACAGTGGCAATCCGCATGTGCGCAAATCGGTCGCAGCCGGCAAGGAACAAACTGTTGCGTGGGCCTATGATCGTCCAAATGGCGGACGCGGTTTCGGCTTCACCGGCGGACACAATCACATGAACTGGGGTAACGAGAATCAACGTCGGCTCGTTCTCAATGCCATTGTCTGGGCCGCGGGCGCCAATGTGCCAAAGGGCGGGATTCAATCGAAGGTCACCGAGAAGATGCTGATGGCCAACCTCGACAAGAAGCAGGCGCGCAAGCCACGGCCGCGCTCTAACCGCAAGAAAAAGCCCGCGCTCAAGAAAACCGAACAAGCGAAACCGAAGATTACGCCCGAGTTCTCCAGCCCGGTTGTCACCAGCAGGACAAAGGGCCATTCCGTGCCCGTTCGCGCGACGATTTTCGGTGCCAAGGAGCTTTATCTCGTGGTCACTGACGGTGGCAATGGTTTTTCCTGTGACTGGGCTGATTGGGCCGAACCAACGCTCATCAGTTCCTTCGGCGTCAAAACGAAGCTGACCGATCTGGAGTGGTCATCAGCCACCTCGGATTGGGGCAAGGTTCGCGTCGGCAAGAACGCCGGCAACGGCCCGCTCAAGGTGCATGGCAAGCCCGTCGAATTCGGCATCGGCACGCACGCCAATTCGGTCGTTACCTACAAGCTTCCGAAGAATCACAACTTCGCCTGGTTCACCGCCCGTGGCGCCTTGGATAATGGAGGCACGGACCAGGGAAATGGAACGAGCACGAGCGTTCGGTTCAGCGTTTACACCAAGAAACCGGATCTCGTCGAACTCCTCGCGAAGGCGAAGAAGAAGAACGAAACACGTGCACTCGGCGCGCAGGATCCAAAAAAAGCCGTCGCTAATCTCACTGTGCATCCCAAGCTCAGCGCACAGCTCTTTGCTTCCGAACCGATGTTGCTGAACCCCTCCAACATCGACATCGATCATCGCGGGCGCATCTGGGTATGCGAAGTCGTGAACTACCGAAAGCACAAAGGCACGCGCAAGGCAGGTGATCGCATCCTCATCCTCGAAGACACCGACGGTGATGCCAAGGCCGACAAGGCGACGACATTCTTTCAGGGACCGGAAGTCGATACCGCCCATGGTGTCACAGTGCTTCCCACGGCGAACGGCAAAAACACCAAGGTCATTGTTGCCGTGGGCGACAAGATCCTCGTCTTCCACGACACCAACGGCGACGACAAGGCGGACAGGTTTGAACCGTTGTTTACCGGCATCTCCGGGACGCAGCATGATCACGGGATTCATCAGGTTCAGTTCGGGCCCGACGGCCGATTCTATTTCAACTTCGGCAATTCCGGCCGACAGATCAAAGACGCCAACGGCAAACCGATTGTCGATCTCGCCGGCAATGAGGTGAACGACAAGCGCAAGCCCTACCAACAGGGCATGGTCTTTCGTTGCAATCCCGACGGCTCGGAATTCGAAACGCTCGGATGGAACTTCCGGAACAACTGGATGGTCGTGGTCGACAGCTTCGGAACGCTCTGGCAATCCGACAACGATGACGACGGCAACAAGGGTGTGCGGATCAATTACGTCATGGAGTACGGAAACTACGGCTACCGCGACGAATTGACCGGCGCCGGATGGAAGACGAAGCGAACCGGTTGGCACGCCGAGATTCCGAAACGCCACTGGCATCTCAACGATCCCGGCGTCGTTCCCAACCTGCTGCAAACCGGAGCCGGCTCGCCCACCGGCATCTGCATCTACGAAGGTGATCTGCTGCCCGCCGTGTTCCAAAGACAGATGATTCATTGCGACGCCGGACCAAGCGTGGTTCGCGCCTATCCGGTCAAGCCCGCCGGAGCAGGTTACTCGGCAAGAATTGAGAACGTCCTGGAAGGCACGAAAGACCGCTGGTTCCGCCCCTCCGACGTGAAGGTGGCACCCGACGGATCCATCATCGCGGCCGACTGGTATGATCCCGGCGTCGGTGGCCACAACGCGCGCCACATCGACAGCGGCCGACTCTTCCGCGTCGCGCCGAAGGGCAACACGAAATACTCAACGCCCAAATTCATCTTCAAGACCATCGACGGTTGCATTGCCGCGCTGAAAAACCCGAACAACGCTGTGCGCCATATCGCCTGGACCGAACTGAACCGGCAACAGGCGAAGGCAAAGCCCGCATTGGAAGAACTCGCCCGCGATGCAAACCCGCTATTCCGTGCCCGCGCATTGTGGTTGCTCGCCAAGATCAAGGGCAACGCAGCCAAGGCCATCGAAGCCGCCATCAGGGACAAGGACTCCGACATCCGAGTGCAATCCCTTCGCATCGCCAGACAACATCGATTGGTTTCAAACGCGTTGCTTGCCAGACTGGCAAAGGACAGCTCCGCGCATGTGCGCCGCGAAGTGCTTGTCACCATGGCCGACAAGAAGTCCGGCAAGGTGCCGGCCAAGCTCTGGGTCGATCTTGCCAACAAACATGACGGCAAGGATCGCTGGTATCTGGAGGCTCTCGGAATTGCCGCGCGCGGTCGTGAAGCCGAACTCTTCGACGCCTGGCTGTCACAAGTGAAGAAGTGGGACACGGCCGCGGGTCGCGACATCATCTGGCGCATGCGCACGCCGAAGGCAGCCTCGTTTCTGGCGAAGATCATAACCAGTGCAGACACCAAGGCGGCTGAAAAGGAACGCTACATGCGGGCGCTCGACTTCATTCCGAAATCCAAGGAAAAAGACGACGCCCTCGCCGAGATTGCGCTGGGTTCGTTGTCCATCTGAGGCCGGTGACCGGCAGACACGTCGGGCGATGATTCATCCAACCGCCATCCTTCACGCCAATGCAAAGATCGATGCGTCGGTAGAAATCGGTCCGTATTGTGTCATCGATGAGCATGTCACGGTTGGACCGGATTGTGTGTTGGCCTCCCACGTTCACCTCACGGGACATACCACGATCGGCGCGAAGAACCGTTTTCACGCCGGGGCAATCATCGGCGATGCACCCCAGGATCTGAAGTATGCGGACGAACCGACGCGCGTGCGGATCGGCGATGGAAACACGTTCCGCGAGCACGTCACCGTTCATCGATCCAACAGCGTCGACGAAGACACGACCATCGGTTCGGACAACTTCCTCATGGCCAACTCCCACGTTGGTCACAACAGCCATCTCGGCAACCGGATCATCTTGGCCAACGGTGCGTTGATCGGCGGGCACGTGGAAATCCATGATCGCGTGTTCATCTCCGGCAATTGTCTGGTGCATCAATTCGTGCGTATCGGGACGCTGTCGTTGATGCAGGGCAGTGCGGGCATCAGCCAGGATCTTCCGCCCTTTTGCATCTCCTGGGGCGTCAACGGGCTATGCGGGCTGAACGTCATCGGATTGCGACGCAGCGATGTTTCCGCCGACGAACGCAGGGAGTTGAAAAACCTGTATCACCTGCTGTTCCACAGTGGGGAGAGTCTGAAGTCGGCGATCGAAATCGGGGCACAACGTTTCAAGAGCGAATCATGCGTGGAGATGATGAAATTCATCGGTGAAGCGAAACGCGGGGTGTGTCGACACAAAGCCCGCATTCGCGATTGAACGTGGTCGGTTACCACGGATTCGAGAAAACCGCGGATGTTTGCCTGGTTCAGATGAAGGAACATGACTGCGAAGGGGCGACTTTTCGGGATGAATCATGATCGTAATTATTGCTGATGATATCTCGGGAGCGGCCGAATTGGCCGGAGTGGCACGCGCCCATGGATTGCGTTCGGAAGTTCACACCGTTTTCCAACCGGACACGAATGCCGAGGTTATTGCCATCGATACGGAGAGCCGTTCGTTGAGTCCGAACGAAGCCGCGGAGAAGGTTGGCGAAATCGCCCGGCAGGTATTTGATCTCAATCCCGATTGGATCTACAAGAAGACCGACTCCGTCTGCCGTGGGAATCTCATCGCCGAGATCGAAGCCATCATGGAGGCAATCTCTGCGGATCAGACCGTGTTGATTCCAGCCAACCCTGAAAAGGCCCGCACGATCCAGGACGGCAGGTACCAGATCGAAGGCGTGCCGCTCGATCAGACAGCATTTGCGGAAGATCCTGAGTATCCGGCGCGGACCGCGGATGTCCTCCAGCTGTTGGGCAGTCGCAACCGCGAGTTGCGCACTATCGAGTCAAACGCAGCCTCAATTCCCGGTATAAACGTGCCTGACGTGCAGACGCGGCAACACCTGGAGAATCGGGCGGCAGAATGCGAGCCCGGGATTCTTACGGCTGGAGCGGCCGAATTCTTCGCGGCCTTGCTGCGCAATCGAGTGGTGCCGCGAACCTATTCGGATCCTGCCGAGAATTCTACGGGCCGGACTTTGTTCGTCTGCGGCAGCTGGTCGGGCTGGTCAGGGGGGAGGGTTGAAGATTGCAAGCAACGAAGGATTCCGACGGTCACCATGCCCGAATCGCTGTTCACACATGATAACGCGCCGAGTGAGCGAGGGTGGGCGAATGAAGTCTGCAGCGCATTTGATGGTTCCGACACAGTCATGATGGCAATCGGCGGAACGCAGGTGAGTGACATCGATCCCAGCCTTTTCATTGAACGACTCTCACGATCACTTCAGCTCGTTCTAGAAGGCACCAAAGTCGGCCGACTTTGTCTTGAAGGCGGTGCGACCGCTGCCACCGTCGCTCGACAATTGAACTGGCATCGCTTGGAAGTCATGGATCCCATCGCCTTCGGGATCGCCTCAATGCGTGTGGTGCGTGCGAAGGCACCGACACTCTACATCAAGCCCGGCAGTTATCCGTGGCCGGACATGATCTGGGGCTGCTGATTCCTTTCCCGCGTAAGATCAGTTCACTGCAATTCCGCTTACATCGATACCGCCAACTTGTGATCGAATTCATGTCTGCAATGAGCAATGTAAAGTTCAAGATCCTCCCTGATTTCGCCCACGCCCTTCCCGAGATGGCGAGCTGCTCTCGCACGTGGAAGACGGATGTTGTGACGTTCGGGACTGGCTTTGAGAATCCGATTCGCCAGCGTCAAAACCTGCTGCCAGTTCTGCTCCAATTCCGCGATCTTGAGAGAAAAAATCTTGAGAGATACCTTTGCCTCACGGGACTTCGTTGTCCGCACCGATGAACTCAAACGCCCTAAGTGCCGTCGAGATCAGTGGCGTTTCTTGAAACTCGATGAGTTCAACGCTGCCAACCGTTCTCAGCCATCGCGCGGTTCAGCCGGATCACCATCGCTGGCATTTCATGGTCATCGTGCACACTCTTGGGAATCGCGGCTGCTGGGTCCCGGTGAGCGCGATGAATATTTGCCCTCTCGAGTGACAACGGGAAAGCCGTCGTGTCGGTTATTCGGAGCAGTGCGCGGTGGAGCAATTTTCGCTGGTGCTGGTCGTCGCTGTCGTAGGCGCGACATTCTTCGAAGAATTGGCTCCAGAGCTGGAAGCCCTCTGCACTGATCCGATGGTCGCGTATTGACGCGAGAAGAAACGTAAATCGGAAGGATGACGCTCCACCAATTCAGCGGTTCGCGAAGCGCAACCAGACGTATCCACCTATCAACGCCAGTTGGATCACAACGATTGCGACGATCGATTTCTTGAAGCTGCTTTTCCTGGTCTTGTGACGGAAGAGCTTCATGCCGCAGATGGCCCCGATGGTTCCACCCGTTAGCGTGTAGAAGAAGAGATCGACTTCGCTGATTCGGCGTTTCTTTTTCTTCGCGAGGAACTTGTCCGTTCCGTAGGCCGCGAAGGCGCAACTGTTTGCACCGGTGAGCCAGCTGAACACGATGCCGAGTTGGGCGAAGAGACACGCGACAAGGGCGACCCCGATCGCGAGGTAGAGGAAGGGGTCCTTCATGGCTCGCTCAGTCGATCGTGAAGGTGATGAGCAACTCGCGGAAGTCCTCCTCGAACTGCCGGCGCATGTCGCTGGGCCAGGGGCGATAGGGCGAGGGATCCTTGATCGCCATCTGACAGATCACCGTTTGAAAATCATCGATGCTGGTGGAGAGAGTCTCCACGTCGGTGACCCGTCCATCGGACCAGAGCTTGTATTTGATCTTCACCTGGCCGTGCGGAGTCGGCCGCTGGCCCATGAGGTTGTGCCAGCGCGTGCTGATGACCTCGAACATGCCGTCCATGTATTTGCCGAAGGGCGTTCCGCGCGCAGCCAGATTGCTGGCTCCCACTTTTCTGGATATGCCGTCGCGGCGCATCTTTTTTCCGATGATTCCGGATTCCTGTGCCCTGCGCGCGCGCGCTTCGGCGAGGCTTCGTGGCCGGGGGCGTTTCGGTGGAGGGGCAATCGGTTTGGGCTCGGCGATGGGTATCTGCTTCGGTTCCTGAACCACTTCGACCTTTGGAGACGGCAAGAGTGGCTGCGGTTCGGGCTTCTTCCGCATGGGAAGTGGTGCCTGGGACCTTGGATCCGGTGCGGGAAGGGGCACGAGCTCCTTGGGCGGGGGGGGAGGTTTCAGCCTGGCCGGCCGTTTTGGTGGAGGTGGTGTTTCAGTCTTCTTCTTGGGCTGCGGTTTGGGAGGTTCGGGTTTGGGTTCCGGAGGCTTGGGTTGCGGTTTCGGTGGTTCCGGCTTGGGCGCCGGAGGAGGCGAAGGCGTTGAGGGTCGAGCGACGTTTTTGACCAGCATCGAATTGCGGGTATCTCCGTCAATGCGAGCTTGTTCGTCAGGATTCTTGCCTTGTTTCTCGCTGGCGGCCGCGGTGGTGTGGGCGGCCACCAATTGCGTATCAGGCGGGGGTTCCTCGGTGTTGGACGCATCCACCTGCACAAAGACAAATTGAACGGGCTGACTCTTAGGCGGCTGAACCGGCTTCACAATCAACCGGGTCGGGTCCAACAACTCAAGAGTTCGCAATGTGCGCAGGATGTCGAAGTGTCGGTTCAGTTCCCAACCAAACAACAGCAACAGGTGAAGCAGCACGGAATACACGAACGCGCCATGGAGGTGATCCATCTGCGGGCTGGGCGTTCGTTGCGCTTTTAATTGTGCCGTGTCGTTCACGTGCGAACTCCAACGATTACGCCAGCACAAGGCCGAACTCAACGTTGAAAGCCTCGACTTCACCCCGTCGGAATGCTTGGTTTCGCCAATGCCGAGCGGCTGTGTCGACGATGAATTCTGGATGCGCAAAGCCCTTTCCCTCGCGCGAAAGGGCGTGGGCCGGGTTTCGCCCAATCCAGCGGTTGGAGCCGTGCTGGTTCTGCGCGGAAAAGAAATCGGTTCGGGTTGGCATCGGGTAGCTGGCGGGCCGCATGCGGAGGTCGAGGCGATCTCCGATGCTATGCGCCGTGGGAAGAACACGCGCGGATCCACGCTATACGTTACGCTGGAACCCTGCTCTACGCATGGGCGAACGCCACCATGCACGAAGGCGATTCTCGATGCCGGCATCAAACGGGTCGTGGTGGCCGCGACCGATCCCAACCCAAAACACGCCGGTCGCGGACTGGATCTGTTGCGCGCGCACGGCATCCGGGTCGAACAAGGAATCTGTTCCGATCGCGCCGAGTCTTTGAACGAAGCCTTCACTCATTGGATCGTTCACCGAACCCCGCTGGTGACGCTTAAGGCCGCAATGACGCTCGACGGCAAGATTGCCACAGCCGCGGGCGAATCCAAATGGATCACCGGACCCGAAGCCGGCCGCGAAGCGATGAAACTTCGTTGGCAATCCGACGCGATCATTGCGGGCATCAATACGGTTCTGGCGGACGATCCTTCACTCACCTGTCGCAGTTCCCGTTCAGGAGACAAGATTCGTAAACGCATCCGGCGAATTGTCCTGGATTCCAAGGCGAGAACGCCCCTGAACGCCCGAGTCGTTTCGGATGAACATCGAGTAGACACGATCATTGTTGTTGGTCGTGGTGCGTCAACTCGAAGAATCGCGCGACTGGAGAAGCGCGTTTCAGTCTGGCGCGCGCCGATGCGGGGTGATCGCATCAGCCTGAAATGGTTGCTTAATCGCCTGGGCAAGCTGGACATCACTCATCTTCTCGTTGAAGGAGGCGGAGAAGTGAACGGTGCTTTCGTCGATCAAGGATTGGCGCATCGGGTGGCCTTCTTCTACGCTCCCCTGGTGTTGGGCGGACGCGAGTCCAAACCCGGTGTTGCGGGAGCAGGCGCAACCCAGCTTGCCGGGCTCAAGAACCTGACAGATGTCGAATGGCGCAAGGTTGGGGCAGACCTGATGCTCACCGCCCGAATAGGTTAGACATGTTTACCGGAATTATCGAAGAGACAGGAACAGTTCGATCGATTGAAGAAATCGACGGCGGACGACGGCTCGTTGTGCGCATGAAAAAGTGCGCCAAAGGCCTGAAGAAAGGAGACAGCATCGCAGTGAATGGCTGCTGCCTGACCGCCACGCGACGGAAGCGCGGCAAGACTCACAGCGATGTGAGCTTTGACCTGTTGCAGGAGACCTGGACGCGAACGAATTTCGAAACGCTGGAAGTGAAGGGACTGTTAAACCTTGAACGCTCACTGACACCAAGCGGCCGGCTGGGAGGTCATTTCGTAACCGGACACATCGATGGCGTCGGCCGCATTCGCAAGTGGGAACGCAAGGGCAGCGATCACATTCTTGAAATCTCCGCCCCGGCGGACGTCATGCGTTATGTGATCATGAAAGGATCGATCGCAGTGGACGGCATGAGTCTGACGGTCGCGGGTGTGGGCAAGAACTGGTTTCGGCTGTGGATCATTCCCCACACCTACGAAGCCACAAACCTGCAAGGGCGTTCTGTCGGAGACAAGGTGAATCTGGAAGCGGATATGATCGGGAAGTACGTGGAGAAATTCGCCCGGCGTTAGTTTGCGGAGTATCGCAGGACTCCAGTCCTGCGATACAGCGACTCAGGAGAGCCGCGCTACGACGGCTACCGGTTCGCGCCCATTTTTGATTCAAAACCCGCTTCGTTTATCCCGCTACTTCAATCGAATCTTCCGCTTCTCCACGTCGCTGTTCTGCCGATAAAACACCGCCACGTGACCGACGATGGCGATCAAGTGCGCATCTGTTTTCTCCGCCAGCTGTTTCGCCAATTCCTTCCGTTCGTCCTTGAATTCCGTGAAACGCACCTTCACGAGTTCATGCAGATCGAGCGTTTCGCTGGCGCTCTTGATGAACGCCTGGCTCAATCCGTTCTTCCCGATCTTGAGGAGGGGTTCGAGTTTCTGGGCCAGACCCCTGAGCTGGCGTTTCTGGCTTCCGGTGATTTCAGTCGGCACGTGCAACGAATAGAGGCTTCACCCGAGCCGGGCGAGTGAAAATGTTGCTGACAAACCTGCACCCCGCTCGTTGAATCGCTGGCAGCAATCACACCACGGAACGGGAACCATGAGTCACACACAGAATTACCTTGAGTCTGTCACCCTCGAAGAGGTCGAGGTTGAAACCCTTGTCAACTACATCATCCTCGATTCGGTCGAATCCCAGGCGAGTGATATTCACCTTGAACCTTGGGAAGAAACCCTGGCCGTTCGCGCCCGTATTGCGGGTGTACTGACGGAGATGATCCACCTGCCGCTCGATCTGAAGGAGAAGATCGCCGGCCGTTTCAAGGTGATGGGCAACATGGCTTCCCACCTCAGTGGCGTCGGGCAGGACGGCAAGGCGAACATGGGGCCGGAGTTCGGCAACATCCAGCTGCGTATCTCCATAATGCCGACGATCCTCGGGGAAAAGGTCGTCTGTCGTATTTTTGATCCTTCCTCGCGCTCCTTTGACATCAACCAGCTTGGCTTCGACGAGATCACGCTCGGCAAATACGTCGAGCTGTTGAACAAACCCAACGGTCTCATCCTGCTGAACGGACCAACCGGTTCCGGCAAGACAACCGCGATCTATTCGTCGTTGATGTATCTGATCGAGAAACACGGCACGACGATGAGCATCGCCTCGGTGGAAGATCCGGTGGAAGTCCCGCTGGCCACGGTCAGCCAGGCGCTGCTGAATCCGGCCAATGGATTTTCCTTTTCGGACGCGTTGCGCTCGCTGATGCGACAGGATCCCGAGGTCATCATGGTGGGGGAGATTCGCGATCCTGAAACCGCGGGCATTGCCGTGCAGGCCGGTCTGACCGGTCACATGGTGATCAGCACGGTTCACTCCGGAACAACCGCCGGTGTATTCGCGCGCATGATCAACATGAACATTGAGCCCTTCCTGCTGGCGTCCAGCATCATGGGCATCCTTGGTGTTCGCCTGATCCGCAAGAACTGCGACTTCTGTGCGATTCCTTACGAACCGGATGCCCAACTGCTCTCTTCACTTACCGCCGATCAGATAGAGAACGGATCGTTCCGTGCCGGCCAGGGCTGCGAGCAATGCGCCGAGACCGGTTATGGCGGCCGCGTTTCGCTCACGGAATTGCTGGCGGTCGACGAACCCATCCGCGATTCCGTTTTGGATAAGAAACCCACCCGCCACATCATGGAACTGGCGATTCAGAGTGGTATGCGCACCTTGTGGGATTGCGGTGTGACCAAGGTTTTGTCCGGTGAAACCACGATCGAAGAGGTCACCAAGAAGACCGCGACCGATCAGCTCTAAAGCTGTTCTTACATTTGTAGAACGGGAGTCGGGCGAATTGCTTTGGCTCCCGTTTCTTTTTGCGCTAACCACCGCGCGTGCTCGCCCATCATCTTCTTGGAAGCCTGGCTTTGCTGAGACTTGCATTGCTGTTCTGGCAATGGTGGGTTGCGCGCCGATTCATGGAGGCGAATGACCTGGAGGTGGGGGATTTAAATCCTGGAGTCACTGTCCTCAAACCGGTCAAGGGCTTGGATTCGAAAAGCGAAGAGTGCTTTCGAAGCCGGCTCCAACAATCTTACGACGGGTCGCATCAGGTTCTGTTCTGCGCGGAGAAAGACGATCCGGCAGAAGCAGTGATCGAGCGTCTCTCCCGCTGGGAGATGGAAGTTGTGCTGTCGCCATACATGACCACCTGCTGAATGAGAGCGTCCTCAATGGTCCCCCCTCTCCCAGCAGGAGAGGGGGGGTGAGGGGGAACCCATCGAAAACCGTTTGATCCGACTACTGTCAATCGCGCGATTTCTTGTCGTGTGTTCCTCAGTGGCCACCGGTTTTAATGACACACCGCCTGCCCCCAACACACTCTGTCGCCAGCTTCAGTTTGACATCTCCTCACGGTCCGAAATATTTGGCGCATGAAATCACTCTGCGTTTTCGCCATCGTGTGCGTCATGTCCATGACCGCTCAAGCCGCCGACCTGAACAAGATTCCGTTGAAGGATATCAAGGGCAAGGACACTTCCCTCGCTGCGCTCAAGGGCAAGGCCGTGCTGATCGTGAATGTCGCCTCGCGATGTGGCTACACCGACCAGTATTCGGGATTGGAACGATTGTATCGCCAGATGAAGAAGGAGGGGCTCGTAATCCTCGGCGTACCCTGCAACGACTTTGGCCGGCAGGAGCCGGACAGCGAAGCGAAGATTCTTCAGTTCTGTAAAAGCAACTACTCGGTGACGTTCCCCATGACATCCAAGGTCCGCATCAAGCCAGGGAAGGGACAGCATCCTCTCTACGCTGCACTCACGAAGAAGAGTGGGCCGGTGGGTTGGAATTTCGAAAAATTCCTTGTCGCCAAGAACGGCAAACTGGTTGGTCACTTCGGATCCCACGTGGAACCGAACTCCTCCGAACTGACCGACGCGATCAAGAAGGCACTCAAGTAAACGCATGAGCGGTTCATCCAGCTGGCCGGACGAATTCCGCACGCTTTTTGCTGAAGGCGTAAAGCGTTATCGCGCCGGACATCGCGCCGTCGCGAGCTTCTTCACGGAAGAGGAGCGTTCATTCCTTGCGGGCATTGGTGCGAACTCGCAGGAAATCTTTGATTTCGTGGAGGACTATTCGCACGGAGGCGACCCGAGTTTTGAAACCGTGTTGCTCGTCACCGCCATTCGCCGGGAGTACTACCGCAACGTGCAGAAAGGCAAATCGTCGGATCATATCCGCGACATGGATTCCTTCCCTGCCAAGGCGGCTGAAATCGACGGCATCGCCTGGCTGCCGCGCATCATTGAAAAGGCGCGCGCCAAGCTGCGCGGTGAAATGCCCTCGGACATGATGTATGGCTGTGGCGGGGATCGCCCGTTTCTGCGTCGGCACAAGATTCACCTTGCGGACTTCCTCAAGTTCGTCTGGGAGGCGGGCGACGACACCGAGAGCATCGTGGAGTATCTGAAGAGCGCAGGGCAGGCGTGAGCAACGCGAATTCCTTGGACGCGCCGGACATTCACTTTGTCCAGGCCGCGGAAGGTTGGCTGGAACTGGGTTTGCCTGAAGAAGCCCTCGCCGAGCTGAAGCAGCTTTCCAAGGACTCGCAGACCCATCCCGCTTCCCTGAATCTCCTCTGGTCTGCTCACGCCGAACTTGAGGAGTGGGAGCAGGCGCGCGATGCCGCAGATCGCCTGGTCGAATGCGCCCCCAGTGACGCCGGCGGCTGGATTCATCGCGCCTACGCGATTCGCCGGATGAAGGGAGGCAGCATTGAAGAAGCCTGGCTCGCGCTCTATCCCGCGATGCAGTTGTTTCCCAACGAATCCATCATCCCCTACAACCTCGCCTGCTACGCCTGCCAGCTCGGAAAGCTCGGCGAAGCCAAGTCCTGGTATGAAAAGGCCTACCGCATCCCCAATGACCACCTCGCGCAGAAGACGCTGAAAAAGATGGCCCTGGAGGACACGGATTTGGAGGCGCTTTGGGGTGAGATTGAGAAGATTGAGTGAGAAAGCCTCAAGATTCGGAATCCAAACTCCAATTAGCTCCAAACTCAGAGCTCGTCCCTCGACATCAAACCTGCTTGTCGCCACACGGTTGGTTGTTTGAAGCTTGGAGCTTCCCTCCCCTTCCTTCGTGAACAACTCGGACAAATTCTGCTTCATCGGGTTAGACGCCTGAGCCATCCTGCGGGCGTGTCGTATCAGGTCATCGCGAGGAAATATCGTCCGCAACGTTTTGCGGATGTAGTCGGGCAGGAGCACGTGTCGCAGACGCTGGCCAACGCGATTGCCAGTGAACGCATCGCCCATGCCTACATCTTTTGCGGTCCGCGCGGCACGGGCAAAACGACCATCGCTCGCATCTTCGCCAAATGCCTGAACTGCACGGATGGCCCCGATGTTGAATTCGCCGAGGAAGATGAGAAGTGCATCGAGATCGCCGAAGGCCGTTCGCTGGACGTGATCGAAATCGACGGCGCGAGCAATAACGGCGTCGAGCAGGTGCGTGAATTGCGCGAGACCTGCAAGTTCGCGCCCAGTTCCTCGCGCTTCAAGATCTACATCATTGACGAGGTTCACATGCTTTCGACGGCAGCCTTCAACGCGCTGCTCAAGACGCTGGAAGAACCACCCGCGCACGTGAAATTCATCTTCGCCACCACTGATCCGGAGAAGGTTTTGGCAACCATCCTTTCGCGTTGCCAACGCTTCGATCTGCGGCGCATCCCGGCGAAACTCATCGTCGATCATCTGGCACTCATCGCGAAGCAGGAGCAGGTCAAGATCGATGACGCGGCACTTCATGCGATTGCCCGCGGCGCCGACGGAGGCATGCGCGATGCAGAATCCACACTGGATCAGTTGATCAGCTTCTGCGGCGAAGAGATTCGCGAAGAGGATGTGCTTTCCATGTTCGGCCTCACCGCGCGAGATCAGCTGATCGGTTTGACGCGTGGTATTCTTGCCGGGGAAGTCGAGGCGGTTCTTCGCGAACTGAACGCATTGACCAACAGCGGCAAGGACCTCGGCCGTCTTGTCGCCGATCTTCTGAGCCACTTTCGAAATCTCCTCATTTACCAGGTCTCCGGCGGTGATCTCGAACTCGTCGAGGTATCCGAAGCCGAAGCCGCTGCACTGAAGGAACAATCCGAACTCGCTCCCAACGAATCCGTCACCCGCGTGATGGAAGTGTTGACCGATTACGAGTTTCGTCTGCGCGACGCGGCTTCCAAGAAGATCATGGTCGAGGTCGCCTTGTTGAAGGCCGTTCAGGCGCGCAACGCCGTGCCGCTCGACACGGTCCTGCAGAAGCTCAATGACCTTCGTGGCCAGACGCCTGGTTCAAACACTGCCAAGCCCAAGGCGAAAGCACCGGCTCCGAGCACACGGGCCGCAGTCGAAGCACGGACTGAACCCGCGCAGGAAACTCGCGTTCGCGAAACACCCGCTCCAGCACCGAAACCTCCGCCCACGCCACCTGCGCGTGAATCTGCACCGGCTCCCGTTCCATCCGCGGCCGTCCCCAGCGCACCGACTATGCCTGCCAATGAGTTGAACGAGCTATGGCACAAGATCGTTGATGCCGCGCGGCGGGCGAGTCCGTTCACGGGTTCGTACCTCATTGAGGGCCACGCAATTTCGCTTGAGAAAAACCTGCTCACTGTCGGCTACGATCCGGAGTTCTCAGATCATCTCGGCTTGGTTGATACCTCAAAAGTCCACGCCCTCATTCAGACCAAGCTGAAGGAAATGGGGCATGCGGGCACTCAGGTGAAGTTCATCAAGTCTCCCCGGCCTTCCGATTTTGTTCGCCCGCAATTGGCACCGATGGGTGGAGCCAAAGCGGACGCGGGCGAAGGCGATGCAAAAGACACGTTTGTGTTCGACAAGGAGAAGTTCAAAGACGATCCGCTGATCAAGAAGGCCCTGGATATCTTTAAGGGCGAGATCGTGGATGTAAGGGCGTAGGAAGCTTCAAACGCCAGTATCGAAGCGTCGATTAAGCTTCAAACCACAAGCCTCAGTCTGAGCGGGTTGCGCTATTGGAGCTTAGTTATCCAGTGTGAACCCAAACGTTTCACATAAGTCGTGAGGTCAGGTGAATATTTTGTTTGGGAGGAACTTTCGGAAGCAGCTTTGAACGGCGGGGTTAACGTTGAGACCCAGGGTGAGCTTGCCTTGGGGGCGGATGAGGCGGCCGGCGCGTTGCATGAGATGGCGGCGCAGGCT
>PBAL01000031.1 GCA_002715965.1 Verrucomicrobiales bacterium | reverse complement strand
TCTCGGGAAAGGCATCCGCCATCGCGGTCAACTCGATGTTGCTGTCGGCGTTCAGCGCCTGTGCAGCAGCGCCGGTTCCACGCCCGCCGCATCCGATCAATCCGACCTTGAGCTTTTTGTCCGTGCCTTTGCCCATCGTGATCGATGGAAACGCGAGTTGCGAAACAAGCGCGCCCCCGGCGGCCACGGAGCCGGTGGATTTGATGAAGTCACGACGATTTGCGGGATTCGTATCAGGTTTTTCCATAGGTATTGCGCCTCGTATTTACGGGAAGTAGTGCGTCAGTCAAGCGTGCGCTTCAATGGACGATCAAATCGGACCATCCAATTCGAGGAGTTCGCCTGGTGATGATTTGTTTTGTATTCGCCTGAAATTGTGAGACTGTCCCCAGCTCTTTTCGCCTGAAAAGAGCGTAACGAATGCAAAAGCCAATGTTTCCCGATCTCGGCATTGATCCCGAGATCCTCAAAGCCATCGAAAAGCTCGGCTTCGAACAGCCGTCCCCGATTCAGGCTGAAGCCATCCCGGTCGCCCTGTCCGGCCGCGATGTCGTGGGCCAATCCCAAACCGGCTCTGGCAAGACGATGGCCTTTGCGATTCCCGGCCTGCAACGCATCAACGCGAACGATCGGGCCGTGCAGATGCTGGTCATGTGCCCCACGCGTGAATTGGCCATGCAGGTCTGCACCGAGTTCCACAAGCTGATCCCCAGTCGAAAGAACGTTCTCGCCACACCAATCTACGGTGGTGCGGGTTACGATCACCAGATCCGCGCGCTCAAGAAGGGCAGCCAGATCGTGGTTGGGACGCCTGGTCGTATTTTGGACTTCATGCGTCGCGGTACCCTGAAGCTCGGCGGGCTTAAGCTGCTGGTGTTCGATGAAGCCGACGAGATGCTCGACATGGGATTCCGTGATGAAATTCAGGAACTCGTCGATGAATTGCCAGTCGAACGCCAGACCATCCTCTTCTCCGCGACAATCACCAAACAGATCCGCAACCTGATCGAGAACTACACCCGTGATCCGGAAACAATCACCATCGAACAACGCACACTGACGGTCCCCACGATCGAACAGCGCTACTTTGAAGTTCGTGGCCGATCCAAGATCGAAACGATCTGCCGCGTGCTCGATACCGAGTCAGCCCGAAAGTCCATCATCTTCGCCAACACCAAACGCGCCGTTGACGACATCACCGACGCCTTGGTTGCGCGTGGCTACACCTCAGATCGCCTGCATGGTGATCTTTCCCAGACCATGCGCGATCGGGTGATGAAGAATTTCCGGACGGGTAACATAGAGATTCTCACCGCAACCGACGTTGCCGCTCGCGGACTGGATGTCGATGATGTTGATCTCATCTTCAACTACGACCTGCCATATGACGTGGAAGACTACGTCCACCGAATCGGCCGCACGGGCCGCGCCGGTCGTGAGGGCAAGGCCATCAGCCTGGTCATTGGCCGTGAGATTTTCCTGCTGGAACGCATCCAGCGCTACATTCGCACGAAGATCAAACGAAGTCGTGTTCCCTCGCTGGAAGAACTGGCCAGCACTCGCGAAGAAGCCTTGTTCGAGAAAGTCCGCACCACCTTGGAGAGTGGTGAGTTTGCCCCGCACGATCACACAGTTGAGAAGCTGCTGGACGCCGGGTTTATCAGCACAAACATTTCCAGCGCGTTGATACACCTGCTGCTGAAAGAGGGTGAACGCGAAGCCGAAGAAATCGCGGAAGATCGACCACAACAAGAAAGAAGTGAACGCGGCTCGCGCGACCGCGGGGACAGACCGCGCCGGGGGCAGCGCCCCGGACGCGACGGCATTCGACGCACGCGCATGTTTATCAATGTGGGCCGTGTCGATGAAGTCACCGCGGGTCAGATTGCCGGCGCAATCTACAACAGCGCAAATCTCCCCGAGGGTTCCATTGGGTCCATCGATATCTATGACCGGAGCAGTTACGTGGAAATCCCGGATGACCTCGTCGATAAGACGCTTTCCGGAATCGAGGGTGCCAAGCTACGGGGCCGGAATCTCCGCATGGATCTCGCCGATGGCGGAGGAGGGTTCAGTGGCTCCAAACCCCGTTATAGCAAGCGCTCCGACAGGCGCTCAGATGATCGTCCCGACAAGCGTTTTGACAAACGCCCGAACAAGCGTCGGTTTGACAGTCGCGGCCCTGAAGGCAAACGGGGCAAACGCCCCTTCTCCAAGCCTAAGCGTGGCTTCGGCGGAAACCGAAAGCCCAAGGGATCGGTGAAAGGCCGCAAGCGCGACGACTGAATCAGCATCCGTTCGTGGCAGTGGATGGCGCGGTGGACCTGAACTGGAGAATGATCCGTCTCCCGTCGGCTGGGACAGAATCTTGAGGCATTCTCCCGTTGGCGAAGAAGACTTCATCCTTATACTCCGCTCATGAATCAAGTCCGGAACATCGCAATCCTCACGTTTGCACTGCTGGCAGCCTGTTCAATCTCAGCCGCTGATATCTCCGACAAGTCTGCCGCTTACGGAAAAGAACTTCCCCGCGTCAAACCACTTTCACCGGCCGAATCCATGAAAGCCATGGTTTTGCAGCCAGGTTTTCGTATTGAACTCGCAGCATCCGAACCACAGATCCACGATCCCGTTGCCGCGGAGTTTGACGAACGAGGCCGTCTCTACGTCGTTCAACTTCCCCAATATAATTCCTACGTTATTGATGGATTCGAGAAGACCGGATCCATCGTCCTCCTCGAAGACAAGGATGACGACGGGCACTTTGAATCCAGCACCTTGTTCGCGACGGGAATGAGCTACCCGTCCGGCATTGCCTGCTGGGACGGTGGGGTATTTGTGGGCGACGCGCCGGACCTGCTTTACCTGAAAGACACCAACGGCGACGGGAAGGCCGATGTTCGCAAAGTCGTCCTGACTGGTTTTGGCAAGGACAAGGCCGGAGAATCCCACCTCAACTCCTTCCGTTGGGGGTTGGATAATCGCCTGCACATCTGGACCAGTCTCTCCGGTGGCAATGTGGCAGCAACTGCCGACGCCAACGCCAAACCCGTCTCCGTTCGAACGCGATGCATTCTCCTAGACCCACGTGAATGGTCGAAGTTCGAGCTCAGCACGGGAGGAGGACAACACGGCATGAGCATGGACAACTGGGGGCGGAAATTCACCTGCGGCAACAGCCGACCCGCCCTTGGCATCATGTATGACGACCGTTACATCACCCGCAACCCGCATCTGAAAGCGCCGACCGCGGCCATCAACATCGCACCGGGCGGCAAGCACACCCAGCTGTATCGAATCAGCCCTCCCGAACCATGGCGCGTGCTCCGAACAAGGCTTCGGAGAACCGGCAAGTTTCGTGGTTCGGATGAAGGCGGTACGCCATTCGGCTTCTTTACCGGCGCAACCGGCATCACCATTTATCGAGGAGACACCTGGCCCGAAACACACCAGGGCAATGCCTATGTCGGCGAGGTGGCCAACAACATGATCTACCGCGCGAACGTGATACCGAACGGGGTCGGGGTGACCGCGGACCGCGCCGATCCCGGCAAGGAATTCCTCGCGTCGAAAGACATCTGGTTTCGTCCGGTGCAATTCACGCAGGGCCCGGACGGCAATCTTCTCGTCTTGGACATGTATCGAGAGCTGATTGAAGGAGCGGCATTCCTTCCGCCCGAGTTCCTGGATCACATCAACGCCGTCAGCGGCAACGAACTCGGCCGCATTTACCGCATCGTTCGTGAAGACGATCGCCGGCGCCGCACACCGCGATTGGACAAAGCCACAACTGCAAACCTCGTCGCATTCATTGATCACCCCAACGGCTGGCATCGCGATACGGCCACGCGACTCATCTACGAACGTCAGGACAAAAGTATCGCTCCCGCCGTCCGCCGTGTTGCCACGGCTTCGAAGAGTCCGATCGGTCGGGCAACCGCCCTTCATGTTCTGAACGGACTCGATGCGCTCAAAGAATCTGACGTGCTTGGAGCCCTTTCAGATGCTTCAGCCAACGTGAAAATCCAGGCAATGCGTTTGGCGGAGTCTCTCATCGGACATTCCATTCCCCTTCAAGCACAGCTCGTCGAGCTGGCCAATGACGCCGACTTGAATGTGCGGTATCAGGCCGCCTTCACGCTCGGAGGTTTTGATGCACCCGCATCAGCGAAAGCACTGGCCGGATTGGCCGCTCGCGATGGAGGTGATTCTTGGATGAGAATGGCCGTGCTGAGTTCCACCGCAAAGAATGCCCCTTCGGTGTTTCAGCATCTCGTCTCAAACCAGAAGTTTAGCTCGTCCAGTGTTGGACGAAGCCTGCTGAGCACGCTGGCCGGTCAAATCGGAGCCGGATCAGATGACGCAAGCATCGCCCGGGTGGTTGCTGCGCTTTCTTCTGTTTCGCAAAGTATTCGCACGAAACTCGTGCAGGCATTGGTTGCGAAACAAAGCGCGTCTGCGCGTGCGCGAATCCTGAGTGCTGCAAAGGGAGACGCCTCTGAATTGCTGGCCGGCATCATTGCGAAATCCCGGCGAGTGGCGATCGATCAGTCCGCCGGGATCGAATCACGGACCGAAGCCATTCAAGGACTTCAGCTGGCCTCCTTCTCTGATGTGCGTTCACTGTTGCAATCTTTGTTGTCGCCCAGCCAGGCCCCTCCAGTTCAACAAGCCGCCCTGGAAGTCACGGCTGAGTTCACCGATGCAGCTGTGGCCGATCTTTTGCTCGATTCATGGCAGCGTCTCAGCCCCCGCTCAAGGGCACGCGCAGCCGAGACCATGCTTTCTCGCCCCGCGTGGATGACGCGCCTTTTGAACGCCGTCGAAGCCGGGACCGTGAAGCCCTACGAAATCGATCCAGCCCGGGTTCAACTGCTCCGGCAACACTCGGACAAATCTGTGGCGGCTCGCGTGGCGAAGCTGTTCGTTGATCGCAATGCTTCCCGCGCGGCCGTGGTGCAACAGTATCAGCCCGCACTGAAACGTTCCGGAAACGAATCCCGCGGCAAGGCTGTCTTCAGGGAACATTGCTCCACGTGCCACAAACTCGAAGGCGTGGGCAATGAGGTGGGTGCGGATCTCAAGGGAGTTCGCCAACGCGGCATGGCATCCGTTCTTCTCAATATCCTGGACCCGAATCGCGAGGTGAAACCGGAGTATCTGGCCTACGCGCTGACCACCACAGATGGTCGTACACTGACGGGCATGATCGCCTCAGAAACTGCGAACAACCTGACGATTCGGCAGATTGACGGCACGTCCATCAACGTTCAACGAAGTCAGATCAAGGCACTGCAAAGCCTCGGTGTTTCCTTCATGCCCATCGGGTTGGAATTCAACATCGACGTGAACGCGATGTCGGACTTGTTGGCCTACTTGAATTCGATCAATTGATCGGAAAGGAGCGGTGCGTGGCGCTCCTCAAGCCACACAGGCGGGCCGCCTGTGCTACGCGATGATTTTGTGGGCAACGTCACCGTGGACATCCGTGAGGCGAAAGTCGCGTCCGGCGTATCGATAGGTGAGTTGGGTATGATCCAGGCCCATCAAGTGGAGGATCGTCGCATGGAGATCGTGGAAGTGCATCCGGTCGTCCACCGCGGCAATTCCGTGCTCATCGGTGGCGCCATAGCGGAGACCGCCCTTGAGTCCCCCGCCAGCCATCCAGAATGAAAAACCTGAGTTATTATGATCCCGGCCGTCGTCGCGCTTGACGTGCGGTGTGCGACCGAATTCACCGCCCCAGATTACGAGCGTTTCATCCAGCATGCCGCGTTGATCCAGATCGTTGAGGAGAGCGGCCAGCGGCTGGTCGATGTTTGCACAGTTCTTTTGCAGCCGCCCCCGAAGTCCATTGTGCTGATCCCAGCTGGCGTGCCCCAACTCGATGAATCGCACACCGGCCTCGGCCATGCGTCGGGCGTAGAGACATTGGCGTCCGAATGAATCGGTGTCCTTCCCGCCGATGCCGTAATCCTTAAGCGTCGATTTCGATTCGTCATTCAGCTTCATGATCTGCGGCAGGGCAGACTGCATGCGAAAGGCGAGCTCATACGACTGGATGACCCCGTCCAGCTGTTCGTTGTCCGAATGCTTCTTGCGCAGGTCGGTGTTCATTGACTGGACCAGGTCGATCTGCTTGCGCTGGAGATCGCCGGTGAAGCGCTTGTTCCGGAGGTTATCAAATTTGACATCCTTCAAGTTTTGGTTCAGGTCACCAATCTTGGATCCCTGATAGACCGCGGGCAGAAACGCGCTTCCATAATTCTGGGCGCCACCTACGCGGGCAGGGGGTGAGAGAGTGATGAAGCCGGGAAGGTTTTGATTCTCCGTGCCCAGTCCATAGAGCACCCAGGCGCCCAGCGAGGGACGAACGAACTGAAAATTACCGGTGTGAAGTTGAACGAAGCATTCGGGATGGCTGGGCACATCGGCATACATGCCGTTCACCAGGCACATCTTGTCCGCGTGCTTGGAAAGGTGTGGGAGGAGTTCGGAAATCGGCAGGCCGCTTTGACCGTGCTGCGAGAATGTCCAGGGGGATTCCATCAGCTTGCGGCCCCGGCTGGTCTCGGTGGTCTTGCCGTTGTCACGTGCGAGTGCAGGTTTGTAGTCGATCGTATCCACGTGCGACGGGCCTCCGCGCATGCAGGCAAAGATCACCCGCTTGGCTCGTGCGGCAAAATGAGGCTTCTTGGGCAGCAATGGGTTTTCATAACCCTTCGCGGCCATAGCGCTGAGCCCGGCAAAGGCCGTGTACCCGAACCCGGCACTCACGGTCTTCAACAGGTCTCGGCGGCTGAACAGGTTTGTCTCCATACGATGCTTTAATTTGAAATTCTCTTGCGGGTGGCTTCAATCCAAATAACGAAACTCGGCGCTTCCAAGGATGGCTTGGCACAGTCCCGACCAGGCATCGGATTCTTCCTGGCCGGACTTCAGGCAGGCAGCAACGAACTCGGTCGCCCGCTGCGTTTCAACCGAACTTGGCTTGCGATTCAAAATGGATCGGTAGGCCCGCCCAACTCGTTCGGGTGTGGTCAGGCTGGAATCGGAAAGGATCTCATCAGCGAGCTTGCCGCTGTTCTCCAGCATGAATTTGCTGTTCAAGAGGAACAGGGCCTGGCTCGGCACGGTCGTCACGGAACGGCGGCCGACGATCATGCTCGGCTCCGCGAAGTCGAAGGTGGCCATCATGTCCTGCACGTTGTTGCGAACCACTGGCAAATAAACACTGCGATACGGTTGCTCCGCCTTGACTGCAGCGAGTTGCTTCACATTTCGGTCGATCTGATTCTCGCCCAATGGGGCGACGACCGATCCAACGGGGGGCTGCAGTTTCAATCCACCGGCCACGGACAAGATGGCATCTCGCAACGATTCCGCATCCAGTCGCCGGTGACTTGCTTTCCAATAAAAGGCGTTTTCCGCGTCGATCTCACTGTTCGCAGGATTCGGCGCGCTCGAAAGCTGATAGGTCCGGCTCATCACAATCGACTTGATGAGTTTTTTGACCGACCAACCGTCTTTCATGAATTGCAGGGCAAGATGGTCCAAAAGGGCGAGGTTGGAAGGACGGGCTCCGGACTCGCCAAAGTTGTCGGCAGTGCGAACGATCCCCCGCCCGAAGAGGTAATGCCACGTGCGGTTGACAAACACCCGGGCGCTCAACGGATTATCTCGAGACACCAGCCACTCAGCCAGTTCCAATCGACCACTTTGATCTTCCGGAAACTTCGGTGCATCGCCGTGATGCATCACCTGGGGAATTCCACGCGCCACCCGTTGCCCCAGTTTCGCCACGTCACCACGAATGTGTATCGCGCAATCGTTCACACTGCCTTCTTCAACTCCCATCGCCACCGGGCCGGTTGGTTTCTTCGGTGCCCTGTTGCGCTTGTTTTTCTTGGATTTCTTGTTGGTGGGGGTTTTGGCTGACGCGTAGGAGACACCCTTGGATTCATTGGCTGAAGAACTGAGGGCTGCGAGGCCAGATCGCTGCCTAACTCCCGCGCTGGTGCCGTGGTTGAAAAGTGTCTTCGTGCTTTTGAAGATTCCGGCCAGCGCGTAGTAGTCCGCCGTCGGGATGGGATCGAACTTGTGGTCGTGACATCGCGCGCAGCTGACGGTGATGGCCATGGTCGCTCGGGTGGCGAGATCGATCTGTTCGTCAACGACGTCCATTTCGAACTGGCGTTTGTTCCGTTCATTCAAGGACTTCGGCCCCATTGCGAGAAAGCCCGTGGCGATTGTCAGTTCATCGCGGCGTGCGTCGTTGCCGGCTGGCATCAGGTCTCCTGCGATCTGTTCCTTGATGAACAGGTCAAACGGTTTGTCGGCATTGAAACTCTCGATCACGTAGTCGCGATAGCGCCACGCGTGTGGGTAGAGTTGATTGCGCTCCATGCCGTTGGATTCGGCGTAGCGCGCAACGTCCATCCAATGACGTCCCCAACGCTCGCCGTAGCGTGATGAGTCAAGCAGCTGATCCACCACCTTTTCGAACGCGTCGGGGGAACTGTCTTTTTCAAAAGACGCAACCTGCCCGGGTGTGGGAGGCAAACCAATTAGATCAAAGTAAACGCGTCGGATCAGCGAGCGTCGGTTTGTATCCGGATTCGGTGTAAGTCCTTTCTCGTTCCACTTCGCGAAGATATGACGATCGATGTCCGTGCGCGCCCAGGTTCCCTTCGCGTTTGGTGCAACGGCATTCGGCGATTGGAACGCCCAGAATTCACGGCCCGCTTCGATATCGATTGTCGATTCTACCTGAGTTACCTCTGCAACTTCATCCCGTGGGTCCGGCGCGCCCATCTTAACCCACTTCACCAAGGTCGCGATGTCAGCCGATTTCAGCTTTTTCTTGGGCGGCATTTTCATGTCACTGCGATATTGAACCGCCTTGACCAGCAAACTCTTGCTGACGTTTTTTGGCACAACCGCCGGACCGGAGTCTCCTCCACGCAGAACGCCTGCCTTCGTGTCCAAGGCCAAACCGCCTTTCAACCGCTGATCCCGTTCTGAATGGCATTGGTAGCAGTTTTTCGCCAGCAGGGGACGAACCTTCTTTTCGAAATAATTGATCTGTGCCTGTGACAATTCCCCATGGACCGACGTGCACGCCAGCAGCATGGATGCACCAAGACAAAGTAGAAATGTTCTCTGCGTGTTCACTTTGTGAAGGAGTGAATATAGACGATACTGGTGGCTTGCCCAATTCATTTAGTCGCCCATCCTAAGCGGCCAATTCGCTTCGCAGTTTTGTCCCTCTCCACATCGCGTAGACGTTTTGGGTCGCCAATCCTGACATCAATCCAGCCAGCGCAACTCCTTGCAATCCCATGTCGGGTGCGAGGACGAGGATTCCCAACACATTCAGGACAGCTGCTGCGATGGTGGTCTTGACGAAGGGGGTGCGACCGGATGCCATGACGAACCACGATGCGGCAATTCCAATATTCAGGATGAACCAATCCACGGCAAGAATCGCCAGGGTGGTCGCGTCGAGATATGACGGCTTGTTCAGCCAGACTTTCACCAGCCATGGGCTGAAGAGGTAAAAGCCGAGGTAACCCGCGGCGCCTGCACTCACGAAGATCAGCATGATCCGCGTTAGTCTTCGTCGTGCCGCGGCCTTGTTCTCCGAGGCGAACTCGTTGGTGAAGTGTGGCAGTTGTGGCGAGACGAGGTGCAACAGGCTTTGCGAGAAGGTGTGGAGAATTTTCTGCGCGACGAAGAACGGTGCGACCATCGTGGCGCCGAGCAGTGAACCGATCAACGGCACTTGGATGTGGCTGACGAAGAAGGCCGCCAAGACCATGATTCCGATCGGATAAGCGGATTTCCAAAACGTGCTGATCGGGATGGTCTGGGTTTGCGGAGTTTTCTTCAGACGGTTCGGGGCGATGCGTTTGAGAATTACCAGAAGCGTAGTCATTTGCGCCACGCTCGCAGCCAAAACTGCACCGCCAAGCGCTGGTAGCGACGGATTTGTGACCAATGCCAACACGATCAAACCACCGGCCAGGAGTTGGCCGCACCCGGCTATGAACTTGGTCAGGTAAACACGTCCGGTTCCGTCCAAAAGTGCCATGTAGAAACGCGACTGGAGTCCCGTGACGGTCGACAGGCCGAGGAGATACCAGGCAACGCGGGTCTCCGGGGCAGAATCATTCAAGAGTTTCCCCACAGGTAGAAGAAGTTCGTAAACGAGGGCCAAGAGTAGGATCGCGATCACACCAAGGATCACGAACAGGCGCGTGCCCATTTCGTAAAGCGAGGTCATGCCTTCCCAGCCTGTTTCGGTCTCGATGAATTCGGAATCCTCGGTGCGTTTGCGGTCTTCCGTCATCGTGTAGGCAGCTTGTCTGGCCAGTGCGAAGCTGATTCCGAAATCAGAGAGATATACAAACGCGAGGATGCTCTGAAAAGCCAGCCACAGCCCTGACTGAACGGGCGTGAGGATGTTTGGATCGAGGATGAAGGGGAGAGAGACCGCGGCAACCAGCAGGCCGCAGGCTTGTTGGAACCAGCCTGCCAGTGTGCCGGCGCGGGCGCGGAAGGGTTCCAGTCGTTTGGAGAGCGAGGTCAGCATTGGGTTCACCAATCGCCACGAACCGCTTCAGCGACGATCAAGTCACGACCTGCTTACATCCCGTCGTAGCCCTCGCCGTCAAGGTCAATGAGGATGTCCCGCGGTTCGGCGCCCTTACTGGGGCCAACGATGCCGCGCTGTTCCAGTTCATCCATGATGCGCGCTGCGCGGGTATAACCGAGGCGCAGTCTCCGTTGCATCAGGGAGACACTGGCTTTTTGCTCGCTGCGAATCACTTCGATGCAGGATTCGATCAAGGCCTCATCCTCGTCACTGGCGCCTTGCTCCACGTCTGCCATGGCAGCGGGTTTCTGAAGCTGTTGATGAATCTCCATCTCATAACTCGGCTTGCCCTGGTTGGTGATGAAGTCAACGACGGCCTGAATCTCCTCGTCCGTGACCAAGGCGCCTTGTGCGCGTATGAGCTTTGCGGATCCAGGGGGCAGATAGAGCATGTCGCCTTTTCCGAGCAGCTTGTCGGCTCCCATCGCGTCCAGAATCGTTCGAGAGTCCACCTTCTGCGCAACCTGGAAGGCGCAACGGGCCGGAATGTTCGCCTTGATGACACCGGTGATGACGTCGACCGAAGGCCGTTGCGTTGCGACGATCATGTGAATGCCGGCGGCTCGTGCCATCTGGGTGATTCGGGCAATCGACATCTCAACGTCGGCCGGCGCAACAAGCATCAGGTCCGCCAACTCGTCAATGACGACCACGATGTAGCTCAGCTTATCGGGGATGACGATGTCGTCTTCGCGCGGAACGGTGATCTCTTCATCGATTTCAACGGCGAACCCTTCGGAGTCATCGGAGAGGGGGAGTTCCGGTTGATCGTCCTTCTTCGGCTTGTTCTTCGGGCGCTTGTTGAAGGTATGGATGTTTCGCACACCGACCTTGGCAAAGATCTTGTAGCGGTTCTCCATTTCGTTCACGACCCAGCGCAGGGCGAGGATGACCTTCTTGGGGTCGGTGACCACGGGAACAACGAGATGGGGCAGGGTGTTATATTGCTGTAATTCGACCACCTTCGGATCGATCATCACCATGCGCAGTTCGTCGGGTGAGAACTTGTAGAGCAGCGAAGCGATAATGGCACTGATACAGACGGACTTGCCGGAACCCGTCGAGCCCGCGATCAGGAGGTGGGGCATTTCTGCGAGGTCGCCGATGAGCGGTTGGCCGTAAACGTCTTTGCCCAGCGCGATCGGGATCTTGCATTTGGACTTCTGCCACTCATCCGACTCGAACAAATCACGCATGATGACCTTGGTCTTGACGCGATTGGGAACTTCGATGTCCACGCTGCTCTTGCCGGGAACAGGTGCGAGAATGTTGATCCGTTCGGCCTTGAGTGCCGCGGTGATGTTGTTTGAAAGATTGACGATCTTTTCCAGTTTCACGCCGGGCGCGGGGTGAAGCTCGTAGCGCGTGATGGTTGGGCCCTTGGTGATGTCGCCGAGCGAAACCTCGATGCCGAACTGCGCGAGGGAGTTCTTCATGAGGTTTGCGTTTGCCATCAATTCCTCCCTTGATTCGGAAGGTTGATTGGATGTCTCTGGCATCTGAAGAAAATTCAGGTCCGGTCGTCGGTAGTCGCCGATCATCGGCACGCTTGCGACTGTCACGGGCTTCTGTTTGCGCACGGGGCGACGCTTGGGCTTCGGTTTTGGTTCGATGATCTCAGGTTCTTCGTCCACCACCTCGGCTTTTTCATCCGAGCCTTCATCGGCAGTATCCTCTGACTTCTTCTCATCGTCCTCGTCCGATTTGGAATCGCCGAGAATTTCGTCGGTCGTTGCTGCAGCGCGTACTTCTTCCGCGGGGATCGTCTCGCCTTCGCCAACTTCTTCCTCGTCTTCATCGGAAGATTCCGATTCCGGAGACGGTTCGGACTGTTTTGTCTCGGTGTCGCTCAGGTCCAATTCCGGCTCTCCATCTTTGCCGGTTCGCGGCTTGGCCACACTGAGATCGCGAATAGTCGGTTCGGGTACAGGCAGCAAATCTGCGCCGAGCTCTTCCTGGATTGCTTCGCCTTCCTCGACCTCTTCTTCAGCATCTTCAGACTTGGCGGTCTTCTTCTTTGTCTTGTTGGCTGCTTCGCCGAGAGCCATGCCCGTCTTCTTCATCATGCGCTTCAAACGCTTGGCTTCTTTCTCCAGCTCGAGTGCTTTCTGGTGAATCTCATCTTCCTTCTCCAGGGCTGTCTTTAAGAAACCGAATCGCGGAATCTTCATTGTGCGCATCCATTCGTTCACCTCGAAGTTCGTCAGGTAAATGAGCCCCAGGATGTAAAGCAGCACATACACGATGGTTGCCCCGGCCTTGCCCACGAGAGCTTCGACGAGGAAATCATTCACGTACATCCCAACCGCCCCGCCGGCACTCGGAGCACGGATGTTGTCTTTGATGTTTTCGAATTGAGTCGGGTAAAGATCGAGAATGCCCATGAAACAGAATCCCCAGACAAGCAGCCAAGGCCAACGCGTTCGCAGGAATCCAAGGATATCAAAGAACTGTCCCATCCCGATTACCAGCAGGGCCGGAGGCAGGAGATAGGCGGCTGCTCCGAGACCGAAGAAACAAATATGCGCGATGTTTGCGCCCAAGAGCCCCGCGAGATTGTTGTAAGTCGTGCGGTCGTCGGGATTGGCTGCGATGGAGTAGAAGGACAGATCGCGCGGGTCATACGAGAAGAGGGCGATGAGTAGAAACAGGGCGAGAGCCAGCAACAGGATGCCAATCACATCCCGCATGCCCTTGTCCATATCCGGTCCTTCAGAACCCTTGCGCGCCATCCCCGGAGCATAAGTAGATTCACGCGGTGCGGGAAGGATTTTGTGGGTGAAACCACAGATAAATCCAGATTTTCACAGATTGCCGGCCTGCGGCTCTGGGGTGCTCGAGAACTCCCACGTTTACATTTTTGTGACACAAATGAACGCTGAGCGCCTACGCTCAAACCGTGTAATGGGATATCGATCCGGATGAATTGAGGGAACGGCAACGCCTGTTCAGGGAGATATGTCCGAAAGTCGTGGACGAGGGTTGATGAAGGGCAGCCAACAGGGAATGCATTGATTTGATTATGTTGCTTGTTGTTTCTGCTCGTCGCCGTCGATGAATATCACTCCGTCGGTGATCTTGTCCAGTTGGTGGAAGCCGTTGAGTTTACGCCACTTGCCTTCGACCGCGGACGGTCCATGCAGGTGATCTTTCCAATCCCCACCGTTGTCACGGCGGACGATGTTCTTCATCGCGGCATTGGCTTCCAGGGTGGTGGCGTCAATGCCGAAGGCCTTGCCGTGCAGCAAGTCGGCTTCTTGGAGCCGGCGCAGAACGAAGGTGAAGACTTCATCCAGGACATTCTGGGGCAGGCGTTGGCGGATGGAGGTCATGGAGGCATGCACCGGGGTGGCCTCGGTGATGGTGCAGCCCAGAAAATCACGTAGTGCCAGGCTGTCGGCACTAC
>PBAL01000030.1 GCA_002715965.1 Verrucomicrobiales bacterium | reverse complement strand
TTACTTCTTCTTCTTAGCAGCCTTTTTCTTGGCTGGCTTCTTAGCAGCCTTCTTCTTGGCTGGCTTCTTAGCAGCCTTCTTCTTCGCGGCTGGCTTCTTAGCAGCCTTCTTCTTGGCTGGCTTCTTAGCAGCCTTCTTCTTCGCGGCGGGCTTCTTCGCAGCTTTTTTCTTAGCAGCGGGCTTCTTCGCGGCGGGCTTCTTCTTGGCTGGCTTCTTGGCAGCCTTCTTCTTTGCAGCTTTTTTCTTTGCGGCCATTAACTTATTTCACCTACTTCCTGTTAGGGTTTTAGTTGGACTGTTGTTAACAGCAGTCGCGGATTATCTATCAGCAACGACCTTTATTGGCCAGTGCTTTGTTCAAAAATTTTAAAAAAATTTTGCGCGTTCTTTCGTTTCGTTTCGATCGTTTGAACAATTGCTCTTAACTTTTTTCCGTGCCCGCAAAAAAGAAGACGAAGAAGAAAAGCAAAGTCACTCCGATGATGGCGCAGTATCGCGCAATCAAAAGTGAACTGCCTCCTGAAGCGATTCTTCTTTTTCGGCTTGGTGACTTCTACGAGATGTTCTTCGAAGACGCAAAGATCGGTGCGGATGTTTTCGATCTCAAGCTGACGATGCGTGGCACGACACCCATGTGCGGCATGCCGGTGAAGGCGTTGGAGAGTTACGTGACGCGCGGATTGAAACGCGGATGCATCATGGCCATCTGCGACCAGGCCGAGGAAGCAAAGCCGGGCAAACTGGTGAAGCGTGAAGTCACGCAGATCATCAGTCCGGGTACTCACTTCGATGAACGCATGCTCACCGCTGAAAAGAACAATTACCTCGCTTCGGTGTGCGAAGCTGGCGGTTCGTTTGGTCTTGCGGTGGTCGATCTTACGACGAGTGATTTCAAGACGACGGAGACGGAAAGCGAGGCCGAGCTGCTCGCTGAACTCGACCGGCTGCGACCTGCAGAAATCATTTATCCCTCGCAGACATCTCGATTCATCGAACTGCTGGAAATGTCCTTCCCGGCCGTAAACCCCCATGAAGATTGGGTTTTTGCACCGGAAACAGCGGTATTTACGGTGCGGGAACATTTTGGCGTCGCGTCTCTCGATGGCTTCGGATTGAAGAACGCCGACGCGGCCGTGGGCGCCACCGGAGCGGCCTTGCATTACCTCACGCAGCACTTGCGGCGCGACGTGAAACACCTGCGACGACTCTCGTTCTATCAATGCCACGATTATCTCGTTCTCGATTCAACGACCTTGCGCAATCTTGAAATCCTCGAACCGCTTCATCGTGATGCACCGCGCGATGCGTCTCTGTTCGGCGCGTTGAATCGTACCGTCACACCAATGGGCGCACGCCGTCTTCGCGAATGGCTTTCGCAACCACTTGCCGCCGTCGAACCACTTCAACAACGTCAACGCGCAGTGCAATCCTTCCTCGATCGCACGATCGAACATGAAGAGTTTCGTGAAGCATTGAAGAACGTTCGCGATCTTGAACGAACCTTGAGCCGCTTGAGCATCGGTTCGGGTAACGCGCGCGACCTGATCGGACTTCGCGATGCCTTGCAACAAGTTCCATCGATTCGCGAACTGCTCGCGCGTGTTGATGCGAGTTCGATGGAGGACTCACTCATCCAGGAAGAAGCGTTGAACGACGTCAGCAGTCTGCTCGCCGAACTGTCGTTGGAGTTGAGTGATTGTCCTGAGCTTACGCAGCTCATCCAGAACGCGATCACGGATGAACCTCCGCTTGCGTTGAGGGATGGTGGTCTGATTCGTGATGGATACGATGCGACCTTGGATGAATTGCGAAGCGCATCGACAGAAGGAAAGAACTGGATCGCGAAGTTGAAACAGGAAGAGATGGAACGCACGGGGATTTCGAATCTCAAGATCGCCTACAACGCGGTGTTCGGTTACTTCATCGAAGTCACCAAGTCGCATCTCGACAAGGTGCCGGACAACTACACGCGCAAGCAGACCGTTGCGAACGCCGAGCGCTTCATCACTCCCGAACTCAAGGAGATGGAAAGCAAGATCCTCGGGGCGGAGGAACGCAGCACGAAACTTGAGTATGATCTCTTCCTCCAGATCCGCGAACGGGTAATCGCTTCGATGGCGGAGATTCAAAAGACGGCATCGGCCCTCGCACAACTGGATGTGTTGGCCGGGTTTGCAGAAACGGCGAGGCTTCATGATCACGTTTGTCCGCAGGTTGGAGATGAAGGCATGCTGGAGATCGTCGACGGTCGTCATCCGGTGCTGGACCAAACCTTGATCGAGGAGCGCTTCGTCCCGAATGACACCTCGCTCAACCACAACGATCAGCAGATCGCATTGATCACCGGTCCGAACATGGCGGGCAAGAGCACCTACATCCGTCAGGTTGCGCTGCTCGCCTTGCTGGCGCACACAGGATCATTCGTTCCGGCGTCGAAGGCGCGGGTGGATCTCGTCGATCGAATCTTCACGCGTGTTGGCGCGAGCGACGATCTCGCGCGGGGCCAGTCCACGTTCATGGTGGAGATGAGCGAGACGGCAAACATTCTCAACAACGCAACCCAGCGCGGTCTGGTAATTCTGGACGAGATCGGTCGCGGCACGAGCACGTTCGATGGATTGAGCCTTGCCTGGAGCATTGTGGAATTCCTTCACAATCAGGCCGGCGCCAAGACGCTCTTCGCCACGCATTACCATGAACTCACCGAACTTGCCGGGCGCCTGGCGCGTTTGAAGAACTTCAACGTCGCCGTGCGTGAATGGAACGATCAGATCATCTTTCTCCGCAAGATCATCGAAGGCGGCACGGACAAGAGTTACGGCATCCACGTTGCGCGGCTTGCGGGCGTTCCCAAGGAGGTGCTTGAGCGCGCCAAGGTGATTCTCGGCAATCTTGAAGACAGCGAACTGACACCGGAGGGGAACGTTCGACAGAAGGGAACGCAACGGGCCGAGCGCGCGAAGCTGAAGGAACTGGAGCCGAGCCCGCAGATGGACTTGTTCGACGGCGGGTGATGGACCGGCCGATCTCTTTCAGGAGCGCCGGGCACTGGCCGGCATCTTTCTTCAATCCAATGGTGCTCGCTCAGGCATTTTCAAGATGTCTCGTGACTTGGGCGCAATGATCGAATTTCCAACCGTTCCTGAAAACAACTGAGCGAGCGCCATCAAAAACTGAAAAACCGCTCCGGCACGACGACGATGTCCTTGCCTTGAAGAATAACATCGGGGGCCTTGCCTTTCTGCACGTCGCGGATATTCACCGGAATCTGGGTCTTCTCGCCATTGCCGAGGTCACGAACCACGTAAACCTTCCGAAGGTTGGCAAAGCGAGAGAAGCCGCCGGCCCGCAGAATCGCGGCATAGGCGGTCAAAGTTTCATCCTGGAAGAGGCGCAACGTGCCAGCCCGCTCCACGTTTCCGGTCACGTAAACGACCGGAGCGAATGGGGGAATGACGATGATGTCGTTCGGTTCCAATTGAATGTCGTTCGGCGCGAGATTTCCGGAGAGGATGCCGGCAACATTCACTTCCTCCACCGCCCGAACGTCATCACCGATACGAAGCAGCTTGACGCGGGTCAGATCACCGGAAGGCGTGATGCCACCGGAACGAATGATTGTCTGGAGCAAGGTGGGAGTGACCGTCTCGGGAATGCGCAGGGAGCCTGGGGTGATGAACTCGCCGGCGAGATAAATGATGGTGAAAACTTCAGGAGCCGGACCTGTCGGCTGAGGCGAAATTGTTGTTTCCTGCCGTGGCTCTGGAATCTGACGAGTGGTCACCGTCGCCTTGACCAGGACCACACCTTCCAGCTGTTGACGAACCAACTCAGCCGCACCAGCTTCGCCCTGGTTCATCACGTTGACTGTGCCGATATCCGGCAGATAGATGGAACCGCTTCGAGTCACCTCAAAAACACCGCCCAAACTCGGGTCTTCCTGAATCATGATCTCCAGTTTGTCACCAGGTTGAATCGTGCCCGGTGCTCCGCCTCCACCACCGCTGATAATGTCGCCATCGGTCGGCATCGAAGAAGTCGGAGCCGAATGTGCCATCAAAGCCGCAGTGTCAGCAGCATTCGCCAAGGCGTTCCTGCGCTGACCAACCTGATTCAATTGCGCGTCCGCCGTGGCGCGTCGCGAGCGAAGATCCTCAATCTGCTTTGCAAGATCCGCCATCTCGGCCTGTTGATCGGTTCGCTCCGCCATCGACTTCTGGCGTTCCAATTGCGCGATCATCTGATCGATGCCGTCCAGCTCCCGTCGCGTGGCCTCAATCTGAGCCAGTTGCGATTTCAAGGCCTGATAATGCGCATCGCGTTCTTCAACCGCCTTGGTCCATTTCGAAACTGCGGCCTGCAGCTCCGTCCGACGATTCGCACTGGTCGCTCCGGCACCGGGATCGCTGCTGAACGCCGAGGTGACGGTATTGGCAACGTTATCGAGACCGCGACGACCGGAGTTGCCAATGTCGGAAAGGACAGAGCCCGAGGAACTTGGAGCGGCAGCCGAACTGGAAGGCATGCTCAGCGCTCCGCCACTTGATGCGGCGCGGTTGTTCGACAAACCCTGCAACTCCCGCTTCGCGGCATCGATATCCCTGACCGATGGCGGGGAGGTGGCGGTCGGCGCCGTTGGTGGCGCAGCAGTTGTGCCCTGTGCCTTGAAGTCACCCGCCGTCCACGTGCGGGTGAAGGCGGGCTGCGAAGAATCAGCTGCAACCGAGGTGGAAAATGGAGCCAACGCGGCAAATGAAAGAAACATCAGTCCGCAAAATAAAGTCGATTTCGCGTAATTCACGAGCGTGACTATGGCAGTTGGTTTCTTCAGCTGGGCCTCGGACCAAGATATGAATGCCATAGTTACGTTATCGATTACAATTGCTTTTTTTGGCGAAATCGTTGCTGCTCAAAGGCTTTCATCATTTGGACCTTGCCGTTTAATTCGTTCAAAAAGGCATCGTCAGGGGGTAGGAAACGAGGTTTTCTTGGTAGCTGTCGAGAACACGGCTGGAGTCCCGGTCCCCATACTGATAGAGGAGCGAACTCTCGAACCGTGGAGCGTGCTGGTAAATGATCTCCAACCGGACGGTATACAGGTCAAACTGCAAAGCACCCGCTCCTCGATTGATTCGATGGGTCCAGGAAACATCCGCCATAGCACGCATCCGCGTAGTCACGCGAACGGGAATCCGGCCTTCCAGCTGGTCTTCCTTGCTGCCGAATCGGTTGTTTGGGTTGGTCTGCGGCTCGAACTCCCGATGGTCGTAGCCCATGTCAAAAATCCACTCAGGACAGAGGGAAATTGATCCACCGTCCACCGGGACAACGCTCAGCTCTCGGCTAGGCCGCCTTCTTACCCGCATTTTCAGGCTTCTCTTTCTGGTCGTCTTTCTCTTCCACGCCGTCGCGCTTGGCGTAAATGGCAGCCACAATTTTGTCGGACAGTTCCGGACTGTCCGAAAGTGCGTTTCGAGCCGCTTCTCGCCCTTGTCCGACCAGTTCGCCATCGAATTGAATCCAGGCACCGCGTTTGGAGAGCACGCCGTGACTCAACCCTGCATCGATAATGCAGCCTTCCTTGTTGATGCCCTGGTTGTAGAAAATGTCGAACTCAGCCTCGGCGAACGGGGGTGCCACCTTGTTTTTCACCACCTTGATCTTGGCATGGTTTCCGTAAACCCGGCCTGAAGTGTCCTTTAGCTGCTCCTTGCGACGGATGTCCACCCGGACACTGGCGTAAAACTTCAAGGCCTTGCCACCCGGAGTCGTTTCCGGACTGCCGAACATCACTCCAACCTTCTCACGAATCTGATTGGTGAACAGGCAAAGCGTCTTGGTCTTGCCGAGAATAGACGTGAGCTTCCGCAAGGCCTGACTCATCAACCGCGCCTGCATGCCCATCGTCGCCATCCCCATGTCGCCCTCCAGTTCAGCCTTGGGGACCAATGCAGCAACTGAGTCGACCACGATCACATCCAGCGCACCCGAACGCGCCAATGTTTCACAGATCGTCAAGGCCTCCTCGCCGCTGTCCGGCTGGGACACCAGGAGGTTTTCCAAATCCACGCCCAGCTTCTTCGCATAACCCGGATCGAGCGCATGTTCCACGTCGATGAACGCAGCCGTGCCACCCGCCCTCTGCGCGCTGGCCACCACATGCAACATCATCGTGGTTTTGCCGGAAGATTCCGGACCGTAAATCTCCACCACCCGCCCACGCGGGAAACCGCCGACACCCAAGGCCAGGTCCACCGACAACGCGCCGGTTGGAATCACTTCAATCTTCCGCGCCGCAACCGCGTCGCCCAGACGCATGATCGCACCTTCGCCATAGTTTTTCGTGATCGTGCTGATTGCGGCCTCGAGATTTCGATCGCCTCCCTTGCCGACGTCGGTGTTCTTTGCTGAAGATTTTGCTGCCATAAATATCCTTGATGATAAGTCGTCGAGGTTAGATAGCTGCTTCCACCGCCGTCAACCTGCGAAACGAGATGTTATTCACTTCGACCAATGCCGTACATTCGCTACGGTGCGATCCGCATCCACTCCGACAGCTTGCGCGGGGTCGCGTGAATTGGGCGGCGAAGCGGTCACCCGTCAGACAACCGCTCCGCGTTCTACGAGTTACGAGAGATTCACCGGCCGATAAGGGTGGTACACTCCTTGATGCCAGACTCTCCGACGCAGGCTTTCACCAACAGATCGCAACTCACCGGCGTCACGCCGTCGTCCTTGAACGTCAGATTGCCGGTGCACACGTCCAGCGAAAAGACACTCATCGTGCTGAACACCGGGTAGCAGATGCTGCTCAGTTCATGTGTTACCGAGTCATTCATGAGCGTGATCTGGAGGTAATACTTGCCACCTGGCAGTAGATCTTGACTCCAGCATTGGCTCAGACCAGCTGGCACAGCCTCAATAGCTCGCACTGAGGATATTCACGCTTCCTCACTCAATCCCGTGTAGGCCGCGTTGTCCCGATTTTTCACGTATTCCTCGATCGCTTCGGCGAGATTGAACTCATCTCCATGTTTGATTCGACGCAACACCCAGTCGCAGGGAAACACCTCGCCACGCGAAGAGAATTTGAAAGGCATTGCCCGCTTCCCTCTCTGCGACGACTTCTCCCGCCACTTGCCGTCCCGAATCCGGCGCAGCACTTCACCCAGATATGCACCCCAGAGTTGTGATTCGGACATCAGGGTCTCGGCAGACAATGGCTCGATCAAATGATTGTGATGCAGATCCTTGAGTATTCTCTCCTCCAGCACCTTGACCGAAGAGCGATCATAGGTGAGCTCAGCCCGGTATTCTTCCTTGGCGCGCGAGACTGCATCCATCGCCAACACCTTCATTTCGGCGTCGAGCGAATAGGAGAAGAGCTGCTGCACGAAGGTCGGCATCAACGGCAAGAGATATCGCTTGACGAGCCAAACGAGCACCACGATGACGAGGACGACTGCGAGTATGCGGGTCATGACCTTGTGGGCGGATATTAGAGTCGCTTGGGCGATCTCTCCAAGCCTCAACCAATCGGGGGCGCGATTGCAGGCTTGGGACCGGCCGTGCCAGGCTATGCCAAATTGGTTTGCCGACGCGGGCTCGCTCGGGCACGACACGCAGGCGGGAAGGCTTTCCTTCGTCCTGGCTCGGTGGATCAGGAGGTGTTCGACGAGGTGTTCCTGTCCGGGGAATTCGACATTGATTTCGGGGCACCGAGTTTCATTCTCGATGCTGGAGCTCACATCGGCTTGTCGTCGGTTTACTTTGCGAATCGTTTCCCGAACGCCATCGTCCTGGCCATCGAACCCGACGCATCGAATTACAATATCCTGTGCAAGAACGCCCTGGCCTATCCAAACATAAAACCGATCCAAGGCGGTTTATGGGGGCACACCGGAAAGCTCTCGATTGCCAGCAAGGACGCCGAGTCCTGAGGATATCGGGTCACCAAAACCTCCGGTAATGATTCCATGCCCGCCTACACCGTAAAGGACATCATGCAACTCTTCGGTCTGGATCCCATCGAGGTGTTGAAATCGTCGTCGGATTGGATCGGCAAGATGAACCTCATGATGGTGGAATTTCACGACCGCTTCCGGCCCGGCTGCCCCTCCGCCTTGGAGAAAGCACTGAAGAACTACTCGTTCAAACGCGCCATGTCGGGTGAGAAGATGATCGTCTCAAACAGCCAAGCAGCGCCGGAAGAAACCACCGCATTGCCGCCCTTCACCCCTCCCGGCGAAGACTTGTTGGACTGGCGTCCGCGCGCTTGAAGATCGATCAACGCGGCAGGCGAACCGGCATGTCCGCAATGACCCAGGCCATCACCGCCATGTAAGCCGTGCATTCCTGAAGTTCACCCACGGAGAGCTTGTCGATCGTGTCGGCATCCGTGTGGTGAAACCAGAAGTAGCGCCCGCGATCCACGGCAAGGTGCATGGCCGGAACTCCGCCTTCCAACAAACGCAACACGTCTGCACCGCGACAGCCCCATTCCAGTTTTGCCGGTCGAATCGGTTTCAACAACTGACCGATCTCACGCAGATAGGGCATCGCTTTTTCGCTGCCGGTAAATCCAAATCCCAAGGGCTTGAACGCCCCGGAGTCCGATTCAATTCCAATCAGGTGCTTGCCCAACTCATTCGCATGATCCCTGCGATAAGTCTTGGCGCCGTTCATTCCGTTCTCCTCATTCGTCCATAACACAACGCGAATCGTGCGCTTGGGACGAAAGCCGTTCTTCATCAACAGGCGCGCAGCTTCCCAGGACGCGAGACATCCGCCTCCATCATCCATTGCACCGGAACCAACATCCCACGAATCGAAGTGTCCGCTGATCAGCACGATCTCCTCCGGCTTTTCCGTGCCGACAAAATCCGCGACGATGTTGCGTGATTCCGCGTCGGGCATCTGGCGTGCGGACATCTTCAAGGTGATCACGGGCTTCTGTCCGCGATCCTGCATTCGATGCAGCATCATCGAATCCTCAATCGTGATTGCGGCATGCGGAATCTTCCGCACACCGTTCTTGTAACGCATGGAACCGGTGTGCGGCGTCTGCATCGAGTAAGGTCCCACCGAACGAATCAAGCTCGCCACCGCGCCCGCCTGCGCAGCCTCCACCGCACCATTGAGACGGATCATCACCGTCTGGCGGTACTCTGTGAATGGCACATCAAACAAAACGATCTTTCCCTTCGCCTCGTCCGCGCGCTTCTTCAGGTCCGCGAAACTCTTCACCACCAAAACCGGCGCCGTGATTCCTTCCTTCGGCGTGCCGATGCTTCCACCCAGACCAAGCATCGGCAGATCACGCTTTCTAGGTTCGACCAACGTCGCTGATTCCTCGCCCCGAACCCAGCGCGGCACCATCACCTTCTCACCCCGAACATTCTTGAATCCGTCCTTCTTGAATTCCTCCAAGGCCCAGTCGATTGCGTCCTCCAAACTCTGCGTTCCGCTGAATCGCGGACCGAAGGTGTCACACAACTCCGCCAGGCGCCGGTACGCAAAGTCGTTGGACTTGGCGAGTTTGATGATCCGCGCGGCGTCGCTTTGATACTTCGTCGGAAGAAGCTTCGGTTCGGCAGCGAAGGTCCCGTTCGCGGTGAGGAAGGAAATGATCAGGAGAGGAAAAAGTATTCGCACGCCGCTTGATATCAGCAACTCCCCACCCGTTCAATGCCACTCGGTCGTCATACATTTCCTACGCCCGATCCACCCATCCGTATGCCTTGAATCAAGTTTTCCAACCGAGGCCGGAAGATTATTCTCAAGGCAGGTAACCAGATCGAAATCCCATCCGTCACCAGTCTCGGTCGGCACGGTAGGCATCAAGATCGCACCGAATCTGCAGCACCATGAAGAGAACCACCCTGATTGCCCTCGCGGGCACGCTCCTCGCGGCGACCGGTCTCCGCGCAGCCGAAGCGGAAATCACTCCCCAACAATCCGCGTTCTTTGAGGAAAAGATCCGCCCCGTTCTCGTGAAGCACTGCTACAAGTGCCACTCCGAAGCCGAGGGCAAAAGCAAGGGAGGTTTGATCGTTGATTCCAAAAGCGGTTTGCGCGCCGGTGGCAGCTCAGGCTACGCAATCATTCCCGGAAACGCGGAACGCTCGCTCCTCATCGAAGCGATCCGCCATACCAATGAAGACCTGCAGATGCCTCCCGATTACAAGCTCTCCCGGCGCATCATTGGTGACTTCGAGCAGTGGATAAAGATGGGCGCCCCCGATCCGCGCGAGGATGGTAACACCGTCGTCGTCAATTGGCGCGATCCCGACAAGGCCAGGAACTTCTGGGCCTTCGAGCAGCCGGTCAAACCCGAAGTCCCAAAGTCCACCAGCTCCTGGCCGCGCACCGACATCGATCACTTTGTCTTGCAGAAGACCGCAGAACAGGGACTCAAGATTGTGGGCGATGCCGATCGCGCCACGCTTGTCCGGCGCGCCTACTACGACCTGCTCGGTCTTCCGCCTTCGCCGAAGACAGTGGATCGGTTTTCCTACAGCAAAGACGGCGAAGATTTCGAACGCTTGCTGGATCTGTTGCTCGACTCGCCCCTGTTCGGCGAGAAGTGGGGACGCCATTGGCTCGACGTTGCGCGATACGCAGAGTCCTGCGGCAAGGAAGCCAACATCACATTCCCCCACGCCTGGCGTTATCGCGACTACGTGATCAAGGCGTTCAATCAGGACAAACCTTACGATCGTTTCATCCAGGAACAGATCGCCGGCGACCTGCTTCGCTCCAAGACCAAGGAAGAACGCGCAGACCTGATGGTGGCAACCACTTTTCTCGCCATGGGACCGAAGTCCATGAACGAGGCAAACCAGCGACAGTTCATGGCCGACCTGATCGACGAACAGATCGATGCGACATCTCAGGCCGTGCTCGGCATGACCATCGCCTGCGCACGCTGTCACGATCATAAGTTCGATCCGATCTCCCAACGCGAGTACTACGCATTGGCCGGCATTTTCGCGAGCACCGAAACGTTCTACGGAACCGTTGCCACACAGGGCAATCGCCGTGCCGGCCGGCTTCTCGAACTGCCGATCAAGGAAGACGAAGACTATTCTCGACGAACCTTTTCCACAGAAGAGATGAACCGTCTGCAGGACCTTGTCGACTCGCGCAAGGAGGAACGCACGAAGATCTTCATCGAAGCGCGCGAAGCCCGACGGGGAGGTGGCGATGTCGACACGGGTAGACTGCGCCAGCAGATTCAGCGGCTGAACACGCAGATCAACCTCTTCGACGAACGCCTTAAGACCCGCAACTCCGACGGCACGCCAAAACCCATGGCCATGGGCGTTCGCGACACCACCCGTCCGCGCAATGCCCGCGTGCTGGACCGGGGCGAAATCGAAAACCCGCGGGAGTACATCCAGCGCGGCTTTGTCCATGTGCTCTCCGGCGAGAAACCACCCCGTATCCCAATGAGCAAGAGTGGTCGTAAGGAACTCGCCGAGTGGCTCACTGCTGATGACAATCCGCTCTTCGCCCGCGTGATGGTCAACCGCGTCTGGAACTGGCTCATGGGCAACGGCATCGTCGCTACGGTCGACAATTTCGGCGTGAACGGCAAACGCCCGACCCATCCGGAACTTCTTGATCACCTCGCCGTGCGCTTCAAGGAAAACGGCTATTCCGTCAAGAAGCTCGTCAAGGAGATCATGATGAGCCGCACCTACCAGCTGGCTTCCGACTTCAGCGCGCGCAATTACTCCAAGGACCCGGACAACGTCTATTACTGGCAGCACAGCAAGCGACGCCTGGAAGCCGAGGAGATTCGCGACGCCATCCTGGCCGTGAGCGATCAACTCGAATACAGCCCGCCCATGGGTTCGCTCGTTTCCTACGCGGAAGACGGCTTCGTCGGCCGGACGATCTCCGAGCGCGACATCCAGGGAACAAGCGCGATGTCCTCGAACGACGACATGCGTTCGCGCGTTCGCAGCCGAATGATGGCCAGCCGCGTGGGCATGAGCCGCGGTACGGATGGATTCAATGACGGCGAACGTAATTACCGTTCCGTCTACATGCCCGTCGTTCGCGACATGCTTCCTGAAGTTCTCAACGTCTTCGATTTCGCCGAGCCCAGTCTCGTCACCGGCGATCGCCAGACAACGATCGTTCCTGGCCAATCGCTTTACTTCCTGAACAGTCCCTTCGTCATTCAGCAGGCAGGCATCACGGCCCGGCGCATCTACGATGAACGCAGGAGCGGCAGTGACCGCATCGACTATCTCTACATGCTCACCCTCGGCCGCCAATCCACCGATGCTGAGATGACCCTCGCGAAGAATTACTTCGAGGACTTCATGAAGCTCGCCCGCAGGGACGGCACCAACACCCGTGACGCCATTGGCCTCGCGCTTTCCACCTTTTGTCAGGCGTTGATGGCAAGCGCCGAATTCCGATACGTCAATTGATCAGCGGCACCCAATCCACACTCCGACATGAACACGCAATCGAATCTCCTCTCCCGACGCGACATGCTCCGTGGTGCAACCGCCGGCTTCGGCTGGCTCGCCTTCCAAGGCATGGCCGCGCAACTCGCAGCCACTGACAAACCGCTCGCCGCGAAGCAACCGCACCACGCGCCCAAGGCCAAGCGCGTCATTTTCCTCTGCATGCGCGGCGCGCCTTCGCACGTCGATACCTTCGACTACAAACCCCGGCTCAACCGCGACAACGGCAAGCTCGGCAAAGGACGTCGTGGCGAGAAGCTGCTCGGTTCGCTCTGGGATTTCCAACGGCACGGCCAGAGCGGCCAGATGATTTCCGAACTCTTCCCCAGCGTCGCCGAGCATGCCGATGACCTCTGCATCCTCAACGGCATGCACACCGACATTCCAAATCATCCCCAGGCCTTCGTGCAGATGCACACCGGTAATTTCCAGTTCGTGCGTCCTTCACTCGGCGCCTGGACGCTCTATGGTTTGGGCACGGAGAATTCCAACCTTCCGGGATACATCACCCTTTCGCCACCGGCCGCAGTTGGCGGTTCCCGAAACTACGGAAGCGCGTTCCTACCCGCGATTTACCAGGGAACGCCGATCGGCCGCGAACGTCAGAACGTCGCACAGGCAAATCTTCCCAATCTTGAGAACCCACAGATTTCAGCAAAGACACAGCGCCTGCAACTGGACCTGATTCAATCGATGAATCACCACCAACTACAGCGCGACAAATTCAATCCCGCGGTGGAAGGCATCATTGAATCCTTCGAACTCGCCTTCCGCATGCAAAGCGAAATCCCCGAGGTCATGGACACTTCGAAGGAGCCCGCGCGCGTTCGCCAGATGTATGGCATCGGCCGGGGAGGCAACGACAACTTCGCCCGCCAATGCCTGCTGGCCCGCCGCTTCGCCGAAGCCGGCGTGCGCTTCATTGAGATCAGCCATGGCAACTGGGACCAGCATCGCAATCTCGAAACCGCGCTCACCAACAACTGCGACCAGACCGACGGACCCGTTGCCGCGCTGCTCACCGACCTTAAGCAACGCGACATGCTCAAGGACACCCTCGTCATCTGGGGCGGTGAATTCGGCCGCACGCCTCATGCGCAAAACGGCAACGGACGCGACCACAACGCCAAGGGCTACACCATGTGGATGGCCGGTGGCGGTGTGAAGGGTGGCACTACCTACGGCAGTACGGACGAGTATGGATACGAGGCCGTCGACAACAAGATGCACACCCACGACTGGCACGCCACGATCCTGCATCTTCTCGGCCTCGACCACGAACGCCTTACGTTCCGCTACGCCGGACGCGACTTCCGCCTCACCGACGTCCACGGAAACGTCGCCCGCGAAATCATCGTCTAGCGCCAGCCACCACTGGCGGGCAACCCGATACGATAGATCTGACGGATTCCGGGAACCGCCCGGGGTTGGGCACGGCGAAGTCCGGTCAATTCACGTGTTCGTCGAACAGCTTCACCGGATCCTTCTTGAACGGATATCCGCGCCACACAATGGTACCCTCCGGATCTATGAGCATGGCGTCGGGAAGCCCGGCCCGGTAGATCTTCACGATGTGGTTCTTCGGGTCGTTCCAGGTATGGTGCATGCCCTTCCACTGACGTTCTTCGATCATGAGAATTGAGTCATCGCGTGATTCGTCACGACTGATGGTCATGATTTCGAGCCGATCCTTCCACCGCTTCCCATGGTTCTCCAGGGCTTCACCCAGTTTGTCGTTGGCATAGACGCACGACGGACAGCCCGTCGACCAGAAATCCAGATATACCCACCTGCCACGATAATCCTTCAAGCTCACGCGTTCGTCTCCATGCAGAGGCGGTACAGAAAAATCCGGCGCCTGCGCGATCTTCAACAATTCGGGCAGCAGCGGTGCGGCAGGTGGACCAATCTCCCCGCCATCCCAGATGACATCGTTCTTTCGGGCATAGTCAGCCATCTCCAACAGTTGCTTGCAGGTCGGAATCAATTGCTCAACGAAGCGCGTGGTTTCCTCCGAACGCCAGCCACGGAAAGAAGTGCCATGCTTGAGATGATTGCCGCCTTCATGCGGCTCCGCTATCCCTCCCACTCATGCCCATGGGCCTAGCGCAGCTGATCCTGAGCAGAAAGGGTTTTGGGCATCTGCCGAGCGTCACGTTTAATTCAAAACCTCCGTTGACTGACTATTCGCCTTCGCTATCCTGCGCGCTCATTTATCCGGAATCTATGGCAAAACTGACAGTCAACGACATCGAAGTGAACGGCAAACGCGTGTTTGTGCGCGTGGACTACAACGTGCCAATGGAGGAGAAGGACGGGGAGATGGTCATCAACGATGAAACCCGCATCAAGGCAACCATTCCGACGCTGGATCTGCTGATCGAGAAGGGCGCGAAGATCATCCTCACCGCGCACCTCGGCCGTCCGAAGGGTGAACGCGTCCCTTCCATGTCCCTGCGTCCCGTCGCTGCCAAACTCTCCGATATCATCTGCCGCCCCGTTGCCTTCGTGGATGAGTGCATCGGCGAGACGGTGGAAAACACCGTCGGACAAATGCAGCCAGGCGACATCGTGCTCCTGGAAAACGTTCGCTACCACAAGGAAGAAGAAGCGAACGACGCCGACTTCGCGGAAAGCCTCGCCAAGGTGGCGGACGTCTATGTTAACGACGCATTTGGCGCTGCACACCGCGCCCATGCTTCGACTGCCGGGGTCGCGAACATCGTCAAGTCTCGCGGTGGCCAATCCGCAGCCGGCTTGTTGATGGAACGCGAATTGAAATTCCTCGGCGAAGAACTCGAAGAACCTGCACGGCCCTTCGTCGTCATTCTCGGTGGCGCGAAAGTTTCGGATAAAATCAAGGTCATCGATCGACTCCTGGAGAAGGCGGACACGATCCTGATCGGTGGCGCCATGGCCTACACCTTCAAGCTGGCGCAAGGCTATACCGTCGGGACTTCACTCGTCGAAAAAGACAAAGTCAATGTCGCTCAACAGGCACTCGACAAAGCCAGTGAGAAGGGCGTGAAGTTTTTGCTGCCCACGGACAACACCGTCACCGAATCCGCGAAAGTCGACGGCAAGTGGACTTTCAAGAACGAGCGCAACAATCCCGATGTAAACATCCCTGACGGTGTTGAAGGGGTGGACATCGGACCGGAAACCGCCAAGACCTACAGCGACGAATGCGCTGCCGCGAAGACGGTTCTCTGGAACGGCCCCATGGGCATCTTCGAAGATCCTCGTTTCGCAGTCGGCACCTTTGCCGTGGCCGATGCCGTGGCCGGCGCCACGAAAAACGGTGCCACCAGCATCATCGGTGGTGGAGACAGCGTGAAGGCCATCAACAAGTCCGGCCTCGGCGACCAGGTGACTTTCATGAGCACCGGCGGTGGAGCAAGCCTGGAGTTTCTTGAGGGCAAGGAACTCCCTGGTGTGGCCGCGCTTTCGGATCAATGAAGATTCGCACCGAAGTAATTCCGGGACCTGAGGCACTGGAGCGGCTTCGCGACTTTCAATTGGCCTTCACAAAGACAATCTAACCCGACAATTCAAGCCTGCGGTCCGTACTGGTTTGGCAAAAATTGAGGAGTCTTGGCAGTTGCCCGCAGTTCTCCGTTACGGCAATTGGAATTCCTGTCCGGAACCGGAAGTACATTGTGCTCTTCATCGTATCGACTTGCCCTGCACCGCGCAGGTGAAGAGCAACTTGGCGCGTGAGAGGCCCTTGTGCCCTGCTCCGAAACCGCGCGAGGCACCAGCGTTGCTGGACTCGATCACCGCGGTCAAACCGGTCAAGACCATCAAGAAAGCCCGGCCCACTCGCCTGTTTGGATTTCCGGGCGGAACGGTCGAGGACATTGCCGAATACGCATCCAGCGTGTTTTCCGACGAAGACTTGGTCGATCGCACCAGCATCGTGTTGAAGACTGACCAGTTGAAGCTGCCTCAACTGCGCGTGAAGGCCTCAACCGCCGAACAGGTGTTCCAACTTTACAACCGGCTTTCCGAACGCCTTCCCGATTGGGGCGAAAGGTTCGCCCCACCAAAAAAGCGCGTTCGGTCTACTTCGCGGCGATGTTCACCAGCTTCTTGCGGGGGATGATCACTTTCTTGATCTCTTTGCCTTCGAGAAACTGCTGGACCTTTTCGCTCGCAAGGGCGGCTTTCTCGATTTCTTCATCGGTCGCAGATGCGGAGACAGTGATGCGATCACGAAGTTTGCCGTTCACCTGCACGGGCAGTTCGATTTCGTCTTCGGCAAGATGCGCTTCATCGAACGGCGGCCAGGGTTGATACGGCAATGACAGGCCGGAATCGTCGTCGAATTTCGCCCACAGCTCTTCGGCGATGTGTGGCGCGAAGGGCTGCAGAAGAATGAGAAAGGTCTTCATGGCCGAGGTCGGGAGCTTCTCCCAGTTGTTGGCCTCGTTGACGAACACCATCATCGCCGAGATGGCGGTATTGAAGCGCATGTGATCGAGATCCTCGGTGACCTTCTTGATTGCGCCATGCAACACTTTCAACTGCTCGGGCGTTGCTTCGACGTCTTCGATGGCCGCGTTCAGTTTGACCGTTTCCAGGTGGGCGGCGGCCTTGTCCGGCTCAGCGGTGCAGGCCTGTTCGAAGGCTCGTGAGCTGACGTCATCCGCGAAGAGACGCCAGACGCGGCCGAGGAAGCGATAGACGCCTTCGACACCTTTGGTACTCCAAGGCTTCATCATCTCGAGAGGCCCCATGAACATTTCGTACAAGCGGAAGGCGTCCGCTCCAAACTCATCAACCACGCCGTCGGGGTTGATGACATTGCCGCGGCTCTTGGCCATTTTTTGGCCGTCCTCGCCGAGGATGATTCCCTGGTTTACGAGTTTGAAAAACGGCTCGGTGGTGGAAACACATCCGAGGTCGTATAGGAACTTGTGCCAGAAGCGGGCGTAAAGCAGATGCAACACTGCGTGTTCTGTCCCGCCGACATAGAGATCGACGCCAGGCTTGGCGCCTTTGTCGGCACCCATCCAGTAAGACTCGGCTTGCTTGCCAGCCAACGCGCCTTCGTTGGCAGCGTCGAGATAGCGGAGATAATACCAGCAGCTGCCGGCCCATTGCGGCATGGTGTTGGTTTCGCGAGTGCTGCCGTCCGGAAGGTTCACCCATTCCTGCGCACGGGCCAGGGGCGGTTCGCCGGTGGAGGTGGGTTTGTAGTCCTCCAGCGGGGGAGGCACTACTGGAAGATCGGATTCGGGCAACGCTTCGTGGTAAGGCTCTCCGTCTTCGTCCTTTTTCCAGATGATCGGAAAGGGTTCGCCCCAATAACGCTGACGGCTGAACAACCAGTCGCGCAGCTTGTAGTTGATGGTCTTGGTGCCGAGTTTTTTTGATTCAAGCCATTCGGTGATCTTAGCCTTGGCCTCGGAAGTGGAGAGTCCGTCCAACGAAAGATCACTGGTAGTGGAGTTTACGCTCGTGCCGTGATCGGTATATCCCTGCCAGGGCGTATCCTCACTCGGAGGTTGAACCACCTGGATGATTGGCAGTTCAAATTTCTCAGCGAACTCGAAATCGCGGGTGTCATGCGCGGGCACGGCCATGATGGCGCCCGTCCCGTAGGTCGCGAGTACGTAGTCGGAAATCCAGATCGGGATGCGTTCGCCGTTGACCGGATTGATCGCGTGCGCGCCGATGAAGACGCCGGTCTTGTCCTTGGCGAGTTCGGTGCGTTCGAGATCGCTCTTCTTTCCGGCTTCGGCGATGTAGTCCTCAACTTCTTCTTTCTTTTCCGCAGAAGTGAGCTTCGACACAAGTTCATGCTCGGGGGACATGACCATGTAGGTTGCGCCGAACAAGGTGTCAGGCCGGGTGGTGAATACGCGCAGCTTCACGGCATTGCCATCGTCGTCCTGGTAATCCGCGATTTCAAAATCAACCTCGGCGCCTTCACTGCGACCGATCCAGTTGCGTTGCATCTCCTTGAGCGCATGGCTCCAGTCGATGTCGTCGAGATCGTCGAGCAGGCGTTCGGCGTATTCGGTGATGCGCAACATCCATTGGCGCATGGGCTTGCGCACGACCGGATGATTGCCACGCTCGCTCTTGCCATCGATGACCTCTTCGTTGGCGAGGACAGTTCCCAAGGCTTCACACCACCAGACGGGCGCATGGCTCACAAAGGCGAGTCGCTTGGAGTCGCGATATTCGCGCTTTTGTTTCTCGGTGGTGAGTTCTTCCGGACAGGGAAGTTTGTCAATGGACTCGGCTTTGTTTGTCTCTGGGTTGAACCAGGAGTTGTAGAGCTGAAGGAAAATCCATTGCGACCACTTGAAGTATTTTTCATCGGTCGTGTTGACTTCACGTGTCCAGTCGTAACTAAAGCCGAGTGACTGGATCTGACGCTTGAAATTGGCGACGTTTGCCTCGGTGGAAATGCGCGGATGCTGGCCGGTCTTCACCGCGTATTGCTCGGCGGGCAGACCGAAGGCGTCCCAGCCCATGGGATGAAGCACGTGATTACCCTTGGAGCGGTTGTAGCGCGCGAGGATGTCCGTACCCGTGTATCCCTCGGGATGGCCGACGTGCAGTCCCGATCCGGACGGATAGGGAAACATGTCCAGCACGTAAAATTTCGGCGGGAGCTGATCGGCGCTGACGGCGCCGGAAAGGGCATGTCGCTTGGCGAATGCGTGGTCTGCCGGGATGTCCTCACCCGGATTGAAGGCACGGAATGCCTTTTGATCTTCCCAGCGTTCTTGCCACTTGGGTTCGATCAAGTGAAACGGATATTGTCTGCGGCCACTTGCCATAGGGCCGCGGATATTGGGGAAAAGGAAATTGGGGAGCTAGTGTAAAGTGGGGGAGGGTGATTGGTGGCGGTTTCGAAATACTCTTCTTAATCTTTGTCTTAACTCCTTGTCTCAATCTTGAAGAGCAGCATTCCTGCACCGGAAACAGCTGTCGAAAATGCCTGAGCGAGCACCATTGGCTTGGCCGGCCGTGCTTGGCGCTCCAATTGGTGAGATTAAGACAAGGAGTTAGGACAAGGATTAAGGACACGCGCCTCGCGAGTCCTATTCCGCAATGGTGCCCAGAGCATCGGAGATCGTTTTCATCACTTCCGTTTCCACCTCGGACACTTTTTCGCCGAAGCCAAGGAAGCCACCTGCGGCCTCGCCACAATGTGTTCCTCGTAGTCGTTGATCACGGGAAATGCTTGGGTTGTGGGAAGATTCGTACCCGGGCACGCGCTGTCAAGAAATCCGGAAGCCCTCAGCCAGTGCCGATCGGCTCAGTTCAAGAAGAACACATAGGCCAGTGTGCCGATGACGCCCACCACTACGATGGCTGCTATCGTGATCCAGATCAGTTTGCCCTTCGTGCTCTTGCGCTTGAACGGGCCGCCCTTGCTCATCGTGATGTGTTGGGTGCCCTGTTCGAGATCGTTGAGCTTCACGCCCTGCGGCAGCACAGAGGTTTGGTCGAGCTGCTTCCTGCCCGATTTGTCCGGGCCTTTGGATTCTTCGAGTCGGGCTTCAATGGCGCCGAATCGAACGATCTCGCCCTGGCCGAGCTCCTTTTCCGTAATCTGCTCGCCGTTGACGAAGCATCCATTCGTCGCGCCGAGGTCCCGGATCGTAACAACGTCGTCCTTGAGGAGAATCTCACAGTGATGCCCCGAAACGGAGGGTGCGGGAATCTGGAAAGTATTATCCTCCAGCCGGCCAACGGTGCTGCGCTCGGACTCCAGTTCGAAAGTCCGACCCGTGAATCCCTCGGTGAGCAACACTAGACGCGGCATAAACAGCGGTAGTAGCGATTATCCTGATCGCGATCATCAAGTCAAACGGTTTCCTTTTCCCGCCATTCCCTTGTGGTTGTGGGAGTTACGACTTCTCGATCAGCTCCCGGAAACGCCCAAACAGCGGTGCGGAGTCGTGCGGGCCGGGCGAAGCTTCTGGATGATATTGCACACAAAAAATCGGTTTGTTCTTGTGACGCAGGCCTTCGACGGTCTGGTCGTTAAGGTTAACGTGAGTCACTTCAACATCGTCCGGCAAGGAATCGCTGTCCACGGCAAATCCGTGGTTTTGGGAAGTAATTTCGACACAGCCAGTATCCAGATCCTTGACCGGCTGGTTGCCTCCGCGGTGGCCGAATTTCAACTTGAACGTCTTGCCGCCCAAGGCTTGCCCGAGAATCTGATGACCCAGACAAATCCCAAAAGTCGGGATGTCCTTGGTGATCAACTCGTTCACCGTCTTCACTGCATAGGTGACCGCAGCAGGATCGCCGGGACCGTTCGAAAGGAAGATTCCTGCCGGTTTTTCCTTCAAAACCTCCTCGGTGGGCGTTGTCGCGGGAAGCACCTTTACCTTGAACCCCTGTTGTCGCAGACGACGCAGGATGTTGTATTTGATGCCAAAATCCAGTGCCACAATGGGGATATCCGCTGCAGGCAGGGGTTTACGGACGTTGCGAGCGTCTCCCTCCTCACTTCCGGAGACAATGCGGAAGTCGGGGCTTTCTTTATCATCGACGTCCCAATCGAAAGCCTCTTTGTGGGTCACTTCCTTCACGTAATCGACGCCGACCAAGCCCGGCCAGTCCTTCGCTTTCGCCAGGGCTTCTTCATCGGAGATGTCTTCGGTGGAGATGAAGCCATTCATCGCTCCGCGCACCCGAAGCTTCCGCGTCAGCGCCCGGGTGTCGATTTCGGAGATCCCCGGCAATCCATTCTTCGCCAGATAATCTTCCAGCGACCAATCTGCCCGCCAATTGCTGAGCACGGGAGACAATTCACGCACCACAAATCCGGCGCAATGAGGCTGGTAGGACTCGATATCCTGCGCATTCACACCGTAGTTCCCAATGTGAGGATAGGTCATCGTGACGATCTGCGCCTTGTAGGACGGATCCGTCAGGATTTCCTGATAGCCAGTCATCGAGGTATTGAAACACACCTCACCGCAGGCTGAGGTTTCTGCGCCAAAGCCTTTTCCGTGAAACAAGGTGCCGTCTTCCAGTGCGAGAATTGCTCTCATCAAATTAAAATTGCGATGATGCTATGGACCGCGGCTGGCGGGTCAAGGAAATGCCGGAAAAAGCTTTGCGCGCGTCTGTGAAGGAATTCGTTCGCGAATAATCAACCGGACTATACGTTGCCGGTTGGTCGAACTTATCGAAGTGTTGCCAAACTGAAGGTTGTCTAAACGGCAGATTTGGCTACTTTGCCGCCGGCAAAAACGAACCTTTTGCTCGCGGGTCAGTCAAATGATCCTCATGGGTATGTCCGAAGTCGCGAATTCCGCACACACACGAACCGACAATAAATGGTCACCGTAGTCATCATCATTTTCATTCTAGGCTACGTCAGCATCGTTTTCGAACATCCCCTCCGAGTCGACAAATCCGTGCCCGCTCTGTTGATGGGTTCACTTTGTTGGGCATGTATTTCGCTGGGCGGACTCGAAGTCGTTGACCATCATCATCACGTCGGCCCGATGAAAGAGGTGCTCCTGCACCACATCGGAAAAGTCGCTGAGATCCTCTTGTTCCTGCTGGGCGCGATGACCATTGTCGAACTGATCGACCTTCACCAGGGCTTCTCGGTCATCACAAATCGCATCACGACGACAAGCAAAACGAAGATGATGTGGCTCGTTTGCATCCTCGCCTTCTTCCTGTCCGCCACATTGGACAACCTTGCTGCGACAATCGTCCTGGTTTCGCTCTTGCGGCGTGTGATTCCCGATAAGACCGAGCGGTTGTGGTTCGTATGCATGGGAGTGATTGCCGCAAACGCCGGTGGCGCGTGGTCGCCGATCGGTGACGTCACGACCACGATGTTGTGGATCGCTGAGAAAGTTTCAACGGTGGGGCTGATATCACAACTGGTGGTGCCATCGGTGGTATGCATTCTCGTCCCGGTGATCATTGCATCCTATCTCCCGGCATTTCGCGGAAACATCAGCCCGTCCGATCGAGACTTGGAAGCAAAGAAGAAAACTGAACTGCTCTTGAGCAGCCGCACCGTGTTGTTCGTCGGGGTGGGCGGCTTGATTTTCGTTCCCATCTTCAAGGCAGTCACCGGCCTGCCGCCGTATGTCGGGATGATGCTCTCGCTGGGAGTGGTTTGGCTCGTTTCCGAGTTCGTCCATCCTGAAGACGATTTCACGGAAGAGCGCAAACGTCTTTATTCTGCGCAGACCGCGCTTTCGCGCATCGAGATGTCGAGCATCATCTTCTTTCTTGGGATCCTGGTTGCGGTTGCAGCCTTGGAATCAGTCGTCGTTACCGGTCCCACCGGTAAGAAAGTGGGCTTGCTCATGGCGCTCGCGGAGCAACTTCAGGCCGTCATTCCAAACCAGGACATCGTGATCATCCTGCTCGGCTTCGTTTCGGCCATTATCGACAACGTCCCCCTCGTTGCCGCTTCGATGGGGATGTATCTCGTCGACCAGTTTCCGATGGATCATAAGCTCTGGCACTTCATCGCTTACTCCGCAGGCACAGGTGGCAGCATGCTGATCATCGGTTCTGCGGCCGGAGTTGCTGCGATGGGCATGGAGCGCATCAATTTCATCTGGTACCTGAAGAACATCGCGTGGCTGGCGTTCCTCGGGTTCATGGCAGGTGCGTTGACCTTTATCGGAATGAATGCATTCCTCTGAGAATCGAGTTGGGACCCGCGGCGGTCGCGCGGGTTCGTCTCGATCGATCAGCTGAACGCATGAATTAATGAATTCCCAAGCCCGCCACGGCGGGCTTTCCTATTGCCGTGTCGGAGAGCGAGTCAGCAGCCTCGGTCGAATCTACCGTGGCGGATGTTCCGGAGAGATACCATTCGCTGGATCATCTGCGGGCGGTGGCGATGTTCCTTGGGATCTACCTGCACACGGCCATTGCTTACATGTCGAGCGAAGTGCCGTGGGCGATTCATGATCCGGCGCGCAGCGAATTCTTCGACGTCACGGTGGGGGCGATTCATCTGTTCCGCATGCAGCTGTTCTTCTTCATCGCCGGGTTCTTCGCCTGCATGGTTCAGCGAAGAATGGGTGCTTGGCCGTATCTGAAACGACGGCTGAGTCGAATCGGGATTCCTCTGTTGGGGGGAATGATCGTTGTTCTCCCGCCGGTATTCGTCGCCTGGGAATGGGGGGAAGAAGTGGCCGGGCAAGAGAGTGTGATCGGCGAGTTTTCGAAGTGGCCGGAATCGTTTGATGAGATTCCAACCGGGCATCTGTGGTTCCTCGAATACCTGCTGATCTATTACCTGGCTGTCTACCTGTTCAGCCGTCCGGCAGAGAAGTTGGAGAGGAACGGATTCAATGCCCGGGCGGATCGCACCTTCGCACGGCTGATGCGTTCCTGGTGGAAGCCGCTGGCATTGATGTCCGGAACGTTCTGGCTGCTGTTGGCCGGGCCGCAGGTGGGAGAACCCGAATCCGCTGGAGTCACCATCATCCCTACCTGGAACGGTTTGCTATACTTCGGAATCTACTTCCTGTTCGGCTGGTTTTTGTTCCGCCAGCGCGGGTTGTTGTCCGAGTTGCTGCGATTCCGCTCAGTGAACATCGTTCTGCTGATCGTGGGCTTCCTCGCCTACGGAGCATCGATGGAGGAATGGCTGCGCACGGAGGTCACCAGCGGGCCGGTTTGGTGGATCGGAAGCCTGGGTGCGGAGTTGTTCTGTTGGACGGCAATTTTTCTGTTCACAGGGATGTTCCTGCGCCGCTTCGACAAGCCCACGCGTTGGTCGCGATACGCTGCTGAAAGTTCGTACTGGTTCTACATCGCGCACCTCCCGCTCGTGATCGCCCTGCAGGCGGTGTTCTTTCCGTGGAATGCGAACGCCTTTGTGAAGTGCGGGACGGTGGTGCTCATTTCAACACTCGTGCTTCTCGCCAGCTACGACTGGTTGGTGCGTTACTCGATTGTTGGAACGGTAATGAACGGAAAACGTTTACGGGCACGAAAAGAGGCGACCTGATTGTGTTACATCTTTTTTCGCCTCGACGGAGAATCTCCTTTTCCATCAAGCAAACTATTCGAGACGCACACTTGTAATTTGGGTTTCCGGGCGGGAGACTCGACTGACCACCATCGATGAAAACCGTGCTTCTGATAGACGACGACAAGGTAATTCGTACCGTCGTCGGGAAGGCGCTGGCCAAGGAGGGTTGGCGGGTCATCGAGGCAGAGGACGGCCAGGAGGGGATTCAACGCGCGTTGGAAGACAAGCCGGATGCGGTCATCTGCGACTTGTTGATGCCACGCTGCAATGGATTTCAGGTCTGCCGTACGCTTCGTTCCGAAGGACTGCAATTGAGCGACCTGAAGATCATTGTCACCACCTCGCAGGTATTTGAGGTGGATCGTCTCCACGCGCTCGAAGCCGGGGCCGACGAGGTGATGCTCAAGCCGATCAACCACGATAAGCTGATCCAGGAGCTTTCCACACCGCGCGGTCTTTCCATCAAGAGCAAGTCCAGCGGCGATGAGAAGAAGAACATCAGGAAGGCGAAAATCTCGGACAAAAAGAATTTCGTCCGGTTCTGGGGCGTGCGCGGATCCATTCCCACGCCAGGACCCGAGACTGCGCATTACGGTGGCAACACCTCTTGCGTGGAAATGCGCGTGAACGGAAAGCTGGTGATCCTTGATGCGGGATCGGGGCTGCGCGCGCTCGGCGTTGAGCTGATGAAAGAATTTGGCAAGAAGGCGCTCGACATCACCCTGCTGCTGACCCACACGCATTGGGACCACATTCAGGGATTTCCTTTTTTTGCCGCGGCGTACAATCCGAAGAACAAGGTCCGCGTGCTGGGCTACGAAGGATCGAGCAAATGCATCGAGTCCTGCTTTTCGGTGCAGATGGAAAACCCGTTCTTCCCGATCAGACTGACGCAGATGCCGGGAAACCTCAATTTCGAGTTGCAGGAAGAAATGCAGTTTGAACTGGGCGACGTGAAGGTGTTTGCCCATTTCACGAATCATCCCGGTGTGACCGTGGCGTATCGAATCGAGTCGGGCAAATCGAAGGTGATCTACATGCCCGATCATGAGGCCTATTCACGCATGCGGCTGCATTCGGCGAAGGCGCCGGAAGCAGTTGCGGAAGTGGCGAGCTTCTCGCAGGCGGAAGAGGATCGGCTTCAGACCTTCCTGCAGGGCGCGGATGTGTTGATCATGGACTCACAGTACACCCCCGAGGAATACGAGTCACACATTGGCTGGGGCCACAGCTGCTTCGAGGATTCCGTGTCGACCGCGATCAAGGCGGGCATCAAGAAGTTCTTCCTCTTTCACCACGATCCGACTCATTCGGACGAGGCGATCTCCCGCATGGTCGCCCGGGCCCGCAAACTCGTGACCGAACACAATAGCGACCTGATCGTGGAATCGGCGCGCGAAGGAATGAACTTCGAGTTTGACTGATGCCTGGTCGCGATTGATCTGCAATTCCAACAAAAGGAAAGCCGTGGTCCTCACTCAAAGACCGCGGCTTTTTTGCTTCTCCAGCCGGTTCAACATCAAGCCGCAGCAAGCAGCGGGACGTTGTGCGCCGCGGTGAGCGCCATCCAGGTGAAAATGACCCAGATCTCGGCCGGAATCACATCGCGGGCAAACCAAGCCGCTAGGCTCAGGAGCACCATGCCCCCGGCGATGAATCCGCCCACCGAACCGAAGCGTCGATGGAAAGCCCGCCTTCGCGCTGCCAGAGTGCGGTCCGGTGTTCCCGGCGACTCGGCCCGATCCTCCGCCAACACCTGTTCCGCGGCGCGGATTCGCCCCCACAATTCCCATCGGATCGAGGGGCTGTGCCCGGGTTGGTTGACGATGCGTTGGTGCAGCTCGCGGAGCTGCGTCAGATGAGTTGTCGTGTTGTTCATGCTATTGCCTTTCCTTTGGGCGCGGCGCCCGTTGAAGACGCGCGTAATAAACAACACGGCGGGCATTCGCCATGACAGTCGGGGCAATCTTTTGTAATGAGAATTGCGACAAAGGGTGGATTCCGATGGCACTCGGGTGAATCGTGAACGGAGCCAGATGAGCGACGAAAAACCAATCCGGGAGTTTCAGTTCGAGCTCAGCGCGATTCGCAGGGAGGGGACGTTCGAAGACGTGCCGTTGCGAAAACTCCCTCTGATACTTCTCAAGATGCTCAGGCGAGATTGGTCCATGGCGCTGGGGCATGCACTGTTCACGCCCATTCATCTGATCAATGTCATCATCGCTCACTATCCCTGCATCCCCACTCTTGACTATCGACTCCAAGTTTTCGAAACGCATCTGTTCTTCGGCCCAGGAGGGAAAGGACCAGCAGGTTTGCCATGGTTATTCCGTAGATTTCGTAACAGCCCCTAAGCCTGCTTCATGGCAGCGACGCGGTCCTTTCTCTGCGCGGACAAGAGTTTGATGTCGAGGGAAGCCTGGTTCGTTTGAGCATCCCTTCGATTCGATCTGCGTCTGATTTCTATTCTCACCATGCCGAACCTGATTCACTCTCACGCCATGAATCATCCCAATGTCACTCATCTCGCCACCGACGATATTCCGACTTCACATCTGCCATTCAGCCCGGCGGTGGCGGTGGGCGATACGATTTATGTTTCCGGACAGGCTTCAGTGGATGACGAAGGCAACATCGTAAGCGATACCTTTGAAGGCGAATTCCGTCGATCAATCGACAACATGCGCCGGATCTTGGAGGCGGCCGGGAGTGATCTGGAACACGTGGTGCAGACGCGGAACTATGTCCGTGATCCGGCGGATCTGAAGGGATTTAACGAGTTGTACCGGGAGTTCTTCAAGCCGCCGTTTCCGGCTCGGACCACCATCACGAACTGTCTTCCCGAAGTGCTGAAGTATGAGGTGGAATGCGTCGCCGTGAAGAAGACGCTGGGCTAGGCTGAATCGACATTCATCGCATCCAAATAATGGCTGAAGCAAGGTGCAGGAAGGCCATGTAGTGGACATCGAGGCGATCAAACCGGGTTGCGATGCGCCGGA
>PBAL01000029.1 GCA_002715965.1 Verrucomicrobiales bacterium | reverse complement strand
ATACATCGGCCATCACAATCGAACGGCTCAACCCTTCAAATGGACCTATCGCAATCTTGCCAAACGAACCAAGCGTTCAGTTTCTACTGACTCACTGCACTAGTTCGGGCTGAATCGGGGAGGGTGCGACCGTGAGCGATTGCACTTCGTCGAGGAATGAACCTATCACGGCTTTCCAAACCGCGGGTTCAGCTTCGCAAAGTGAGACATGCCCATGACGGGCGAACTGGAAACGTGACTTGGGACCTTGAAGAGCGTGGAAAACTGCTTTTGCCTGCGAGGGCGGTGCGCGGCGATCACGTTCCGCGTTCAAGACGAGTGCGGGCAGGCGGACCGAGCGCGCATACTCAACGGGGTTGTGATCGAATCTATCAAATCCCATTTGCAGCCCGCCGTGAAAGATGAGCAGGTCGGCCATCGGCCAAGATGGCAGGCCCGTTGCGTGAAATCGCTGTCGCGCTGCACTGATCGATCGATCAAAGGTAAGTTCCAGGATGACTCCGTCTGGCTTGATAGTGTCCGTGTGCAGCGCCCGGAGAATGCCGCACTTCCGAGGGAGACGTCATAGAGGGCGGTTGGGCCGCCGGGAACTTCACCGTTGAACTGATCGAAGGTCGCGACCACGTCGGTGGCTTCGTGCCAACCGGTACTCGTTGTTCGTCCTGCAGAACCACCGCTTCCGTGAAAATCCACGAGTGCGCAAACCCAGTTCAGGCCATGCAGGATCTTGGCTGCCGGGAGCAGGCTTTGTTTGCTGGCCCCGTTGCCGTGGAACATGTGGATTGTGCCATGCGCATGCGCGGTTATTCTCCAGGCATTGCCATCCGGGTAATTCCGATCTTCAATGAGGTATGGCTCTTCTCTCCGACGAACAGATCAGTGACGCACTCCGCTCTCTCAATGAATGGAAACTGGACGACCAGAACATCGTTCGGGTGTTCGAATTTAAGGATTTCGTTGAAGCGATGAAATTCGTGAATCAGGTCGCGGAGAAATCGGAAGCGGCCTGGCATCACCCGGATATCGATATTCGCTGGAACAAGGTCCGACTTGCTTTGATTACGCACAGCGAGGGGGGATTGACTCAAAAAGACTTCGATCTGGCTCGTGCGTTTGACCAGATGATTTGACGGCGCAATGCCGGGGTCGGAGGTCAGGCAACTCTTTACTCGCGCGTTTGCGCATGCGCCTCCATGTGTGATTCGAGTGCCGCCTGGAGTTGCAGGGGCGACGTGGTGAATCTCAACAAGGTCCGATTTCATCGATCTCGGTGGATCGCCATGTGGACCTGGCGTAGGTGCCGCGCACGGATGGCCGTGTGGAAATCGTTCGGCAACATCCGAGGATCAAGGTGGGAGCATGGTTGAGTGAGGAGCCACGTTTCTGCCCGGAACTACGCCGGTCTGACTTCGCCAGAAGCAGATCTCTTGTTCGATCAGTTTGGTGGCTTCGAGCGGCATCCAGCGGTTTTTCGAAGCGCAGACCGAACACTTCTTCGATCACACCGGGCTGAAACTCGAGTGTTCGCTGATCAAGCCCATTGGCGCTGCCCGTGAAATCTGAATTCAGCCGCCTGCCCCTTCAATCCAGGAAACGTCGCCAACAACATCACTCAGCATTCCCGCGACAGCTGAAACTTCAATCGGTCGGTATTTCCCAGTCGCGGAAGCCAGGATGTTGTGGTCGCCGTCCAGAATCTCACCGCTTGCCTTATAGATTTTCCCCCGACGATCTTCGTCCAATCTGGCGATGACAGAGCATTCGTTTCCCGGCGTGGCGGGTTTGCGGAACCGCACAGTCATTTCGGCGCAGTAAGCGAAGCGTTTTGTTCCAACTGCGCATGCCCAAACCATGATTTCGTCGAGAACCGTGGCCAGGATTCCACCGTGCGTGACGTTCAAAAAACCGCTGTGCGCGGCTTGTGGGATGAAGCAAGTTCGCACGGCTTCGCCATCCGTCTCGAACCGCAGCTGCAATCCGTGGACATTCTTTTCCCCGCAGACGAAGCAGGAATGAGTGTGTGGAAGCTCAGGCATGGCGCAGGGTAAGAGATGGAAGTTGGGAGATGGAAGATAGGAATTGGGTGGTGGAATTGCTCATCTGCACTTCCTCCATCTCCTATCTTCCAACTTCCGTCTCCCGACTACCAATTGACTACATCATCATTGCCTGACGTCCCACTATGGTGAACCATCCCGCCTCTCATGGCTGAAGCCACGCAGGACAAGCGAAGGGTGACGATCGATGGGAAGTTCTTTCGCCTCGGCGAGAAGAAGTTCTACGTCAAGGGACTGACCTATGGTCCTTTTGCACCCAATGCTGCGGGCGATCCGTTTCCGGAGAAGGAACAGGCGGAGCGGGACTTCGAACAAATTGTCTCGCTGGGGGCCAACGTGTTGCGCGTCTACAATGTCCCGCCGGTCTGGCTGCTGGACCTTGGACTGAAGCATGAATTGCGGTTCCTCATCGATGTTCCCTGGTGGCAGACCGGTTGTTTCCTGGATACGAAGAAGACCCATGACGACGCACGAAGTGCAGTTCGTAATGCGGTAAAGACAGCAGGAGATCATGAGGCGGTGTTTGCTTTCAGTGTGGCCAATGAAATTGCCCCGGATATTGTTCGTTGGCACGGAGAGGAAGAGGTCGGGCAGTTTATCGATGAGCTGGTGGATGTCGCCAAAGGCGTCAATTCAAACTGTCTGGTAACTTTCGGAAACTTTCCGCCGACGGAATACCTTTCCGCCAGCCGGGTGGACTTCGTGATGTTCAACGTCTATCTGCATCAGCAGAAATCTTATGAACAATACCTCTCACACCTTCAGATGATCGCCGACACCAGGCCCTTGCTGCTTGGAGAAGTTGGAATCGATTCACAAAGCGAGGGTGATGAGGCGAAGGCGGAGATTCTTGCGTGGCAGATTGAGTCCGCTTTTCGCGGCGGGCTCACAGGCATCTGTGTTTTCAGTTATACCGACGAATGGCACAGGAATGATGGGCCGGTGACTGATTGGTCGTTCGGACTGGTGGACAAGGAACGAAAGCCCAAGCCCGCTTACCATGTGGTGAAGGACATGTTTGGAGTGGCACCTTATTTCGAACTTCATGCCGTGCCGAAGGTTTCGGTGGTGGTCGCCACCTACAACGGTTCGCGAACCTTGAAGAAATGTCTTCAGTCGCTCGAACAGCTCAACTACCCGGACTATGAGGTCATTGTGGTGGATGATGGTTCGACGGATACAGTTCCGGAAGTTGCGAAGGCGTTTCCGTATGCACGTTATATTCGGCAGGAGAACCTCGGGTTGAGCGTTGCGCGTAATACCGGCATGGAGTCCGCGACCGGGGAAATCGTTGCCTACACCGATGATGACTGTCGCGCCGATGAAGACTGGCTGTATTATCTCGTTGGAGATTTGGCGAACAGCGACTTCAAGGCAATGGGCGGACACAATTTCCTTCCGCCGGATGATTCGCCGATCGCAGCAGTGGTGATGGCTTCGCCGGGTGGTCCGATTCACGTGATGCTGACCGAACGTGAGGCGGAGCACATTCCCGGTTGCAACATGGCATTCTACAAGAGCGTGTTGGAGGAGATTGGGGGCTTTGATCCGATCTTCCGCAAGGCGGGCGATGATGTGGATATCTGCTGGCGGCTCCAGCAGGCCGGGCACAAGATCGGGTTCAACTCCTCCGGATTCGTCTGGCATTACCGGCGTGCGACGGTCGTGGCGTATCTGAAACAGCAGTCCGGTTATGGCGAGGCTGAAGTGCTTCTGATGCGAAGACACCCTGACTACTTCAACGCCTGGGGCGGGGGACATTGGCGGGGCCGGATCTATTCACCACTAAGCATGTCCAACGCGAACCCGACGATCTATCGTGGACGCTTTGGTGAGGGAATGTTCCAGTCCATTTATGCCCGTGCAATGGACTGGACATTGGCACGCTTCGCGTCTCCGGAACTTCAGATGGTTCTTACTCTTCCACTGCTCCTCACAGGCCATGTGCTCGACCAGTTGCTTCTGACGATTGCCGGTCTCGGTTGCATTGGCATCTGGTTCTGGGTCTGCGTGCTCGCCGCATGGAAGGCGGAGATTCCTTCGCAGAAGCTCCGGCGATGGTCCCGCACATCGGTGGGCCTGATGTACTTTCTTCAACCGCTGGTGCGCAGCTGGTCGCGTCATACCGAACGATTCATCTGGCGGCAGACACCCCTGTCGAAACGCGAGACCCTGGATTCCCAGGCTCTGCGATCGAAGCGGGATGAATTTGATCTGGCGTTTTACTGGACGGAGAAGCCTGTCGCCCGCTCACAGTTTCTGGATGCATTGCTGGAACGTCTCAATCAGGCGGAGTGGGTTGCCCATCCCGATTCGGGGTGGGGTGAGTTTGACCTCGAATTGTTGGGGAGCCGCTGGTGCAAGCTCAAGCTGCGAACCGTGGCTGAATGGCATCGTGGTGGTGGCCAGTTGCTGAAGTGCCGGATGGACACCAAAGCGAGTGTCCTTGGCAAACTCGTGTTCGGAGTCACCTTGTTGCTCGCAGTCCTCGTCGCTGCGGACACGACTGACAATTTCAGCAACTGGCATCTGCTCTTTCTGACCCCGGTGTTGACCTTGTTCTGGATTAGCCGCCAGAAGAAATCTCTTCGCCGGATCTTCTCGGTGATTTTGGATGAGGAAGCCGCAAAGATCGATTTCAAGAAGGTGCACGTCGCGAAGAAGACTGAGAAACCGAACGAGTCCAGGAAGCCGGAGAAGATCGAGGGGGGGGCGAAGGAGAAGACTTTTACCTCGGTCGCCAAACCATCGGATGCACCGAAGGACCCGGATGAAGCCCAGCCTGTTAATAACCAAGATTCGACGACCAAGTCGGCCACTGCGTAGAGTCGCGAATGGTTCAGTATCTCGATCTGCTCCGGCTGGTGCTGGAGAAGGGACAATACAAGGATGACCGGACGGGCACGGGCACGTATTCGGTTTTCGGGGCTCAAACGCGCTTTGATCTGCGCCAAGGGTTTCCATGCGTGACGACGAAGAAACTGCATCTGCGATCGATCATTCACGAACTGCTTTGGTTTCTGAAGGGCGATACCAACATCAAATACCTCAACGACAACAAGGTATCCATCTGGGATGAATGGGCGGATGAAGACGGCGAACTGGGACCGGTTTACGGCCGTCAATGGTGCTCGTGGCCGACGCCGGATGGTGACGGGGTCAATCAAATCGACCAGGTGATCGAGCAGATCAAAAACAACCCAGACAGTCGCCGACTGATCGTAAGCGCGTGGAATGTCGGTGATCTTCCAAAGATGGCCCTGGCTCCCTGTCACGCTTTCTTTCAGTTCTATGTTCGTGAGGGGCAGCTCAGCTGCCAGCTTTATCAGCGAAGCGCTGATTTGTTCCTTGGCGTCCCATTCAACATTGCGTCCTATGCGTTGCTCACGATGATGATCGCTCAGGTTTGCAATCTCAAATCCGGTGAGTTCATCCATACCTTTGGTGATCTGCATTTGTACTCAAATCACCTGGATCAGGCGAAACTCCAACTCTCTCGCGAACCCCGGACATTGCCCAAGATGAAGATCAATCCCGCCGTGAAGGATATTCACAAGTTCGTGTACGAGGATTTCGAGTTGGAAGAATACGATCCCCATCCGCACATCAAGGCAGCGGTTGCGATCTAGTGTTGCGTCATACGCATATTGATGGGCTGGTCTTCATCCTTGTCTCAATCTCCCTCACGAATCCGAGATGAGGACAAGGAGTTAAGACAATGATTAAGAACCAGGCAAACTGTCATTTCATTGCTGATGGAGGAAAAACTTCATCAATTGGACGGTGGGTAGGTTTTCGAACATACCCTAGGTGACGATGGGTGCTGGCGCGCCTGATCCGCGCGTGCCTTGGCATGCCGCCAGGGCGTGACTGGAATGCACCAAGAGGCCAATCCACCGCAAGCCTGTCAAGGGCTGAGTCCTTCTGCGGAGGGCGCGTCCAATCTTCTACTCAATCTTCTTGGTAATCCAACCGCCACCGACCACCAGGTCATCCTGATAAAACACACAGGCTTGCCCGGGGGTGATGGCGCGTTGCATGGAGTGGGTCTTCACCTTGGCTCGCCAGTCGTCGAGCGGGGTCACGGTAGCTTCTGCACCGGGATGATTGTACCGGATCTTCGCGGTGACCTCGATGGACTCGGGGGGATCGTCCCAAGGAATCCAGTTGCAGCGTTCGACGATGAATTCGTTGCCTTCGAGCATGGAGGCATCACCGACGATGACGCGGTTTGATTCGGGTTCGAGGTCGATGACGTAGAGTGGGGTTGGGTGCGAGATGCCGAGGCCCTTGCGTTGTCCAATGGTGTAGAATTCGATTCCGTCGTGTGTGCCGAGTTTGCGTCCGTCGACGTGCATAATATCTCCGGCGTGTTTGTGAACGAGGTCGGCTTTCTGGAGGAAGTTTCCATAGTCGTTATCCGGCACGAAGCAGATCTCCATGCTTTCTTCTTTGTCCGCAGTCTTGAGTTCGCACTCGCGGGCCATGTCACGGGCCTCGGTCTTGTTCTTCTCGCCGAGCGGGAACATGGCGCGTGAGAGTTGCTTCTGCTTGAGTGAGAACAGGAAGTAGCTTTGGTCCTTGCGCGGATCCTTGCCGCGATAGAGCAGGGTGCGTCCCTCGGCGCTTCGTTCCAGGCGGGCAAAATGTCCGGTCGCGATGTAATGCGCGCCAAGTTGATCGGCGCGCCGGATGAGGTTGCCAAATTTGAGGCGTTCGTTGCACATCACACAGGGATTGGGCGTGCGTCCGGCTTTGTATTCTTCGGCGAAGTAGTTGATGACTTCTTTCTGAAAATCCTCGGCCTCATCGATCAAGTAGTAAGGAACACCCAGCTTGTCGCAGACCGAGCGGGCGTCCATGACCGCCTGTGGCCCGCAGCACTTGTCTTCGGCGCGGTTGACGCAGTCCTGGGGCCAGAGTTTGAGGGTAACGCCGACGACATCGTAGCCCTCATCGATCAATGCTGCGGCCGTTGCCGAGGAATCGACTCCCCCGCTCATTCCGACCAGCACACGTGTTTTCTTGTTGTCGCTCAAGCGGACGAAATTATGTCGTGGCAGCGTTTGTGTAAAGGGACGCGCAATCCACAAGCCCAAAACACGGTCTGGACTTCGTGCCTTTTCCAACGTGATTCGGGGGAATTGCCGGATTGCGGACTGGTGCGGGATCTGCCACCTTTTTCGCGGGTACACACCGTTCTTTAACGCCAAGCTATGCATCACAGCCATACTGCACTCTCGGTCTTTCTTTTGCTCCCCGCTGCGCAAGCGCAACAAGTCATTCCTGAAACAACGATTCCCGCACCGCCGACTCCGCCGGCGATCGAGGAACGTGCACCAACCAGGCAGGCAGCAGGGTTTCAGCCGCAGGGAGCTGCGCCGACTTTGTATTCCATCGGCCAGCCGACGGATGACGAGCAGCACTACCTGGAGTTGATCAACCGCGCGCGCCGCGATCCGACTGGCGAGGCCACACGCATGGCGATTCATACGGATCCGCAGGTCCAAAGCGCGATGAACCAGTTCAATGTAAATACGACTGTTCTTCATGCGGCCATCTCCGCGTATCCGGTGGCTCAACCATTGGCGATGAATTCCAACATGATCGTCGCGGCGCGTCGGCACACGGGAGATCAATTTACGAACACTTTCCAAGGGCACACGGGCACGGATGGGACCGACACCGGGGATCGCCTGACTGATGCGGGCTACATCTGGCAACGGTGGGGGGAGAACGTGTTCTCGTTTGCGAGAAGTGCGGTTCACGGGCACGCGGGGTTTGAGATCGACTGGGGGAATGGGCCGAACGGCATGCAGGATCCGCCGGGGCATCGAAACACGATTCACCATGTGGACATGCGGGAGATCGGGATCGGAGTGGTCAACGATTCCAAGACCGGCTCCAATCAAACGAGCGTCGGTCCGCAATTGGTGACACAGAATTTTGGCGAACAGCAGAATCCGACGCCGTTCATTACCGGCGTTGCGTATTTCGACCTGAATTCGAACGGGGAATACGATGCGGGCGAGGGGCTTGGCGGAATTAACGTCGCAGTTGCCGGGGCGAGTTTTTTTGCGATTACCGCTGACGCCGGTGGTTATGCGGTACCCGTGCCCAGCAATGGGGTTTACCAGGTGACATTCAGCGGAGCCAATTTCAGCGATTACCAAACCAATGTGACCGTTGCCAGCAATCTGAATGTCAAAGCGGACTTTGTTCCTGTCTTCTCTGCTCCGGTCGTTTCCGGATCGGCATCTCCGACGGTGGGCGTCAATAACACCTACAACTTCACTACGGTGACCGCTGCAACGTCTTACGAATGGAAGCATGTCTCGGTGACTCCTGTGACCCAGGCTGAAGGTGCTGAGAATGGGACGAACGGACTGGTGTTGGAGATCGGGTCTTACGATCCGGTGGTGAGCGATTCCGTGAATTCTGGTTCTGCGGCTTTTCGGCTGGCACATACCGCTGCGGTTGCCGGAACGGAGATCATCCAGTTGCCACAGACGTTTCGACCGACCGCCAGCAGTCAGTTGCAGTTCGCAAAGCGGATGGCGCTGACCCACAACGGTCAGACCGCGCGAGCAGAGATTTCGACGGATAGCGGGACCTCGTGGACCACGCTTTGGGAGCAGACGGGTGATGGGAATTCGGAATCATCTTTCTCGGCACAGGTGATCTCACTGGCCGCACATGCAGGAACGCCCATCCTCGTTAGGTTCACTTTTGAACTATCAGCGGGGTCGTTCTTCCAGGGGAGCAACTCGGGTTTCGGGTTCTATTTCGATGATGTGTTGGTTTCGAATGCCGACATCTTGGGCACTGCGATTATCACCCCGATTGCTTCAGGAACGTCGTTTGAGTTCAATCCTCCAAGTGCCGGCTCGTATGCGCTGGCGGTTCGTGCGCTGAACAACGCCCGTCAGTTTGTGTTTGGGGCGACATTGGATGTCACTGCAGTAACCGGACCGGCACCGCCGGTGATTACCGGACAGCCCGCGGGGGTGGTTACCAATGCTGGAGCCCAGGTGACGTTGTCAGTCACCGCGACCGGGGCCGGATTGGGTTATCAATGGAAGAAGGATGGAAACTCGGTGAATGGCGGGACGGGTTCCTCGTTGGTTCTGACCACCGCCAATCGTGCGAGTGGCGGTTCGTTCACGGTAGAGGTGACGAACGCCGGGGGGGCGGTGACGAGTGTTCCTGCAGTGGTGCGTGTCCGCGTAGCCCAGCAGCTTGAATTCCCACAGATCCTTGGCGGTGGGGCAGGAGCTCGTCTGCTGTTCATGGACCAGGATGGCGGGCAGCTTGCGACCGGGGATATCGCGAACTTCATGGTGCAGGTCAGTTCAGATCTGACGAACTGGACCAACCTGAGCGGGTTGACCATCAACGCCGGCAAGATCCAGGTTGATGACGCGGATGCTGCCAGCCAGTCGAACAGGTTTTACCGGGTCTTCGAGCAGTAACAGGATTGCTCGGGAAATCGCAGTCGGAAGAAGCGGAGGTCCGCGTCCGCATTCATGAAGTTGCTGACGACCACATTTGTGGCCCTTGCAGTGATTGGAAGGATTGCGTCAATCCAAGTGCGGAGGTTGGTTTCGGTTTCGACAGTATAAAGCTCACCAGGGGTGGAGACGAAACGCAGGCTGGTGAGTTGATTCTCAGCCATGGCTTCCAGTCTCGAATCTGAGTCCGCTGGATTCGTTCCGATTCGGAATTCATCCAGGATGTTGATGCCGTCTCCGTCGAAAACAGCCGAACTCGCGAACAGGGGGCTCGCGGACGGATTGTCCGTTCCGAAGAGCTGAATCATCCAGGGCTCGGGCAAGCGGTCACTCGCAACGTTCGGCTTGCTGTCGTGTTGGAGCGATGAGACCTGAATGTGGGCAAACGCGGATTCGGCCATCGGCGATCCGAATCTCACTGGCCGCTTGGTTGAAGTTTTCGAGACCCTGAAACGCAAGGCTCAGGCTGCACGCGTCCGCCTCCGCCTTGAACGCGTTGTAGCGGGGCGGAGCAGCGCCGTTGGTGGTGAATCGGTTTAGTGGCTGCGCTTGGTTGTTTCGTGGTGAACCGATGAGAATCAGGGCAAGTGGGAGGATTGCAGCACGTAGAAGTGGAGGGGGGCGCCCATGACGCCATGAGTTTGCCGCGATATGGCCAGGCGCGCAAGTGATGCGGGTGTGAATAGCCTTCGCTTGTTTCGCTTCGGTCTGCGTGATTCCATCCCGGCCTATGTCCATGAAAGTTCTGGTAGTCGGGGGCGGTGGCCGCGAACACGCGCTGGTCTGGAAGCTTGCCCAGTCGCCCAAGATAGCGAAGATGTGGTGTGCGCCCGGAAACGCCGGGATCTGTCTGGAAAGGCTTTCTTCCAACGGCGAGCCGGTCGAGTGCGTGGCCATTGGAGCCAAGGACCTTCCTGCGATGCTGGACTTCGCCAAGGAGAATCAGCCAGACCTGACGGTCGTTGCCCCGGATGATCCGTTGGCGTTGGGAATAGTGGATTTGTTTGAGAAGAATGGATTTCGCGCTTGGGGGCCGAATCAGAAAGCCGCGCGTTTCGAGGCATCGAAGGCGTTTTCCCAGGATTTCATGTTGCGACACGGAATCCCAACTTCGGCTTCCGGGACCTTTGGCGACCCCGATGAAGCCAAGGCCTTTGCAGCATCTCTCAACGGTCGCTGCGCGGTGAAAGCAGACGGATTGGCGTTGGGGAAAGGCGTCCTGTTGACGACATCCATCGAAGAGTCGGACGGCGCGATTCAAAAGATCATGGTCGACAAGGCCTTCGGTGATGCGGGCGATGACGTTGTCATCCAGGAGTTGTTGGAAGGCATGGAGGTTTCGTTGCACGCGTTTTGCGATGGAAAGACGGCGAAGTTGTTTCCCACTTCACAAGATCACAAGCGCGTTTTGGACAACGATGAGGGATTGAATACAGGTGGGATGGGAACTTACTCGCCCGCACCTTTTCTTAATGATGAACAGTTGGCGACTGTGGGATCTGCGATCATTGATCCATGGCTGAAAGGCTGTGCGGAGGAGGAGATCGATTTCAAAGGGATTCTCTATCCCGGTATCATGTTGACTGATTCTGGTCCCAAGGTGCTGGAATTCAATGCGCGCTTTGGCGATCCGGAGACACAGGTCTACTTGCCGCGATTGGAGAATGATCTGGTGGATCTATTCGAGGCGAGCATCGACGGGCGGCTCAGCGACGTTGAACTGAATTGGAGCAACAAAACTGCCGTGTGCGTGGTGATGGCGTCGGGCGGCTATCCGGAAAGTTATCCGAAGGGAAAAGTGATATCGGGATTGGATGAAGCGAACGCGCTGCAGGACACCGTGGTGTTCCACGCTGGCACCAAGCAGGACGGAGATTCAATCGTCACGAACGGAGGACGGGTTCTTGGCGTGACTGCGTGGCGCGATACTCTCACCGAAGCACGGGACGCGGCTTATGAGGCAGTTTCAAGGATCAGTTTCGAGGGAGCGCATTTTCGTCGTGATATTGCGGCAAAAGCCCTATAACGACTGGGTCGGCGTGGCGTGAGTTATGCTGGTAAAACACTATGAAAACGACGCTTTGCCTACTGGGAACACTGCTTCTTCTGGGATTCACCTCTGCTTCGGCAAAGCCGGCACCGGAGCGCGCGGGATTCGAACAGATTTTCAACCTGATCAAGACCAACCTCGCCGGTGTCAACGCGGACGGGTTGGAACGGGAAGCGATCAAGGGACTGCTCCGGCGACTCCAGGGGGATGTTCAGTTGCTCCGCAAGAAACAAGAGGTGGGGCGGTACGAAGGAGAACTGATTTCTGAACCGCGCATCGTCGAGGATGGCATTGGCTACTTTCGCGTGAAGCATGTGGCATCTGGCTTGGCCCAGGCCATTCATGTTTCGGTTGAAAGTTTGAATGCCCCCTTGTCCGGCCTGCTCGTCGACTTGCGCTTTGCCGGTGGTGCGGATTACAAAGCCGCTGTTGCCGCAGCGAATCAGTTCATCGATGAAGGCCAAACTCAGGTGAAAATCGGCAGCGAGCATCTTTCGACTCATCCCAACACCAATGCGATTTCCACTTCGGTTACTGTATTGGTTAACAAGGAGACAACCGGAGCTGCGGAGGTGCTGGCGGCTCTGCTGCGTGAAAACAGCGTCGGCCTTCTGATTGGGAACACGACATCGGGAGAGATGAAAGTCTTTACCGAGATTGAAGTGGGGGACGGTTCGCGACTGCGGATTGCGACTGACAAAGTTCGACTGGCGAACGGCGAGGAAATCCCGAAACTGGACCCGGATATCACGGTCGAGATCAGTGCTGATGCGGAGAAAGCGTTTTTCGGCGATGACATCGTCGCGAGGAAGAAAACCACGCGTAAACGGCTGACCGAAGCTGACTTGGTCCACCGCCTTCGCCTGAAGAACGATCCTGACAGCGAGATCAAGGCTCCCAAACTGCCGAAGGTTCGAGATGAGATCGCGGATCCGGTCCTGGCTCGTGCGCTTGACTTGATCAAGGGATTGCAGGCACTTCAGCCGGAAGCCAAGAAACCCGCTCCCAAAGGGGAATTCTGACCAATTGTTCCCGCGCGGCCTCCGCTGGAATCACCATTTACCGTTGACGTTTATGGGGGGCGTCTTCACGCTCTCGCCCGTATAATTGGCATGACCAAAGTACTCTTCGTTTGCACGGGCAATATCTGCCGCAGTCCCATGGCCGAGGGGTTATTTCGCGATAAAACGCGAGAAAGCTCCGATTTTGAGGCCATTTCTGCCGGCGTTGGTGCAATGAACGGTTCTCCGCCCAGCAGTCACGCGGTGATCGCATGCAAGGAGAAGGGACTGGATATTGCGGATCTGCGCAGCAGCCAGCTCACCGCTGAGATGGTTCGGGATTCCGACTACATATTCGGAATGACCCGCGGTCACGTTGAGGCCGTGACTCTGCTCTACCCCCAGGCTGCGGAGAAAACCTTCCTCCTGCGTGAATTTGAGGAGTCGTTGGAGTTTTATGAGAAGGATGTCGCCGATCCAATCGGCGGGTCCGTGGAAGTTTATCGGGCGTGCTGCGACCAGATTGAAGAGGGGATCAACTCGGTCGTCCGGTTCATTCAGGGCAACGATGGTGCGCCGCCGAGTGTGACTTCGGTCGCCATTGGTTCGGACCATGGAGGATTCACTCTGAAGGAGAGTATCACCAAGCTTCTCGAGGGCAGGGGAATTGAGATCGAGGATGTTGGGGCGAACTCCAAAGAATCCACCGACTACCCCGATTATGCCCGCCCCGTCGCTGAGGCTGTCGCTCATGGGCGAATGGATGCCGGGATCCTCGTTTGCACCACTGGCATCGGGATGAGTATCAGCGCCAACAAAGTGCCAGGCGTCCGGGCTGCGTTGGTCTTCGATGAGCAGATGGCAAGCCTGGCACGTCAACACAACGACGCGAATGTGCTCTGCCTGGGGCGGCAGCAAACCGATGCGGAAACGGCCGCGCGAATTATTGAGCGTTTTTTGGACACGCCCTTTGAGTCCGGAGGGCGTCATGAGAGAAGAGTAGGTAAAATGGAAAACGAAGCAGGATCTCTATCACAGGTCACCAGTGTCGACCCGGCGATTGCCGAGGCGATCGAACAGGAGCGCCAACGTCAACAGGAGCACATCGAACTTATCGCCAGTGAGAACTTCACCTCGCTCGCCGTCATGGAAGCGCAGGGTTCGGTTCTCACCAACAAGTATGCCGAGGGCTATCCTGGCAAACGCTGGTATGGCGGCTGCGAACATGTGGACACAGTCGAGGAGCTGGCGATCGAACGCGCGAAGGAGGTGTTCGGTGCGGACTTCGCCAATGTACAGCCTCACTCCGGCAGTGGTGCGAACATGGCCGTCTACTTCGCCATGTTGCAGAACGGCGACAAGATGCTCACCATGGACCTGAGCCACGGCGGTCATCTGACCCATGGCAACAAGGCAAATTTCTCCGGAAAGTTCTTTGAGATCGTGCATTACGGCGTGCGCAAGGAAGACGAGCGAATTGACTACGATCAACTCGCCGAGATGGCCCGGGAGCACCAACCCAAGATGATCACCGTCGGAGCAAGCGCTTATCCGCGCATCATCGACTTCAAGCGCATGGGTGAGATCGCGCGGGAAGTCGGGGCAATGCTGCTGGCGGACATTGCCCACATCGCGGGCTTGGTTGCGGCAGGCCAGCATCCCAGTCCGGTGGGCCACGCTGACTTCGTGACCACCACCACGCACAAGACCCTTCGCGGTCCCCGTGGCGGTTTGGTGCTCACGAACAACGAGGAATATGCCAAGAAGGTGAACTCCTGTGCCTTCCCGGGAATTCAAGGTGGACCCCTCATGCACGTGATTGCCGCCAAGGCCGTTTGTTTTCATCAGGCCTTGCAGCCGGAGTTTAAGACCTATCAAGAGCAGATTGTTAAAAATGCCGCGGCTATGGCTGAAGGCATGCAACGCAACGGATTCCGGCTTTGCAGCGGTGGCACGGACAATCATCTCATGCTGGTGGATGTCGGCGAAAAGGACCTCTCCGGAAAAGAGGCCCAACACGCATTGGATCACGCTGCAATCACGACGAACAAGAACACGATTCCCTTTGAAACCCGCTCTCCGTTTCAGGCCAGCGGCGTTCGCTTGGGCAGTCCGGCGGTGACCGCAAGAGGCATGAAAGAGCCCGAAATGGCCGCAATTGCGGACATGATCTCTGAGGTTCTGCTCGACATCAAAAACGTTGACACTGCCCAGAAGGTTCGCCAACGTGTCCGCGAATTGACCGCCCAGTTTCCGTTGCCATATTGAGGTTGAACAAAACGGAAACTCCCACAGTCAGAAAGAAATCCCCGGCAAATCCAACGTTCCTGGAACGGTTCGGATGGTGATCGTATCGGAGGTTCTACCCTTCGAAACCCGCCCGCCGGAAATCCCAACCACATATTTGAACCAGTAAAGCAGTATGCCCAAACCCAAGAAAAAAGCATCGCGTAAGAAAACTGCGAGGCGCGGAGGCGGAAGACGGAAGCCTTCATCCGTGCAGGCGCATTACGAGGAATGGAGTCCCGGTACGTCCACCGGCGGGATCGTTTCCCAAGCCAAGCTCGCCGAAGAAGAACAGGAAGAATGGAGCCCGGAGCCGACGGAAGAGGAACAGAAAGCATCCGTGACCGACGCAGCAGCCGAAGCGCTGGCTGCCAGTGAGACTGCTGTCGAGAAAACGGAGAAAGCGCAAGCCGAGCCAACCGGAGATTCCAGTGAGAGCGACGCGCCGGCCAAACGCAAAAAGAAGTCGGCCAAGCCAAAGAAGGTGAAATCGGAGGATAAACCCGAAGAGAAGACTGAGGAGAAAAACCTGCCACTTGGCGAAACGATTCGCATCAGTGAACTCCAGGCCATGTCCATCGCCGACCTGAACGTCAAGGCGAAGGAGATGGGAATCGAGAACTTCGGCACGATGCGCAAGCAGGAGGTGATATTCGCCATCCTGAAGAAGAACGCCCAACGCCGGGGTTCGTTGTTTGCGGAAGGCGTCCTTGAAGTGTTGCCGGAAGGGTTCGGTTTCCTTCGCTCCCAGGCCTTCAATTATCTGCCCTGTCCCGAAGACGTCTATGTGTCGCCTTCACAGATCCGTCGATTCGATCTTCAGACCGGCGATGTCATCACCGGTCAAATCCGGCCGCCGAAGGATAAGGAAAAATTCTTTGCGCTTCTCAAGGTCGAAGCTGTCGGGCACGAACATCCGGACAAGGCCAAGGAGAAGACCCACTTCGACAATCTTACGCCCTTGTTCCCCGAGCAACGCTTCCTGCTGGAAACTGATCCAAAGGAATACTCCACGCGGGTTCTGGACCTGATTTCACCGGTCGGCCGTGGCACACGCGGGTTGATCGTCGCACCTCCCCGCACGGGCAAAACGGTTTTGCTGCAGAACCTGGCGAAGGCGATCCTGGCCAATGCCAAGGATTGCTACCTGATCATCCTGCTCATTGACGAGCGTCCGGAGGAAGTCACGGACATGGAACGTACCTGCGCTCCCGCCGAGGTGATTGCCTCGACATTCGACGAACCGCCCGAACGCCACGTGCAGGTAGCTGAAATGGTCATCGAGAAGGCCCGGCGCATGGTGGAACACGGCAAGGACGTCGTCATTCTGCTGGACTCGATCACCCGATTGGCCCGCGCGTATAACACCGTGCAGCCACACTCCGGGAAGATCCTCTCTGGTGGTGTGGATGCCAATGCGCTGCACAAACCCAAGCGTTTCTTCGGTGCTGCGCGAAACATCGAGCATGGTGGTTCGCTAACGATCATGGCAACAGCACTCGTCGACACGGGCAGTCGGATGGATGAAGTCATCTTCGAAGAATTCAAAGGCACAGGTAACATGGAAGTGCACTTGGATCGTTCGCTTGTAGATCGACGGATCTTCCCCTCGATCAACGTCGAGAAATCCGGAACGCGGAAAGAAGAACTCCTCTACCACCCGGACGAACATGGCCGGATCGTCGTTCTTCGCCGCGCGCTTACCGGAGTTCCACCCGTTGAATCGATGGAACTCCTTCTTGGCAAACTCCAGAACTGCGAGAGTAACATCGAGTTCCTGCTCAGCATGGCTGCCAAGTGACCAGCGAATACTCGCGTCGGATCCAACGTCCCTTGCATTCACGATGAAACCCGTCATTCAACAATTCTGTCTGGTATTCGCAGTTGTTCTCGGAGGTTGCGGTGGCAAGATTGAGGTTTACGACGCTCCGCCCGATCTGGCGCCCCCGGCGCCCGCTCCACCCAGTGCCTCAGCTCCGGCAATGCCGACGCCTGAGATGACTTGGAAGGACCTGCCTGCCGGCTGGGAGGAAGTGGGTGGCCAGACCGGAATGCGGTTCGCCTCATTTGCGATTACCGGTGACGGTGGCAAGGCTGAACTCGCAGTATTTCCGTTTCCCGGACCGCCCAATCAGATGGGTGGTGAAAAGCGTCTGGTGAACATGTGGCGTGATCAGCTTGGGCTCGCGCCCGTGACCGACCAGGAGTTTGAGAAGTCGAGTCAGAAGATCGAAGCCGGCGGAGTGGAGGGCACGATGTTCGACATCAACAGCGGCGAGGAGAGCTCCGGTGATCGGATCGTTGCCGCCGTTGTGTGGGCGAAGGGATTTACCTGGTTTCTCAAGATGTCCGGAGACTCGGCCCTGGTTGCCGCGCAAAAGCCCGCCTTCGTCAGTTTTCTCAAGGGACTGACCTTCGGTTTCAAGATGCCGGAATCGATGCCATCCCCGCAATCGGGTAGCCGCGAAGGCGGGGATAGACCCAATTGGAAAACGCCCCCACATTGGGAGGATCTTGGTGCAGGCATGATGCAGATTGCAAAATACAGGGCTTCGGGCGAAGGCGGTGAAACGGAGATTTCCGTCAGCCGACTCGGTGGAGCGGCTGGCGGTATTCCTGCCAACGTTAATCGCTGGCTGGGGCAGGTCGGCAAACCCAGTGTCACGAACGCCGATGCCAATGCGCTGGCGAAGCCGATCGAAGTGCCGGCTGGCTCGGCAAAAAACGTTGAGCTCTCCGGCGATTCGAAAGACATGCAGGTTATCATGGTTTCGCAGGGCGACAGCACCTGGTTCTTTAAGTCCTTCGGAGCCAAGGCCGCCGTTGAACGCGAGAAGGCCGCATTTGTCGAATTCGTGAAATCCGTCGAATACAACTGAGATGATTGACAAGTTCATCAAGCTCATCACCTCCCTGAAGTTGACCGTGGTTTGCCTATTGTGCAGCCTCGTGGTCGTGTTCTTCGGGACGATGGCTCAGGACCCCCTCGGGCTCTATATCTCGCAGGAACGCTTCTTCCACAGCTTCTTCATCGACTGGGCCGCCATGTGGGCGTCCGTGAAAAAGACCCTCCAGATGTTCGGAGTTTATATGACGCCTTCGACCGGTGCGCAGGTATTACAGGCGCAATGGGTTCCGGTGTTCCCCGGTGGGTATCTCCTCGGTTCCGTTCTGCTCATCAATCTCATTGCGACACATTTCACCAAGTTCAAGTGGACCAAGGCCAAGTCGGGCATCTTCCTGACCCACGCCGGAATCATCCTCCTGCTCGTCGGTCAGCTGTTCACGGACATGTTTGCCAAGGAGAGCAATCTTCGCCTGGAGGAAGGGCAGACCAAGAACTACTCGATTGACGCCCGCAAGAACGAATTGGCCGTTGTCAAAATCGGCGAAAACTCCAATCGTGTGATTTCGATTCCCGAATCCAAACTGAAGGTTGGAAAGGTCATTTCTCATCCGGAGATGCCCTTTCAGCTGAAAGTTACCGAGTATTGGAAGAGCTCAGACATCAGCGGATCGGATGCGCCTGGCTACATGAAGGTTGACGCGACTCAGGGAATTGGTCCGCGCGTTTACGTCAAGTCGATCCCGGCTGCGACCGCGATGGATGCGCGTGATATCCCGGCTGTTGTGGTCGAGGTCCTCGATAGCGGGCACGGACATGGCACGTGGTTTTCCACGCCGAGCTTGGCGCGTCGACAATTCCACCACGATCATGATGGCAACCAATGGGAGATCGCGTTCCGTTTCAAACGCTACTATACGCCCTATTCCATCACGCTGCTTGAGGCCAAGCATGACAAATACAAAGGCACGGAGATTCCGCGAAATTTCTCGAGCGTGGTTCGCATAGAAGATTCTGTGAGTGGTGAGAATCGCGAGACCAAGATCTTCATGAACAATCCGCTTCGCTACGCGGGTAAGACCTATTACCAATACCAGATGGCAGCCGGTGAAATGATGGCGAGTCGCGGATTGAAATCGACTTCGACTTTGCAGGTGGTTCAGAATCCCAGTTGGCTCGCGCCATACCTCGGTTGCGGGATCGTTGGCCTGGGGCTGGTCATTCAGTTTTTGATCCATCTGGTGAAATTCGCCAAGAAACGTAAACCCGCATGAAAAAGCACTGGCCCTGGTTGTTGACCGCATTGATCGCCTTGAAGATCGTCGGCTCGCTCGTCCCCAAGAAGGACAAGGAAGGCGAATTCAAACTGCACGACTTCGGCCGGTTGCCCGTGCTGCTCGGCGGACGCCTCCAACCAATTGACTCCGTCGCGCGAAACAACCTGTTGATCATTCGAGGCACGACCAAAGTTCCGCTCGAAGGCAATGGGGCAGGGGGCAAGTGGGGGAAATGGGAGGACTTGGAAGGCGGCCTTTCCGAACGCAAGTGGTACCAGTTCAGCAAGCGGCCCAAGAAACTCTATGCCACCGAGTGGTTGCTGGAATTGTTCTCCAAACCCTCGGCCGCCGACAATCGCTACGTCTTCCGAATTCATCATCCCGAACTGCTTGGTGAACTTGAGTTGACTGAAACCGGGGTGGATCGCTCCGGTCTTCGCTACTACACCTACAATCAGCTCCGTCCGCACATGCAGCGGGTAGAGACGGAAGCTCGCGTGATTTCGCAGGAGAAGGCCGAGCGCCGGACGCCTTATCAGAAATCGGTAATGACCCTGGTGCGCGCCGTGCAACTCTACGAACGCCTGCGTGAAAGCGCTCGTCCGTCGATGGTGATTGATGACGAGGTCAAACAGTTCTTCCACCCTGATCCTGACAAATCCGAGGAACTTGGAATTGGTCCCGGACCGCTTTTCTCATTCAAGGAGATCGAGCCTGTGGCGGATGACATAGTTGCCGAACATGAGCGCCTGCGTGCGGAGTTCGGCCAGTTGCTGGGCCGCTTGGAGATGTCCTCAAATCATCCCCAGGAAACCTATGATCGGTTTACTACGGTATCCAATCGCTTTCTCGTCGTGCGACCCATCGGCGACAAGATCCGCACTTACCAAGATGTAAAGAAGATCTGGCAGAACGATTGGAACGGGGATTTTGCGAAAGAAATTGAAGACTTTGCCACGTTGCTTCCGACGGCCATGCAGGCTCTCAATCGTCAACAGACCGGTCAGGAATTCGATACGAACGCTGCCGGTCGGGTTATGGCCTTTGCATCGCGCTACCTCGCGCAGGCCAATCAGGCGCACCCCTTGATCATCCCCCCAGCAGACTTCGCGACCGATTCTGATAATTGGTCGAACATTGGCAAATCGTTGATGGATTCAATCCGCGCACAGGGCGTGTCCGCACCGATTCGTAGCTACGCGAAGATCGTGTCCGCTTACGCCAACGGCGATATTGCCGCATTCAATTCCGCGGTAGTGGATTACACCGGGCTCCTGAATTCCAAGATGCCGAATTCTGTCGAGAAGGGGCGGAGTGAGTATATCTTCAACAAATTCCTCCCCTTCAAGAACGCGATGTATGCCTACATCATCGCATTGTTGTTCGCCCTGGTCTTCTGGTTGCGGATGACCGAGACCTGGCGCAAGGCCAGTCTCCAGCTTATTACGCTCGGAGTAGTTGTGCATACTGCCGGTCTGATTTACCGGATGGTCATCAGCGGCTATGCACCGGTGACCAATCTCTACTCTTCGGCGATTTTTGTCGGCTGGGCTGCCGTGTTGTTGGGCATCCTGCTGGAATGGGTCTTCAAGAACGGCGTCGGGATCGTGACCTCAGCAAGTGTCGGCTACACGACTCTCATCATCGCCCACCATCTTGCAATGGAAGGGGATACCATGGAGATGATGCGCGCGGTCTTGGATACCAACTTCTGGCTCGCGACACATGTGACCATCATCACGATTGGATACGCGGCAACGTTCCTCGCCGGTTTCCTTGCCATAATCTATTTGCTGCGTGGAATCTTCACGTCTTCGCTGGACGACGATACCGCCAAGTCCTTGGTTCGCATGGTTTACGGAATCGTCTGTTTCGCGACCCTCTTCAGCTTCGTCGGAACGGTTCTCGGCGGACTCTGGGCGGATTACTCCTGGGGACGATTCTGGGGCTGGGACCCGAAGGAGAACGGCGCGCTGCTGATCGTTATTTGGAATGCCACAATCCTTCACCTCCGCTGGGGTGGGATGATACGTGATCGTGGCCTCATGAACTGCGCTATCTTCGGGAACGTTGTCACCGCTTTCAGTTGGTTCGGCGTGAACATGCTCGGCATCGGCCTGCACAGTTATGGGTTTATGGACGCGGCTTTCAAGTGGCTCGCCATCTTCAGTCTCAGCCAATTCGCCCTCATCGCCATCGGCGGGCTTCCTTTCGGAAGTTGGCTGAGCGTCAAGCGGGGCAAACTCAAACCTGCCGGATTTAAAGCTTGAATCCCTTCAAGTAGTCGGGGTGGATTACACTTCCAACGTGTGGTGTGCGTGCGCAGCGTTTGCCGGACAGGAACACACTCGCTTGTTCCGGTGAGCAGGGGTGGCTCTTTGAGGTGACACCACAAGGGAAGAGAATCTGGGAACTCAAAGTTGCCGAATTGATGGGTGTTGGTGGTGGACAGCGCAGCCGAGAGCCAGAGCGAGGGTGGGGGAAGGGCAAAGGAAAGCGCGGAGGTGGCGGTGGAAGGGGCAGCGTGTTTCGTGCGCCGAGGTATGCGAGTGACTATCTTCCGGCCTTCAGTCAGTTGGACTGATTCAAATGGGACGAGAGTAGAATTTCCATTAAAGCCTCCGCAGCGGGCGTTCGGCGATTGTCATGCTCGCGGGGAAAGGCGTCATGGCGACCACTGCGGAGACCAATGTTCCCATCCCCAGAGCAATGGCCATTGGCGCGAGGAACTGAGCCTGGATGCTGGTTTCAAACATCATTGGTGCGAGGCCGAAGAAGGTGGTAATTGCAGTGAAGAGGATGGGGGCGGAACCTGCGTTGAGCAGCATGGATGATTGCGCGCTCGGGAGTTTTACCGCGTTACTCGTCGCGTTGAATCATCGATTCTTCCGTCCATAGCGGTCGTTTTCTTTTCCTTGTCGGGGAAGACGGTTTTGTGACGGAATTTGTTCGAGGGGCGGGAAATCGTAACTACTTCTTCAACTCCGCAAGCATTTCCAGGAGATTGCGGATGATGATGGCGGAGGCGTCTTCCTGGACGATGCTGGTGCCGAGCCAGGTTTCGTAGCCGCCCAGCTTGTGTTGTTCCGGGGTGGGCAGGTAGCCGTGGCGACCGTTGGCGAGACCGATGACCATGGTTTGTTCGAAGGGACTCTTGGCTTTGAGCTCCAAGCCGATCTCAACGAAGGTCTCGAACGGAATCCCAACGACAGCGATGTCGCCAATCCGGATCGCCTGGAGCTTGATGGTTAGCTGGCCGGATCGTTCGGAAGCCTGGATGGTTCGGCTGGCGTAGTTCTGGGCCAGCCGCGGAAGCCTTGCGAGTTCGTCTTTATTCTTGGTTGCGAGAACCTTCTTCGCTTCAGCGATCTGTTGTTCGGATGGTTTGCGGTAATCCAGGCGAATTTTGCGCTCCACCATGGAGACAGAGGCGTCACGCTCGTAGCTGCGGATTTTTTTTGATGCGAACCAGGCCGCGTCGGCGGTCTTGCTGGCAACGATACGAACTTGCTCGAAGGGTTCGCGCGGTGGACGAACGACTGTGAAAGGAATGTTGTTGATGTCACCAGATGCGCCGTTGGAAAGCATGGCGACGAAGTTTTTGTCACCACGCAGGCGCGCGGGCATGAGGCGTGCGAACTCGCCGAAGTAGTCGGCAGAAACTTGTCCGCGCGGGGTTGCACCGATGTAGTGAAGTGCGTAGTTGGCGAAGAGGGCGAGCGGTCGACGTCGAGTGTTCTGGACGGAGATGATCATGACGTCCGGGTCAGTGGGGCCGGCTGCGCGGTCGAGTACATCCGGGCTGCGTCCTGGGTTCATCTTCACTATGTCCATCTTGCCGAAAGGATTGAGCGGCATTTTGCCGGGCTTGAGGTGCCAACGGCGGTTGAAGACTTCTTCGGGGAGCGGGTGTTTGGCTGCGCCGACCTGAGCGGGTTGCAAAGCGCTGTGAGCTTTGATGATTGATTCCGCGACGCCTGCAACAAAGCGTTTGCGATAGGCGACTTCTGGTTCGGGGCCGGTCTTGTAGCTGGTGCGAACACCGCTATGGGTATGGGTTGCCGCGAAGAGAATGTGATTGGTGGCAATGCCGGTCTTGGAGGAGGCAATCGCCTTGGCTTCGTCGAGGGCTTCGGTCGAACCGCTGATGGTGTCCGCGACGATCATGGCGATGGTCGTCTTGCCATCCGAGAAGACGAGGGTGCGTGCGTGCAGGGGGTCATGGGCATTGGTGGCGTAGTTGGCGCGGAAACCGCCGGGCATGTTCACCGGGAAGACTCGTGGAGTGATGTCCACTGCGGCTGCGCCTGCTTGGAGTGCGGCTTGGGTGGTGAAGGGGAGGAGCGTTAAGGCGAGAAGTGGGAGGATTCGTTTCATGAGTGAGTATTCTGGTTGGTTGTGCGGCACAGGCCGGCCGACTGTGTTGCGAAAGTTGATCAGTCGTGGAGTTGGTGGATGCGTTTCTCGATGGTTTTCAAATACGCTTTGTCCACCGTCTTGGGGTAATCGCGTTCGAGGAGATACCAGTGTTCGGTGAATTCTGCCTGGCCACCGGATGGGATGTTATTCATGGGACCGATGGGTTCAAGTTCGACGGCATCGATCTTTTCTGATGGGGGATACCAGATGGAGATCGTCAGCCCTGCCACCTCGTTGTACGGGCGGTTGGGGAATGTGTCGTATTTCTTCACAAACAGGAGGTCGTGTTTCATCTGATAGGCAAACCAGCCGACCATGGAGTCGAATCCGAGCTTGGGGAACTTCGGGACGTCCTTGACGAGCAGGTAGTTGTCGACGAGTTGAATGTTGTTGTCCTTCGGACGTGCGTTGATGAGGCCACGACCTTCATACATCACGTAGTTGTTTGGAAATTTGCTGAGCTGCCCGACGGGCACGATTCCGATGCCACCATGTTTGGCGAAGGTCCGGCTCCAATGACACCAGTGCCGGGTGGTCTTGGATTCGTTGCGGATGATTTGTCGGCAGCTCAAGTGCGTGCCTTTGGCGGACAGGCGGAACTCACGGATGAGTCGGACGCCGGTGACTGGTTCAAAAGCACTGTTCATCCGGACGGCTCGCGGCCCTATGGGTTTGGCTTTCCAAGGTCTGATCCAAAGTGCATCCCGTTTCGGGATCTTGTATTCGGGACCGATGTCGAATCGTCCGGCAGTGACGAGTTTTCGCTTGGCGGTTTTCCAATCGGATTCAGCCGGATCCAGGTAGAGTGCCTCTTTTCCATTCAATTGAAAACTGAGAACGCGCCCGCCGACATGATGCCCCAAGGTGACCGATGTTGTGTCGTTGAAGAGTTCCAGACAGTCGGGGTAATTCAATACGGTCCGCGTTCGGATTCCATCGGGGAGTTCGCCGGCAGAACCATTCGTCAACAGCAAGAATGTCACGAGGAGGAGAATTCGTTGCACGGGCCGAGCTTTGCCAAGGCTGTCGGCTTTGTAAACCGAGAGTTGTGAGGGGGGGGTGGTGGGCGAAGAGGGACTCGAACCCCCGACCTACTGTGTGTAAGACAGCTGCGCTAGCCACTGCGCCATTCGCCCGCCGGAGGTGGATTCTAATCCAAACTACGGAGACGTTTGCAAGTGGTTTCGCCCGGCGGCCAGATTCGACTGCGCGTTTTGCCCATCAAACACGCGAAATCCACGAAAACTTGTGATCGTGGTCATTGGCTTTCTGAGATTGAATTCCATCGTGGTCGAGTTTCAGCATTTCCCGGTGGATTCCAATAAGTTTCAAGCATTCAAACTGTGATCTGAGTTCGTTCCAATTCACACTTGCTTTCACTGCCCCAAATCCCGAAAACAAGCGCGCATTTGTTGCCTATGTTACTTGGTGAAATTCTATCCGAGGAGCTGATCGTGCCGGAACTCCAGGCGAGTGACCGGTGGGAAACGATCACCGAACTGCTGGATCTGTTGATGGCCAAGGGCCAGATCTTGGAAAAAAAACGTCCGGAAATCGAGGCGATCGTGCGAAAGCGCGAATCTTCCATGAGCACGGGCATCGGTTCGGGGATCGGGATTCCTCATGCTTCCACCGACCTGATCGACACGGCCGTTGGTGCTTTCGGGCGATCGTCCAAAGGCATTAACTTTGAGGCCTTGGATAGCGAACCGGTTACCATGGTGATGTTGTTCCTCGTTCCGCAGGGTCAGTTCCAGAAACATCTCCACACGCTGCGCGATATCGCGAAGGTCTTTCGCGACAAGGATTTCCAATCCAAGCTGGCTGCGGCTGAGGACTCGGTGCAGATCTGGGACATCATCAAGAACTTCTCCCCGGCGGACTGAGTTCGCTGTTTCGACGGTGCTTCATTCAATTCTCGAAGAACGATTGCGCGCGGCCTTTGCTACTGCGTTTCCTGACACAGATGTTGGCGAAATCACCGTGCGGCCCTGCCAAAACCCCAAGTTCGGTGATTACCAGTGCATCTCGGTGATGCCCTTGGCCAAGAAGTTGGCCGCCGAGGGCGAGAAGCCGAATCCTCGGCCGATCGCGACCAACGTTCTTGAGGCATTGGATGTCGCCGATCTCTGCGAAAAAGTTGAAATCGCCGGGCCGGGATTCATCAACTTCTATGTCAAGGTCGAGGGGATCGAATCCGTGTGCAAGGCTGCGGCTCGTGGCGAACATCTGTTTTTTGAGAAGACCCGGAAACCGCGCACCATCGTCATCGATTTCAGTTCTCCTAACGTAGCGAAGTCGATGCATGTGGGGCATATACGTTCAACCATCCTTGGTGACGCATTGTCCCGCTTGTTTCGACTGCTCGGTCACAATGTAATCACCGACAATCATATTGGCGACTGGGGCACGCAGTTTGGGATGCTGTTGGTGGGGTGGAAGGAGCATTTGGATCAAGTTGCGCTGGAGGCGGATCCGATTCCCGAACTCGAACGAGTCTACAAGTTGGTCAATTCACTGACGAAAACGGACAAAGTGGTCGCCGATCGTGCTCGAGACGAGTTGGTCAAATTGCAGGGAGGCGATAAAGAGAATTTCGGAGTTTGGAAAAAACTCATTGCGCTTTCTGAGACGCAGTTTGAGGAGATGTATGCACGCCTGGGGGTCAAATTCGACCATGCACTGGGTGAGAGCTTCTACAACGAGAAGTTGCCAGGAATCGTTGAGGATCTACTGGATACGGGAATCGCGCGTGTGACAGACGGTGCGATCGGAGTGTTTAGTGATGGGAATTTGCCGAAGAAACAGGACCCGTTTCTAAATCAGAAGGACGGGGAATGGGTGGGTATACCGGCGTTGGTTCGAAAGAAGGACGGCGGTTTCAACTACACCACAACCGATCTCGCGACGCTGGAGCATCGTAATTCCGAGTGGCACCCGCAGGAGATCGTCTATGTGACAGATGATCGCCAGCAACAGCACTTTCAGCAGCTGTTTGCCGCGTATCTGCGTTGGCGACCGGAGACATCCGCCAAGCTTGCTCACGTATGGTTTGGCAAGATTCTCGGTGATGATCGGAAACCGTTGAAGACTCGTGATGGAGACAACGTAAAGCTGAAGGATCTGCTGAATGAGGCGGAGGAGCGCGCGTTTCGTATCGTGGACGAAAAGAATTCTGAACTCGATGAGGCGGCCAAGCGCGAGATTGCCAGAATAGTTGGGATCGGCGCAGTGAAGTATGCTGATCTGCTCCCGCATCGCCAGAGCGACTACGTCTTCGACTGGGATAAAATGTTATCCTTCAGTGGCAACGCGGCTCCCTATCTGCAGATGTCCTACACACGTATTTGCGGGATTCGAAGGAAAACGGAGGCTGCCGGTCACGATGCGTCGATCCAGCCGGATTTACTCAAGCTTGGCGAAGAAGCTGAAATTGCGCTTGCGAAAAAGCTGCTTGGATTCGGTCTGGTCTTGGATGCGGTTGGGGAGGATTACCGTCCCAATTTGCTGTGCAATTACCTCTATGAGCTTTCCGGTTTGTTCAGCAAGTTCTTCGAACAGTGTCCGGTGATGAAATCCGAAGCCGCCATTCGTCGAAGCCGCTTGGTTCTTTGCGATCTGACGGCACGGGTTATTGAGCAGGGGCTCAACATCCTAGGGATCGAAACCAGCGAGGTGATGTAGTGTCGTTTGATTGGCCGACGGCTTGTTGGTTAGAAATTTGCTTCCAGAATTCACCGGTTCACGCCATAACGCTTGCCGCATGAGCGTGGCGGAAATCGAAATAGAAGAGGGGACTGGATACAAGATCTGGGCCGTCGATGATGTCGTTTATGGCCCGATCGACATGCCGACACTGGTTTCGTGGATCAAGGATGAGCGCGTCCTGGATGACACTTGGATTTTCGACGTTGCCGGGGATACGTGGGAGAAGGCAGCGGAAATGGGTGAACTTCGCACAGTCTTTCGTGGGAAGGATGCCAAAGCTGGCATTGCTCAACCTCACGCTCCACTGGTTGCCGGCATCAAGCCGGGACAACTGCGACGTGTGAAGATTCTCGGGGAGATGAACGATCAGGAGATCGGTCGCTTTGCTCAGTTCATGGAAGTGCAAAAGGCCTCCCAATTCCACACCGTGGTGAAACAAGGTGAACGAGGCGATGCGATGTTCATGTTGTTGGAAGGGGAGGTCCGCGTTCGCCAGATGATCAGCGGCAAGGAAACGGTGCTGGCAACGCTGCGGGCTGGAGAGTTCTTCGGTGACATCTCGCTTTTTGATCACGGGCCTCGGTCCGCCGACGTCGTGGCCAACGAACATTCCACAGTTTTGAAAGTGTCGGTGGACGATTTCAAGCGGCTGACCAAGGAAGCGCCGGATCTTGCGACCCCGTTCCTAAGTGCGGTCTGCAAGACATTGGTTTCCCGTATCCGTGCTGACAATAAACGCCTGCGCGATTCCATCAGCTTCAGTCGGGCTGCGCGCTGAGCAATTCCTCAAGTTTCTGGAACAAGACCTCACGTGTTTCCGCGTGCACGTGTTCATCCGTCCTCACTATCCCGAAACCGCTCCCGTAAGCGGCTCCGTTGGCGATACAGTAATCGCTGTGGGATTCCCGCAACTGACGGCGGGCTTTCTCCAGGACATCGGATTGAGAACCGTCGACTTCATACTTCCAACCAAACAATAATTGATTTGGAAACGATTCACGGAGTTGCGAGATGATCTTTGGCGTGGGAATCAGTTCTGCGAGGAGCTTGCCCGAACGCGACGAAACCTTTCCTCCGGACAACTCGTTCCGTGTTCCGGCTTCATCTGCTTCCCAGATCTTGCCGAACGTGAAGTCACTCACGGCAGCTGCGTGGAAAATCGCACCCACTTCGGGAGTGGCCAGAGCTTGGATTAGGGAGAGCAAATCCGCTGTGGATGAAAACTGCCGGACTTCAGATGCGATCCGATCACCACGGCAGGTTGCCTGTTCGCTGACGAGCAGTGTCACGTCATGCTTTCGCTCGGTGAGGTACGCGGAGAGCTGGCAGCCCAGACTTCCGGTCGAAAAGTTGGTCAATCTTCGGACGTCATCCAGCGGTTCGATTGTCGGGCCGGCGGTGACAATGCAGCGCATGTAGACAGTTTGCGGAACAAGGAGGCGTTATCCAAATGGTTTATGGTCGCGTGGCGAGCAACGACGTGACAGCTTCAAAGCATGAAGATTGCCGAGTTGAACCACGTTGCCATCCATGTTGAAGACGTCGAGCGATCGGTTCAGTTTTACAGCCGGGTGTTGAAGCTCGAATCGCTTCCGCGACCGGCTTTTGATTTTCCTGGTGCTTGGATGCGACTCGGCGCACGGCAGGAACTGCACATTATCGGCGAACGGACGCACCCGGTGCACTCGCACAATCGTAGAACTCACTTTGCATTGATGGTCGATGAGATCGACGCTTGGGAAACGCATCTGTTCGCGGAAAAGGCGCAGTTCCTGCCCAAGAAAGCGCGACCCGATGGTGCTTGGCAGATCTTCGTCCAAGACCCGGATGGATACTTCGTGGAGCTTTGCACGGTAGCGGGGCAAAGGTAGCAATAGACGGCCCGCCTGTTGCTGCTCCCTAAATACATCGAACAGGCGCCTGTGCTACGGGGTGAATCGAACCGGTCGTTCGGTCGATGGATCGATTAAAGGAGCGGGGACGAATTCAGGAACGACATCCGACCAACTGGCGGCCGGCTTGCCATGCGTCAGTTCATGCATTCGCTTCGCAAGTCTGATGACGACCTTCTTCCGCTTCACCACAGATTGTTGAAACGCCTTGCGAAACCGGTCTTCGTTGTCGCGAATCGTCTTTCGGCCTACGCCCACGCGATAAAGCAGGTATTGCCACCGGTCGGCGAACTGGTGACGGACTTGTTCTTCCCTTTCGAAGAAGCCTTCGATTGCCGGTGCTGATTCATCGAGTTTCAACAGATTTGAAAGGGCAAATGCAGTGTTTCCCTGATCGAGGTCGGCGATCGTGGGAGTAAATCGTTCGAGAACGATCTTTTCGACGGCCATGGCCAGGGATGCCTCGATGATCACCCCGCCTCGGCTGGACTCGTTCGCGAACCTCATCCCTTCCATCGTGGCTGCCACCGCGTCATTGGTCCGATCTTCGTGCAGGGCGACAATGGCTTCAGCGCGAAACGTATGGCCGATGTACTTGAACGCGCCGATCATGGAAATGAGGTCGGTGGTTTTGAAATCATACCTGTTGCTGGACAGGCATGATTTGCCGAGACCGGCCCGTACGTGTGTCATGGCAACGCGGTTCGAAGTGATGAACGACTGCCATTCGGTGACGTTGGTGGAATGGAGCTCTGGGATGCTTTTCGAGACTAATGGGACGGCGCGGAGAAAATCCTCATAGCCATTGTTGGCGGGGTAAGGGATGCCGACCGATCTTTGGGGAGCCCACAACACGCTCAGGATGAGGGGAATTCCCACGAGAATAGAACCCAAGATCGCGATTCGCTTTGGCTGCATGCGCGAAATGACGGTGCATCCTGGTTCCGGGGAGTGTCAATCAGCGCTTATGTGAAGGACGTTGCCACTCCGGATTGTACGATTCATCCTCTGTGCATGTTCGATCTGAAGTGCAAGCTCACCCTCGCCCTTTTCTTCATCGCTTCGTTGGCCCATGCAGCCCGTCCAAACGTTGTGATGCTGTTGGCCGATGACTTGGGTTACCAGGACATCGGTTGCTACGACGGACCGGTGAAGACTCCCGCCTTGGATGGCTTGGCGAAGGGCGGAACGCGTTTCCAGACGTTTTACTCAGGCTGCGCCGTTTGTTCGCCATCACGGGCAGTGTTGCTGACGGGGCGCCATCATATTCGTGCCGGTGTTTACAGCTGGATTCATGACGCCAGTCAAAATTCTCATCTTCTTCTGCGCGAAATTACCTTGGCGGAGATTCTGAAGAAAGCCGGATACTCCACGGCGCACGTGGGCAAGTGGCACCTTGGATTGCCGACAGAAACGCGGAACAAGCCCACGCCGGACAACCATGGTTTCGACTATTGGTTTGCGACCTGGAACAACGCTTCGCCCAGTCACAAGAATCCGGACAATTTCATTCGCAACGGAAAGCCGGTTGGTCCCATGAAAGGATATGCCTGCCAGTTGGTGGTCGATGAGGCGATGGTCTGGCTCGACAAGCATCGCGACGCGGACAAGCCGTTCTTCCTGAACGTCTGGTTTCACGAACCACATGCGCCGATTGCCGCACCTGACAAGATAGTCTCCGATTACGGGAAGTTGAGAGACAGGGCAGCGATCTACTCCGGCACGATTGACAACACCGACCGGGCAGTCGCGCGTCTGCTGGAGAAGCTCAAACAGGTCGCTCCCGCGAAAAACACCCTGATCATTTACGCCTCAGACAATGGCAGCTATCGGGATGATCGCACGGGCGGCTTGCGCGGTCGCAAGGGCGTGAACTGGGAAGGCGGGATTCGCGTGCCGGGTATTTTTCATTGGCCGGGCAAGATCAAGCGTGGATCAGTTTCGCAGGAGCCAGCCGGATTGGTTGATGTGTTGCCCACGGTCTGCGGCTTGCTCGGGCTTGAGAAACCCAAGGTGCATCATGACGGCAGTGATCTTTCGGCCATCCTGACTGGGAAGGGGAGGTTCGATCGGCATCAGCCGCTGTTCTGGCACCTGCAACGATCCAAGCCGATTGTGGCGATGCGGGACGGGAACTTCTCGCTGGTGGCTGAGCGTGGTTACGAGATGTCCTCAAACAACATGTTCAAGGAGGAGTGGATTCCCACGATCAAGAAGGGTCGATATCGCAACTATCAGCTCTTCGATCTCAAGGCGGATCCAAACCAGACGACGGACCTTTCGGCAAAGAAGCCTGAGCTGTTAAAGAAGCTGAAAGCCAAATTGCTCAAGATCAATGACAGCATCATGGCCGATGGAGCGGATTGGCATCTCAATCAGACCCGGTGAAGGAAGTTACGATCTTTACTGACGGAGCCTGTCATGGGAACCCGGGGCCCGGTGGCTGGGCTGCCGTCCTGCAATATGGCGAGCATCGCAAGGAACTCAGCGGTGCGGATCCGGCAACAACCAACAATCGGATGGAATTGCAGGCCGCAATTGAATCACTTCGTGCACTGAAATCGGCGTGCAAGGTCGAGCTTCATACTGATTCTGAATACTTGAAGAACGGCATCGAACGTTGGGTGAAGAACTGGAAACGCAATGGTTGGTTGACGCAGGAGCGGAGGACAGTCAAGAACGCGGATCTGTGGAAGGAGTTGGATGAACTCGTTTCGAAGCACAGCGTGACTTGGCGTTGGGTGAAAGGGCACGCAGGTCAGGCGGAGAACGAACGCTGCGATGAATTGGCGGGTTTGGCGGTTGAGAAGCTCAAGGAGGAGTCCTCGCCGCAACAGTTGAAGGCTGCGTTGACGGAGTTTCGCGAGAGGGGACGGCCGCAGTCTGAGTTCAAGTTGTAGAGTTTTTGTCGCGCACTAAACACACGAAATTCCCTGAGCGGCAATACCAGTGCGAATATCCGAATCGGAGCGCGGCCTTCAGGCCGCTTCAATTTCCTCCCATCAGAGCAGCGTGGACAAAGTTACAGATGGTTTCTGTCCCGCCACATTGAAGCGACGTAAACGTCGCGCTCCCGATGTTGGTATGCCTCAGGCAAATTCGCGCCAGAGGTGTGTGAATTCTTTCACGTAGGCTTTGACGATTTTTGGCTCGTCGGTGACGAGGAGGTTTTCGAAATTTCGCGTGGCCGCGCTGCGGGTCCAGTTGTAGCTACCGGTGATGACCGTGTTGTTGTCGACGACCGCGAATTTGTGATGCATGTGATCCGGAGTGGGGTCCATGCGTACGGGGATTCCGGAGCGACGAAGCTCTTGGATATCGGAGCCGGCGTCGTGGGATTTGTCGTTGTCGGTGATGACGCGGATGCGAATGCCGTGCCTGTCGGCACGTTTGATCGCATCGGTGATTCGGTTATCCGTGATGGTGAACACACAGATGTCCACCTTCTGGCGTGCCATGCCGATGAGACTGTTGATCGCCTTGAGGCATCGGTCGCCGGGAGAGAAGAATACTTTGGAAACGGTCTGCCGCGTTTCCTTATTCGGAATGGTTTTGAGTGCGTCCTGCAGCCAGTCGAATGCATCGTGTGCCCTGGCGCTTTTTACGCGTGATTTGGCAAGCTTGAACAGGCGGGACTGAAGGTTTGCCTTCTGGTGGGTGTCGAATCCGGCGTCGGCGAGTATGGCTTCGATCGCTCTTCTTTCTCCGCGGGACAGACGACCATCGGAAAGCGTTCGGGAGTAATGTTCGAGGAGTTCGTTCAGCCGCGAGGGCATAAGTCGGTGCGTTGATCGAGGATTCGAGGTGTTATTGCGATTCTTCGCACATCTTCAGGAACTCTGCTTCGTCGATTACTGGGACTCCAAGTTTCTCCGCCTTGGCGAGTTTTGAGCCGGCTTCTTCACCCGCGACGACAAAGTGAGTCTTCTTGCTCACGCTTGAGCTGGCTTTTCCACCACGCGCTTCAATCAATTCGGCGGCTTCACTGCGTTTTAGCGTGGGAAGAGTGCCGGTGAGCACAAAGGTTTTACCGGTGAATGGGCCGATTTCATTGCCGGAATTGAAGAGGCTCGAATTGAACTCAAGGCCGGCCTTGCGCAACCGCTCGATGAGCTTTCGATGGAACGGATCGGCGAACCAGTTGGAAACACTCTGGGCAATCACGGGGCCGATTTCGTCCTGTTCATTCAGTTGGTCGGCGTTCGCATCCATCAATGCGTCGAGATCGGGAAAACACCGGGTGAGCGCCTTGGCCACTCCCGCGCCGACGTGGAGAATTCCGAGGCCAAAGATGAGCCGCCACAATTCGCGCGACTTGCTTGCGTGGATTCCGTCGAGAAAGTTTTGCGCGGACTTTTCAGCCATTCGTTCGAGAGCTGTGACTTCATCGAGCTTCAGCTTGTAAAGTTCGGAGACATCGAGAACCAGCCCGGCGCCGACGAGTTGGCGAACCATGACTTCGCCTCCACCTTCGATGTCCATCGCTCCGCGGTGGCAGTAGTGTTCCAGCCGGCCGCGGACTTGTGCCGGGCAATCGGGGTTCTGGCAACGGATGACCACATTGCCAGAGCCGGTCGTTGAGTCCTTTGTGACTTCGCTCTGGCATTCCGGACACTTGCTTGGAAATACGAATTCTTTCTCGGAGCCATCCCTCTTTTCCTTCGTGACCTTCACGACCGCGGGAATGATGTCACCCGCCTTTTCGATGATCACCCGGTCGCCGATGCGCACGTCTTTGCGCCGCATGTCTTCCTCGTTGTGAAGGGTGGCGCGCTTGACGGTGGTGCCGGCGAGGAAAACCGGTTCCAATTCGGCCACGGGGGTGAGCGCGCCGGTTCGGCCGACCTGAATGGTGATGTCTTTGAGAACGGTCTCGGCCTGCTCGGGTGCATACTTGTAGGCGATTGCCCAGCGAGGCGCTTTGGATGTGCTGCCGCATCGCTCGCGAAGGGCGACCGAATTCAGCTTCATGACGGCTCCGTCCGTCTCGTAATCGAACCCATCGCGGACTTGATCCAATTCGTCAATCGCCGAAATCAATTCGTCTTCCGTTTTGCACAGCCAGTTTCGTTCGGACGCCTTGACCCCCATTGACTTGAGCCAATCGAGGAATTCCTGCTGGGTCGGTGGTGTGTCGCCTTGGACCTGCCCCAGTCCGTAGAGAATTGCCTGCAAGGGTCGTTGGGCAGTGATCTTGGGATCGAGTTGCTTGAGTGTCCCGGTGGTGGCATTGCGGGCATTGGCGAAGCGCTCTTCACCTTCGGCCTCGCGCTTGTCGTTGAGTTTCGCGAAACCCGACCGCGTCATGTAAACCTCACCGCGAAGTTCGAGTACTGAAGGAACGTTGCCTTGCAGTTTCAGCGGCAGGCCACGGATGGTCTTGACGTTCTCGGTCACGTCATCACCGGTCGTGCCGTCTCCGCGCGTGATGCCTGCCACCAGCATTCCATTCTCGTAGCGAAGACAGATCGCGACCCCATCCACTTTCGGTTCCACCGTCCAGTCCAGCTCTTCTTCGGGCAGCAGCTTTTGCACACGCTTGACGAAGTCCCGGACTTCATCGGGTGAATACGTGTTGTCGAGAGACTTCATCGGAATCGCATGTCGCACGCTCTCGAAGCCGTCGAGCGGTGCGCCTCCCACGCGTTGGCTCGGCGAATCGGGCGTGACCATTTCAGGGTGTTCCTTTTCAAGATCCAACAACTCCCGATAAAGCATGTCATAGGCATGGTCGGAGATGGTCGGCGTGCCTTCCACATAGTAGGCCTTGTCGTGCCTCCTGATCTCTTCGGCGAGTTTGGAATGACGTGTCTTGAAATCGGATTTGCTCATGGTTTCCACTGCTCGATGCGGTTGCCGATTTTCTGAGAGGTAAGGGGAAATGCACGCCAAAAACGGATAGCGATTGCGCGTGGGTTGTCGGGGATTGCCAGTTCGTGGTTCAATATTTGCAATGTCATGCCGATTGTTTCCATCTTCCCTGCTTGCGGCCTTGATGGTCGGCTGCGGCACGCAGCCCAAGCTGTCATCTGATCAGGTGCTCCGAGTCGATGCCGCGGTGGAGTCCGAGCGAGAGCGGCAGGGTGCCGTAGGAGTTGCTGTGGGAATCATTTCAAACGGCGAGATCGTATATCTCAGAGGCTATGGATTCGCGGACCGCGAAGAACAAATCCCGGTGTCTTTGGATACGATGTTCCGTTGGGCCTCGATTTCCAAGCCAGTTACCGCGATTGCCGCGATGCAGTTGGCGGAACAGGGGAAGCTCAACTTGGATGATGATGTTCGCAAACATGTTCCCGAGTTTCCGGACAAAGGGGAACGCATTACCGTTCGTGATCTGTTGTGCCATCAGGGCGGCATCGTCCACTATAGCAACGGGCGGGTGATTCGTACCGAGCGGGAGTATGACGTCGAGAATCCGTTTGAGGATGTGATCAATGCCTTGGATACATTCAAGGAATCGCCGTTGGTGGCCAAACCGGGCACCGAGTATTCGTACACCACGCACGGTTACATTCTGTTGAGTGCCGTGATCCAACGCGCTGGCGGGGAGCCGTTTGTCGATCAGGTGAGGAAGCGAATCGTCTGGCCGAGTGGTGCGATCAAGTTGCAGCCCGATTACCAGTGGAAGGAGATCGCGAATCGTGCGGTCGGGTATCGGAAAAACGACGGCGAGATCGTTCGGGATACCGACACAGATGTGAGTTGGAAACTCGGTGGAGGCGGGTTTATTTCAACCATCGAGGATTTAGCGAAATTTGCGGCAGCATTGATCGAGGGTCGGTTGCTTCACGAGGATTCGGAGAAAGTGATGTGGCAGGCCCAGTCAACGGCGGAGGGGAAGATGACGAAATACGGATTGGGGTTCTCGGTGAGCGAAGAGAACGGAGAGCTGAAGGTCTCGCATAACGGTTCTCAGGAGAAGGCGCGTTGCCGGATGGTGATCTATCCGGAAAGCGAACACGGGGTTGTGGTGATGAGCAACTCGCGCTTCGTGGATCCGGGCCGGTTTTCCACCGCTGTATATAGCGCGCTCAGGGAGTCGGGTTCGCTCAGCTTGTACTGAGACAAGGGAAACAGCCGGAATCGTCGATGGCGAGCGACGGCCCGCGTCCCTCTTCTGCCCGTTGGCGGGCGTCCGCTGCGATTGAGGCAGCTGTGATCGCGATAAATGCAACGACCAGACTGGCAGCGAGCAGATTGTCGATTCGAAGTTTCATGATGCGACTATCCCACAGCGAACATGATGGAAACATTATCGGAGACAGTCCGTCTAACCACTTCCCATGTCTGTCTATCATGCTAGAATCCTTGCGCACTGAAATGCTGAGAAAACCCTTGTTAATGTGGCTTGCGCTGGTCGTTTCATTTGCCCCGGTGTTGGGTGCGGCTAAAAAGGGGCATTGGGCGTTTCAGGATCTGGCTCCAATGATTCCTCCAGAAGTTTCCAGTGCATTGAGCGATCATCCGATTGACCGCTTCATTCGGGCGAGGCAACTAAAGCAGTCAATTGATCCCGTCAAATCCGCCGATCGCCGAACCATCATTCGTCGCGCCTATTTCGATCTGATCGGTCTCCCGCCGAAGCCGGATCGTGTGGGCGCGTTTGTCGCTGGAGGGAGCGGGCAGTCGTTCGCAGAACTGGTCGACGAATTATTGGAGTCGCCCCGCTACGGTGAGCGCTGGGGCAGGCATTGGCTGGATCTGGCCCGCTATGCCGATACTGCGGGAGAGAACTCCGACTACCCGATTCCTCAGGCCTACCTCTATCGCGACTACGTGATCGACAGTTTCAATGCAGACAAACCATACGATCAATTTATCAAGGAACAGATTGCCGGAGACATCATTGGTCGCGCGGGTAAGCCAGAAGACTATGCCGAGCGCCTGATCGCCACTGGCTTCTTGGCGCAAGCCAAGCGTTTTGGGACCGACGATCTGGAAGATATGCATCTCATCATCGAAGACACGCTGGATACGATGGGCAAGGTCGTCATGGGTGTTGGTTTCAGTTGCGCGCGTTGCCACGATCACAAGTACGATCCCACTTCGATGAAGGATTACTACGGATTGTATGCCTTCTTTGATCGCACGGCCTATCCTTTTCCCGGTGGTGAAGCGGTGAAAGTTCAGAAGTATTTCGCGCCCAGGGTGCATCCATCGATCCTCGAACCGAAGGACAGGGACTACTTCGCGAAACATCAGACGGAGATCGAACGATTGAAGAACCGCATCAAGGCGAAGGTGGATCCCAAATCCGATCAGCTCAAGTTGGACGAGATCGACGCGAAGTCGCCTTCGCGAATGGCGCCCATGGCTTATGCCGTCCTCGAGAAGCGGAAAGCAAAGGATACCTACATCCATAAGCTCGGTAATCCGAGGAACCGTGGTGACAAAGTGGACCCACACATTCCCGCGTTCATTGGCGGTGAGCTCGGCCCCATTCCTCCCAGGGGAAGCGGCCGCCTACAGTTGGCAGAATGGTTGACCAGCACCAAGAATCCGCTGACGGCTCGCGTAATGATGAATCGCATCTGGCAACACCACTTCGGAAAACCGATTGTGTCTACCCCGTCAAACTTTGGTCTCAATGGCGAAACGCCTTCGCATCCGAGACTGTTGGATTGGTTGGCGAACGAGTTCATCCGCAGCGGTTGGTCGATCAAGGCGATGCATCGCCTGATCATGAGTTCCAAGACCTGGCAGCTTGCGAGCCATCACAACGTGGTGAATGCAGCCAAGGATTCGGACAATGCAACTTACTGGCGTTTCGATCGGCGACGGCTGGATGCTGAGGCGATTCGTGATTCGATGTTGTTGCTCGGTGAGAACCTGGATCTCAAGCGGCCCGGGCCGCATCCGTTTCCCGGGAAGAAGTATTGGAGATTCACTGCGCACCACCAGTTCAAGGCGGTCTATCCATCGAAACACCGCAGTGTCTACCTGATGGTGCAGCGCCTTCACCCGCATCCGTATCTTGCGATTTTCAATGGACCGGACACCAGCGCGACGACTGCCAGACGTGATCGATCCACCGTTCCGCTCCAGGCCTTGTTCATGTCGAACAGTGAGTTTGTGAATGAGCAGGCGAAGGGATTGGCGAGTGCGCTGCTGGATGCCGAGCGTGATCCAACGCGACGGGTTCACTCAGCTTACACACGAGTTTTGTCCCGTGAACCAACTACTGCCGAGGTCAAACGTGCGCACGGCTATATTGGACGTTACGCGGAACTCTTGGGTCAGGAAGGAATACCGGGCAGGGATCGGGCGCATGGAGCGTGGTCCAGTTTCGTGAAGACCCTGCTGACTTCGAACGAGTTTGTTTTTGTCGATTGAAATGAGTGGAGGTTTTCACAAGCGCCGGAAGTTTCTGCAGCGAACCGCAATGGGTGCTGCGATTGGCGGATCGGCACTGAGATCCCAATTGAGTCTTGCGGCCGGCGTGAACAACGGTCATCCGCTTGCGCCGCGAAAGACGCATCTGCCGGGTAAGGCGAAGCGCTTGGTCGTTTTCTTCATGACGGGAGGCATTTCGCATGTGGATACCTTCGATCACAAACCCAAGATCAATCGCGATGCGGGGAAGAAGTTTGGAAAGTCGAGGATCAAGGCCAGTCAGTTTGCGTTTCAGGAATACGGACAGACGGGGCGCATGGTCAGCGAATTGCTTCCGCATTGCGGCTCGATTATCGACGAATTTTGTTTGATTCATTCGATGTCGAACAAATCTGGCGGGCACTCAGCGGCCACGCTTGGGATGCACACGGGTTCGATCACGATTCCATTGCCCAGCATCGGTTCATGGGTGAGCCATGGATTGGGGACGCTCAACACCAACTTGCCCAGCTTCGTGGTGTTTGCGGAGAAGGAACCCTACAACGCCTATCAATGTTGGGACTCAAATTTCCTTCCTGGTTTCCATACGGGTGTTCGTGTTGTTCCGGGGGAGCAACCGATTCCGCATCTTCATAGCAAGGTGAAATCCCTTAAGCGTCAGGAACTTGAGCGGATGATGCTGCAAGATTTGAACGAGGATCACCTGAAACTGCACCCGAACGATGTGAAGCTGAAAACGCGGATGACGAATTTCGACACCGCTTACGGGCTGATGAAGGAAGCGCCGGAGGCATTTGATACGTCCCGTGAATTGGATTCCACATTGAAACTTTATGGTGTGGATCGAGAGGATCGCAAATCATTCGGATGGCAGTGTCTTGCCACGAGAAGATTGCTTGAGCGCGGTGTTCGCGTGGTGGAGTTGTTCGACATCGGTTCCAACCGGAATTGGGATGCACATGGAGATATGGAAACGCACCGGCCGCTTGCCAGAAAACTGGATCAACCCATGGCGGCCTTGATCAAGGATCTGAAGCTGCGTGGCATGCTGGAAGACACCTTGATTGTCGGTTGCAGCGAATTTGGACGCACTCCCTGGGAAGACCGGAACCCGAAGGGCAGGGGGCATCACTCGGCGGTTTTCACGACGTTTTTCGTCGGAGGCGGATCAAAGGCGGGATTGTCTTACGGCGCCAGTGATGACATCGGTGCGAAGATTGCAGAGGACGGGATGGAGATTCACGACTTCCACGCAACGATCCTTCACCTCATGGGCCTGGATCATACCGAACTGACCTATCGGTATTCGGGGCGGGATTTCAGGTTGACGGACGTTCACGGCCACGTACCTGCCGCTTTGGTATCATAGGACCTGTTCGTCGCTATCCGGCGCACTTGATGCACATGACTGCATCCGGTTGTACCTCAAGCCGATCCTCGGCGATGGTTTTCCTGCATTTGCCACAAAGCCCGTAATTGCCGTTGTCGATATTCTTCAATGCCCGCTCTATGCGCTGCAAACGTGCTTCTTGACGACGCTTGAGTTCGAGGGCCATCTGCTGGTTTTGCATGGCGTCCATGCGAGACAGGCGACCGATGGCGGTGTCGAGTTGAACGACTTCAGTTTCTTGGTTGTTCGAGGCAAGACTGGTCCGTGTCTCGTCCGCGAGTTCTTCCAGCAGTTTGCGGAAATGGTCGAGTCGGTCGGGGCTCATTTCTTTCTCTTTTGAGGAACGAACGAGTGTGAAGCCTTGCCTGCCTTCCAAATGTCAATCGTTCCATCGTTCTTTTGCTTCGGTCCCGGAGTGGATCGACCGCGATCGACATACGATTGCAAGAGGATAGAGAGCGTCTTCACGACCTGCGGGTGTTTGGATTTCACGTTGGTCGTTTCACCGGGATCGGTTTCCAGATCAAACAACTGAATCGCAGGCAGGAAACGCATGTCACTCCGATTGGGGCGGGGTGAACTCCAGCCGCCTGATCCGGGACAGAGAGCGAGTTTCCATTTGCCTTGGCGGATGGCGAAAGTGCCGTTGATGGAATGGTGCACGGTGGCTTCACGCAGCGGCTTGGTATCCGTGCCCAGGAGGGCGGGCAGGAAGCTTACACTGTCTTCTCCTGCGTTCTTTGGAACGCGTTTCTGAATAATCTCGGCCGCGGTGGCGAAGAGATCCGCCTGGCAGATGATCTGAGAGCTGGTCGAGCCGGCCTTTACTTTCGCCGGCCACCGCGCAATGAACGGAACCCGATGTCCGCCCTCGTAAATATCAGCCTTGTGCCCGCGATAAATGTCGCTGGGAAAATGTCCTTTCTCAGCAAGCTCCTTGAACTTTGCCTGGGGCGAACAACCATTGTCCGTGGTGAAGATGAGGAGAGTGTTTTCGGTGAGATTATTGTCATCCAATGCCTTCATGACCTGTCCTACCGTCCAGTCGACCTGCATCGTGAAATCGCCGTATTTGTTCAATCCACTCTTGCCGAGAAAGTCTTTCGCGGGACTGATCGGTGTGTGCGGTGCATTCAGCGGGAAGTAGATGAAGAACGGCTTGCCCTTCTTGGCGTTGTCAGCAATGAACTTGACGGTTTCTTCGGTGATTTTCGGAAGCACATCCACGTCCTCGAAATCAACATCGGCGGGCCCAGGGCGATGAAACGCTTTGGTGACGATCTTCGTCACGAGCGGCTTGTTGTTTCGGATGTAGACATACGGCGGCATGTCGAGCGATGCGCTGATACCGAAGAAGTAATCGAATCCGACCGAGTTGGGGCCCTGGCTGATCGGCTTGAAGTAGTCGACGTTGAAGGCGTCCTTGAAATCCCTCACGAAGGTATCGCCATCGTCCACGATGCCTCCACCCTTCTTCTGCCAATTCAAACCGAGGTGCCACTTGCCGATTGCAGCGGTCTTGTAGCCATGGCGTTGGAGGAAACTTGCGACAGTGGTTCGATTCGGTTCGATGAGTCGGCGAGACCAGCCCCAACACACGCCGTTTTGCAATCGGGAACGCCAGTTGTAGCGGCCGGTTACGATGGCGTAGCGGGTTGGCGTGCAGACGGAGGAACTTGAGTGAGCATCGGTGAACGCCATTCCCTGCGACGCCAGTTTGTCGATATGGGGAGTCTTGATCTTGCACCGGTCGCTCAATACGTCGACGTCGCCGATGCCCATGTCGTCTGCGAGGATGAAGATGATGTTCGGGTTGGCAGCACCGGAGATGTTTGAAAACAACCCGACAGTCAGTGCGATCAGGAGTGTCGTGTAACGCATGACGGATGGTTTAGCGATTCCGGGGCTTCGATCAAGAACGGAGCATGCGATGGTTGTGCTTCCGTGTCCGGTTGGCGACGAATCCTTGGCTCAGGGGGCATGGAAGATCGTCCCAAATCGATCTGCCTTGGTGCCTGTGTTTATGGAGTTGCTGGAGAAAAGGCCTGATTACATCTCAGTGATTGCAGCCGATTATCTGGGCAAACTGGCTACTGATGCGGCGGATGCCATTTCATAGCTCGAAGGAACGAGTCGATATCACTCGGCCGACCTGCGGGAACAATCTGCACTGGCGCTAACCAAGATTCGCAATCCGTGAACCCGGGTCCTCGATCCTCCGAGAGGATCTGTTCATTCCCGCGGTCGGAGTCTTGTTGATGCGCAGCAGCAAATGGCGCTCACTGAGCATTCTCGGTGTCCTTGACCGTTTCCAAGCCGAAGATCGGATCGTAGACGTATTTGAAGCCTTTTGGTGCGGGTGAGATGCTCTTTGTTGTCCCGGCATCTTTCAGGTCGGTCCAGTTTTTCGGTGCGCGTCCTGGGCGTGCGCAAAGATGACAAGAATCAGGAGGGAAAACAGACGGTGCATGGCGATACGTTGCCCTGAAGCGGGCGGGGTGATGAATGTGGGTTCGATTCCGTGGTAATGGCTCAAACAACAGCATCCGGATTGGAGTTGATCCATTCGTGGAAGCCGGGCAGGTCAAAGGAAAGCAGAGCCTGAATCTTATTCAGCTTCATCGAGAGATCTGGCGGGCGAGGCGGTCCATCGTAGCTGGCAATAGAAGCTGGCTCGATCTTGCCGGGCAGGGGAGACCATCGATCATAGAGGGCCTTGCCGATGTCCCAGCGCGATACTTTCTCGCTCCCCCCCAGCAGAAAGAGGCCGCCGACTTGGAGTTTGGCCAGTTCCCAGATGGCACGAGCGGTTTCCGTGGTAGAGATCGGGCATCGGTATTCGTCGGTGAACAGCTGGAAGTTCTTTCCCTGCGCAAGCGCCGAGTGCATCTGTTCGTTGAACGAAGCATTGCCACGTGGTGAGGCGCCGAAGTTCAGTGCAGTTCTTAAGACTGCGTGATTCTGGTGCTGACGGACCGCGTCTTCCCCGGCCAATTTGGTTTCACCGTAGAGGTGCAATGGATTGGCGGGATCTTCCTCGATGTAGTCGCCCTTTCGTCCATCATAGACAAGATCAGTTGAGAGGTAGATGAGGAACCTGTCACTCGCCAGATGGGCCAGGTGGCGGGTGGCAACTACGTTGGTTTTACGCGCGAGATGGGGATCGCGTTCGCAATCTACTGGCCGGCTGATGGCTGCGCAATGGACGATTACATCGGGTGAATCACCCTTGAACGCTGCGGTGACCGCATCGAAGTCTAGCAGGGAAAAGTCTCTTCGGGTGAGTCCTCGAACTTCCCAATCCGGAGCCCACTTGGATGCGCTACTCGCAATTTCCGATCCGATCATGCCCGCTGCGCCGGTGACCCAGGCCTTCATTCGGAAGTGGTGGAGGGTTTGGATGACGATCCCGTGAAGCCTTCACGAACCGGGGCTTGCAGACGATAGAGTGTGTCGCTGATTCCGTAGCCAAATCCCAGGCCGTAGAAGAAACCCCATCCCAACATGGCCAGCAAGGCACGCGTTCCGGACGTAATCTGCAGGGACGCGGCATTTTCGCTGAACAACAACCAGTTGAACACAGCATCTCCGAGGAAGTAGCCTACGGCGTTGCTTACGAACAGGATGAGCGTGGCTTTTACGAACGGTTTCCAATTCCGGAAGCCCGCGCAGAAGACAGCGTTCATGGCAATGACTCCGAGCAACGCTCCGATCAACCCGGCAATTCTGGCTGGAGTCAGGATCGGCATTTTCGGCATGGGAGCGCGAAGCATGAACCAGGCGAGGCACCAGAGCGCGGAGTAGGCAATGAACGCGATCGCGAACAGAATGCAGAATCGCAACAACGTCTTTTCGCCGATCAATAGGCGATTGAAGAGGAAGCCGGACAGTCCAATGAATGCAACTGCACAGACCGCGTAGAAACCGCCTTCACCAATACTCTGTGTCAGCAGGCGTCCGGCAAAGGCCCAGATGCCGAATACCAGCAGGGAGATCAGACAGAATCCGATCGTGCCATAGAGGAGACTGAATTTCCGCGTGGGAAATTTGGCATCACCGGACTCGGTCAGTCGGGTGCGCATCTGTTCTGGATCGAATCCGAACATACTTACTTGTTGGGCGGTTGCTGACCGGGCATTTGTCCGGCCTGCACCTGGAGCACCTGCAAGGGAATGCGCGCGATGATCTTCTGGTCCATCGTGATGTCGATCGAGTACTGCCCGGCGGCAGGGAATTGCAAACCTTGCAGGTTGAACACGAAGTTGTTGCTGGAGAAAAACATCTGTTCGCCGAGCTTCACGTTGATCCGTGCGGGGGGGAGATCGGGAAGTTGATTGCGACCATCCTCGTCGATCATCGCAAGTTGGAGGTCGTGCTCGCCTTCATCCGTATCACGAAAAATGATTCGTAATGCGACTGAGCAGTGTGAGTGGACTGCGGGGAATTCCCGGACAAGGATGGTATCGAAGGCTCCCAAGAAACTCAGCTTCCCGCCGCCGTAGTCGGCTGCACTGTCACAAAGACTTGCGATTTGAACTTCCATGCGTCAGGCAATATCGCGCGCGCTGGTAAGTTGCGAGGAAAAACGGGCTACGAAGCACCAAGTGCCTTGATGATGCTATCAACCTTCTGCTCGACGGATTTGTCCATGGCGATCAATGGCGGCCATTCGCGTTCGAATCCTTCGCCGGGGAGTTTCTGGGTTGCGTCGATTCCGAGTTTGCCTCCGATGGCGACCTTCGAAGTTGCGTGATCCAGGACATCGGCAGGTCCACGGGTCATGATGGAATCACGCTGGGGGTCCGTGTTCGCGCAGAGGTGGAAGAGGACTTCGCTGGTGTCATGGACATCCACGCCTTCGTCGACGATAATGAGGTACTTGGTGAACATCATCTGTCCCATGCCCCAGAGGCCGTGCATGATCTTGTATGCCTGCATGGGATAGGTCTTCTTAATGCTGACAAAGACGAGGTTGTGAAAGACGCCTTCGGCCGGAAGCGCGATATCGACGATTTCCGGGAAATTCATCTGAAAGATCGGGAGGAAAAGTTTCACCGATGCTCCGCCGATGTAGAAATCCTCCATCGGCGGGATGCCAACGATCGTCGCGGGATAGACGGCGTTCTTTCGATGGGTGATTGCGGTAATGTGGAAGACGGGATAGGGCTCGGGCAGTGTGTAGTATCCGGTATGATCGCCGAAGGGGCCTTCGTCACGCAATGGTTCCTTGGGATCGACGTAGCCTTCAATTACGAAGTCTGCGTTTGCTGGCACCTCGAGATCGTTGGTCTCGCACTTCACGAGCTTGATAGATTTCTTGCGGAGATAACCGGCGAGGAGGAATTCATCCAGGCCATCGGGCAGGGGGGCAGTGGCGCAAAACGGATACATCGGATCGCCTCCGACAAACACGGAAACGGGCATGCGTTCGCCGGTTTCGTAGTAGCGCCGGCCGTGCCTGGCGGAAACCTTCTGCAGTTGCCAGTGCATGCCGGTGCTTTGTCCGTCGTATACCTGCATGCGATACATGCCCACATTTCGCTCGCCGGTATCGGGATCGCGCGTCACCACGCAGGGGAGGGTGATAAACCGTCCACCATCCAGAGGCCAGCATTGCAGGATCGGCATTTGGACCAGCGTGGGATGAGTGGCGGGAAAGCTGGAGCGGTCATTGACATCGGGGGCATTCGGCCATGGCCCGGTGTGGGTTGAGGCGCCATCGAAGCGATGAATGACTTCCTTGCAGGGGCCGGTGGATACCTTCTTCGGTTTGGCATGGCGCAATTCGATTGCTGTGCCGAATAGCTTGATGAATTCCCCCATGGAGGTGGGCGGTTTGGCTTTCATCAGCGTGCCCAGTTCCGCGGACACTTCGTCCACAGTTTCTGCGTTCATGCTCATCGCCATGCGTTTCCATGAGCCGAGCGTGTTGATAGCGAGGGGGAATGGGCTGGGTTCACCGTTGATGGTGGGTTTTTCAAACAGCAGGGCCTTGCCACCACCAGGCTTTTTCATTTCCCGGTCGGCGATGGCGGTGATCTCAAGCTCAGTGGCAACGGGTTCGTTGATCCGAATCAGTTCGCCGGCCTGATCCAGGGCTTCAATGAATTCAGCGAAGGACTCGAAGGCCATGGTTATACGATGAAACCACAGATCCCGACTGAATCGGGACAGGTGGGCACAAATGAACGCAGATCGGCTCTACTTCGTGGCGTCAGCCGCTGACAGTTCGATCGCGCGCTTGTCAATTGGAGAACGCACGGTTTGCACTGCGCGCACGATCCCAATCTGTGTGTATCTGTGTCCATCTGTGTTGCTATTCTGAATCGTCCGGGTTCAGAGGCTGTCTACGAATTTCTGCATTGTTTCCTCCTTGCGTTCGATGGATTCCACAAGTTTGAACTGGGTTCGGGCGCGGTCGAGGTTATGGCGTGGGCGATGGACGCGAAAGTAGGTGTCCCCGCTCAGGTAATCTGTCAGGAAACGGATGCCGATGGTGTAGGTGATGAGCTTGCCGGAGAAGGCGATGAGACTGCGCTCGGCCTTGGTCAGAAATGAGCTGGTGGCGTCGATATAGCCGCGAGCCAGTTGTTTGAACATGGGCAGGCGCATCTGGACCTTGGAGAGGTCGAGTTCGTCTTCCAGGGTCGAACTGGTGGTGGTCCGAACCATGTCGCCGAAATCGTAAAGTGCACAGCCGGGCATGACGGTGTCGAGATCGACGACACACATCGCTTCGCCGGTTTCGTTGTCGAGCATCACGTTGTTGAACTTGGTGTCGTTGTGCGTGATCCGTTCGGGAATCTTGCCCTTCTTCATCGCGTTCAGAAACACGTCGACGATCTTTTCCTGTTTGAGGGCGAATTCGATCTCCTTCCTAGCCGAAGCAGTTCGCCCGAAGTCGTCGGCCTCGACTGCCTTGGTCAGCGCTTGGAAACGGAGCCGTGAGTTGTGAAAATTCGGGATGGTCTCGTGTAGCCGAGGGGAGGGGAGGTCAACGAGTTGTTGCTGGAAGAGTCCAAAAGCATGGGCTGCCTGGTAGGCCTGCCTGGGAGTTTCAACGGCTTCGTAGGTCTGAACGCCTTCGACAAACACGAAACTACGCCAGTAATCTCCATTCTTGTCGCGGTAGGTGGACTTGTCGTCTAGGGTTGGGACCAGCGTAATGACGCGACGGGTGATCTGGTCGGCCCCTTCCTGCTCGAGTTTCTGGCGAATGTGGCGGGTGACGCGAACGAAATTGCGCATCACCTGCCCAGGTTTGCGAAAGACACCTTGGTTGATCTTCTGGTGCACATAACGGACCTTGGTCCCGCCTTGGTCATAGGTTGCGGTGTAGGTCTCGTTGATGTGACCGATCTTGCACAGTTCGGCGTGCCGCAGTTCGCCGTAGATCTGGAACTGCTTGGAGATGTGGCGAAGTTGTTCTTGGTTGTACATGCAAATTACTTGCTGCCTGGTTTGACGGCGGGGATGGCCTGGAGATCTTCAGGGAGGTTGTCCGGATCGAAGGTCTCCACCTGGATGGACAGGAGCGAGTGGATGGGCACGCCCACGTCTACGGTGCCGTTGGATCGGTCCACAATCATCGCCACGCCCAGCACGTCCGCCTTGTGCGCGTTGGCGATATCGAGGGTTTCGCGAACGCGTCCGCCCTTGGTGACGACGTCTTCCACGATCAGGAGCTTCTCGCCTGCGCGGATCTGAAATCCTCGGCGCAGGGTGAGTTTGTCGTTTTCCTTTTCCACAAAGATATATCTGCAGCCCAGTTGGCGGGCGACTTCCTGGCCGATGACCAAACCGCCCATCGCCGGCGCAAGGACTGTCTCAATGCCGAGACCCCTGACCGTCTCGGCCAAACCGGCGCCAAGCTCCTCGACCAAGGGCATTTGTTGAAGAGCAAGTGCACACTGAAAGAACTGCCGACTGCGCAATCCGCTGCGAAGAATGAAATGGCCGTCCAACAGCGCACCCGTCTCCCTGAATATTTCCAAGACCCGTTCGCGTGTCATTCGCGACGAAAATGAAACAACCGCCCGACTTTGACAAGTCGGACGGTTGTTTGTGAAGCGATTGTGGCTTCCTTCGGATCAGGAACCCAACTTGTCGATCATGACGATCAGCGGCATGAACATCGCGATAACGATGCTGCCGACGACGACGGCCAGGAAAACGATCATGATCGGTTCGAGCAGCGAGGTCATGGCGGACACGGCGTTGTCAACCTCTTCCTCATAGTTGTCGGCGATCTTCATTAACATTTCCGGCAGGGCACCGGTCTGCTCGCCGACGTCGACCATACTGACAACCATTGGGGGAAAGACCTTGGAAGACTCCATCGGGGCGATGATGGTCTCACCTTCTTTGACGCTGTCGTGAATGGACTGAACGGCCGCCTCAATAATGACGTTGCCGGCGGTTTCTTTCACAATGTTGAGGGATTGGAGAATCGGAACACCGGAGCTGATCAGGGTGCCGAGCGTTCGGCAGAAACGGCTGATGGCAACCTTGCTGACCACCGGTCCGAACACCGGGACGATGAGCGTAAATTTGTCGAAGACCTTACGCCCGGCCTTGGTCTTTACGGAGAGTTTCACAGCTACAAAGAAGGCGAAACAGAAGCCCATCGTCTTGCCCACGTTTGTCTTGATGTAATTGGAGATGCCTAGAACGAGTTGAGTGAACTGCGGCAGTCCTTCACCATCCAACATGTCGGCGAAGATTGCCTCGAACTTCGGCACAACAAAGACCATCAAGATGCCGACGATGGCGACTGCGACGATGAGCACCGCCAGCGGGTAAAACATGGCGGCCTTGACCTTGCCCTTGATCTTCTCGGCTTTTTCCGCGAATTCGGCGAGACGGGTGAGCGTGACTTCGAGCACACCACCGAGTTCGCCGGCCTTGACCATGTTGACGAAGAGTTTGTTGAAAGTCTTGGGATGCGCGGCGAGCGCCTCGGAGAACGTGCTGCCGCCTTCAATGGCCACGGCGAGTTGGCCGAGGATATCCTTGAGGGTGGGGTTTCGTTCCTGTTTTTCCAGTACGCGAAGTCCGCGGAGGAGGGGAAGGCCGGCATCAACGAGAGTGGCAAGCTGGCGGGTGAATGTGGTGAGGACCTTGGGCTTAACTTTACCGGACAAGAATGGGATCTTGATCTGAAACCCGCCTGCGCCACCGCCCTTCTTTGCACCGCCCTTTCCTTTGCCCTTTCCTTTGGCGCCTTTCTCTTTCCCTTTGCCCTTCTTCTCCTTCTTTTCGACTTCCACCACCTTGGTGGGGAAGTAGTTCATTTCTTTAAGCCTGGTCAGCGCTTCGTTCTGGTTCGCGGCGTCAACGGTGCCCTTGGTCTCCTTCCCCTTGTTGTCCATCGCGACATAGCTGTAAGTAGGCATGAGATTCTTTTAGTTGAGTTTGCGGCGGTCAGCGGCTCATCAAGTATACTTTACAACTTCTTCCACAGTTGTCTTTCCGTCAAAGATCAATCGCAGGCCGTCGTCTCGGAGGGTTGTCATGCCCAATTCGACGGCCTTCTGGCGCATGACCACGGCGGGTGCCCGCTCGTTGATCTGATGACGGATAGCATCAGAAATTGTGAGGAGCTCGTAAATACCGGAACGACCTGAGTAGCCGGAGTCTCCGCAGGTGTCGCATCCGCGGCCATAATAGAAGGTTTTGTCGCCGATATCGTAGACCGAAAGGCCCAATTGCTGGAGCTGGTTTTCCGTTGGCTCGAAGGGGGAGCAGCATTTGGAGCAGATCGTTCGAACCAGGCGCTGGGCGAGTACGCCCATCAGAGTTGAAGAGATCAGGAACGGTTCCACGCCCATATCGGTGAAACGAGTGACGGCGCCGGGGGCATCGTTTGTGTGCAGCGTTGACAGCACGAAGTGACCAGTCAACGAGGCCTGGACAGAGATTTGAGCGGTTTCCGGGTCGCGCATTTCCCCGACCATGATGATGTCCGGGTCTTGACGGAGGAAGGCGCGGAGCGCGGCTGCAAAGGTCATGCCCGTCGATTCCTGAATCGGAACCTGGACGATCCCATCCAAGTCGTATTCGACCGGATCCTCGGAGGTCAGAATCTTGGTTTCAATGTCATTGACCTTGCGCAGACAGGCATAAAGTGTGGTGGTTTTTCCTGAACCGGTCGGTCCGGTCACCACGAAGATGCCATTCGGCTGCGAGATGGTTTCATTGATCGTCTCAAAGATTTCCTCGGTGAATCCGAGATTCTCCAGATCCAAGGTGGCGTTGGAGCGATCGAGAACACGAAGCACGACTGATTCGCCAAATTTGGTCGGCAATGTGGAAACACGCATGTCGATGTGTTTGCCACCCAGTGACATGGAAATGCGGCCGTCTTGAGGAAGCCGTTTCTCGGAAATGTTCAGGTTCGCCAGAATCTTGATACGAGAAGTCACCGGGGTGGCGAGGTACTTTGGCGGGGGGGCCATCTCATACAGGGAACCATCCACACGGTAGCGAATCTTGTATTCATCCTCAAACGGCTCAAAGTGAATGTCACTTGCCCGATCGGTGATTGCCTGGTAGAGGACCAGGTTCACGAAGCGAATGATCGGGGTCTCGTTCGCTATATTGGCGAGCGCGTCTTCGTCCTCTTCCTCATCGATGGCCTGAATTTCCCTGACCATGTCCTCTTCACTCGTCATCTCACCGAGGATGTCCGCAAAGGTCTCCGCTTCTTCCTGATAGTGCTTGGATAGAAGATTCTCAACGGCCACCGGATCGCCAACCACGACATGGACCTCCTTTCGCACGATGAACGAAAGTTCATCGAGAATGGATGGATTCAGTGGATCGGCCAAAACAACCTTCACACTCTCATCGTATGCCTCAATGGGCAGACACTGATACATGCGGGCGGTGTTGGGCGGTATGGTGGCAAGGACTTCATCCGGAATGTCTATGTCGCCCAGATCCGGAACGACATCCGTGCCCAGATAGTCGGCGATGATGTTCAACTGGCTCTCGAGATCGAGAATGGCGGACTCCACCAGGATTTGGCTGATCGGTTTGCCCGATTTGGTGTTCTCCTGAACGACTTCATTCAATTGGAGGTCGTCGATCAGGCCCTCTTCCTTGATGAGGGAGAGCAAGGGATCAGTGATGCTGACGGACATAAGCTATTCTCAATCGTCTTCGTCCTCAACCTCGGCTTCGAGTTCGGCATCGACCTCAGCGATTTTCTGAAGGATGCCCTGCGGATCGAGGCAACGGTTTATGACTTCTTCGCGTGCGATGCGCCCTTTGCGGTACCAGTCGAGGAGTCCCTGGTCGAGGGTTCGCATGCCAAACTTTGCTCCGGTCTGCTGGTCGGAGGGGATACGGAAGGTCTTGTTGTCACGAATCAGCGCAGCGATTGACGGCGTCTGCACCATGATGTCGTGAATTGCCACCCGACCTGGTTTGTCACAGGTCGGCACAAGGATCTGCGCGATAACGCAGATAAGCGCCGTGGACAACTGAATGCGTACGGTTTCCTGTGCGTTGATCGGGAAGGCGTTTACGATACGGTCGATGGTCTTGGCCGCGGAGTTCGTGTGCAGCGTTCCATAGACCACGTGACCGGTTTCGGCAGCGGTCAGCGCGGCTTCAATCGTTTCCAGGTCACGTAGTTCGCCTACCAGAATAACTTCCGGATCCTGTCGCAGCGCGCGGCGCAGGGCTTCCGCGAAGCTTGGAACGTCAACGTGTACCTCGCGTTGGGTGATAACCGCTTTCTTGTGCTTGTGATAGAACTCAATGGGATCCTCGATTGTAATGATGTGTGCGTGATCCTGCTCCTCATTGATCATGTTGACCATGGAGGCGAGAGTAGTGGACTTGCCTGAACCGGTGGGGCCGGTCACCAGAATCATTCCACGCGGCTTGTGGAGCAGTTCATCGATGAGATTCGGCGCCAGGCCGATGACGCTCATCGGGAGGAGGTCGGTGGGAATCTGCCGGAGCACCAGGGCGAAGTTGCCACGCTCCTTGAAGGCGCTGACGCGGAAACGGGCCAGTTCTCCGAAGGCAAACCCAAAGTCGGCCCCACCTTTGGTTCGGATTTGCTGAATGTGATCTTCACCGGTGATGCTGGTCATCAACTCCTCGACATCTTCCTGGCCGCAGGGCGGTCCTTGGATGCGTTCCAGCGTTCCATGTGCCCGATAGGCTGGCGGGATTCCAACACGAACATGCAGATCGGCGGCCCCTTCGGAGACCATCAACTGCAGCAAATCGGACATTGCATATGCGCCCATTTCTTAATCTGACCTTTCTCTCTATTTCGGTTCTAGTTGATACGCTCGGTTAATGCTCGTCAGCCACCGTCGCTTCGATAACTTCTTCGGGAGTGGTGACAGCGGCCAGCACCTTGCGGGTGCCGTCGTCACGCAGGCTGTTCATTCCCATCTCAAGTGCGCGTGCTCGCAGGACGGTATTTGAGACCTTTTCAAAGATGAGTTTTCGAATGTTGTCGTCGATGACGAACACTTCAAAGATCCCTTTCCGGCCGCGATAACCGTTGGTGCAGTCCTTGCAACCGACACCTTTGCGGCTGTCGCCTCCGTTGATCTGATCCTGGGTGATATTCAACGCCCGCATCTCACGATCTGTTGGCTGGTAGGGTTCATTGCACTTCTTGCAAATCGCACGAACGAGGCGTTGCGCCATGATCCCGCGGGCCGCAGAGGCCACGAGGAAGGGTTTGATGCCAATGTCAATCAGACGGGAAACAGCGCTTGGCGCATCGTTGGTATGGAGCGTGGAGAAGACCAAGTGACCGGTGAGTGCCGCGTTGATCGCGATCGTCGCGGTTTCTTCATCACGAATCTCCCCCAGCATCACAACGTTCGGCGCCTGGCGGAGCATTGCGCGCAGTGCGGCCGCGAAGGTCAGCCCTGCGGCAACGTTGACCTGAACCTGGTTGATGCCTGCCAAGACGTACTCAACCGGGTCTTCCACGGTGATGATCTTTTTGTCCGGGCGATTGATGTAGTTGAGGCAGGAATAAAGCGTTGTCGTCTTGCCGGAACCGGTAGGACCGGTCACGAGGAGAATCCCATCGGGGAGACCAATCATGCGTTCGAACGAGGCCTGGTCATCAGCCATGAATCCCAACTCGGACAGACCGAGGCTCAGTCCACTTTTGTCCAGGATACGCATGACGATGCTTTCGCCCTGCGTGGTGGGAAGTGAGTTGACACGAAGATCGATCGGTTTGCCGGAAACCTCGAGTTGGATGCGTCCGTCCTGAGGGATTCTTCTTTCGGCAATGGACATGCCGGACTGAATCTTCAAGCGGGAGATGATCGCGTTCTGAAGTTTCTTTGGTGGGCTGCTGACTTCTTCCAGGCAACCGTCAATGCGATATCGAACCCGCAGCACTTTTTCCATGGGTTCGATGTGTATATCAGATGCACGGCCACGAAACGCGTCCGAGATGATGCTGTTCACCAGCTTGATCAGCGGTGCGTCTGCTTCAACTTCCTCAACTCCTTCACCGAAAGTTTCATCCTTAACAAAGCCAAGATCGATTTCACCCTCCGTGATGTCCTGGATCATCGCACCGATGTTGGTGCCGTCTTCCATCTCAGCACCGCCATAGTACTGATTGACCAGCGCATCGATCTGCTCCTGGGTGGCAACACGGTATTCAATGCCGTCCACCTTGAGTTGGTGGTTCAGCCGATCCATGAGATCGAGGTCGGAGGGGTCGGACACCGCGATGGTCAAAACGCCTTCCGAGAAGAACACCGGGATGATGTTGTTCTGTTTGACGATGTGACGCGGAACCTGCTGGACGGTTTCGTCCTCCAGCGTCACGCCGTCCAGATCGATCGTTTCAACACCAAACTGAATGGCCTTGGCTTGGGTAAGGTGAGCGGGGGCAACGACCTGCGCCGCGATGAGCCGATCAATAATCCCTTGATCCTCAAATTCTCCGGACTCCACCTCCGCGCGTGCAATCTGCACGTCGTCTTCGGTGACCAGTCCCATGTCCGCGAGAGTATCTACGAGGTAATCGTCTTTTACTGGCACAACTAGATCACTTGGGTTTTTTGCATCTTACTGACCGCCGTAAGGCATTGTCAATTGGTCGTTTAGAAAATGGAGAACGTCACGTAGATCAGGGCAGCTTGCCGCTACCGAAAATTCCCTTAACCTTTGCTACGTACGCGGATGAAGCGGAAGGGCACCTTCGAATCCCTGCTGTCGGAGCGCCTCGTAAAGGACGATAGATACTGCGTTGGAAAGGTTTAGGGAACGGCTCTCAGAATTGAACATCGGGATGGTCAAAATGTGGTCGGGATGTGCGCTCAAAACACCTTCCGGCAAGCCCGCGGTTTCCCGTCCGAACACGAAATAGTCCGACTCAGAAAACTCCGCCTCCGAGTAGACATGAGTGCCAGTGGACTCAATCAGCCAGATTTGTCCGCCTTTACGTTCACGTTCGAAAGATGACCACTCCGGCCAGGTGCGCCAATTGACCTGATTCCAGTAGTCCATTGCGGCGCGTTTCAGTCGTTTGTCGTTGAGTTCGAATCCAAGGGGCTCGATGAGGTGCAGGTCTGTCCGAGTGGCCGCGCAAAGCCGTGCGATGTTTCCCGTGTTGGGAGGGATCTCGGGTTCAACAAGAACGATGTTCATGTGGTGGGTTGGGCAGGATTGCCACCGCCATCTTTCAGCAGGAACCCGGTGGCGATCAGTGAGAAACCCACGAACCCTAGGAGCAAGGAAATCATAATGCCACCCAGTTTCATGAAGAGTTCACGCTTGAGGGACTTTGTCGAAACCGAGAGCCTTTCCGGTGTGATCATGGATGGCGATCGGCGCATTGGCCGGGCAATCCGCATCATAATTCAGACGCTTGCCATCGAATCGCGTCCAGTGGTTGCCCCAAAGGTAATAGCGTCCGGGTTCAAGATTGACTTTGATCGTGCCGGGAACCCGGTTCTGCTCTTCATTCGGATATCCTCCAAGCAAGCGAATCGCGCCAAGCACAAAGATGCCGGTTGCCGCAACTATGAATGCGATGCCGATGGTCTTCAGTCGTGCCTTCATTCGCGTTTCTTGTCGTAGAAGACTTCCCAGAGAATCAGTCCTTTTGCCGGAGCGGCAACTCCGCCAGCCCGGCGATCACAGGCTGCCAGACTGGCTTCCACATTTTCCGGGGTGAGCTTGCCTTGGCCGACCTGAATGAGCATGCCGACGATGTTGCGGCACATCTTGTAGAGGAACCCATCACCTTCAATCGTGAAGGTCAGGAGTTCGCCCGACTTCCGAAGATCGCAGTGATGAAGCGTGCGAATGGTTGTCTCCATGTCGTAGTCGCGATTGTTGGCCAGTGACTTCCAATCGCGCTTGCCGACGAAGCTCTTGGTGGCCTCGCGCATCGCGGGGAGGTTGAGCTTGCCGGGGACATGCCAGGCCGTGTGCCTCAGCAGGGGATTCATCACCCGGTGATTCCAGACCTGGTAACGGTATTGTTTGCCCTTGGCATCGAAGCGCGCATGGAATTCCGCCGGGGCACGGGCAGCGTTCGTGATGCGGATGTCGTCCGGGAGGTTGGCGTTGAGGGCTAATGGAAGTTTGCGCGCTGACATTCGTAATTCGTCCTTGGGGATCTCGACGTGTGCGACCATTCCGCGCGCATGGACACCGGCATCCGTTCGGCTTGAGCTGTGAATTCGCTTCACCGAAGGCCAGATGACTTGGATGGCTTCCTCGATTTTCTGTTGCACGCCGACGCCGACTTTTTGCACCTGCCAGCCTTCGTAGTTGGTGCCGTCATAAGCGACGATGAGCTTGAACTTCAGTTTATCGGCTGGCGTGGCCATAGGTCTTACACGTCCTATTGGGCTTAAGCCTCGTTCGCATCCAAAAAGCTCTGCAATAGTATCGCAGCCGCCATGGCATCCACCTTCTCCTTGCGCTTCTCCCGGCGCACGTTGCCGGCGATGAGTGCACGATTGGCCTCGACGCTGGTCAGGCGCTCGTCCCAAGTGCGGATGGGTTGTTTGATTTCAGCCTGAATCTTCTCTGCAAATGCCCTTGCGGCTTCAGCCGATGGTCCGTAACTGCCGTCCATGTTTCGCGGCATGCCGATCACGATTGATTCGACACATTTCTGGGAAAGTACTTCCTTCAAACGCACAATGAATTCCTCGAACGGTTTGGCAGGGATGAATTCCAGTGGTTGCGCAATCATCTTCAACTCGTCGCTCACGGCCACACCGACGCGTTTGCTTCCGTAATCGAGTCCAAGAACGCGCATGGCACTCAGAGAGACTTTAATATCTTGGTCGCAGCGTTGACCGTCTTTTCGATCTCCGCGTCGCCGTGCGCGGTGGAAAGAAAACCGGCTTCAAATTGCGAAGGTGCGACATACACGCCTTCCTGAAGCATGCCATGGAAATACTTCGCAAACTGATCGCGGTCACACTTCATCGCGTCATCGAGACTATGAACCGTGTGATTTCCAAAGTAGCCGCAGAACATCGAACCACAGCGTTGGTAGGTCACTGGGATGCCAGCTTCCTTTGCCGCGCCGCGCATGCCTTCTTCGAGTTGTGCGCCGAGTGCTTCGAGTTTCTCGTGAGCTTCACCCGATTCAAGTGACTTGAGCGCTGCAATGCCCGCGGCCATCGCCAACGGGTTGCCGCTCAATGTTCCGGCTTGATAAACAGGGCCTTCAGGTGCGAGGCAGGACATTACGTCTGCGCGGCCACCGAACGCGCCTACCGGCAATCCTCCTCCGATGATTTTCCCAAGACAGGTGAGATCCGGCTTGATTCCAAATCGCTCCTGCGTCCCTCCACGCGCGACTCGAAAGCCCGTCATCACTTCGTCAAAGATGAGGAGGGAGTCGTTCGCGCTGCATAGTTCGCGCAGCAATTCGAGGAAGCCATCTTTCGGTAGAATCACTCCGGCATTCCCAATCACCGGTTCCAGAATCACCCCGGCAATCTGGCCTTGGTTGGCTTCGAATACTTTTTTCACCGCAGCTTCGTCATTGAAGGGGATGACGATTGTGTGTTGCGTGAACTCGGCTGGGACGCCCGCGCTGTCCGGGCTCCCAAAGGTCAATGCGCCGGATCCGGCTTTCACCAGCAGGGAATCATGGTGGCCATGATAACATCCGTCGAACTTGATGATCTTGTCCCGCTTGGTGAAACCACGCGCCACGCGAATCGCGCTCATACACGCTTCGGTGCCCGAATTGACCATTCGCACCTTTTCGATGCTGGGGAAGAACGTCTTGATGAGTTGCGCCATTTCCACTTCGAAGGGATTGGGGATTCCGAAACTCGTTCCACTCGTTGCGGCTTCCCGAACCGCCGAGATGATCGGCTCAAAGGCGTGTCCGTGGATCGCCGGTCCCCATGTGCCGACGTAATCCACGTATTCGTTTCCGTCCACGTCCCAGACTTGTGCTCCCTTGGCTCGATCGACAAAAAACGGCTTCCCGCTAACTGCCCGGAAAGCTCGGACAGGAGAATTTACCCCACCGGGAATGTGTTTCAGGGATTCGGCGAACAGGGCGTCGGATTTTTCGGTGCAGATCATGAGTGCTGGATTGAAGGCGCGCCGGAACGCTACTTGTCCGCAACGAGCTTTCGCAACTTGGCGGACTTCACGTTTCGTTGAAAAACAGTGGCACGGAGTTCCCATTTTGCCTTCGGTGCGAGGATGCCCATGTAGTCTTTGGTGTCGCCGACCTTTTTGCCGCCTTTATCGTAAAGATCGAAGAACGCCTCCACATCGAAGAGCTGTTGATCGGTGTGATTCTGTACCATGCCGACCACGAAAGTGAGGTTGCCGGATTCGGCGTTCTCAATCATGTGTCCCATCAACTGCACCGGTGAGCCTGAGTCCCGTTTGGTTGGATTGGTCCACTTGATCTCCTTCTTGGTGACGGTATTGAGTGGGCGCTTGTATCCCTTGAGCATGGGAACCGTCTTCTTGGCTTTCTTCTTGGCTTTCTTCTTCTTTTCAGGTTCCCGGGCTTCTCGTTTCTTTTGGGCCAGCCATTCCTCGTCGGACATGTTGGCGGCCTTTTCCTCTTCGCCTTTCTTGGCTTCTGAACGCTTCAACAGGCCCACACCCGCAATCAATGAAAATACGACCACAAAGATCCCGGCTGGAATTCCGATCAACTGCACCATCGGCGGGCCGGTCCTCGGTTTGGGCGGAGGCGCAGGTCCGGCTCCCGGCGCGCGCAGGACCACGGGCGTATCGCAGTGCGGGCAGAATGCATCCGATCCGACGTCTTCCATGCCGAACATGATCTTCTTCCCGCACTCGGGGCAGGGCATTCGCTGCAGACTCTCTGCCATACGCAAGGAGTGGAATCGTAAGAAAATCCTCGTTCGCGCCAACCCAAATCTCCGAAACAGTCTTCTGAACAAGCGAGGAGGCAGTTCATAAACGAGTGTGCTTTGCACCAATGTATTGCCGCCAGGGACAACTGACGCTAACCTCAAACCACTTGGCTGCTGTGGCCGGGGGAAAACGACATGTCTTTGGTTGCCATACGCGGATTGTTCCTGAGTTTGTGTATCTTGGCGGGATACGCAATCAGCCAGGTACAGCCTGAATTGATTCATCACCCGGCACTGGACGCGCCTCCAAGTGTGTTTGGCATCCTGATCGGTTTTGGCTTTGGTGGCCTCCTGATCGCGTTTGATGAGATGCTCAAAGGTCTTTCGTTGCGCGCATTCTCTGCGGCTACTTTTGGCTTGGTGCTGGGCACTATGATTGCCTGGCTGGTCGACCGTTCGGAGCTGTTTGTTTACGTCGATGAATACCCTGTCCGCTGGCTCATCCGCCTGTGCCTGTTCATCGGCTTCAGCTACATCGGCATGGTGATGGCGATGCGAAGCAACAAAGACGATTTCTCACTGATCATACCGTATGTGCGATTCTCGCCGCAGGACAAGAGCGAGGATCATCTGCTGTTGGATACCAGCGTGATCATCGACGGCCGCATCGCGGATCTGATTGATGCGCGTTTCGTGGAGGGGATCTTGATCGTTCCGGAATTCGTTCTTCGGGAAATCCAGACCGTAGCGGATTCCTCCGACTCGGTGAGGCGTGAACGCGGCCGTCGCGGGCTGGACATGCTCAGCCGCATCCAGAAGAACGTCTACAACGAGGTGAAGGTCTATGAGCAGGACGTGGATGCACCGTCAGTCGATGAAAAACTCGTTGTTTTGGCCAAAATGCTCCGCGCCACCCTTTACACCAACGACTACAACCTTGGCAAAATTGCTGAGTTGCGGCGGATTCGACACGTCAATATCAATGAATTGGCGAGCGCGCTGAAGCCCGTAATTCTTCCCGGTGAACGTCTGAGAGTTCGAATCGCCAAGCAAGGCAGGGACAAGGGGCAGGGTGTTGGCTATCTAAACGATGGCACGATGATCGTCGTCAATGGCGGCAACGATCGAGTGGGCAAGGAGGTGAGTGTCGAAGTGGGCAGACTTCTCCAGAACGCCACCGGCACCATGATCTTTGCCGAAATCAAAGACTGAGCATGGACTTCGTCACCGTTCATAAGACCCGTGATCCGATCGATGCCGAACTGGTCAAGAATCAGCTCGAGCAGGCCGAGATTGGCGCCTTCATTCCGGAAGCCAACTCCCCCATGCCTGTGCTTTCGGGCGTGCGCGTTCAGGTGGCAGAAGCAGACAAGGACCGTGCCATGGAGGTCTTGGGGTTGGATGAACTCCCCAAATGAGCCCCAAGCGACTCGCCCAACTCAAGCAATTGCAATCCCTCCTTCCCAGGGGTGAACTACGCTTGGATCAGAAATCCGCTGAAGCTCATTCCGGTGACAAATGGTTCGCCAGCGCGATGCCCGACGCGGTTGCGCTCCCCAGGTCCGTCAACACCGTTTCGAAGATACTTGAGTTTGCGCACCAGCATCGCATTCCGGTGACGCCACGTGGTGCTGGCCACGGATACGTCGGCGGCTGTGTGCCCGTGAAGGGAGGCGTCGCGCTTTCCGTGGCCCGGATGAAACGGATCAAGGAAATCAACGAACGTGACTTTGTTGCCGTGGTTCAGCCCGGTGCGATTACGGCGGACCTGCAATCCAAGGCAGCTGCCAAGAAACTCTATTATCCGCCAGATCCCGCCAGCCGTGCCGATTGCAGCATCGGCGGAAACGTGGCCACCAATGCCGGCGGGCCGCGCTGTCTGAAGTATGGAGTCACCCGAGACTACGTGCTCGGCCTCGAAATCGTTTTGTCTGACGGAACGATCGTTCGCACTGGCAGTCGCACGCACAAGAACAAGACCGGATTCGACCTGCATCGCATGTTCGTTGGTTCAGAGGGGTTGCTTGGGATCGTGACGGAAATCACTCTTAAGCTGCTTCCGCTGCCTCCATACCGTGCTGCGTTGAGCGTTGGCTTTTCCCAGACGAAATCCGCAGTGAATGCGCTCGAGACGATCTTTCGCTCAGGGTTCCTTCCAAGTGCCTTGGAGATTGCCGACAACTTCACACTCCGAGCTGCTGAGAAACGAACGAGAAGCAGTCTCTTCGCCGGCTGCGATGCGCATCTCATCGTTGAACTCGACGGGCAGGAAAAATCGGTTCGCAGCGAATTGCGTCAGATTGAAAAACTGATTCGCAACGACAATGTTCGCTTCGTAAAGCGCGCCCAGGGCGAAACGGCTTGTGAGGCAATCTGGCAATTGCGGCGCGAGTTCTCATACAGCCTTCGCGACACCGGCCTGACGAAACTTAACGAGGACATCACCGTTCCCCGCGGGTGTCTTGAAAAGTTGTTTGCGTTCGCCACACGTCTTCAGCGCAAACACGGTCTTCCGGTCGCGTGTTTCGGCCATGCGGGTGATGGAAACATACACGTGAACGTGATGGTGGATTTTGATGAGCCCGGCGCGCAGGAACGCAGTGATGCCTGCCTTGATGAGCTGTTCAAACAAGTGATCAAATGGGGTGGAGTGGTCACCGGCGAGCACGGCATCGGGCTGGCCAAGAAACCTTGGTGGGAGCTGGCCGCGTCCGCGGAGGTCCGGGATCTTCACGCCCGCATCAAGAAAGCGCTCGATCCCAAAGGCATTTTAAATCCGGGGAAATTCGTCTAGGATTCTCGCATGCAACTCCAGCTCATTCCTCTGGACCGGCCCAACTTGGACTGGCTGGAGCACAATGCGCGGGAGAACATGGACAAGGGGACGATTGAGAGTCAGGAGTTTCACCACCTGATCGTCGACATCCTGGTGCAGTCGCGCCAATTGCAGGAATCGGCAAATGCCTCGCCCCCGTGGGTTGGCTATCTGGCCTTTGATCCTGCGATGAATGGCATTGTCGGCACCTGCAGCTTCAAGTCTCCGCCGAGTGAAGAAGGTGAAGTTGAGCTGGCCTATTTCACGTTTCCTCAATTCGAAGGCAAAGGCTATGCAACGGCCATGGCCAACCAACTCGTCTCACTCGCGCTCAGCCGGCCCGGCATGAATCGTGTCGTCGCCCACACTCAACCGGAGGAAACGACATCCGCGCACATCCTTGAGCACCTGGGATTCGTCTGCGAAGGCGAGGTGGAAAATATCGAGGATGGAGTGGCCTGGCGATGGGCCAAGGGCCGGGAGGCCTGATTTCGCTTTTAAGGATGAGGGTCAGGGTCATTGATTCGCACACGGGAGGTGAACCAACGCGTCTGATCATCGACGGACTGCCAGATCTGGGAAAGGGTTCACTTTCCAAACGACGCGACTTTTTCGCCAAGGAACACGACCGGCTCAGATCGGCAGTAGTCAACGAACCACGAGGCTCAGATGTCGTAGTCGGTGCGGCGCTCGTTGAGCCAACCGATCCGAGTTGTGCCGCGGGCGTGATCTTTTTCAACAACGTCGGTTTCCTGAACATGTGTGGCCACGGAACCATTGGCCTTCTGGTGACACTCCGCCACATGGGCAGGATCGGTGAAGGCGAACACCGCATCGAAACGCCCGTCGGAATCGTCACCGCCACGCTTCATGGCGAAAAGGAAGTCAGCCTGAAAAACGTTCCTGCGTATCGATCGAGCAAGGACGTGCGAGTTGACGTTCCAGGGCTGGGCGAAGTGACGGGTGACATTGCGTGGGGAGGTAATTGGTTCTTTCTCACCAAGGTGCCCGAGCCTGAAATTCGCGTCGCCAATCAGGCAGAACTCGCGTCGATCTCGTGGGCCATTCGTCGTGCAGTCAATGCGCTGGATTCTGTGCCGCATGCCTCAGAGGTGGATCACATCGAGTTGTTCGGCCCGCCAGTCGACAGCGCCAACGACAGCCGCAGCTTTGTCCAATGTCCCGGAGGTGCGTATGACCGTTCGCCATGTGGCACGGGGACCAGCGCGAAGGTCGCCTGCCTGCACGAAGACGGCGTGTTGGAGCCAGGTGAAATCTGGCGTCAGGAGAGTGTCGCTGGAAGTGTGTTCGAGGCGTCCGTGGAGAAGGTCGACGGGGACATCATCCCAACGATTCGAGGAACTGCCTACGTGACAGGAGAATCAACGCTGATTCTTGATGAGGCGGATCCGTTTTGTTGGGGGATTCCCGTCTGAGTTCTTAACCGCAAATGGACACGGATGAAGATAGATGGGTCAATGTAGCAGCGAGCGTGAGCGAGCAGGCCGATTCGAGCCCGGATCTGCTCGCTCACGCTCGCTACTACGATCTTCGAATACGCCTTGGGGTTGGCTTCTGCTTTCGTTCGTGCTGGCAGCCACAATGAGCAAAAAAGTCGTCATCATCGGCGGGGGCGTCATTGGTTTTAGCTGCGCCTACTACTGTCTCCGTGCCGGTCACGATGTGACGGTCGTTGAACGAGGTGCACCGGATCGCGACTGCTGTTCCATCGGGAACGCCGGGATGGTCGTCCCGTCCCACTTTATCCCGCTCGCAGCCCCAGGAATGGTCGAGATGGGCATTCGCATGATGGGTGATCCCGAAAGTCCTTTCTACATCCGTCCGCGCCTTGACTTCGATCTCGCCGACTGGGGCATGAACTTCATCCGATCGGCCACAGCCGAACACGTTGACGCCTCAGGCCCTTTGTTGCGCGATTTACAGATGGCCAGCCGCGGAGAGTTTGTGCGATTAGCCAAAGAACCGGGATTCGAATTCGGCTTGAAGAAGAATGGCTTGTTAATGCTCTGCAGAACACGTCATGCACTCTCTGTCGAAAAGCACGTTGCGGAAGATGCCAATCAACTGGGCATCCCTGCTGAGTTGCTTACCGCCAGCGAAACGGCCAAGCTCGATCCCGATGTCGAGATGGACATCGAAGGTTCGGTCTACTTCCCCAAAGACTGCCACCTGCGGCCGGAACAGTTTCTTCAATCATTGATTCATTTCGTGAAATCGAACGGTGGAAGCGTTCTTTGGAACAATGCCTTCCAGTGTTGGATACAGCATGCGGATGGAACCGTCAGCGCCGAGTGCCAATCTGGTGTGCTGGATGCAGACTACGTCGTCGTGGCCGGAGGCGCGTATTCGCCCGGGCTTGCCAAGCCGTTGGGGCTGCATTTGCCGATGCAGGCTGGGAAGGGCTACAGCCTTACTGTGTCGAAACCCATCCAGCTTCCCAAGATATGTTCAATCCTCACCGAAGCACGCGCGGCTGTGACACCCATGGGAAATGCCCTGCGCTTTGGAGGCACGATGGAAATAGCCGGTTTGGATACGTCAATAAATCCGCAGCGAATTCGGGGCATTATCAAAGCCGCGCCGAAGTATTTTCCACAGTTCAAGTCCGAGCACTTCGAAGGAATCAAACCATGGGCCGGTCTGCGACCATGTTCACCCGACGGTCTCCCCTACATTGGCCCAACTCGCACCGTGAAGAATCTCCTTATCGCGACCGGACACGCCATGCTCGGTCTCAGCCTCGCGCCATCGACCGGACAGGTTATCAGCGATCTCGTGAGTGGGCGGACACCGAAGTTCGACCTGCGACTCCTTTCACCCGGCCGATATTTAGGTTGGTAGATTGGTCTGTTGCCCGCTTTGCCCGATCATTAGCGGTTTTCGCGACGTGGCTCTGGTTTCGTAATGTAGCGCGCCGATTGACGGGCCGGATGCCTATTCAATGGGCTTTTTCCTTTTCACAAAAATGCATTTCGCGTTAAGTCCCGCGCCCTAGAGCAAAGCTTATGAAGATCGTTTTGGCATACTCCGGAGGACTGGACACCTCAGTCCTGATGTCGTGGATCAAGGACACCTACAACGCTGAGATGATTGGCTTCTGTGCCAACATCGGGCAGGAGGAGGAACTCCGCGGACTCGACAAGAAAGCCCGCGCCACCGGCGCGTCCCACATGTACGTGGACGACCTGCAGGACGAATTCGCTGCGGACTTCATCTTTCCCATGATGCGTGCCGGCGCCATCTACGAAGGACAGTATTTCCTTGGAACGAGCATCGCGCGTCCTTTGATCGCGAAACGCATGGTCGAGATCGCGTGCAAACACAAGGCGCAGGCCATCGGTCATGGCGCGACTGGCAAGGGCAACGACCAGGTGCGTTTCGAACTCACCACTGCCGCGCTTGCTCCTGATCTCGAAATCATCGCCCCTTGGCGCGACGAAAGATTTCGCAGCGAATTCCCGGGGCGGGCGGAGATGATTGACTATTGCCGTAAGAAGAAAATCGATGTCCAGGCCAGCGCCAGCAAACCCTTCTCAATGGATCGCAATCTTCTGCATATTTCCTACGAAGCCGGCCTTCTCGAAGATCCGTGGCTCAACGCCGGTGACAAAAAGTTCCGTGACTATTTTAATGTGCTCTCCGTTTTCCCCGAAGACGCTCCTGATAAAGCAGAATTGGTGACGATCGATTTTGAGAAGGGCAATGCCGTGGCCATCAACGGCAAGGCGATGACTCCGCTGCAGGTCATGAAGAAACTCAACAGGCTCGGGGGCAGACATGGCGTCGGGCGTGTGGACATGGTTGAAAACCGCTTCGTTGGCATGAAGAGCAGGGGAGTCTACGAAACCCCGGGGGGCGCGATACTGCATCACGCCCATCGCATGATGGAAAGCCTCACCATGGATCGCGAAGTCATGCACATTCGTGATTCGCTGATCCCGAAATACGCCGAACTCGTTTACAACGGGTTCTGGTTTGCGCCCGAACGCGAAGCCATCCAAGCGATGGTCGATGACACACAGAAGAACGTCACGGGAACCGTGCGGGTGAAACTCTACAAAGGTGGTATCCACTCCGCGGGCGTAAAGTCCCCGGTCAGTCTCTACCATCCGGACATCGCCACGATGGATGCCGATCCGACCAACGCTTACAACCAGGACGACGCGACCGGATTCATCCGCCTGAATGGCTTGCGCCTGCGTGTGAACTCAATGGTTCACCAGACCAAGAAACCGAAAAAGAAAGCTTCAAAGAAGAAGTAATCCATCGATCTTCGATGAGAGAACTCCCACGCCCTCGCCACCATATGAGAAGGATTTATGATGACCGGAAGCTTCTTGGAATCCAACACTACATTGCTGCTCCGGGGCTTGCACTAACGATCTACGCTGCGATTTCAATTTGGATATCCAGCAATATTTTCTACGCCAGTCGCATGCTCAGGCAGTCCTGACAAAAACGTTGCGCAAGTCTGGCTGATACCTCGAACTTTGTGCATGCGCTTTCTCTCAAGATTGTTGGTGTTTTGTTTCTTGGCGTGGCTCACTTGCCATGCCGCCAGGCGACCAAATTTCGTCATCTTCCTGGCTGATGATATTTCATGGAACGATCTTGGTTGTTATGGGCATCCCACGATGCAGACGCCGAATATCGACGCCTTGGCAGCGGAGGGGCTGCGTTTCAATAATGCCTACCTGACGATCAGCAGTTGCAGTCCCAGTCGCTGCAGCCTGATTACCGGGCGCTATCCGCACAACACGGGTGCGCCGGAGTTGCACACGAACATGCCGGCCGGGCATGCGTTGTTTCCTGAGTTACTCAAGAACGATGGTTATTACACTGTGATCTCCGGCAAGCATCACATGGGGAAGAATGCGAATCCCGCATTCACGAAGATCTCCGGTGGAAAGGGTCCGGGCAGAGAGAAGGACTGGGTGGAGTTGCTGGCCAAGCGTCCCCAGGACAAACCCTTTTTCTGCTGGTATGCGAGTACCGATGCGCATCGTTCCTGGCAGTTTGACGACACGGCGCCGAAATACAGTCCGGGCGAGGTGATCGTTCCTCCATACTTTGTTGATTCTGAGAAGACACGCGAGGATTTGACCGGCTATTACCACGAGGTCAGTCGCTTCGATCGCTACATTGGTGATGTCACGAAGGAACTCAGGCGGCAGGGCGTGCTCGACAACACGGTTATCATCGTGATGGCGGACAACGGACGGCCATTGCCACGCTGCAAGACACGTCTTTACGACAGCGGCATCAAGACACCTTTTGTTGTGCATTATCCGGCGGGCATCAAACCGGCGGTGACCGATTCCATTATCAGCACGATCGATATTTCAGCAACGGTTCTGGAATTGGCTGGTGTTGAACGGGATGCACGTATCCAAGGCCGTTCGTTTCAGCCTCTGTTCAAGAATCCCAAAGCGACCACGCGTACTGTGGCTTTCGCCGAACACAACTGGCATGTCTACAAGAACCATGAACGCATGGTTCGCATGGGCGACTGGCTTTACATCAAGAACAGCTATCCGAATCAGCAAAACCTCTGCGTGGAAGCGTACAAGGCAGGAACTGGGGAAGACCTTTGGGAGCGTTTTGAAGAGGGTGAACTCAACGACGCTCAATTGAACATCTTCCGCAACCCTTGCCCACGCGAAGAACTCTTCCAGGTCAGCAAGGATCCGGAGCAACTCACTAATCTTGCCACTTCCGGAAAACACGATCACATCCTCAAGGAAGCCCGCCGTCTGCTGAATCTATGGATTGTCCAAACCGGCGATACGCTCCCAACCAATCCCACACCTCATCGTGATGCACCACCCAATATGCCTCCAAAGAGCCGCAAAGGATGGCGCCATGGTGAAATGCCGGGCGCTGCTGCGGGTGCGCAACGCATCAATCATCCGGGGCCGGTGAAGCCCAAGATTCGAATCTAACTGCGGATACACGGGATTCATTTCGATTTCGGAAATGCGAGTTCCAAGTCGCGGATCGAAGGAGGCGATGACTGGATTCTTCCAGGCATTGCTTTGGCCCGGTACCTACCTGATCGCTCACATGCCGGTCGTGTTCGCATCGGGGCGGAATGCGTTTCACTTCAGTGCCTGTCTCTTTTGGCTGACTCTGATTGTTATGACGTTCGCGTTGTTTAGGCGTTGGAGGCGTATCAATCCGAACGCGCAAATGAAGGACTGAGCTGCATGGAGTTCTCACAGCGAGGGGCAGGAGGCCGGAATGCCCACAGGGACGAATGGACCTATTTCTCTTCTTCCGGCGCAGGGGGAGTTTCAACCTGGCTCCGGATGGAATCTCCAACCTGTGGCTGCCCGTTCGTGATGTCCGCAGCGTAATTCACGTCCTGCCGTTGTTCGGACACGACGATGTCGGCGACCTTGTTATCACCGCGGAAAACCTGGAGAGTAGTTCCAACCGGTGGGAGTTCTCCAACGGTGCCTTCGACCACCACGTAGCGCAATTCCGCATTCACCAAAGCAATACTGCCGGTGAAAGCGCGGACGGGGGTGACGACAGCGGATTCGGGCTTCGCGGTCTTCCTGCCCTTTTTCCAGTATCGACAACCTGTAGCGGTCATACAGATTGCGAGTATGGCTATTACCCAACGCATGCGGATCGGCGGATACGATACGGATAAGTTGCTCTGCGTCAACGGATAATGAATCAGCGAAAGGACTGATGTCCGCTGGCGATGCAGTGAATGCCGGATTGCCTGAGTGCGATGTGAATTCATAAATGCCGATTGGCCATTTGGTGATGACAGCGGCTCTTGGGGAGATTGGCCGACTCGTCTGATTTCACCTGTCACGAGTCGCAGAGCAGGAACGTAAAGTGTCCACTCCGTGCTGCGGATGCGGAAAATCGAAACAGCGCGGCAAGAGTGTCTGCTCCGCGCACATGTCCTCGTGCGTTCGTTGTTTTGACTTTCGGAATCGGTGTGGACATCTTGCGCCCATGTATTCCGGGCCGCTCTTCAGGTTGTTGCTTGTTCTGGTTCTCCCGACCCTCTCAATTACCGGCGCGAAGCGACCGAACATCATCTACATCATGGCTGACGATCTTGGGTGGGCGGATGTCGGCTACAACGGGGCAAAGTTTTACGAGACACCCAACATTGACAAGCTTCGTGCTGATGGGATGGCGTTTTCATCAGCGTATCCCGGTGCATCGAACTGCATGCCCTCGCGATCGTGCATCATGAGTGGGATGTATGTCCCACGCACACAGATGTGGACGCCAGGTGGGCAGGCGAAAGGCGCGATCCAATACATGAAGTTTCTCGTGCCGCGCAAGGGTGACAAAGAGGGCAAGGACATCATTCCATCCACGATGACACTGGATCCTTCTGTGGTCTCCGTGGCGGAAGTGTTGAATACAGCGGGTTATCGAACCGCCCGCTTCGGCAAGTGGCATCTGGGCCCGGACACGCAGGGCTTTCACGTCAGCGACGCAGGTGGCAATGGCAAGGGAGCGGCTGGAAAGTACTACGGCAAAATCGACGTGGCCGAGCGTCTGACTGATCGATCCGTTGAGTTCATCCGTGAGAATAGGGAACAGCCGTTCTTTATTTACCTCTGCCACTGGGACGTTCACACCCCGATCCGAGCACGCGAGGCCGTGGTCGACAAATACCGGCGCAAGCTCAAGGAGCGCAGGTGGGACCGCGAATGGAATCCGGCTTATGCAGCCATGATTGAAGCCGTCGATGTCAGCGTTGGGCGCGTAAGGAAAGCCGTGGCCGATGCCGGCCTTGCGAACAAAACTCTGATCATGTTCACCTCCGACAATGGCGGATCTTCCGGTTCCACCTGGTGCGAACCGTTGAAAGGGGCCAAGGGCGCGTTCTTCGAAGGAGGCATTCGCGTCGCTACCTGTATGACCTGGCCCGGTGTCATCGAAGCTGGCTCCACCTGTGACACGCCAATCACCGGAGTCGATCTGATGCCTTCCGTAGCGGAACTGTCGAACGCCGAACTCCCACAGGACCAGCACGTTGATGGCGAATCATGGGTCCCGCTTCTCAGCGGCAAGCAGGCTCTGAAAAACCGCTCCATTTTCTGGCATTACCCGCTCTATCTTGCCGGTGGCGGTTACAACCAGGTCGTCCGAATTCATGGTACGGACAGGAACTACTGGCGCGCCACACCATGCAGCGTCATCCGCAAAGGCGATTGGAAACTCATCCAGTTCTTCGAAGACGATTCGATCCAGCTCTATAACTTGAAGAACGACCTCGGCGAACAATCCGATCTCTCATCCGCGGAAGCGCAACGTGCCCAGGCAATGCTGATGGAGTTGAAGGCATGGCAGAAGAAAACCAAGGCCGTCATTCCAAGCAAATTGAATCCTGACTATGATCCTGGTTTCAAACCCAAGTCCGTTGGCCAGAACAAAAAGCGAAAAAGAAGTAAACGCTCAGCCATTTGACCAGCACCATGAATCTCCTGCCTCGCATTCTCATTTTCGCATTCTCCGTCGCGTTCATCGCAAACTCGTTCGCCGCAGCAACCGAACGCATCGAACTCTGGAACAAACACGCCCCGGTTGGGGACGGAACGTTCACGGAGGAAGAAACCTGGCTCACTGTTCACCGCCCGGGAAAGCCAAACGGCACAGGCGTCATCATTTGCCCTGGAGGCGGTTATCGCGGACTCGTAACCGGCGCGGAAGGACACGGAATCGCAAAATGGTTGAACAAACATGGCATCACAGGAGTGGTTCTGGAATATCGTTTGCCGAAGGGGCGTGCTTATGTGCCGCTCCTCGATGCGCAACAAGCCATTCGCCACGTGCGAGCCAAGGCGAAGAAGTGGAAGCTCAATCCCAAGCGAATCGGGATCATGGGGTTCTCTGCCGGCGGACACCTGGCTTCAACTGCCGGCACGTACTTTGACTTGGGTGACAAGCAGGCGAAGGAGCGGCTGGGAAACCGACCCGACTTCATGATCCTCGTCTATCCGGTGATCAGCTTTGGAACGCAAGGCCACCGCGGATCGCGCGATAATCTGCTGGGCAAAGCTGCAAGCGATGAATTGATCAGACGGTTTTCCAATCATCTTCAGGTGAGTCCAAACACACCTCCTGCCTACCTGGCGCACGCCGTTGATGACAAACCCGTCCCTCCGGCCAACAGCCGAATGTTCCACTCCGCGATGAAGGATGCCGGACGACCCTGCACTTACTTGGAACTCCCCAATGGCGGCCACGGCCTCAATGGTTACAAAGGGCCAAACTGGGACGCCTGGCAGGCCGGATCGATCAGGTGGCTCCTGGAGCTTGATTTGATCCCTCAGTAGAGCAGGACTCAGATGCCTGCGTTCGAATCTCCATGCAGGAGTTCTTCCACGACCTTTTGCACGCCGGTCACAATGCGCGCGACGCGATCGAAGTCCACCTTGTCCGGCGTATCTTCCGTGGTGTGGTAATAGGGAAAACGAAACGGAGCCGTGTCAGTCAGCATGATCGCCGGATATTGTACTGGTTCAGCGTGAATGTCAGCGTTGGCCGATGGAGCTAAGCGACTCAGGTTGATGCTTTCTGTTGGCGTTTGAGTTTTCGTAGTTCGCGTGCTTTGGCCAGTTTATTTTCGCGTTGTTGGAGGATTTCCAGGTGTCGGCCTTCGAGGCGATCCCTGGGGGTGATGTAGTCGATCGCGCTGTGCAGACGCACGTCGTTGTAGTGATCGATGTAGGTGCCGGCGACGCGGCGGGCGTCCTCCAGGCTCAGGGGCGTTTGGGGTCGGAGGGCGGTCTCCTTGAGCGTGCGGTGGAAGCGTTCGAGCTTGCCGTTGCTCTGCGGATAGTGCGGGGAGGTGAACACGTGGGTGGTCTGCCAGTGGCGCAGGAACTCTTTGAAGTCCTTGGCGATGAAGGCACTGCCCCGGTCGGTGATGATCCGTGGTCGAGCTTTGGGGAACTTCTCGCGGGCTCGTTGCAAGACCATCTCGGCGTCGGCCTCGGTCATCGACTCGCGGATTTCCCAGTGGACAATGTAGCGCGAGGCGCCGTCCAACACGCAGCACAGATAGTAAAAGGTGCCGGCGATGTTCAGGTAGGAAAAGTCGACGTGCCAGTGCTCGTGGACGGCTTCGGGTTGGACGAAGCCGTTGCCTTTGCGCGTAGGCTTCTGCCAGCGAAGGTTGAGCAGTCCGGCGGCCTTGAGCACGCGGTAAACGCTGGCCGGACTGACGGCGACGATGTCCTGGTCCATCATCATGCAGGTCAGTCGCCGATAGCCTTCCAAGGGATATTCGTGGGCGAAGTCCTCGATGGCGCGTTTCTCCGGTGCTTCCAGCCAATGGTCGCGGGGCACCGGGGCGTTGTGTTCGTTGACCTTGCCATAGCGTTTTCGCCAGCGATGAAACTGGCGTTCGGCCAAATCGGCCCAGCGACAAAGTTGCCGCCGGGAGAGCCCCGTGCGCGGACTCCATCGCTGGATGAAGTCGACCACCTGATCGCGGATGTCGGGCTGCACCCATCGTCGGTTCAGAGCTCCCCAAGTTCTTTTTTTAACTTCACGTGCTCGCCCATGATCTCGGCGATGATTTCGTCTTTGTCCTTCAATTTGGCCTCCAAGGAGGCGAGCTTTTGATCCCCCTGTTTAACCGATCGGGAGGGGGACCGTGGCTCGAAGGCGGCGGTTCCCTTCTCGAAAAACTGTTTCTGCCACTGGTAGAACTGACTGGGTTGGAGGCCGTGCTTCTCGCAGAGCTCGGACACGGGTTGATGCTCCAAGAGATGGAGCCGGAGGATCTGAACTTTCTGTTCGGGACTGTATTGCTTACGGGTCTTTTTCATGTTGCTACTCGGGGTTGCGAGTAGCTTAGCTCCGGGCCTTCAAACTGTCATTCCGACTGAGGCAGAACAATATCCCTCCTGCCAGAACGACCAATGATCCGACCAGCCGATGCCGGGGATCGAGCCGGGGGCCGCAATCCCTTCCGAGGGAAAGCTCTCCACTTTACGGAAGATATTGATGCAGCGCTTTACCAATTTCGACGACGCGGGATTGCCAACGAAGCCGATGAAGTCTCCGGTGGACGGGTAAATCAGGCTCAGTGGTGGTGGGTATTTCTGTGAATTCTCCGCCTCGGAATAATAGCCAATTGTTTCAAGGCTGATCATCGCGACGATGTTCTCGCCGCGATTCTTGCAGGCGCGGGCATAGACCCGGCTGCCCATTTGTTCCGTCCGGAAATACGGAGGCTCTTCGTTGACGAAGAAGACGAACCGTAGCGTGCGGCCGGGTTTTGATCCGGCAAACAGGCGTGCGAGTTCAAGCAGGCCGGCGGTTCCGCTGGTGTTGTCGTTTGCGCCTGGCGATATGCCTGCGGTGTCGTAGTGTGCGCCGATGATCACCATCTCATCAGGACGTTTCGTTCCGCGCAGTTCCACTTCCAGGTTTCGAACCGTCTTGCCATCCGTCTCAAACGCTTGTTGCTGCACGAGCCAGCCGAGTTTCTGGAGTTCTTGTTCCAGATAGATGGCAGCTTTCTCCAACGCGTAGTGGTGCGAAACGTTTCGCGCGCCAATCTCGCCGGCGAGTTTCTCGATGTGGGTTTTGAGATTCTTGGCGACGCTTGCCTGTTCGGAATTTGCGTCGGGCAGGGAGCCATCAAAGGAATCGCCGGGCATTTTTACGGTGAAGCATCCCGTCCAGGAAAGGATCAGGATCACGACGACCGAAATCGCTGTGATGTGAATTCTGGACAGTCGTTTGAAAATGCGACGGATCACATCGTGTAAACCAGGTCCTCCTCCGGCTTGATGCCCCAACGCTCCGCCACCCCGGCGAGGTCCGGGTTCATCTGCCATTGGTCGGGTTTCTCGTCGCCATCGAAGTTCGGATTGCCGCCCTTGAGGTTCATGCAACCCTTGTTGTTGCCGATGGCGGTCATCTCCGTGATGTCTTCGGGGGACAGTGCAAGTTTCGGCAAGGACGCAAGTTCATCGAGCTTTTCCTCGTATGACTTGGCATCGTCGCCCGCTTCCTGAATGAGCGTGGGAACCACTCCTTTGACCGCTGGTTGCGCTAGGGTCCAGAGACAGGCAAGATGCAACATGGTAAGGCCGTGCTTCTCCGCGATCGGACGCATCTTCTCGATCTTCTCGTTGCCAGTCTCGACCCAGCCTTCCGGACGGTACACGCGGTGATCACCGTCGCGGAAATGATGTCCGGGTTTGATGTCATCATGAAAAATGCCGCCGTAATCGACAACGCGCGCGATGAGGTTGATGTTCGCTTTCTCTGCTGCGGGTTGAAGCAGATTGCTGGGCCAAGGTTCGAACGGTCCTTGAATCACCATCGACCAGTCGATCGCAGATCCAAAGCGCTCAAAGCACTGGATGATATCGAGTGTGAAACCATTCGCCGGTCCCGGTGCAAGGCCGATGAACTCCGTGAGCTTGGTTTCACGAAGACGATCCATTCCCTTCCAGACTGAATCCTGACTGTATCCCCGAGAATCCGGGTTGTGCAGCAAGACACCGTCGAAGTGATCCGTGCCAATGCGCTCGAGTGATTTCTCGGCGGCCTTATTCAGGTAGCCGGAGTATTCGGAAGGCTGGCGCAGGTCCGGATCGGTGAAGCGGGCGTAGCCACGAGATCCCGCGCGCTTTCCATCGTAAATGTCGTGCCCAAGCAGGCCAATCAAACAGAAGCTGTCGCGTGGGACATCCGCCAGGGCTTTGCCCAACATCGTGTCGGCCTCGCCCTTTCCGTAAACATCCGACGTCATGAACGTGCGGACGCCTTTGTCGTAGGCGGTGCGAATGGCCTTGAGGTAACGCTCTTCGCTGATCGGTTCGCCAAAGTGCATGTAACGTCCTCCGCTCCACGTGCCGTAAACTGTTCGAGTAGGTTGCATAAAGTTTCAGTCTCTGTTTCCACGCCCGCGCATAACCTGCATTGGCTTGGGTGCACGAATTTGGCCAGTCATGGATTTGAAATCAAGTCCTCGAACACAAAGCCAATCCGCAACCCGGAGGTATCGAACGTTTGGCGAGACTTCATGCATGCTCCTGACCGGCGTTCTCAGCCTGGTCGTCGCAGACGGTTTCGCTCAACGGGATAAGGTTGTGTCGGGTTTCGACACGGCTGGAATAGATGTAGTCGGCCATCCTGGAGGGCACGCTCCGTAGCCCCGAACGCCATTGCCGACGCATGACGTTGCGTCGCCCGTAGACGGGCGTTCGGCCTGGCGGTATCCTTCGCGCAGAGCCTCGCGAGATATGTTGCGGGGCTGAAATACGGGCAGATAGTGGAAATGCGTGTTGTCGTAGTGTGCCCAATTCTGATCCACGATCCGCCCATCGCGCTTGAAACGCGTGCAGAGTTCGGTATCAGGATACGGCGTCAGCACGTAGAACTCCGGCAAGTCGATGCCGGCGTCGATGGTGAATTGCGCGATTCGTTCAAAGACTCCGTCATCGTCCTCGTCGAAACCGAACATGAGATTGCCTTCGATGGCGATTTTGCGGTGATGCAGTTCCCGAATGACCGCATCTAGCGTGTTGGTCACCGGGCTGGGTGTTATGCGGAATGGAATTGCTGCGTGCGCGGCCGGGCGGTGGATATGGAGCCTGACTATTTTGCCTTTGCGCAACGGTGGGGATCTCCTTCGTGTTCGATGCGCGGGACGCGATTGGTCTGGTCAGGCATTGGAGATTGTTGAAGGCAAGGCCATAACATTGGATGCGTTTCGAATTGTTGGAATCATGGATATATCTGGAATCGTGATTGGAATTCTCTTGCTGGGCCACGCTGGTTACTGTTGGAAGCATCAGGGAACACACGGCCGAACTCCCAAGAACGGGAAGGTCTGGAGATCGTGACAAGACGCTCCGAAGCTGTTTTGGTTTTGCGACGATTTCCGCCCCGATTTTAGGACTCGCGATGATTGTTGGGACCATTGTTGTTGGCCCGACCTGCTGATCCGCTTTTCGGACTATCGAATGAAGCGGTAGCTGTACAGGTCAGCGTCCTTCAGTTCGAATCGGATTCGAATTGGTTTGCCGGCGAGCTTGCTGAGGTCGGCTCCGTTCTTCCAAGAGATTACCCGGTCGATGCTATCGCCAAATTGTTGAGGGCAATCATCGAGAGCATAGCCAGGGATTGGCTTTCCGTTTTCGTCCTGAAGTTCCACGCGGATACCGCCCTTCGCCGAGGTGCTGAAGTTTACCTCGAGTTCCTTGCCGCTGAACTTGATCGGAGTGGTCGTGACTTCTCCACCTGTTGCTTTTCCATTGATCGAAACGAAGCCGTCGAGTCTGAGAGAGTATCGGCGAAGCGTGCTGCCTTTACCGTGCCAGTAACCTTCGGTTGCATAGACCGAGAGCTCGTTCGGCGCGCCAGGGAGGGTGCTTTTCGTTTCAACGGCGTGCCAGGCCATGTATTGGGCGCCGTAATGCCAGGTCCCGGGTCGTTCGATGCCCGGACGAAGAAAGGCCTCGTTCCAGCGTTTGAAATGCACGCCATCGCGGCTTGCCATGAGCAGGGTTTCGGAAAGAGCGTGTCCGTAGCGCGGGCTGGCGGCCGCGCGGTGTTTGCGGTTTTCAGGATCGGGGAGCGCGCTCATGGATTCGGACGGTCCGCGATCGAAGTAGCGGTTGGGGAATCCGATCAAGATGTGCGGCGCGCGATGGTAATGCTTGATCTGATTGGTGTAGAGCTGTTCGGAGGGGGAATCCTCGTAGGCAACATCGCGGACGTTGGTCCATTTGAGCATGTCATCGGATACTGCGGTGCGAATCGCGCGATGGCCTTTCGGTTTCCACTCCTTGTCAGTGACGCCACCACCAGAGAATATCCGCCAGTAGGCGCGATACTTGCCGAGTGCTGGATCCCAGAACGCGAGGTTCTGAGAATCGAATGCACCGAGTCCGTGAAAGATCACTTCGTCGGACATCGGCTTCCAATTGAAGCCGTCCGCGGATTTAAAGGGAATGAGTCCACGTTTGCCCCATGATCTGAAGATGGCCTTGAAGCGGGCGTCGGGAGCAGCTTTCGGATTCTCGTCCATGAAAACCGCCGGGTGGCCGGGATCGTATTTGAGTTCGCCTGTGATCCCGAATGCTGAGGTGATGTTGTTCTTCTTGCTGCCCTTGTGCGCGACAATGCCCAGGTTCGGCTTGCGCCAGTGAATTCCGTCATCACTTTCGGCGTAGCAGCAATAGAGCGGATGGCGCCCGGTGTTGATCCCTTTCGCTTCAACCTCGATGTGCCAGGCCTTGTAATACATCCGGTATTTTTCGCCGTCGTGGAAAACACTGTGATAGCCGCTACCCGTTCCTTCCCAATCTTCAAAGTGATTGATTGCCACTTCGCGTGGTACGGGATGGTGCAGGCGCTGTGCGGCTGAGCCTTTGAGCGATTCGATCAAGGCGCTGTCGATAAACAGTTCGCGTCGGTTGCCGATGTCGGTGACACTTTCCGCAGCTTGGGCGAATCGAGGAAGTGCGAGCGAGGCAACGCTGGTGCTGGCGAGGAATTTGCGGCGATTCATGGGGAATTCCTAGAGGTGTTTGCGAAGCAGGGCAATGATTTCTGTGGTTGATTCGCGTTTCGCGAGATCAAGCAGGTTCCTGCCCTCGTTATCTTTGATTCGCGTGTTCGCTCCGCGGTCGAGCAGAAGTTTGACGATATCGTGTTTCTTGCGGCTGATTGCTGAGGCGAGGGGCGTTCTCCAGGCGAAGTCCTTGTCCGCATCGTCTTCATTGATTTGGCCGAGCGTGAGCTTGAGCAGGGAAGGATCGTCGTCAAGGAGTTGGGCGATGTAATCGATCCGATTGGCAATGATCGCGTCAAATATATCGACATTCAGATTGCCCAGAAACTCGGCGGCCTCGGGTTGGTTGAGATGGTTCGCCCATTGAAGAGGTGTCGCGGAATAGCTGCAGTCGCGCAGACGAAAGTTGGCGCCTTTCTCGACCAGAAGCCTGAGCATCTCCACGCATCCCTTGGCGGCTGCTTCGTGCATGGGACTGCAATATAGCTGCTGATCCAAGTTCGCGCCCAGGTCCGCGATAAGGCGGACGGCGTCGAGTTGGTTTCTGCCCGCGGCATCAATGAGGAATGCCCGGTTGGTTCCCTGAAGCCGTTGCAGGAGATTGGGTTCCTTGTCGAGCAATTCGCGGGCTTTGTCTTCATCGGCTGCCATGCATGCGCAGGCGAGGTGAGCCAGACTGTCCAACTCAGTCTTAGGCGCACCGTGTTCGATAAGGAATTCTGCGAGCTCAGGTTTGCCCGCACGCATGGCGAGTTCGTAGAAGGGTGGTTCGTCGTCGGGACGCACCAGTTCTGTGCCGTGTTCGACCAGTAGCCTGGCACGTTCGGGGAAGTGGGTTTTGAGAGCCCAGGAGAGTTGGTGCTGAAGTATGCTGGCGGGATTGTCCTTCAGTTCACCGTCTTCGTTGAGAAGCCAGTTGCAGCGGTGATTCGTGTTGAGTCCGAATTCGAGCAGCAGTTCCAGATGGCTGTCGTCATCGCAGAACATTCGGTTGTAAAGACCTTGTCCGTCGTTGGGATCGGCACCGGCCTCGAGCAAGGCGCGGGCAGATTCGAGGCAATTCGGATGGCGTGGGAGAATGCCCGGCCCGCCTTCACCCTCGCCGAATGCGCCGGTCAATGCGGTGAAGCGGTATTGACCGGCCAGCATGGAATGCGCATTCGGATCGGCACCTCGCTCCAAGAGAAGTTTGGCGACAGCAAGAGTCGACATGCCTGGGATTTCCAGGCGTGAATAGCAGGCATACATCAACGGTTCCCAATCAAACCATCCTCCGTGACGGTTGATGCAGTCCGGGTCGGCATCAAGGAATCGCTCCACCTGAGACACATCCCCGATCGCAGCCGCGTGATGGATGTCCGTTTGTGTTAGCGAGGGATTCGCGTCGTATTGTTCCCGGGCTTTTTCAATGCGTGAGGGATGGTCCTCCAACATGTAACTGATGCAGGCAAGTTGGAGGAATGAAGGATTTGTGATCTCCGGATGTTCGGGTTCGCAGACGGTCAGGTAGACACGCAGATGGCCTGCGCAAACGAAGCCGTGTTCCACCGCGAATCGCTCCGGGTCCTTGAGTTTCGAGAACTCGGCAAGGGAGTAGCCTGGAGGAATGGCTTTGCGCATTTGACCGGTGAGCAACTGCCAAGCTATGGGAAGGATGGATGGCAAACAATCTCGTTCGCGGACCAGGCCAGGTTTGTTTGCGTTTATTCGTGGTTCCTTCCCGTCGTCGTTCCCGGATATGCTTTGCGCGTTGCCAGACGAGACCGTCAACACATTGGATCTGTTGCGTGAATATGAATCGCGGAATATCACGTACGTAGATCCCGCCGGGGAGTGGCCGATTGTTTGGGAGCGGGCGCAAGGTGTACACGTCTGGGATGATCAGGGCAGAAAGTATCTCGATCTGACAGCCGCGTTTGGCGTGGCCGCGGCTGGTCATGCGAATCCGAAAGTCGTCAAGGCGGGGCAGGATCAGCTGGCCAAGCTCTGCCACGCAATGGGGGACGTGCATCCGCATCGATTGAAGGCACAGCTCGCCAGGGAACTGAGCCGTTGCACTTATGAGCGTTGGACTGGAACGAATACGGGCAAGACCATCTTTTGCAACTCAGGTTTCGAAGCCGTGGAAGCCGCATTAAAGACCGCGCTGCTGGCGACGGGGGAATCTGGAGTGATTGCTTTCGAAGGCGCTTATCACGGACTTGGTTACGGGGCGCTGAGTGCCACGCATCGGGGGATGTTCCGCGAACCGTTCAAGAAGCAATTGAAACGATTCGGCCATTGGGTGCCGTTTCCAGATTCGAAAACTGCGGTTCGCTTGATGCGTGATCAAGTCACACGATTGTTCGGGGAGAAGAAGATTGGTGCAGTCTTGATTGAACCGATTCAAGGGCGTGGCGGTATTCGCGTGGCTGATCACGGGGCGATTCGATGGCTGTCACAAATCTGCAAGAAGAACCGCGCGCTGCTGATTTGCGACGAAATCTATACGGGCTTTGGCCGTTCCGGTCGTTGGTTTGCCTGTGAGCATGCCAGGGTCACGCCGGATGTGGTTTGCCTGGGTAAAGCGCTGACCGGGGGCTTTCCGCTTTCGGCCTGTGTTGGCGATGCCCACTGCATGGACAAGGCGTGGCCGCAGGCGAACGGCGAGGCGATTCATACCAGCACGTTTCTGGGGCACCCGGTCGGATGCGCGATGGCTTTGGAGAATTTGAAGGAAATTGCGCGGAGAAAACTTCCCGCTCGTGCTGAGGCAATGGGCAAATTTTTGTTGGCTGAGCTAAACAAGCTATCTGCCCCGGTCGGTTATCGGCTGAAGGCATGCGGCTATGGTTTGATGGTCGGGCTTGAACTCACGCGAGGGGAAGAACCAGCGTCCGACGAATGCGTGCGCATCATGAAGAACATGCTCAAGCGCGGTTTCGTGATATTGCCCGAGGGGGATGCAGGTAACGTGATCGGGTTCATTCCTCCGCTGACGATCAGCCAGCCTCAGCTCAAATCCGCTGTTCGTGCGTTGGCGGAAGAACTCTCGCTGCTTAGGGGTGATCTATGAAGCTGAGCGAGATTCGAAACATTCTGTCCGAGCAAGAAATTCAGCTGACCCGTTCGCTTGGGCAGAATTTCATGCACGACGGCAACCAGATCCGGAAGATCGTGGAAGCTGCCGCGGTGTGCAAGGAAGACGCAGTTGTGGAGATTGGCCCGGGCCTTGGGCCTTTGACGGAAAAGTTGCTCGATGCTGCAGGCAAGGTGATTGCGATTGAGACGGATCGCAGGTTGGTCAGCGTTTTAGGGAAACGTTTTGAGGCGCAGGAACATTTTCAACTCGTTCACGCTGATGCGCTACAGGTAATCCGAAAGGAGGCGAGTGATTGGACTCAGTGGAAACTCGTGGCGAACATGCCGTACTCGGTGGCTTCACCGGTATTGGTCGAGCTGGCCAAGAAGGACACTGGTCCGCGCTGGATTACGACGACCTTGCAATTGGAAGTTGGCCAACGGTTGGTAGCCAAGCCGAGTTCGAAGACTTACGGAGTTTTGACCTTGCTCGTGCAACTTGCCTATGAGCCGCGGCTTGATTTTGTCATTCCGCGTGGATGCTTCTTTCCGGAACCTAAGATCGATTCAGCGTGCGTATCGATGGAACGGCGTCAGGTGTCGTTATTGGAGAAAGAACGAGTGCCGGTTTTCGAGAAGATCGTGAAACGGGGATTTTCACAGCGCCGAAAGATGATGTTGAAATTGCTGAAGCAGGATTGGGATCCGGGCAAGCTGGAGCGCGCCTATTCCGCCGCGGGCATCGATGTGAAAGTGCGGGCTGAAGCAGTCTCATTGGATCAATTCATTGTTATGACCAACACCTTGTCGGAATGAGTGCAGAAGAGATTTTCGATGTCGTCAATGAACGCGACGAGGTGATCGGTCAGGAGACCCGTGCAGAGGTGCATCGCAAGGGCCTCCTGCATCGTGCGGTTCACATTCTGGTGTTCAATTCAGAAGGGAGGGTGTTTCTGCAAAAGCGTTCCCAATCCAAGGACACGCACCCGGGCAGGTGGGACTCATCGACTTCCGGGCACGTCGACAGCGGTGAGGATTACGACGAATCGGCGATTCGTGAACTAGGAGAAGAGATCGGTTTATTTGTCAGCTCCGCGCCTGAACGCATGTTCAAGATCGACGCCTGCTCAGAGACCGACCAGGAATTCGTCTGGGTCTATCGGGCCGAAAGCGACGGTCCCTTTCGGCTTCACCCGGAGGAAATTGAAGAGGGTGATTGGTTCAGCCTTCGTGAAATTTCGGCGTGGATTCATGCGAAGCCGGAGGAGATTGCGCCTGCACTTGCTCTGCTTTGGCGGATCGCAGATGAGAAGGGATACTTGTGAGCGGGAACGAATCCGCACGTCCGGATGGGACGGATGGCTGCCATTCACCCAGACCTTGTCTATGTCACTGTGGGGACATGTTTCCCAGCGTTTGATGGATACGGGGGCGAAGGGCGTCTTGCTGAATTTTTCCTTCCAAGCCGAGACAGAAGTTGATGATTCATGCCGCGTTGTGATTTCGAACCATGCCCCCCGGGTGCTTCTCGGGGGGGGCATGGTGGAGATCGGGAACGACATGGCGAAGATCCAGGGGCCGAGTCCGTCGTTGGTTTCGTCCGGAGAATTTGGCGATAACACGCAAAGTAATTCCGTTGGGTTGGTGACCGTGCATACGGAATCCGACTGGAAGGTTCGACGCGGGCTGTATTGGGTAAGTTACCACGATATGGTGCTTACGGTTGCCCCGCAGATGGCGGATCAATTGGTGGGGGCATCCTTTATCTGACTTTGAGCAGTCGTGGATTACAATTGCTGGAGGCGGAGGATCGAATGCCACCGCGAGAATCAACCCGCGTATTCGTTTTGCGGGACCAGCGGGAAGGTTCGAGGGGATCAGCTTGTATCAGGTCGTTCACCCGGACGAGTGGAACGTGCGATTTGTGCAAACCGAATTCTTCAAAGACAAACTGGTGTTCATCGGTCCCGGCGCGGCAGTTTTCGAAGATCCACATGAGGCTCCCGTGGGTGTCATGCGGGGAGCCGAGATTCACTTGAATCAAATGAACGCGGCGTTACAGGGGAGTTCATCAGGGAGAGCGGTGAGAAGATGGATCTGGGTTTGATTGTGGCTTCCGGGTTTGTGCTTCNGGGNTTGTGTCTGGGTGTCAAGCGAGCGGGAATACGCGTTGCNATCAGCGTTTTGATCGGCGCAACATATTTCGAAATCTGTTTCTGGGTATAGAATGCCTTCAACCTGTTGATCCTNACGGTGGTGATGCCGATTGGCGTGCTGCTTCTCGGTTCAATTATCGCGTTGGGGCTCGAACACAAGTCGAGTGTTCAAGACGCGACAGGATAGCTGGAGTCAGCGTGGTGCCTTCCACGAGAAGTGAAGGGGAAGTTCTGACCAGGGCTCCTGATAGAAGGACTTCGGGTCGGGAAGGGGTTTGGCGTGGAAAATGAAGTCCGTGAAATCTGCGAGCGCTTTCCAATCCTCCAAGCCTTGGTCGTGCCCTCCATCGCGATACCATTGCGCGCACTTTTCCTTCACGCCCAGCCAATCATACACGACGCGCGCGGCGCGCCAGGTGACCATGCTGCCTTCGGGGTTCAATCGGTCCTTGAGGCCATTCGAATTGAACCATGCGCGCGGGGCGACCGTTGCCTTGATGAAGTGCAGGTCAAAGGGGAGATAGGTTTCCTTGTCGCCGAAAGGCACCATGTTTTGGTGATACCAATAACCTGAATGCAGGTGCGCCATCTTCGCCTTGATGTTGCGCGTGCGGCCAACCCGATGACAGCCGGTCGTGATTGAGCCTCCGGCATTCGGGGCAACGACCGTCACGCGTTTGTCAGTCATTCCCATCAACGCAGCGGTCTGGCCTCCTCGCGAGTGGCCGGTGCAGACGATCCGTTTCATGTCCACTTCAGGAAGAGTGGACAGCCAGTTCAGCACAACGCTTCCGCCCCAGGCCCAGATGCGCAGACAGCCCCAATCGTAATTCGGGTAGGCGCGCCGGGCATCGCCGATGTCTCGCTTCTTCTTCGCTTCGGGATCCTTGCCCCAGTCGGGATGCAGATCCGTGCGATCGTAACTTACCAGCAGGTATCCGCGACGCATCAGATCGTTCACAACCGCCTCCTCTGCCTCGAATCCAGCTGGCGCGTTATGCACGATGACGGGAAACGGTCCGCTCCCCACTGGCGCATAAACTCGTACCGCCAGGGAAAGAGTGTTCTTGGGGCCGAATCGAAGTTCCAACGCGCGATCGACCATCTTGCCTTTCCGTCCGCTGGTTTTGGATTCGGCCTTGATTTCGTGCGGCTTCGGGAGTTCTGGCGCATGACCGAACTGGTAGTGGAGCACCATCGCGATCATTTCCTCACGCCGGCGTCTCCAATCTGCCTTCGTCTTTACCGGAGTGCCGTCCATGAACATGAATGGGTTGGGCAGTTCCTTTACCTCGGGCAATTGATCGGCGGTCGGAAACTGGCGAACAGGATCAGCGGCTCTGGTGTCCATGACTGCGCCGATCAGGAGAACGACCAGGAGGAATCGCGATGTCATGGCGCAAGTGTGGATGCAATTGTCTTGAGGGCAATCACTCAATCGGCGACATCTCAGCCAGCCCGACCATGACTCTGCGAATCAAACTCAAACTCGTTCTTCTACTGGCAGTCCTGGTGGCCGACGCATCCGGAGGTGTTCGCCTGCCCCGGTTCTTCAGCGATCACATGATCCTTCAGCAACAGACCGGGAACACGATCTGGGGCTGGGCGAATGCCGGCGAGAAGATCGAGGTCAGAGCGAGTTGGGGTGAAAATGTCTCTGCGGTTGCCAACTCCGGTGGCAAGTGGAAGGTGATTCTGCGAACACCTGCTCGCCGGGTTGGCCAATCAATTGTCGTCCGTGGGAAAAACGAGATTCGGATCAAAGACGTTGCGATCGGCGAGGTGTGGCTCTGTGCCGGTCAATCGAACATGGGCTGGTCGACGGGCAATTCGTTTGGCGCCGAAGCTGAAGCGGATGTGGATCTGCCGAATCTGCGACTCTACAGATCAGCACGCGAGCATTGGCACGGACCGCTGGAGGAGAACCGAGACCGATTGGCAGCCTGGAAACGTTGTGACCCAAAATCGGCGGCTGAAACATCTGCGGTATCGTACCACTTCGGCAAGACCCTGCATCTGAAGTTGGGCATTCCGGTTGGAATCATTCAGCGCGCGTACGCAGGAACTCCGATTGAGGGTTGGATGCCATGGGAGATCCAGAAGGGCGATGCCCGCGCCCGTCTACACAAGGCGCGTTATGAGGCCAATGCAAAGCGGATTATGGATCGGGAAGGAGATGCCGCGCAGAAGGCGCAGGTTGCGTTCGAGACGGAACTTTCGGAATACAACGCCAAGATTGATGCCGGGGAGACGATGAAGAATTCCGCTCGCCCATTGTCGCCACCGATTATCACCAAGCCCGCCAATCTCGGTCACCAGTATCCGGCCCACATCTACAACGCGATGATCCATCCGGTTCGCCCCTATGGGATTCGCGGCATGCTTTGGTACCAGGGCGAGCGCAACTCGAAGAATGTCCCCCAGGCGTCACACTACCGCGAGCAATTGGCGCAGCTGATTCGCTACTACCGTTCGTCCTGGCACGAGGAATCCAACGGGAACGTCGCGAAGGACTTTCCGTTTCAGTTCACGCAATTGCCGAGTTGGAATCCTCCACAGACCGAACCGGTCGAAGGAATCACAGCACCTTGGGTGGTAACCCGGGAGGCGATGCGTTTGGTCGAGAATGACGTTCCAAACACGGGCATGGCTGTCGCGATTGATACCGGCGACGCAGTCGAACTGCATCCGAAGAACAAGCAACCGATCGGGATTCGACATGCATTGCTCGCCTTGGCGAATACATATGGGAAAGAGATTGTTGGTTCCGGACCTTCGCTCGAATCACATGCCATCATGGACAGAAAGATCGTATTGAAGTTCGCGTCGATTGGCAGTGGATTAATGTCCGGCCAGTCGGGGGAATTGGATGCGTTCGCCATCGCTGGCAGGGATCGGAAGTGGCATTGGGCAGATGCGAAGATCAGCGGGTCGGACGTGATTGTTTCGTCATCGACGGTCCCAGAGCCGGTTGCCGTTCGTTACGCGTGGGCGATGAATCCCTCGCAGAGGAATCTGCTCTACAATCGCGAAGGATTGCCGGCGTCACCATTTCGGACTGACGACTGGCCCTTGTTTGATCCGCAGGCGGATCTGGTTGAAGTTGCCAAGCCGAAAAAGCCGAGCGGTTACGTGGCCGTTGATTGGCTTCGCCCAATCATGACTGCCGCTCCTGAAACGCCTCCTGTGTTGACGGTTGTAACGTCGCCACAGCCGGTCGAGAAACCTGCGGCTTCCCGGAGAAGGACGGAACCGGATGATGGTCTCGCGCCGGAAATCACGGACCTGAACGCAAGGGATGTGTCGTGGGCGCTGGAGGCGAAACTTCCGGATCTTGAAGAACCATACGTCAATCTACGGCCGAACGATCGGCAGGACGGGATTTCGGTCGGGGCACTGACACGGAAGAATTCGGACCGGCGGGCAATTCTCAAGTTCGCCCGTGAACTCAATNCGGGGGAACATGGAGAGATCGACAGTTTTCTCCTGATGAAAGACGAACGACTTCTGTTCGAGTCTTACTTTCGTCGNGGTCGCGCGAATTACCCCCACNACCAGATGTCCATTACCAAATCTTACACAGCCATGGCGCTGGGGCGGGCCATGCAGTTGGGNTATCTGACGATGAAGGATTTGNATCGACCTATCACACACTTCTTGAAGCAACTTGATNCAACTCGATTTGCGAAAGGTGCGGAGTCAATCACCTTGGCCGAAGCAATGAACATGCGTTCCGGAATTCGCATCGACAAAGACCGCGCCAGGGAGCTCATCAGAAAGCCCACACAGCTCAAGGGACAAAAACAAATCCAAGCCTACCTCGAAAACAGTAAGCCCATCCCTCTAGCGCCTCGCCCCTACAAGTATCAGGGCTCCGATCCCTCGATCACCATGCAGGCGATTGAAGCGCTTGTGCCCGGCTCGGCACGCGAATTCATCAAGACCGAACTGCTCGGTAAGATGGGAATCACGAACTACGCCTGGCAGCCGGACTTGAGCGGACTGCCCAAGTCTGCTGCGGGAAGCAGCATGCGGTCACGTGACATGATCAAGTGGGGAATGCTCGTCTTGAACAAGGGCAGATGGAATGGTCAACAGCTGATTCCGGAAACGTTTATGGAGAAGTCGATCGGTCGTCAATACACCAACCCGATGGCAACCAGCTACGGGTACTTCTGGTGGCGTCATGACATGGACGTTGGCGGGCGCAAGTTTGATTGCATCAGTGGTCGGGGGGCAGGGGGGCAGTTCATTCTGATTCTGCCGGAGGTGAAACTGATTGCTGTCATTACGGCGCATAACAAGGGAATGGGGAACATGCTGAAGACGTTTCCAGAACGGGTATTGCCAGCACTCTTGAGGTGACGTAGCGGCGAGCGTGAGCGAGCAGACGTTGACGATAAAGCGCGACAACTGCTCGCTCACGCTCGCTGCTACAGTCATTTCTTACCGGCGACCGTCGTACCACAGATGGCAGGCATCGGCATCTCCCAGGGTCTTCGTCTTGTTGAATATTCCCCTCAGAATGAAGCGGAAGTGTTCTTCCGCGGTATACAGGTCCATCTTCCGCCCGGAGGTGAGCAGGGCGGGGGACGGCATGATGTGCAACGCCTGCAAACCGCGTCTCTTGGCAACGGTGTTCAGAGCGGCACTCAGTATCAGTTCCTCGGTCGCATACACCTCTTCACTGAATCCGCCGGCTTCCTCGAAGGCGCGTCGTTCGGCGAAGAGAAAAGAACCCGCGGCCAGGCGGAAAGTGCGACTGATCCAGTTCCACACATGTTGCACGGCTTTGGCCCACGGTGGCATGGGTTCCATCTGAACGTGACATCCGCCGGCGAGATGTCGACCGGACCTGATACAGTTGCGTACGTTCTCGAAGTGTTTCCAGGAGGGCGTGGAATCGGCGTCGATGAAGAGGAGCCAATCTCCAGTGGCAGCCGCCGCGCCGGCATTGCGGGCCCGAGAGATCTGGTTCTTCGCTTCGAAAACGACTCGAGCCCCTTCCGATTCCGCGATTTCGGTAGTGCGATCGGTGGAATTATTGTCGCAGACGATCAGTTCCCAGGCCCACCCAGTGCGGGCAAACACCTCGGCGGCTGAGCGAATGCTTCTCAGCGTATCGACCAGCAGCTTTTCCTCATTGAAGGCGGGGACAATGACTGAAACTTTCATCAGCTTTCCTCGTCTACGTAACGGACGGTATCACGTGACCGGGCGGGACATAACGCTTTCGCTGCAAGCAGTCCTTCGCTAGGTTCGAAAACAACCCATTCAGGCATATGAAAGAAGAGGCCGATCCCAAACCCGAAGCTCCCCGCAGCAAGAAACTTCTCAAGCGTTTAGGCATTGCCAGTGGTGCCGGAGTATCGCTCGTCATCATCGCGTATCTTTCAGTCACCAGCAGTGCGTTCGTAAAGAGCGTTGTGCTGCCGAAAGTAAGTGCGGCACTGAACGCCGAGGTGACCGTGACGGACGCGAGTGTTGGCCTCTTCAGCGGAGTGTCAATGAAGGGATTGAAGGTGGTGTCCGCGGATACCGAGTTGGTGAAGGCAGGCGGAGCCACCTTGCGCTGCAGCTTTTGGAATCTCGTGAGTGGCCGGATTCGGGTGAGTGAGCTGAAGCTGGATTCACCGGAGGTCTATCTGGTCCGTTATCCGGACGACACCTCGAATCTCACACCAGTTCTGGAAGCTCTTGAAAGCGGGGAACCTGCTCCCGAGAAGCCGGCCAGTGCCGCACCGGATCTTCAGCTGAAGAATATCGATTTGAAGAACGCCAAGATTCGGTATGAGCAACATCTGCAGGCAGGCGGAGTACGCGTGCTGGAAGCGGGTCCGGTTTCCGTCCAGGTGGATCAGGTTGGCAACGGCATCGATGGCAAGTTGAATCTTTCGACGGGTGTGTTGATCGAGGAAGGGCCGGAGGTTGGCAAGGCGGTCGACGCTCTCCACGCTGATGTGAGTGCGGAGTTCACCTTTGGTTTGGACGCGAATTTCCTGCCGAAGGGACTCGCGGGTATGAGTTCGATAAAAATCAATAAGGCGGAAGGCGTTTGCTCAGACGCCAAGGATCTTTTCACCAGGCTGAAGCTCAGTCTCGATTTGACGACGATCCACGAATTGAATCTGAATCTTAGCCGCTCGGGAACGACGCTCAGTGAAATTAAAATGAGTGGCCCGTTCAATTCCGAGACACTGGATGCGGATCTGGAAATCAGCGTCACCGGGATTGACCGGAATCTCCTCAGTTTCGCAACCGGCCGGCTCGGTCTGGATGTTGGTGAGACCGCGATCAACTCCACAACCAGCATCCAGCTCCGGGAGAATGCGGGCCGTGTAAACGTGAAAGGCACGCTCGATGTCGCGAAGTTGAGCGTGAAGAAGGACACGCTGCAAACGCCGGTGGTTGATTCCAAACTGGCGTATCAATTGGGCGTTGATGTTCCCGGCAAATCGGCGGCCTTGGAAATTCTGGATCTTGGCATAACCCAGACCGGACGCGAACTGGTCGTCGCCACGTTGTCGAAACCGCTCTCGGTCGCATGGGGTGACGAACCGGGCGTGAAGGACGATTCGGAACTTCGATTCAAGGTCTCGAATCTCAACCTTGCAGACTGGGCCGCGGTGGCTGGTGATTATGTGTCCGCCGGCGTGGCAAACGCGGATTGGCGAATTGTGGCGGCAAACGACGGTGCCGATGTTTCGATATCGGGAAGTGAAGCGCTGCAGGGATTGCGTGTGAAGATCGGCGAAACCAATTGGGTGGATCGATTGAATCTTAGCGCCTCCATCAATGCCAGCGTGACGAACAAGACGTTCGCGAGCCTGCCATTGTTTGAGTTTCGCATGGATCGGGCAGGCCGTCAGATCGCGGCCATCAACGCGAACGGACAGTTTGATCTCAAGAAGAAATCTGGCGGACTCGGATACGCCCTTCAGGCAGATCTGGCCGAGGCCAGCAAGTTGAACGCCGTGCCGGGAATGCGTGTGGCCGTTGGACTTCTGGATATTCGCGGGTTGGTGCAGCAGAGTGAACAGCAGGAGGCAAAGATCACCGGCAAGATAAGTCTTCCGGGATTCAGTGGCGGGTTCGACAAGACACAGTTTCAGGGGTTGGCCATGGATGTCGACCTTGCCGCGACCCTGGTTTCGAACAAGGTGGCCACCTTGGAAAGGTTGAACGGAACGCTGACCCACGGAGGTCAACCTGCAGGCGGGTTTGAGATTTCCGGGGCCCACAATCTCACCTCGGGTGGTTCCTCAGCCACCATGAAGCTGCAGGCGGTGAACCAGAATCTGTTGAGGCCCGCCGTGGAGCCGCTGTTGATGGGCATGCAATTGGCCAAGGCCAACATCAACGCGTCGCTGGTTGCCGAAGGGCAGCCGGGTGTGGGGTCCAAGGTCTCGGGCACGTTGAACGTTTCGGATCTGGTGATCCTCGATCAGTCGGGCGCCATTCCCGCATTGCCACTTGGCTTGAATGCCAAGCTCGACGCACAAGTGACCGGAGAGGGCGATGCAACTGTCATTTCAATTCCGGGGATGACGGGCGAACTGATGCGATCCGGACAACAGGGCGGGCAGTTTACTCTCGCTGCGAATTTCAATGCGAAAGAGCAGGCCGGAGATTTCCATCTCGCGGTGAACGCGTTGGACGAGAGATTTATTGCTCCGCTGGCCAATGCATCACTCAAACCCATATCCCTTCGTTCCATTCTGGTGAACATGGGCGCGTCCGGAAAACTAAACTTCAAATCGGCATCTACTGTGAACGCGATGGTGAATGTGGATCGCGTGGTTGTCTTTGACCCGTCGGGTGCGATTCCTTCAACACCCCTCAACTTGAAGATTGGTCTCGATTCGGAGATGGACAAGAAGTTGTTCAAGTTGAAGCACCTGGTCCTCAATTTGGCGCCCACCTCGCGCGCAGCGAACGAGTTGAAGCTCAGTGGCGATATCGATCTCACGGAGACCAATGCCACTAGCGCGAATCTCACACTGTCTTCTGCCGGTCTGGATATGACGCACTATTACAACATCATGGAAAATCGTGAGAAGGAGCCTGCGACCGAAGCACCTGCACCTCCTCCGGCGCAAACGGAGAACAAGGAACCGGATTCGGTGACGCTTCCGATTAAGGACACGAGCATCGAGGTCGATATTGCAAAATTCTATCTGCGGAAGATCGAGGCGACCTCCATCAAGGCAACCGCAAAGGTGGACCGGCACTTGGTCAAGGCGGATCCGGTCAGCCTGAATCTTAACGGCGCACCTGTTACGGCTTATCTCGATGTGGACCTGAGCCAGCCCGGTTTCGTTTACGATGTTCGTTTCTCCGCGAATCAAGTTCCGGTCTCGCCCCTCATTGGTTCCTTCTCGCCTGCTGTTGGGAATCGTACCAAGGGTGATCTCGTCGCCAACGTAAACGTGAAGGGCAGGGGAACGACCGGGGTGAATCTCCAGAAGCACCTGAACGGCAACGTTGGGTTCTATCTCACGAATGCAGCCGTTTACGTGAAGGATCAGACCGTGCAGCCGAAGCCGGTCCAATTTGGACTGCTATCCGGACTGGCGGGGGTTGGAAAAGCGGTCGCGGCCAATGGTATCGCCGGGATCATGAGCCAACTGGGCGTACCGGATTTGTCGCAGACACCCATCACCCATATCGACACCCGTGTGGAAATGGGGACCGGCAAGATTCAACTCAAGAGCGCGGACATCTTGAGTTCCGCCTTCAAGGTGAAGGCTGCCGGCGACATCACCATTCAACCGAATCTCAATGACTCGCCGATAGCGATTCCGGTCGATGTCTGGCTGAACAAGAACATGATGACAAGATTCAAGTATACTGCCGTGAACGGGGACTTCGGGCGCTTGCCGCACTTCGTGGATATCGGGGGCACGGTTGGCGAATACAAGGTCGACACAGATTACAAGGTGCTGCTCGGTGCGACGACTGGGATCGCGGGTGAACTCGCTGGTGGCGTTGCTGGTGATGTAACCAAGGCAGCCGGAAACCTGATTCAAGGACTTGGTGGCAAGGGCAAGGGACTTGGCGGAATTCTGGGCGGAAACAGGACGAACAAGAACAACGTGGGCGGGCTGCTTGGAAACCTTCTTGGGGGACAGAACAAGAGTGGTGGCCAGGCCTTGACCAACGCACAGCCGGCCAAAAAGCAGGCCCCGATCGGCAACGTGTTCAACATCTTTGATGGCGCTGGGAACAAGCAAAAGGCGAACAGTAAAACCAACGCCCCCACCGTGAAAACCAACAAACCTGCAGTGTCTTCAACAACCTCTTCCCCGGGCTGAAATAACTCAGACCGATCAAACGAACGAAGTCGGCCCGCCCATCGATCCGAAAACGAAGAAGCTCCGGTGCGCACCGGAGCTTCTCATTTGCCCGAGTCTCATAGCAGACGGACCAGTTTTCGGGGAGCACTCCATGGCCATTCGCATGCAGCGTGCGTGCGGCCCAGATAGTAACGGCGATGCTGACAGTGAGGTAGACGAGGTAGGTCCATACGAGTGGTGTCATATGATGCTCCTGTAGGTTGTTTATTTCATTTATTGCAGAATTCAACTGCATTACGCGGTGTGCATTTCAAGAGTCTTTCCTTTCAAATAGACCTTTCCGCATTAACACTTGTCTGTTTACAGGTGGATCACTACGTTTCCGCAACAAAACAAACATTAGTAATTCACTTAACTTAACTACGACTGAGCAATATGGCACTACGACTTGCAGACGACGCGCCCAATTTCACGGCGGACACCACTGAAGGCGAAATCAACTGGCACGAATGGATCGGGGATGGCTGGGGGGTTCTTTTCTCTCATCCTGCGGATTACACCCCGGTCTGCACGACCGAGTTGGGTCAGGCCGCGAAACTCAAGGATGAGTTCGCCAAGCGGAACGTGAAGGTTGCTGCGGTCAGCGTGGATCCGATTGAAGATCACAAGGGCTGGTCCAAGGACATCGAGGAAACCCAGGGCTGCACGATGAACTTTCCGATCATCGCCGACCCGGATCGCAAAGTGGCCGAGCTTTACGACATGATCCACCCGAACGCTGACGCGACCGCGACCGTCCGTTCCGTGTTCATTGTCGGACCGGACAAGAAGATCAAACTCATCATCACCTATCCCGCATCCTGCGGACGCAACTTCGTCGAACTCCTCCGCGTGATCGATTCATTGCAGCTTACTGCGGTTCACAAGGTCGCCACTCCGGTGAACTGGAAAGACGGTGAAGACTGCATCGTGGTTCCCACGCTCTCCGACGAAGAGGCAACGGGCCTTTTCCCGAAGGGCTTCACCAAAATCAAGCCTTACCTGCGGACCACCCCGCAGCCGAATAAGTAAGGAATTTTTCAATTCAGATTCGAAACGCCGGAACGAAAGTTCCGGCGTTTTTGCATTGCACGATTGTAGCCGTGAGTGTGAGTGAGCAGAATGTTGCAATGGCGATCTGCTCACTCATGCTCGCCCGCTACAATCGAACAGCGTCGGACATCCACCAGATCGATGCTCAAACCTTCAACATCGCTTCACTTAGGTCCGAGTTCCTCGCTAGGTTGAGATCATGAATTCAGAAATCGATCTGCAGCAACAGAGCGGGCTGAAGACGACCTTATATGGGTGTTACTATTCTTCGGTGGATTCGCACTCTTGGCCCTGATAGACCATATCCTCCGAATGCCGGATGGTTATGTCAAAACTGGAGCCCCCCCAGATCTCCTCTGGTTTGGGCCTGGCTCACCTTCTTCGGAGGCACCACTGCGATACTGTTCTTCGATTTCCTCATCCGCACCCCCATGGGCAATGTGCGACTGGAGGGAATACCGGGGCCGTTGTTGTTCGGTGGATTGCTACTGGTTTTTCTCGGCGCGTTCGGACTCCTTCTCCGTTCGACATCTCGGATCATCCCAATGTGGGAACGGGCACTCGTTATTGGGTAACACCTGGTGTTCGGGTGGTGTTTTCCAGGAATTACGCTCTTCTTCCTCGTATTTGGTGTTTAAAGCCGATGAGCACAAAAAAGCCCGCCAAATGGCGGGCTTTCAATTCTTCATGCCGAGAAATCCCTAATGATGATCCGCATCGGGCTCATCGACTTTGCATCCGGTGTAGGCGACAAGGACGCAAAAAAGGAACAAAACAACAAAAAACGGGGTCCAAGTGGGGTTCTCCGGCCGCACGGTCTGGTAGATACTCCAACCGAGAACGGCGGACACGGCCAACCACGCAAAAGCTGCCTTATAGAAAATCATCGCGCGGACTTTATCCACATCCGCGCCGGGTGCAAGCGTTTGTTGTGTGCATAGTTTTGACTCGCAAATCCAGTGCCCGATCATCACGCTGTCCGGCTTTGATGAGCGCAGCAGAGGACAATGTGGCAGAGACGATCACCCGGAAATTGGTGGTCGGGAACAAGGACGGCATTCATGCTCGTCCGGCTGCGATGTTCGTCAAGGCAGCATCGAAATTCGAGTCGGAGATTGCGCTTGAAAAGGATGGGGAACGCATCAACGGGAAGAGCATCATGGGCTTGCTGATGTTGGCTGCAGGTCCAGGCTGCCAGTTGAAGCTGGAAGTCAGTGGCTCCGATGCCGAGCAGGCGGTGCGCGAACTCGAAGCGCTCTTCGAGGCGAAATTCGGTGAGGCGTAAACTCCGATCGGGTTTCTCCCATAGAATTTGCCTTGCGCATCGGCCTTCGTCCGAATTAGGTCAAGTAAAGCCCAGTCGATACACAAGTTGTGAACCACCTGCTGCAACGTACTTTTTCGATGATCGGAATCGTGATGATTCTCGGTGCGAGTGCGAGTGCGCAGGAAGTCGTGGCGTACCCGGCAGGGAAGGAAATCAGTATCGCGCTGCCTGGCGCCATTGAGGGAGACGATCCTCAGCTGGCCTACGCCCCCCTTCGCGAATTCCTCAGTGAACGCGTGAATCGCAAGGTTGAATTTCGCTTTGTCCGCGACGAAGCCGCTGCGCTGAAGCTGTTGAAGGCTGGAAAGGTTGAGTTCGCGCAAATCGCTTCCGAAGCCTACGTGCGGCTCAAGACCAACGAGTTGGCCAATGTTGTCGCGGGCGTCATGCGTGCGGATGGGAATTACGGATTCCAGACCAGTCTTGTCGTGCGCCAGGAGTCCGAGATGCAATCGCTGGAAGACGTTCGTCTGGATGCGCGGCGAATCTGCATATTACGCATGAAGGGCCTGCAAGGCCGTTTCTACAATTCCCCATTCACAGATGAGGAGTTCAAGATTTGGGAAGAACTGAAACCCAAGCTTATGCGCCAGGCGGCCGCGATGGACGGGTTGCGAAAACTGCTTTTGAGCAAGGGGGAAGAGGCGCGCTTCGAAGTGGATGCGGTTTTGGTGATGGATTCGGATTTCGGTTTTCAAGGGGTGCTCAAGGAAGATTCTGATGTCCGCGAAGTATGGCGATCACCAGTCTTTCCCGGCCCGGTCATTGCGGCCGGTCCGGACATCGACAAACTGCTTCGGGTGGAACTTGGAACGGCTTTGGCGCTCGCCAGCCGAAGTCCGGAATTGATCAGCTGCACACCCGGTGGGGGATACAAAATGGTTCCCGAACAGACCTTCGACGTCGTCCGTGAGATGTTGAAGATCGAGACCACGGAAGAATTGCAGCCAAGGTAGGGGAGGCATCGCAGCCGGATAAACGGACACGCGACGGCACGGATCGTTGTTCGTCGTAATGACTTCCTCATCATCGAACCAATAACTTGCCCGGGATGTTCTGCTCGCCTACTTTTCGCGCCTCACCATGACTGGCAAGAAGCTGCATATTGCTGCCATTGTGTTCGCGCTGACGACCGGCTGTGGTTCGCCCGGTTCGCGCTCACAATTGAGCAGCGTTCATCCGCCTCCAAAATTCTCGGCGGCTACCGATGCAGTAACGTCGCACGTTGATGGTTGGCTGGAAGATTTTCAGGATAAGCGATTGACCGCGCTGGTTGCAGAAGCACAGGAAAACAACCTCGATTTGCAGGTGTCCGCTGCGCGCCTGATGGCCGCCATGGGAACAGTGCGGGTTCAGAACGCTGGCAGGCTGCCAACCGTCAATGCGGATCTCGGTGGAGCTCGTAACAAGCGGGTGAATACCCAGGGATTCCGGCTGACGAATCCGAAGCTCGATACGTTTGACATCGGCATGCGATTCGCGTGGGAGCTGGATCTCTGGGGCAAGCTTGCCAATCGAGGTCGCGCAGCCTACGCGGATGCTGAAGCCGCCCAGGAGGATTTCAATGCGGCTCAGTTTTCGTTGGCCGGAACGGTTGCGAAATCCTGGTTTCGACTAATTGAAGCGGACCTGCAACTGCGCCTGGCGGAATCGGCTCATGCGAGTTTTCAAACAAATCTGACGGTGGTGGAAGAGGGGTTTGAACGCGGCATTCGGCAGGCATTGGATGTTCGGCTTACCCGTGCGAACGTTGCCAGTGCTGAAGCCATGCTCCGTGCACGAAAACGCGAACGTGACGTTGCGGCCCGTTTGCTGGAAGTGCTTCTCGGTCGATATCCCAAGGATGAAATCTCGGTCGCGCCGGAACTCCCCAAATCCACGCGTCCCATCCCGGCAGGGCTGCCTTCTGAGATCATTGCTCGCCGTCCGGACCTCTTGGCTGCGGAACGACGTCTTGCATCCGCGGATGAACGTCTGAGTGCTGCGAAGAAAGACCTACTCCCTACCATCAGCCTGACGGCAAGTGGTGGCACATCATCAGCAGCACTCGAAGATCTCATCGACCCCGATCAAAACGTCTGGCGGCTGGCGGCAAATCTCGTTCAACCACTCTTCCGTGGTGGCGCGTTGCGTGGTGCACGGGCCAGGAGCAAAGCTCAGTTGCTGGAACAGGTGGCAACCTATTCTCAATCCATCCTGTTAGCCTTTCAGGACGTCGAGAACTCACTTGCAAACGAAACGCACTTCAAGGCGCAGGAGTCAGCCCTGAAAGTCGCGGCCGAAGAATCCATCGCGGCCGAAGAACTCGCCTGGGAGCGGTACGATCGCGGCCTGGCTGGGATCGTGACCCTCCTGGATTCGCAACGCCGTTCCGTGAACGCCCGCAGTTCGCTCCACGCCGTGACCCGCGCCCGCCTGCAAAACCGTGTCGATCTCTATCTCGCCCTCGGTGGTGACTTCAATACGCCCGCGCCAAACGAGCATTCTTCTGACGAATGAAAATCTTCCGCTTCATCATTCCCTTCGTGATTCTGGGACTCTGTGGTCATCAAGCCAAACGCTGGATAGATCCCAAGGAACCGCCACGCCGATTCAGTGCGCCACCGACACACACTCACGTGAAGGCTGCACGCATCACACCCACATCATACACGGTCAGCGTTGCGTCGCAGGGAACGGTTCGGCCGCGCACGGAAGGAACCCTCAATCCTCAGGTCACCGGCGTGGTCGTTGAAGTGTCACCAAACTTTCGCGACGGCGGATTCTTTGAGAAAGGCGAGGTGCTTCTACGCATTGACAAACGCGACTACGAGAACGCGCTTACGATTGCCCAAGCAACCCTGACTGATGCTGAATCCAGTTTTGAGGAAGAGAAGGCCCTGGCTGAACAGGCTGCAGAAGACTGGAAGCGCTTGGGGCGCAAAGGTAAACCGAATGCCCTCGCGCTCCGCAAACCTCAGTTGGCCAAGGCCAGTTCGAATGTCGTGTCCGCCAAGGCGCGGGTTGAACGCGCGCAGCGGGATCTGGATCGCACGGAGATTCGTGCACCTTATGCCGGACGGATACTGGATCAGAGCGTGGACGTGGGTCGACTCGTGACGCCCGGCACTGTTCTGGCGAGCATTTACGCCGTTGATTACGCGGAGATTCGTCTGCCGCTATCCAACCAGCAGCTCGCCCATGTGGACGTTCCGGAGGCTTATCGTGGTGAGAACGTTTCTCGCGCTCAATCCGAGCCGGAGGTGGAACTGACGACGCGATTAGGCCAACAGGAGTTCATCTGGCATGGGCGAATCGTGCGTGCAGAAGGCGCGGTGGATACGCGGAGTCGCCAGCTGTTCGTGGTGGCGCAGGTGGACGACCCATACGGACGGAAAGACACGGGCCAACCGCCCCTGAAAGTTGGCATGTTTGTGAGGGCCAAGATCCAAGGGAAGACGATGGAGAGAGCATTTGTCATCCCACGCGAAAGCGTTCGGCATGATGGGGAGATTCTATTGATTGATCCGGAGAACAAACTGAGTCGCCATGCGGTAGAAGTTGCCTGGCGTGATTCGAAAAATGTCGTGGTGACAGGTGGGGTGAAACCGGGTTCATTGCTGTGTCTCACCTCGCTTCCATTTGCGGTAAATGGCGCGTCTGTCATTCCGGATATCGAAGGTGAAGGCGTACGCATGTTGGAGAGTCAGAAGCCCCGTGGACAGGGCGGTCCCGGTGGAAAGAAAGGTGGAAAGGGCAAAGGAAAGCGGCCTCCCGGAGGTGAACAATGATTGTTGAGAACGACTCTGCGGAGAGCAAGCATACCGGCATCATTGCCTGGTTTGCGCGGAATGCAGTTGCCGCCAATCTGCTGATGTTCGCGTTGTTGGGCGGGGGTGGATACGCACTTTGGAAGAACATTCCGACCGAGGTCTTTCCGGACTTTGAATTGGACGCAATCGAAATCGGCGTTGAATACCGCGGGGCAACCCCGGCTGAGACAGAAGAATCAATCGTCATCAAGATTGAAGAGGCGATTCAGGATCTGGTCGGCATCGAGAAAATCACCTCATCGTCATCGGAAGGGCATGGCGCATTGACGGTGCAGGTTGCCAAGGGCTACGAGGCGCGCGAACTGCTTGACGACATCAAGAACCGGGTGGATTCCATCAACACCTTTCCGGACAACACCGAGAAACCTGTCCTTCGCGTGGCAGCCCGGAAGAGTGCCGTGATCACCGTTGTTCTCGCTGGTAACCTGGTTGAGCGGGAACTTCGACAACTTGCCGAACTGGTCCGCGACGACCTGACCCAGATTCCTGGCATCACTCAGGCCGAAGTCGGCGCGGTGCGACCTTACGAAATCGCCATCGAGGTGTCGGAGGAAACATTGCGACGCCATGGCCTGACCTTGAACGCAGTGTCTCGTGCCGTTTCACGTTCCTCCATTGATTTGCCGGCGGGATCCATACGAAGTCGCAGCGGGGAGATTCTGCTGCGTTCCAAGGGGCAGGCGTATGTGAAGGAGGATTTTGAAAGAATTGTTCTGATGACGCGGGACGACGGAACCCGCCTGACAATCGGTGATCTCGCGATCGTGAAGGACGGTTTCGAGGAGATGCCATTGCATGCGGAATTCAACGGCGAACGCAGCGTGCTCATCACCGTTTACCGAGTAGGGGACCAGAATGCAATCACGCTTGCAGAGTCGGTGAAGGACTACATGGCGAAACAGCAGGGCGAATTGCCTGCTGGCGTCTCGATCGGCTATTGGGAGGATCGCTCTCGGATCGTGAAAGGCCGTCTGAACTCTCTGCTTTCAAGCGCGAGATGGGGAGCGCTACTGGTGATCGTCGTGTTGGCGTTGTTCCTGCGGCCGTCGATCGCCTTCTGGGTCTTTCTGGGGCTTCCCATTTCCATGCTGGGCGCGATCGCCCTCATGCCGGCCATGGGGACGACTTTCAATATCTTCAGCCTGTTTGGGTTCATCCTGGTCATCGGAATTGTCGTCGATGATGCCATCGTTACCGGGGAGAATATCTTCAAGCATCTTGAGAAGAACGACGACGCCACGGCCGCAGCGATTGAAGGAACGCATGAAGTGGCCACGCCGGTGATTTTTGGAGTGCTCACGACGATGGTGGCTTTCATTCCGTTGATGATGATTGAAGGGAATCGAGGGCGAATATTCGCGCAAATCCCAATCGTGGTCATTCCCGTGCTGCTGTTCTCGCTGGTCGAGTCGAAGCTGATTCTTCCTGCTCATCTCAAGCATCTGGCTACGGGCAAGAAAGATCGTGCGACGTTGAATCCTCTCATGAAGTTCCAGCGCTTCTTTGCGGACGGCCTGGAATGGTTCGTTCGGAATGTCTACGGCCCCTTGCTCGGTGTAGCCACCCGCCATCGATATGTGACGATATCGATCTTTCTTGGCGGAGCTATCCTGATTGGCGGATTGATCGGAGGAAGCCACGTCAGATTTGTCTACTTCCCGCGGATAGCAAGTGAAACAGCAACCGCCCGCTTGGCCATGCCTCTGGGTACTCATGAGGATATCACCGCAACTCATGTCGAGCGGATTGCTGCAGCAGCGTTCAATTTACGTGAGAAGTATCGCGACCCTGCCAGTGGTAAAAACATTATCCAGGACATCATGTCCGTCTCAGGTGGTTCCGGCATTACCCGAAGTCGACCCGGCGGGGGAGGTGGTCGCAGTGGTGTGTCGAATCTTGGCGAGGTGTCGTTCAAATTGATTGCGGCCGAGGATCGCCCCGAGGGACTTGAGGTCGATTCGCGGGCGCTCGTCAACGAGTGGCGTGACCTGATTGGTCCGATCTCAGGTGCCAAGGAGCTGAGTTTTCGTGCAGAGATCGGTCGAGGGGGCGACCCAATTGACATTGAACTGGCAGGACCAGATTTCGACCAACTGTCTGACGCCTCCTCCAGGGTTAAAGAAAAGCTGGGAGAATACGCCGGCGTGTTCGACATCATGGATACGTTTCAGGACGGCAAGCCTGAGATAAAACTGAAAGTCAAACCCGAAGCCGAATTGCTTGGGTTGACCCAGGTGGATCTGGCGACCCAGGCAAGGCAGGCGTTCTTCGGCGCACAGGCGCAGCGCATTCAACGGGGGCGCGATGATATTCGCGTCATGGTTCGCTATCCGAAAGATGAACGCGAATCTCTCGCAGCCCTGGAAAACATGCACATCCGTACGCCGGAAGGCACGGAGGTTCCGTTCTCCTCGGTTGCCGAAGCGGAGATGGGCAGGAGTTTCTCAACCATCCGGCGTTTTGATCGCAAACGAACGATCAGCGTCACCGCCGACATCGACAAGGAAAGCGTCGATGTGCAACAAGTCGAATCGGAGATGAATGAATTTCTTGCGACCATCATCAAGGACTACCCCGGCATGTCCTACAAATTCTCCGGCGAAACACTGGAACGCGCGGAATCATTCAGCACCATGTTCAGCAGCATGATCATGATCCTGTTCGTGATTTATGCGATGCTTGCCATCCCCTTCAAATCATACGTTCAACCATTGATTGTGATGTCCGTCATTCCGTTTGGGCTCATCGGGGCAGTGCTTGGACATATGATTATGGGCTACGTCCTGAGCATCATGAGTATCTTTGGCATGCTGGCACTCACTGGCGTGGTGGTGAACGACAGCCTGCTGATGGTTGATTTCGTCAACAAACGTAGACGGGAAGGCAAGACGATCATTGAAGCCGTGCAAACCGCCGGGGGGGATCGCTTTCGCGCAATCATCCTGACCTCCCTCACAACCTTTGCCGGATTGATTCCCGTGTTCTTCGAAAAAAGCACGCAGGCGCAATTCCTGATCCCCTTGGGCATCTCCGTTGGCTTCGGCATCCTCTTCGCCACTCTGATCACCTTGTTCCTGGTGCCCATCAACTACCTCATCCTCGAAGACATTCGGGCGATCTGCAAATCGGTCTGGGACTTCGAATTGGGAGGCAAAAAGGCCCTGCCGAGCGCAGAAGCATCTTCGTAAGCCCGTCGCACATTCCAGCTCTGCGAAGCCCTGGAATGCGGGAAGCTAAACCGCGGATGACACGGACTACTCGGATAAGAACAAGGGCACACAGCGCCGAGATGTGTCCCTTGTGTGCAGAGTGACGTGAGATGCCACCGACTTTTGGACCGGTTCGTATCTTGTTTTGAGTAGTTTGGCATTAAATTGATTGGGGGCGAGGTAGCCCAGAGCCGAATGTTTGCGCTGGGTGTTGTAGTAGCCTTCGATGAACTCTGAGGCGGGTTCTCGCCAGCTATCTTTACCGAAAGTTTGAGCAGGAGGATTGCAGGTCAGCGATTCTCTCTGCCTGTGTAATCGGCAGACAGTATCTGATGAACTACTTGGGCCTGCCTACGGATTCACAAGTTGTTCTGTTGTGTGCGCGGGTCTCCTGACCCGTGCACTCTTGTGACCGAAGGTCTCCGGTGCTGCCGGGAGACAAGGAAGTGCCGAATCCCATGGGCAAAGGAATGATTCTTGAAAAATCCGCCGACACATTCCTTTGCCCGGAGTTCGGGAACCAGGCCCACGTTTCTTCGTTTTATTGATGCACCTACAGGAAAACCCGAGCCGCGGGATAACTCGGGTTCGCTCTGCTAAATTCTAGTTACCCGGCAATTGCGCCGATTTCAACTGGCTCGACGTTCACGCCTTTCTTCTCGACGTAAGCAATCGCGCGTTTGATTTCCTCGCGTTCGCCTTCGAGTTGGATGCCGACGATGCCCATGTCGATGTCCACACTGGCGGTGCGGACGTTGGTGACGACTTTGAACTTCTGGCCGACTTCCCAGATAATGGGGTCTTTCAGGCGTTTTCCGGGATAGGTCCACCAGTAACGGGCGACCTGCTTGCCGGAGGTCACGGATTTCTTTTTCCGTGTGCTCTTTTTCTTCGAGGTCTTGCGGGCCGCTTTCTTTTTGGCTTTCGCGGGCATGAGATCAGCCACCGGCGATCGCGGGGATGATGCTGACTTCATCACCATCCTTGATCTCGGTGTTCTTGTTGTCGAGGAAGCGGATGTCTTCTTCATTGAGGTAAATGTTTACGAAGCGACGAACTTCACCGTTCTCGTCGACGAGGCGTTCCTGGATACCGGGATACTTGGTCTGCAATTCCGCAATCGCGTCGCCAATGGTTTTGGCTTCCACGGTCACGAGTTCTTCGTCGTTGGTGAGTTTCCGCAGGGGAGTGGGGATTCTTACTGATACTGGCATAATCAAGCGGTGACTTTCTTTTCTGCTTCGAGCAGCGCCTCGAATTCACGGAGGCTGGGTTTGATTTCGCGGGTGGCGCCGACGTGTCCGTCGACGGCGTCAATGGTCTTGAGTCCGTTGCCGGTGATGCAGAGGACGGCAGAGTCGTCGGCGGGAATCTTTCCGGATTCGATGAGCTTCTTCGCAACGCCAACGGTTACGCCACCAGCGGTTTCGGCAAAGATGCCTTCGCACTCGGCCAGAAGACGGATGCCTTCGCGAATCTCATCATCGGAAACATCTTCAGCATGGCCGCCGGTTTCTTTCATGACGCGGAGTGCGTAGAATCCGTCTGCCGGTGTTCCAATGGCAAGGGACTTGGCAATGGTGTTCGGTTTGACCGGCTTGAAAAAGTCGAGGCCGGCTTTCTCGGCGGCTGCGATCGGATTGCATCCGGTGGCCTGTGCCCCGTGGATGTGGACTTCGGATTCGTCGATGAGTCCGATCTTGGCCAGTTCCTGGTAGGATTTGTGAACCTTGGTTAGCAGTGAACCTGAGGCCATCGGGATGACCGTGTGTTGCGGTGCTTTCCAGCCGAGCTGTTCGGCAATCTCAAATCCCATGCTCTTGGAACCTTCTGCGTAGTAGGGCCGCATGTTGACGTTCACAAATGCCCAGCCGAATTTGCCGGCGATTTCCGCGCAAAGTTTGTTCACGTCATCGTAATGGCCTTTGATGCCGATGACATTGGCCTTGTAGACGAGGGAGTTGATGACCTTGCCTTGTTCCAGGTCATGCGGAATGAGCACGTAGGATTTGAGGCCGGCGGATGCAGCATTGGCGGCAACGGAATTGGCGAGGTTGCCGGTGGAGGCACAGGCGACGACGCCGAATCCGAGTTCCACTGAACGGCTGAGGGCCACACTCACCACGCGATCTTTGAAGGACAGGGTAGGGTAGTTGACCGCGTCGTTCTTGATGTAGAGTTCGCGGATTCCCAACCGCTTGGCAAGGCGGTCGGCCTTGATGAGCGGGGTGTATCCGACCTTGGTGCCCACGGTCGGTTCGCCGGCTACGGGCAGCAATTCGCGGTAGCGCCACATGTTTTGCGGGCGGGACCCGATGGCTTCCTTGGTCATCGAATCCTTGATGGTGTCGTAGTCGTAGGCGACTTCGAGCGGGCCGAAGTCGAATTCACACACATGAGTCGCCTCGAGCGGATACTCGGTGCCGCATTCGCGACACTTCAGCGCTTTCATGAAACCTTGCTTTTTGCTCATACTTTCTTTCGTCTGTTCGTGCGTCCTGCATCCCGGGCGATCGGGGCAAAAAAAAGCCCCTTCTCGGGATGAGAAGAGGTTGACGAAACTGATTCGTGAACGCGCTCTTCTCATCTTTCTCCGCACCTGCGGAGCTGGATTTGGCACCTGGTCATTCCGGGACGCACCGGAATCGGTTGCCGTGACTTCATGGGGCCAGTCCCTCAGTCACTCTGAATGAGAGTTCGCAAAGCGAACGGGCGGATATGTGCTGGAATTCCTTCCTTATGTCAACTTTTTATTCGTTGGGACAAATGACTGGAATCCAACCGACAAATGATTTCGGCCTGCCCCTACCTGTGATCGAAGACATTTCTGGAACTCGCGGGCGTTTGACGCGTTTAGGCCGTCAATGCAATCTCGCCCCGTGAAATCCCTGAAGCTCCTGTTTGTTCTCCTGTTCAGCATTCCCGCACAACCGACTCGCGCGAATATCGGATATGGCGAAACCGTCCCGCTGAGTTTGCTCGATTGCATCCAACTGGCGCTGCAGAACAACCTCGAGATTCAGATCAGCCGCCTGCAACCGGAGATGGACGAGTATACGCTGAAGTCTTCCTTCGGGAATTACGATCCGACGCTCGACATGAATGTTTCACAGAACTTCAGATTGTCTCCGGGAGTGACGGACCCGAACAGTATTCTGGGGCTGGGCACAAGCAGTGAGAGTAACACCGAACGTTTTGGTCCATCGCTGCGTGGAATCTCCGGATACGGCACCTCTTACGATCTGAGGGGACAATTGGTTCGACAGAGCGGAACATTCTTCCCTTCGTTCCAATACAACACCGACCTGGGAATCAGCGTGACCCAACCGCTGCTGAAGAACTTCCTGATGAATTCACAACGGCAGACGATCCTGGTGAATAAGCACACCCTGAAGATCAGCGAGCTGGCCCTGCTTCATCAGATCATACGCACGGTGAACTCGGTCGAGCAGGCCTATTACGAACTGGTCTACAATCGCGACAACGTACGGGTCCAAGAGGCTTCACTGTCGCTGGCGGAGAAGTCGTTTGCGGAAACCAGTCGCAAGATCGAACTCGGGACGCTTGCACCTCTCGACGGGAAACAAGCTCAATCTCAGGTTGCCGGGAGGAAGGCGGACTTGCTCAACGCGCGCCGCAGTCTGGATTCGCAGATGAACACGCTGAAGGGATTGCTGAGCGATGACGTCGCAAGCTGGTTGCCGATTGAGATTCAACCGACGGACAGGCTTTTGCCGTTGCCCAAGGTGTTTGACTTGCAGCAAAGCTGGCACAAGGGGCTTTCGAGCCGGCCAGATATTTTGCAAAGGAAGGAGACGCTTGAGCGCCAAAACGTGGTTCTGCGCTTTCGCAAGAATCAAGTTCTTCCGTCACTTGATCTACAGCTTACGTATGGCCATCTCGGTGTTGGCCAGAACGCTCCGCGTTCATTCGATGGCATTCGAACGGGCAATGGGCAGCGCTATTCTTATGGTGTGGTGTTTTCGATGCCGCTCAGTAATCGCAGAGCCAAGAACAACTATCGTGAGAGCCGGATTCAGAAGGAACGGATGCTGAAGGAATACAAACAGCTCGAGCAGCAGATCGTGGTGGAGATCGACAATGCGGTGAAGTCGGCGCAGACCGCCTACGAACGAATCAGCGCGACCCGTGAATCCCGGCTGTATGCGGAGGCCGCGTTGGAGGCGGAGGAGAAGAAACTGAACAACGGCAAGAGCACGAGCTTCTTCGTTCTACAGTTGCAGAGGGATTTGACTGCGGAGCGTTCAACGGAACTGCGCGCATTGGCTGATTACAACCAGGCGCTTTCGTCGCTTTGGTTGAGCGAAGGCACGACGCTGGACCGGCACAAACTCGACGTGAGGATCGAGTAGTGGGAACTGCGAACATGGGTGTGCTCGGCTTGTGGCGTGCTTGAAAACCTTTTGGAGCGCCGAGCATTGCTCGACACAGGTGACCTTGTCAGTGGTGCCCGCTCAGGAGTTTTCAGGAACTCTTGGAATCTCCCCAATCAATCTGAACGGCCGAAGCTCTTGGATACTCCTGAGCAAACATCATCGGGATGTAGTGGTATGCCGCCCGGTGCTCGGTGCTCCATTTCTGGGCCGCCTGAGCTACGATTGGGCTTTCTGACAGGTTCGTGTTTTAATCGGGCATGTTCCAATACATCGCGAAGGCTGACGCAAAAGAGTGGCAAACCGGTCCCTATGAAGGCGTCGAGTTGAAGCCGTTGCACAAGGACGAATCCACGGGCGGCGTGGTTGTGCTCAGAAAGTTCAAGGCGGGGGTTACGGTGCCCCCGCACATTCATCCGGACGCGAACGAATGGGCTTATATACTCAGCGGTGAATGGGAAGAATCCGGAGACGTCTATTGCGAAGGCACACTGTTTCATGCGCCCAAGGGGGAGGTACATGGCCCCCATGTGGCCAAATCGGAGGTCGTGAGTTTAACCGTGTTTGATGGTCCGTTGACCGTCGTTGATGCGTAGGCTATTCGAGACCGTAAAATTTGGCTGCATTGCCGCCCCAAAATTTCTCCTGCTCGGATTCGCTGAGTTGCTCGGCCAGTCGCAACGCCAGTGAATGCGCCTGCTTGTAGCTGCCCGCAAGCGTGCACACCGGCCAGTCGGAGCCATACATGAGGCGGTCCGGTCCAAACGCGTCCAGCACGACATCCAGGAAAGGATCGAAGTGCTCAACCTCCCAACCTTTCCAGTCGGCTTCGGTGACCATGCCGGACACCTTGCACATGACGTTTGAGAACCGGGCCAGCTCTCGGATGTGGAGTTCCCAAGGCTCGATGATCGCATCCTTGATCAGCGGCTTGGCGATGTGATCGAGGACGAAAGGTTGATCGGGAAACTGCTTCACAAATTCAAGCGTGGCCGGGAGTTGCTTGGGGAAGATCAGGATGTCGTAGCGAAGTTCGTATTTCTCCAGCAGGCTGATTCCGCGCATGAAGTTCTCGCCAACGATGAATCGATCGTCTTCCTCATCTTGCACCACGTGGCGCACGCCAACGAAACGGGGATGGGCGTTGAGTTTCTCCATCTGTCGATCCGCATCTTCGGAACAAAGATCGACCCAACCGACAACGCCCTTGATGAAATCATTGTCATCGGCCAGCGAGCACAACCAGCGTCCCTCTTCCACAGTTTGGCGCGCTTGCACAGCCACGCAGCAGTCAATGCCGACCGAACCGAGTTCCTCCTTAAGGTCAGCGGGCGTGAAATTGCGTTTCAGGACGGCAAGCTCCTCGCTGATCCAGGAATAATCGACGGCGTCGTAGTTCCAGAAATGCTGGTGCGAATCGATCTTCATACTTGGAGCGGATGTTACGCGGTCGCAGTCGTCGGGCAATCGAATAAGAGGCTGGGAGCCAGCAGCGAATTTGGGCGGTTCGGCTCTTCATTGACACCCACCTGCTGCACCAGCAGTATGCCCTTTCAGAAACAAGAGGTGCCTACCCGTAAGTCTGTCTTCCAGCAATCAAGCAGCCCATTACAATCCCCGCCGGGACCACGCAAAGCTGTGGGAGGATCACGATGAGCCGCCGAATCTGGCTGAATCTGTCCGATCATTGCCGGATTCGGGTCCGAGCGAGGTCTATCAGCTCGTTCGGGAGGATCAATTGCGGCCGCCTTGGCTTCAATGATTCGCTTTCCTCCCATGCTTCCTGAATCGTCCAGCACGAGCGCCACGCGGGAGGACGCGGCGTAGCGAGCATTCATGTCTACATCGAGTTCTCCCCCCACACTCTTCGATTTATGATGTTTGTGCCAGATGCGTTCGGCATTGAGATCAACGCAGTGGAGGTCGAGGCCGTTCGTCCCGAATCAGGTCAGCGAAATCTGCAGATCGCCAGTTTTGGCGCCTTATCGTTTCAGTCGGCGTTCGATCTCTGGTTTGCAGCGTGGGACCGCGTTGGTCAGGGAAACAAGATTGAGATCGTCGATATTCGCCGATCCGGACAGCACCAAGAGAAGACTGCTCTCAGTTTGCGTTGAGAATTCAGCCGTCTTGAGAATTACCTCTCCGAGCAGCCGCGCAGGCAGGGCGCTGGTCGCTGTCGTTGAACACTTCGTTCACTATGGCGATTAAGCGCGGAGTGTCCGCTTAAGAGCCCTCACAAAAGGAACGGTGCTATCACCAACGCGACCACTGACATCAGTTTGAGCAGAATGTTGAGCGAGGGACCCGAGGTGTCTTTGAACGGATCGCCAACCGTGTCACCGACCACCGCGGCCTTGTGTGGATCGGAGCCTTTGACGTATTTCGTTCCGTTCACCTCAATGCCTTCTTCAAACATCTTCTTGGCGTTGTCCCACGCGCCTCCGGCATTTGCCTGAAAGAGAGCGAGGAGCACGCCGGAAACGGTGACGCCACCCAGCAATCCACCGAGAGCTTCGGCTCCACTCAGTCCCGCGGCTTTGAATCCGAATCCAATGACGATGGGGGAAGCGACGGCGAGTATGCCTGGAATCACCATCTCTCGGATCGCTGCAGCAGTAGAAATTTCCACGCACTTTCCGTATTCGGCTGCTCCGTCGGCTTTGGCGAAGGCTTCCTTGTCGGCTTCAGACCAACCGGATTCGTCCTTGCCTTCGTTCTTCCTCATGACGTCCAGGGCATTCTTCAGCGCAGGAATGCTTGCGAATTGCCTGCGCACTTCCTGAATCATTGCCATGGCTGCACGGCCGACGGCGCCCATTGCGAGAGCTGAGAAAAGGAACGGGAGCATGCCGCCCACGAACAGGCAGGCCATGACGTAGGACTTGGAGATGTCGATCGACTGAATCTTCGCGGCAGCCATAAAGGCGCTGAACAACGCGAGGGCGGTGAGTGCTGCAGAACCGATGGCAAAGCCTTTGCCGATGGCGGCAGTGGTGTTTCCGACGGCATCCAGTTTATCGGTGCGTTGGCGAACCTCTTTTTCCAACTGAGACATTTCGGCAACTCCACCCGCATTATCAGCAATCGGGCCATAGGCATCTACCGCAAGTTGAATCCCGGTGTTGGCCAGCATCCCAACCGCAGCGATCGCGATGCCATAGAGGCCGGCCATTTCATAGGCACCTATGATCGCCGCAGCAATCATGAGAATCGGCAAGGCCGTGGAGCGCATGCCCGTGCCTAGTCCGGCAATGATGTTTGTCGCAGAGCCGGTTACGGATTGTCGGGCGATATCCCAGACGGGTGGCTTGTAGGTGCCGGTGTAGTACTCCGTGACCACGCCGATCAACACGCCGGCAATGAGACCAAAAACCGTTGCCCAGAACACGCCTGGAGCAGTTGCGGCCTTGCCGTCGGGCATGGTCCATTCGGCGGGGAGCACTCCGTTGATGATGAACCACGAGGCCGCGATCATCAGACCCGCTGAGATAAACTGGCCGGCGTTCAGTCCGGATTGTGGATTCCCGCCTTCTTTCACTCTCACGAAGAACGTGCCAATGATGGATACGATGATTCCGGCCGCAGCAAGAAAGAAGGGGAGGAAAACTGCACTCAGGCCGTTGAAGGAATCCTTGAATTCCGGAAGTGCAACCAGGGTGGCGCCAAGCACCATTGTTGCGATGATGGATCCCACGTAGCTCTCAAACAGGTCTGCCCCCATTCCGGCGACGTCACCGACGTTGTCGCCAACATTATCCGCGATCGTCGCGGGGTTCAGAGGATGATCTTCCGGTATGCCGGCTTCGACCTTTCCAACCAGGTCGGCACCCACGTCAGCTGCCTTGGTGTAAATGCCACCACCCACGCGGGCAAACAGCGCAATCGACGATGCGCCAAACGAAAAACTGGTCAGCACAGACATTACTTTGTCCAGCGTCCAACCCTGTCCCATATAGACCAAGAATAACGTGCCCAGTCCGAGGGCGCCCAATCCGACCACGCCCATTCCCATGCAGGCTCCACCGGTGAATGCGACCTCGAGCGCTTTGCCGAGCCCCGTCCGTGCCGCGGAAGTCGTTCGAACATTCGCAAGTGTTGCCACCCTCATCCCAATATAACCCGCGAGCGCGGAACAAAACGCTCCGACGATGAACGACACCGCAACCAGGGGGCTTGAATTCTCGGTCTTGCCGCCTTGCCAGTAGAGAAGTCCAGCAACCAGCATTACGAAGACGAACAGGACCTTGTACTCGGCTCGCAGGAAAGCCATGGCGCCTTCGGAAATGTACCCGCCGATCCTCTTCATGCGATCGGTGCCGGCATCCTGGCCGGCTACCCATTTGGAACGTTGGAATGTGAAGAAGAGTGCAATTACTCCGACGATTGGGAGGAGGAACAGAATTGGCGACATTAATAGTTTAGCTGGTTTTTGGACGACTTCCTGGACTTTTTAGTTTCGAACATCCAAGGGCGATTATGGGCCGTTCCATGGCTTTGGCAACCTCTAAGGCGTTGATTGCATTGGATTTGAACCAGCGTATGGCACTGGAAGTCATAGGCGTCGGCAAACGCATTGAGCGTTCGTTGGAAACGGTGAAAGAAGTTCCTTGGTCGGCGGTTGGTGGGCAGGACGATGCGCTCAAGGCGATTCGCGATACAATCGAGCTTCCGTTCTTACATCGGGACCTCTTCGAGAAGTTTGACCACCAAGTGCCGAAGGGATTCCTGCTCCATGGTCCGCCTGATTGTGGGAAGACACTTCTGGGAAAGGCCACCGCATACAACCTTCGCCAGCAAATCAAGACCGATACGGGTGTCGATCATCCTGAGTTCTTCCTGCTCGTGAAGGGTCCGGAGATTCTGAACATGTGGGTGGGCGAAAGCGAACGCCAGGTTCGCGACCTGTTCGCTCAATGCCGCGAACGCGCGAAAGATGGGGTGCTCGCGTTCCTGTTCATTGACGAAGCGGAATCGATTCTTGGAACGCGTCGAGCCGGTCGATTTCACAGCATGCTGAGCACGTTGGTGCCGATGTTCTGCACCGAGATGGATGGAATCGAACCGCTGCAAAACACCGTCGTTATCCTGGCATCCAATCGCGCTGACCTCATCGACCCTGCAATTCTTCGTCCGGGCCGAATTGACCGTAAGATAGGCGTGAAACTCCCGGACGCCGATGGTGCGCGTTCGATTTACGGAATCTAGCTGAAGCACTCCCTCCCACTTGCTCAACCTCGGGAGACGTTGATTGATTTCATCACTGGCAAGCACTTTTCGAAATCACCTGAAAACGAATTCCTCGAAGTCGACTTTCGCAGCAGTCGTCGCGAAGTCCTGCATCGAGGATATCTTGCTCTCGTCAATGGCGCACGCTTCTACAACGACCATGCGCATCCCGAGTATTGCACGCCGGAATGTTCCACTCGGGACGAACTTGCCGCACACGATCGGGCAGGGGAACAAATCGTCATGGATTGTGCGGAATGCCTGTCGTCAGAACGCAGCGCTCCGGTCAAGATCTGCAAGAATAACACGGATTTCCGCGGCCATAGTTACGGTTGCCACGAGAACTACCTGCTGCCGCGCTCACTATCATGGGATCGTCGCGCCAGTTGACACACTCAAGTCCATTTCGCGCGATCCGAACTTCCAATGGTTCCTCACCTTGCGTTACCGCAGCGGTTCGAATGCTGTTTCCGTTCAGTGGGAATACCTCGATGCGGTGCGCAAGACCTGCGCCTTGGATTCAGACGATGCGCGATGGACGGTCGAAGAGTGGGAGAAGGCCCTGGAAGACCTCATGGTCGATCCGCTTCGTTGCCGTGACCGACTCGATTGGCCGGCCAAGCACGCATTGCTGACGGAATTTCAGAAGGCCCAGGGACTCAACCCGGATGATCCCTGGCTACTGAGCCTTGATCTCGAATACCACCGGCTTGACCTGGATGTGGGGCTGTACTTTGGCTTGGAACAAAGTGGTTCAATTCAATGCGTCCCAAGCGAAGCCACAGATTTTCTTCTGCGACCCGCTTGGTGCGCAATTCCACCACTACCGGTTCCGGGTCAATGACGATCAAGAGCGTGATCAGTTACGAATTAGGATACGGCGCGCCCAAACCGAGCGAGTTGAAACGTAAAGAAGCCGTTCAGTTTGCGCTGCGCTTGTTGATGACTGCATCCGAATTCGATTCAGCGACTGGTGGAGTTGATCCAAACCGGCAGTCCTTCGCAACCATCCGCATCCTCACGGGGGAGGGGATAGAGGCGGTGACTGAGGATGATCAAGCGAGATGTCTATGAGTAGAGGCGGAATGCGCATGTCATGGGCATTGGACAGGAAAAGTAGCAGACCAAAGGCTGGCCAAAACCAGAAGAGCACGCACCAGAACTTCTCTTCATTCGGGAGGAGGAACGCGTAAATCACCCACCGAATGGTCTCTGGCGAGTCTCCCCATTCGATCCACCTGCCCACCCAATCCATCGACTCGTCATGGAGCTCTTCCGTATTGCGCGCAAGCGACTGAATTCATATCCACCGCTCTTCCTGACTTGTTCACATTGGCGTGTTTACGAGTGGGGTGGAATCCCTCGATGTGAAACTGGAGCAAAACAACCACACACCGGCCCCACTTGCAGGAGATTCTCAAGAAATGGGGCATTGTCCCATCATTTGAGCTTCGCATGTATGGTGTGCATCTGAATAACCCACCACAACATCTTGTGGTTTTCCACTTTACTACCCTAAGGCGCAGCGATTTAATGCCAACCGATGTATTTGAAGAATCTTTCGGTTTTGGGCTTTAAGTCCTTTGCGGATAAGACCTCGCTCAATTTCGAGCGGGGAATAACCGGCATTGTCGGACCGAACGGTTGTGGAAAATCGAATGTTGCAGACGCCATCCGATGGGTGTTGGGCGAACAGTCTGCCAAGGCTCTTCGTGGCGGGGGCATGCAGGACGTCATTTTCAGCGGCACGGACCGCCGGAAACCGCTCGGGATGAGTGAGGTATCCATCACAATTGGCGATGTAGATGAGGACAACCTTCGCGCAGCCGGCGTCGATCTGACATTCAATGAGCTGACGGTAACACGTCGGATTTTTCGCGACGGAGGCAGCGAGTATTACATCAATAAAGCCCCCGCCCGATTAAAGGACATTCAGCAATTGTTCATGGGCACGGGCGTTGGCCGGACGAGCTACTCGATCATGGCGCAGGGGAACATTACTCGGATCATCCAGAGCAAACCGGACGATCGACGTGCCGTCTTCGAGGAAGCTGCTGGAATCACGCGCTTCAAGGAGCAGAAGAAAGAAGCGCTTCGAAAGCTCGATCACACCGAGCAAAACCTGCTTCGCGTTCAGGATCTCATTCGCGAGGTAAAACGCCAGATCGGCTCTCTTCAACGCCAGGCGGGCAAGGCCCGGCGCTACAAGGAAATCATGGCGCAGTTGCAGCACTTGGAAATGCAGCTGGCCCGGCATCACTACGACGTTTTGCGTCATGAAATTGAGAGCCGGCGATTGGAGTCTGACAATTTCCGTGCTGAATACGAAGCTTCCTCCAAAGGTGTTTTGTCTGCCGAGGAAGAGATTCGCGAAGCCCGCGAGGCGCTGACTGAACTTGAGAACAAGATCGGCCGCGCGCAGCAACACGGTTTGGAGTTGAAGGCAGAAGGCGAACGGCATACCAGCCGCATCGAGTATTGCGAGCAGCGCATTCGAGAACTCGAAGAGCAAAACGCCAATGCGCTGACGGAGATCAATCAATCCGAGGAACGCATTGATGCTTCGCGCTCGGAATGGAATTCGGTCAACGAAAAGCTGGCCTATTCGGATACCTCGCTCTCGGAAAAGCGGGCTGCCGTAGTTGAACGCAAAGCGACTGTCGACCGCGTTGAGAAAGAGATGCTCGTACAACAGGAGGCGTTGCGAAGCGCGCAGTCCGACGCCTTTTCATCCAATCAGGAACTCACCCGGCTACGCAACGAGATCAATGCCCTCGACTTACAGAAACAGGGCAACGTGGTCCGTCTCGAAAAACTTTCTGCCGAGAAGATCCAGCTTGAGGAAGAGAAGAACGGGTTGGACAAGAAGCTCTCCGAGTTCAATTCAAGCGTCGAGCAACAACGGCTCGATGTGGCTACCCGGCGCGAAACGATTGAAGAACGCCAAGAGCGATTGACGACGCTCCAGTCGGAAATCAAGGATGAGTCAGAAAACCTCGACACCCTGCTTCGTGAACAGGCGGAGAAGCGTTCCCGATTGACCGTGCTTCAACAGCTCGAAGAATCGCATGAAGGTTTCAGTGAAGGCACTTTGGCCGCATTGAAGAAGTCGGATTCCGTGCTCGGTTCACTCGCGGACAAGATCCGCGTGAAGGACGACCGCTATCTCGTGGCCGTTGAGGCGGCCTTGGGGCAGCAGCTCCAATTGGTCCTTACCGAACACCCGGATTCGGCCAAGCAGGTTCTCGCCGACCTCCGTGAACGCAAGGCCGGCAAGGCCAGCATCGCTGCACTCGGGCTTAAAGCAGCAGATTCGGGTGGGCAGTCTTCCGGTCCGGGCTCAGCGCTGAGCGAATTCGTTGAGTGCGATTCCGCGGTGGATGGATTGGTGTGGGGACTTTTGAGTCAGACTCGCGTTGTGGAGGATCTCGACGCAGCGACCGACGGTTGGAAACAGAGCAATGGCGCTTTTGATTTTGTTACCATCGATGGGGAAATGCTTACTCGCTTCGGGGTGTTCACCGGCGGCAGTTCGAATGGCGGCAGCAAGAACGCCTCATCCATCTTGGCGCGCAAGCAGGAGATTGAGGAACTGAGAAGTGAGTTGGAATCAGTTCAGTCAAACGTCGACGAGACGAGCCGGAAAAAGGGAGGGCTTCAAGGTGAGATCACTACGTTGCAGGCCGGACTTCAGGATGACCAGAGCGAGCTGCGACGCCAGGAAGTCAGCATCGCGACCAACGAAGGCGAGCATAACGCCCTGCAGAACTCCCGCCGGAATCTCGAGCAACGGATTGACACAGTCGTTTACGAAATCCAGAGCCTGGCCGAGCAGGAGGAAGAAGGCGGTGGTAGACGCAAATCACTCGGCGAACAGCTGGCAGAGATCGAATCCAAGGCGACCAAGTCCCAGGATTGCGTGGATGAACTGAACGCCGTGCTCGATGAGTTGCGCGCGGAAAGGGACACCGCCCAAAATGCCCTGACCGAGGTGAAGATCGATTATGCCGCGGAAGAACAATTGAACAATTCCTTGAGGCGCCAGAAAGGTCCGTTGGAACAGCGGATCTCGGAACTGGAGAATTTAATCGGGCGGCGCAAAGGCGAAACCGGCTCGTTCATGGAACGGAAGACCGACGCTCAGAACGAGATCGCTACCTCCAAACACGAGATCGAACGTATTGATCACGAGCGCGAGCAGAATTCTCATTCCATCAACAATCTTTCCACATCACGTAGCGAAGAGGATTCGAAGGTTCGCGAGCGGGAAGAATCGCTTCGAGGCGATCGCGAGAAGCTCAATCAGCTTCAGGAGAAGCGGTCCGCCCTCGACGTGGAACTCGCGCAGAAGGAGATGACGATTGAAAACCTGCGCGAGAAGATAGAGCAGAAGTACAACGTGCGGCTCGATGACATCGAAAGTGAGTGCATCACCATCACCTATGCCGACAGCGGTCCCGCCAAGGTGGAAACAGTTTCTCCCGAGGAGATGGAAGAACAGGGCGTGGCGACCAACTGGGAAGAAGTCGCCGAGCAGGTCGAAGCCTTGCAGGAGCGCATCGACCAGATGGGACCGGTGAACCTGGTGGCCATTGAGGAATACGAGGAAACCGAGCAGCGCTACAATTTCCTGACCGAACAGCACGACGACCTCGTCAAGGCGCAGGAGGAATTGATGGAGGTTATCAACAAGATCAACGTCCAGACCAAGGACATGTTCAAGACGACCTTCGAACAGATCCGCGAGAATTTTCGATCGATCTTCACCGAAATATTTGACGGAGGCACGGCGGACCTTGTTTTGGTGGACGAGGAAGATCTGCTGGAAAGCGGGGTGGACATTGTCGCCCGCCCTCCCGGCAAGAAGCTACAGAGCATTTCACTGCTCTCCGGTGGTGAACAGACGATGACCGCCGTTGCCCTGCTGTTCTCCATCTATCAGGTGAAGCCCAGTCCCTTTGCAGTATTGGACGAGCTGGACGCACCCTTGGACGAATCCAACATTAATCGTTTCCTTAAGGTCGTTCAACGATTCCTCGACCGCTCCCAATTCATCATCATCACACACAACAAGCGCACCATTGGCATGTCTGATGTGCTATATGGTGTGACCATGCAGGAGCACGGTGTCAGCAAGGTCGTGAGCGTGAAATTTCACAAGGACCAGCATCCGGACGAAATGGTGCAACGCGGGAAGGCGCTCGTCCCCCCGCCGACGCAGGGGACGGTTGATGATGAGGAGGAAGCGGTGCACGACAAGGAAGAGACCTTGGAGATCAGCACCGCGGGGTGACCGGGTTTATAGGGAATGATTCCATCTGGCTGGCGCAAGCAAGCTGGTTGTGGAGGAACGAGTTTACGAGTCTTTACTCAAGTTACAGCCCTCTGAACTTGGGGGACGAGCTTCAGGCCTACTCGCAGCAGCACGGGGCAAATCATACTCGCCTGGTATTCTTGCGCCCACGGACCCGCAGACTCGTCCCTCCACAATCCCCCATTGCCGTTGTTCTCGCAGAATCGCAAAGACAGTTCGATTGAATTGCCATAAGCTCGTCCCATGGTTTCACGCACATTCAAAGCGTTCGGGGTTCTGGTGTCCCTGATTGTCGGCACAGAGCTTTCCGCAGCCGAACTCCGCATCGGCATGATCGGGTTGGACACTTCGCATGTCGTTGCGTTCACCGAATTGCTGAACAATCCGGACAATCCCAAGCACGTGCCAGGTGGTCGTGTGGTTGCTGCGTTCAAGGGCGGAAGCCCCGACGTGGAAGCAAGCCACACACGTGTGGACAGATTCACTGCGACACTTCAAGAAAAGTATGGCGTGAAGATCTATCCAACTATCAAGGAGATGGTGAAGCACGTCGATGCGGTGATGTTGGAAAGCGTCGATGGCCGCCCGCATTTGCGCCAGGCGATCCCGGTGATGAAAGCCGGCAAGCCGATGTACATTGAAAAACCCATGGCCGCTTCGTTGAAGGATGTGCGGGAGATCTTCCGGCGGTCCAAACGCCACGATTCACCAGTCTTCAGTTCCTCCTGTCTGCGCTACGCCAAGACCACCCAGGCGGTGAGAAACGGAAAGGTCGGGCGCGTTCACTACTGCCTCACACAAAGCCCTGCCAAGACCGAGCCCCATCATCCGGAACTGTTCTGGTATGGCATTCATGGATGTGAGGCGCTCTTCACGGTGATGGGAACGGGGTGTCAGAAAGTGAAACGCGAGGTGACGGAAGACGGCAAGGTGAAGGTGACCGGCTTCTGGGAAGGCAACCGGTTTGGAGTCTTTATCGAGGGACGCAATGTCGGCTATGCGTTGGGCGAAGATGGTCGCGCGGAGGCAGGGAACCACGAGCGTTATCAGGGATTGGTCCAGGAGATCATCAAGTTCTTCAACACCGGAAAGAACCCGATCCCAGAAAAGGAAACCATCGAGCTGTTCGCGTTTATGGAAGCGGCCGATTTAAGCCGTGAACGAGGTGGGGAGTGGGTGGAATTGTCGGAAGTGCTCGAATGAGCATCAATTCTGCTCCGGCCATGATTGGACAGGGTCAGGGGACCTGAGTTGCACGGTAGTATCGACGCGGGCCTGCCAATGCACTTGTGTCGAGGTATCTGTCGCTGGTTGAGTCGTTGGTGAAGATGGGAGTCCACTCGCTCAAGTTTGTTGAGGAGAAGAATACTACAGGGTTGGAAGACGCTGCTTCCTCGACAGGGATTTCGAAACCGGAGGGCGTGAATCGGAGCTGGCTCGGAGAAATACCGAATCTCAGCGTGATCCCCACCTTGACCGTTACGGTTCCAGTTGCGGATTGTCCCAGGTGATCAAATGCGGTCACTGAGATGAGGCCCTGCCCGCGGAAACCTGGAGGAGGGGCGTAATCAAGTATCTTTCTGAACGCCATGGTGACGTATTCTTGAGGCTAACCGAATCTGGGCATGATGAAGCCGGTGAGTAACATCGAAGCCGCGTCATCCATCACCATGTCACTCACATGGATGACGGCGTGTTCGGATGCCGGTGAGTAATTCGTGTGAACTGTCTCCCCGTCCGGAGAAACTTCAAGGATGATGAAAACCCGGTTGGTGTTGTCTGGCCGCGGACCCTGCCCAACGAGGAAAAGGCTGCCCGCATGATCGATTGTCTCCTATCTGGTGGTCCAGAAATCTAGCGCACCTCAACCATGTGGCAGTATCTGCTGTAGCTCTGCTCCTTCGTGATATTTTTCTAGTTTAGACCAAGCGGAACGCGCCTTCTTGGAGCGGTTCTGCCATCTGTGCCCGAAACGGTCTTGAGCAGTGCCTGCATTTCCTTCCGCTTGGCAGCTTGCGTGAAGAACAGGTTGGTGGTCTCGCCGGGATCCTTATCGAGGTTGAAGAGCTGGCCGATCGCGTCGGACTCGGTTTCTGGGAGTGCATACTTCGCCATATTTGGGCGGGTGTAGTTGTTGCCGCCTGAACCTTTGTGGGCGAGATACTTCCAATGGCCGACGCGAAGTTGGTATTCGCCTCGGAAGCTCTGTGTGATCATGTGGGGGCGGATGGGCTTGGCTGCTTTTCCGAGAAGCGCTGGCAACATGTCGAAGCTGTCGACGGCATCATTTTCAGCGAGTTGATAACCGACGATCGACGCCAGCGTGGCGAAGATGTCCGTGGTGTTGATCAATTGATCGGAAACCTGCCCCTCGGTAATCCTTCCAGGCCATCGGGCGATAAAGGGAACGCGATGTCCGCCTTCCCATCCGTCGCGCTTCATTCCGCGCCAACCACCGGCTGCATCATGTTTGTGGTCTTCGCGCATCCAGATGGTGTGGAGAGTTTCCGGTCCATTGTCCGAGGTGAAAATCACCAGCGTGTTGTCATCGATTCCCATCCTCTTGACCGCATCAAGCAGCCGTCCAGTGAGCGAATCCAGTTCATAGATGAAATCTCCGCGCGGCCCGCCTTTGGTTCTCCCGTTGAATTCCTTCGCCGGAAGCACGGGCGCGTGTGAAATCTGCGTGGAGAATACCGCGAAGAACGGCTTGTCGGAGTGTTCCTTGCGATGTCGTTCGATGAAGTCGAGGGTCTTGTCGTGAAACAGCAGATCTGCGTTCACGAACTCATAGCCAGGAGCCATCCAACCTTCGTCATTGTCCCATCGCCATTTGCCGCCCGGATTGGGTAGCCGGTCGCGCTTGTGGCGTTGGCTCGCGGGCGTGACGACGTTTCCATTTTCGATGTAGACGTAGAGCGGGTCCGTGGTCGGGCAATTGGGTGTAACGAAGGATTCATCAAAGCCGCGTCTGTTTGGCCCGTCTTCCAAGGGGCAGCTCTTTTCATAGTCGATCAGTGATGAGTTCTTGAATCCACCACCCAGTTTCCTGCCCTCCTTGTCGTACCATGTGAGGCCGACGTGCCATTTTCCAAAGACACCCGTGCGATATCCTTTCTTGCGCAGCATCTCGCCGATGGTGAGCTCGCCGGGCTTGATATAGCTCGGGCCGCCCGGTCCTTCGAAGGCCCGGGTTCCGCGTCCCGTCCGGCAGACTTGTTGTCCGGAGAAAAGTCCATACCGGGATGGAGAACAGATGGTCGAAGGACTGTGCGCGTCGGTGAAACGAATGCCTTCCTTTGCCATGCGATCCAGTCGTGGAGTCTGGTAGGCGGCCTTGGCGTTGTAGGACGACAAATCACCAAAGCCGAGGTCGTCTGAATAAATGATGACGATGTTTGGCAAGGCGGCCCAGTTGGATTGCGCGTTCAGCCATGAACCGGCAAGCCCGAGGAGAACAAGTATGAGGGTGATGCATGATCTCACGTCGGAGGGAACTTAGCGGTTCTCTGAAAGGATGCCACATATTACCAGTTTTGGCTGGAGATCCGCCAAAAAGATGTGGCCAGCAGGGCGATCACGGTAGACCGGGGCGAGGATCAGATCTGGAAGTCGTTCTCTTCCTTCCGCTTCTTCTCGATTACCTTGGTGTTCGGTTCCTCGTAAATAACCAATGAATTCGGAGGAACGCTGTGGAGGAGGAAGACACTTGCGCCGATGGTGCTGCCTTCGCCGATTACGACATCGCCTCCGACAATGGTTGCGCCGGCATAAATGGTGACGCGGTCTTCCAAGGTGGGATGGCGTTTGACTCCGCGAAGCGCCTGGCCGGCCGCCAGGGATTTGGCAACGAGGCCGACGCCTTGGTACATCTTCACGTGATTGCCAATCTCGGTGGTTTCACCGATGACGGTGCCGGTGCAGTGATCGATGAAGAAGTGGGAGCCGATCTTCGCACCGGGATGGATGTCGAGTCCGGTGCGGCCATGTGCCCATTCGGTCATGATGCGCGGGATCAGGGCGACCTTTTGATTATAGAGCGCGTGAGCGAGTCGCTGGATGGCGATTGCCTCCATGAAAGGGTAGGCGACGATGACCTCCTCCTTGCTCAATGCCGCGGGATCCCCGTTGTAGGCGGCCTCGGTGTCCGTTTGGAGGAGTTCACGAATCTGGGGAAGTTCCGCGAGGAATTCGAGGGTCAGTTCGCGGGCGACCGGACGAAGATCATCGCCCTCGCGGCTTCCCTCGGGCGGAGAGTATTCGAGGCTCTTGTACATCTCGTCTTCCAGACGTCCCTTTACCTCGTCCATGAGGATGGCGGTCTCGACTTTCAATTCGGACGAATGCATCGGCTTGTCGTCGAAGAAGCCGGGGAACACAAGTCGTAGCAGGCTGCACGAAATCGATTGGATCGCGGTCTTGGAAGGGAGGTTCGTGCCGTCGAGGTGATTGATCCCGCCCACCTTGGCGTAGGAGGCGATCAATTGGTCGGTCAGTTGAGTGACGGTCAAACTCACGCGGGGGAGTATTGTTGAGGGTGATGAACTTGGCAAGGGAGGGGGGAGGCGATGAGACGCGTAGGGAACACTCGGAGGCGACCTGAAGCACTTTTTGTTGCCCGAGCACGCTTATATTCGCAGGATTTCGGCGTGGAAAAACCCATTCTGGGTCGCGGATTGGGCAAATTGATGTCCGGCAGCGATGGCGAAAAAAGCCAGACGATTTGCTGTCTTCGTTCCAAGCGAAGCGCACCCGCGTAACTCCCGGATTGGCCTCGATCTTGAAAGGAACAAGGGGCGAGGAATCAACCCAACAAGAGTTATCTGAGTTCGCTGAAACCACCGCGGAGTCCAATCCAGCAAAGCTTCAACCGGTAATCACGGCACCGATCGAAACGAGGACTCAATCCGCTCTGCCCACCAAGACGCCGTCCTATCGGCCGGTGCGAAAGCCTCGTTCAGAGGAGCGCTTGGAGCTGAACGGCAAAAAAAACGCGTCCGTTCGGTCACCGCGATTGTTCCAACAGCAGTTTCCGGAGACGACCCGCAAACCGGAGGTGGCTCCAAAGAAACCGAACCGTGATATCCCAGCCTCAGCGCCGGGACCAAGATCCGTGCCTGCAAGCAAGGAACCGGGGTTCCAGCGGCCCGTTCAAACCGGAGCACACCGGAAGGCCGAGCCTATGCTGTGAGCAAGAGAATGCGGCCCGAACCGAAGGAACCGGCACCACCATTGACCGGAAGTCCGGGATTGCGATCGGGATTATTTGCGGCTGATGTAGCCTTGGTATTGTTCGGTTGTTTTCTGATCTGGGGTGCAGACAAGCCGGTCAACCCGGTGACGGTTGGATTCTCGTCATTGGTGATCATTTGCGGCGCATGGCTGGGAATGCGGGCCCTGCTAATGGAGCCTGAGGATGGCAGGTGACGATTCGAACAGGGAAGGCATGGTCCCATCCGTGGTCAGAGGTCCGATGAAGACAAGGATTGAGAACTTGGGGAGGGAGCAGTCCGACATGGATTCGAACCATGACTAGAGCTGTCAAAGAGCCCTGTGCTACCATTACACCATCGGACTAACGGGCGCAGGAATTTACAGATGAGCGGGGTGATTGCAACGGTTTTGTATGGAAACGAAGAAGACCGGTCTTCTGAAACTGATCAGACTGATTTGATCAGGCTCACGCCCGATTCTACGGCCGCTAGGCGGGGATCATTCCGTTTTCGCGGGCGTATTTGAAAATGCCTCCTGCGTCGACCACCGGTTTTACATCGCCCAGAGGCTTGAAGGAGATTTCTTCACCGGTGGCGGTGATGGTGATCTTGGATTCTTCGAGGTTCACGCTGATTTCGTCTCCGGTCTTGAGTTTGTCGCAAAGGCGTTCGGTTATTTCGCAGGGATAAACTTCGCCGGTGGCGACGCAGTTGCGGAAGAAGATGCGGGCGAACCCTTCGGCGAGAACGATTTTGCATTCGGCCGATCCCAGCGCGATAGGGGCATGCTCGCGGGAACTGCCACAGCCGAAGTTTCGGCCGGCCAATATGATCGGATACCTGCTGTCGACCTGGCCCTCTTCGACATAGCGGGTCTCGTAGAGGGAATTGGGCAGTCCCCACAGGGCGTAGCTCCCGAGCTTCTCGTATTCCTCGGGAATGGTCGGAATGAGGTTCAGGAACTCGGCAGGGATGATCTGATCCGTGTCGATATTGTCCTGCACCACATAAACCGGGCCTGTCACTACGTTTTCCATAGGCGCGGGACTTTGCCTTATTGGCGCGTTTTGGGGCAAATGGTTTTTGGGTTGTTGAAAAAACGCTAATTGACGCTAATGAACGCTTATAAAGACGGAAATAGCGAGAGTCTGTGTGGGAATCGCTCATCTGCCGGAAGGCGTCTGCACGGCCCGTGAAACGCCCCATCGCCCTCCCGTTAGCTAAGAAGAGCGTAAACCAGCGGTTCATAAGAACGCGTCGCTTCATTCCGCATCGTAATTGAACAACTTCCTTTCCTTGATGATCTCAGCGACTTTAGGTGGAACCATTTCTTCCCAGCCGGATTCGCCATTGGAGATCAGTTCGAGAATCTTGCGGGGAAAGATCGGGAGACAGTCCTCGTTGTAGCCGCGGATGCCCTGGATGTAGTGGTTTTCGGCAAGGTAGGCGTACAGGTGGCGGAGATGGGATTCCACGCGAAAATTGCCGGCCGTGACGAGGGTGTCGGTCTTGGGGTGTTTCCAAGGATAGACGTAGAGCCTCAGCTCGTTTTTGAACAGGCGACCGAAGCTCTCAAGGATGCCTCCATCGAGGTTGGTGTAATATTCCTCGTTGAAGATCTCGTTAAGGGTGGGAATGCCGATGCTGATGCCGATCATGTTCTTCGTGTATCGGAACAGGTAGGCGGCCAGTCGATGGAATTCCCCGAAGTTGGAGATAAGGACGTTCTTCCCAAGCGCCCCGAGAATGTCGACGCGCTGGAGGAAATCGATGTGATCGATGGTGTTGCCGGTGGTGAGATTGTTCAGCGTCATCTCGGTGAGCACCTCGATGTCTTTGTCCTGTACCTGGGGTTCCTGAACGAACATGGCGGTTGCGCTCTCAAGCAGATCGATGGTCGCATTGGTCACGGGCCGGAAGCTGCCGCGTTCGACGAGAATGCATTTCTTGTAGAGGACCTCCGCGGGTTGAACGACCTTGCCATTGGCCAGAAACATGGCGGCAGAGGTGTGGCCTTGTTGCACGAGTTGCAGGGCCATCAATCGGTTGTCGGTCTTCTTGAACACAGCCCCGCTGAATTCGATCATGTCGATCTCCACCCGTTCGCGATTCAAGTCATCGCGGAGTCCTTTGATGACCGCGGCAGGATCCTTCCACTGATAGAGCGCCCCGTAGACGAGGTTCACGCCGATGATCCCAAGGGCCTCCTGTTGCTGTACGTTTTCGGGATCAAGGAGGCGCGTGTGGATGATGATCTGTGAAGCTTTTGCTCCCGTCTTGTGTTGGAACCTTACACCGAGCCAACCGTGAGCGTCGTTCTTTCGACGATAACTCTTGGCGGCAACGGTGTCGGCAAAGGAAAAGAAATGGCTTTGTTCTCCGCGGGAATTGCCAAGGCGTTCTTGCAGCAGCGAGAACTCTCTCTCGAGCATTTGAAGGAGTCGTTGGCGACTGACGTAGCGTTTGCACTCGCCGTAGATTGCGTCGCTCACCTCCATGTCGTACGCGGAGATCGATTTCGCAACGGTGCCAGCTGCACCTCCGACGCGAAAAAACCAGCGGGCAACTTCCTGTCCGGCGCCAATCTCGGAGAACGTCCCGTAACGGGCGTTGTCCATGTTGATTTCGAACGCCTTCTGACTAGCTGTGGTCGCGTTGTGCTCGACGCCGGGCATGGCATCGAGTCTTAGCCCTTGACCCGGGCGATGCCAGCGGAATTGTGAACACGTGATGAACCAGAAAACCGTTGTCTTCCACCAGTCATGAAGGCAGGTGAAGAAACGATCGCTGATACCTGTGACGAGGTTTCAATCCTCTTCGTGGATATCGTAGGCTTTACGAAGCACTCGGCAACCGTAGCACCGCAGGAACTGGTCAAGATGCTGAACGGAGATTTGGCTGCATTCGGCAAACCGCAAGCGCGCGCCGCAAAGGAGGACGGCATTTCAGGGTATCAACGTGGCACGGGAGCAAAGTAGCGGGTGGCTTCTCCCTTTGTGCCAGAAGGTTTCGTAAGATCACGGTCGAAGATTCGGAGGCGGGTGTTGCCGGCGAGGTCTTCGAAATACTGACTCACTTTCAAGATATGATTGCCGGAGACCCAGGGGGATTTGGGTGTGAGAAGGCTGACGGCGTCGCCTGATCTTGTTTCCGCGGTAAATTGAATGCGGTTTCCGTTCGGTGCGTGGAGGTCGAAATGTCTTTCGACCATGGCCCGGTCAATGGGTTCGTGAAATTTGATTTGGAGGGGTTCGCGGGAATTGGTTGCGGGGGCTTCCAAGGTCCATGCTTGGGGGAGTGGCTTTTGTTTGTCTTCGCTTACGGCTCGAAATTCATGCATGTGTGATTTGCCCAAGGGGAGTCCGTCGGCGCAGCGAATGCTTGGATCCAGGACGAGCTTGTAGGAGTGACCAGGCATGAGCACGGGGCCGAAGCGTTCGCGGAGGTTGACGCCTTGTTTAATGCGGCCGGGGTGGATCCAAAGAGTTAGCCGGCGGGCATCTTCGGACCACAGTTCCTGTCGGCGCCAGGGGGAGTGGACTCGTTTGCCATTGGATTCCACGATGTGTATCTGGTCGAAGATCTCGCGGCCTTCACGCATCGGTTTGCTGAAGTGGAGGTAGAATTTCAGCAGATTGGCGGGGACAGTTTTTGTCGTCGGCCAGATGGCAACGATTTCAGGTGACTTCAAGCCTTCGCGCCGGGGCACGGTGTAGTCCGCGACAACCTGAGGGCGGTCTGGAATCGAAAGAATGGCGCGGTAGGTCTTGCCGCGACTCAGGTTGAATCGGGGAGTGAGGATGAGCTTGCCGTGGCTTCGCCTGATGTCCGCAAAGATCGGTGGTCCGAGTTTCCCGGGCGCTCGCAGGTGAAGTGTCAATTGACCCTGCTCAGGTGCGCTGCGAACAACGACCTGTGGCAGGGCCGGATTATTTGTCGTGCTTTCGAAGACAATGACCGCGGCTGCCGCCAGTGCGATCATGGGAGCGCTATGGTAACGAGATCGAAATCATCGCCTTCGGCGGTTTTTAGCGCGATGGCGGTCTTGTCGTTAAGTTGATCCATCTGCACCACACCGTGGTAGGCATCGACCATTTCCATGGAATCCACCGCGGGTTCGTACCCTTTGA